>JBAWFN010000139.1:0-6867 GCA_049591935.1 Terriglobales bacterium | reverse complement strand
CCAGAGTACGGCCACTCCAGGTGTTGCCGCCGTCGGCGGTGCGATGCACCCAGCCTTCGACATTCGGCGAAATCTCGCCGCCACCCACCCAGCCAAAAGTGTCGTTCTCGAAGAACGTAGGGCCGTCGAAAACCGAATCGATGGAGGGACGGCAAGTCCAGTCGGCACCCAGGTTGAGGCTGGTGCAATAAGTGATGCCGGAAGCGCGAGCGTGCTGGTTGGTCAGTAAGCTAAACTGGCTGCCAAACCAGCCACCGTTGGGGTCGGGTACTACGTTGGTCCAATCGGAGGCGTTGGCCCCGCCGTCGGTGGTGTAGTGGGCGGCGTTCGGGGCGGAGAGATTCAACTGATCCATTTCTAATCCATCCTGCAAGTTGACGTAGTGGATGCGGTCGCCCCAGCCGTTGGTAGTGAGAACGATGTCCGAGGTCCAAGTTTGGCCGCCATCGTGACTGAAGCGAATCATGCCTTCAAAATTGGAGTCGTTGAATCCGGAGATGACAACGTCATTCACACCTGCTGCCTGCACCCCGTACCAGTAATAGGGGAATCCCAGATTCATGATCCGGGTCCAGTTGACGCCGCCGTTGGTGGTTTTCCATACCTGGCCGAGCTCGGCGGCGGCATAGCCGATGCTGGGTGTGGCAAAAGAAATGTCGTGCACTACGGCGCCGGGCAGGGTAGCGAGTAGCTGCCAAGGGTTCGCAGGGGGATCAACCAGGTCGCGGCGGCGGGGAGACGACGAGTTCGCGGGTCGCACGGCGGCCATTTCCTGGGAAGAGCCAATCACCGGCACGCGGCTAGAAATATGACGGACGTTGCCGGCCGGGGTTTGGGCCATTGTGGCAGGCGCAAACAGTATGAAAGCAACGGTGATCACAACCAGTAAGCGAGACACTTGGCAGATTGTCACGTAACCCTCCGGGGGACTCGGGACTTGCTTGCGGCTGGCAATTCTAGCACGGAAGACGCTTACAAGGACTCGATAAGGCCCGCCAGAAGGGCTGCTCGACGGGGCAACTCAGAGATCAAGATGGACTCGTGGCTGGCATGGGCACCGTCCCCTACGCCACCGAGTCCATCCAGGGTGGGGATGCCCAGACCGGCGGTGAAGTTTCCGTCCGACCCGCCGCCGACTGCGACCTCGTCGAGCTTCCAACGCAATTGCGCAGCGATGGTGCAGGCCTTCTGGTACAGGGCCGCGACAGCCGGAGTTCGTTCCATGGGCGGTCGATTGACTCCTCCGGCGATTTCGAGCTTGCACTTACGATTGAACGGTCTCAGCGAGCGGAGGCGGCGCTCGATGACGGCAGCATCTTTCATGTGGGCGACGCGCACGTCGAGGACGGCGCTGGCTTCGGCGGGAATTACATTCGAGCGCGTACCTCCCTGCACGGTTCCGGCATTGAGGGTGATGCCGCGTTTGAGATCGACAAGTTTTGAGATCGCGATGATTTGGCGGGCAAGTTCCACGATCGCACTCTCGCCTTTCTCGAAATCCAGCCCCGAGTGCGCGGCTTTGCCGGTGACTTTGAGAATGTATTCGCCAACTCCCTTTCTGGCGGTTTTTAGGGCACCCTTCGGACCATAAGCAGGCTCGATCACCAACACTGCCTGAGACTTTCTGGCGAGATTCTCAGTGATGTGGCGGGAACTGTCACTGCCGACCTCTTCGTCCGAGACCAACAGGACGGTCACGGGGCGCGGCAGTTGGTCGCCATGGGAGGCGCGAAGCGCCTCGATGGCATGCAGCATGATTGCGATTCCGGATTTCATGTCGAAGCTGCCGGGGCCGAACAGCTTTTCGCCGCTGATGCGGCAGGGCATGGTGGCCAACGTGCCCATGGGATAAACGGTATCCAGATGTCCCAGGAGCAGCACCGGCTTGCCGGAGATTTTTCCGGGGAAATCGACTTGCAAATGATCGCCGAAGTTCGCGGTGCGGTGGAACTTGGCGTGGCCTCCCAACGCCTCGAATCGTCCGGCCAGCAACCCACCAAGGCGGTCGACGGCGGGTTTGTTGTCACTGGGGGACTCGACCTCAACCAGTTGCCGGACGGTTTCGGTGATCTGTGGTTTGCGCTCTTCGAAATAGCGGAGATGGGCGGCGGAATCGGCGCTGGGGGCGGGTAGGACTTTCCTTTGGGCTTTCCTGGTCATGAATGATATTTTCGGCGAGGAGTTTTGTAGGTCCGATCAAGTATAATCTTCGCTCTTGACGAAACCCAGTATGACAGACACGACTCATAGCGCAGGGGAGAGTCCGGGCGCGAAGACCGGGTTCGGCATCAATGAAATTATGCGCCTGTTGCCGCACCGGTATCCGTTCCTGCTCATCGACCGGGTGCTGGAGCTCACGCGGAAAGAGCGCATTGTGGCCATTAAAAATGTCACTGCGAATGAGCCATTTTTTGCCGGCCACTTTCCGGGTACACCGGTCATGCCGGGAGTTCTAATCGTGGAAGCCATGGCGCAGGCCGGTGGAGTGCTCTTGCTCAGTGAGATTGAAGACCGGGACAGCAAGCTGGTTTTGTTCACAGGAATTGAGCGTGCCAAGTTCCGGCGGCCGGTGGTGCCGGGCGATCAGTTGCGCATTGAAGTGAATGTAACGTCCTGGCGGGGCAATGCCGGACGCATGGAAGGCACGGCCTACGTCGGAGACAAGCGCGCGGCGGAAGCGACCGTCAGTTGCCGGGTCGTGGACATTTCGCGCGGCGGCGGCAATGCCAGCGCTACGGAATCCGAATAGTTCAGGGTCAAAGCCATCGTGGTTGCCGCCTCCACAATGATGACAGTTCATCCCACAGCCGTCGTCGATGCCGGCGCGAAAGTTCATCCCAGCTGCAAGATCGGGCCTTACTGCGTGGTCGGAGCGGACGTTGAACTGGGCGAGGGTTGCCATCTGGTGTCCCATGTGGCCATGGAGGGCCCGACGAAGATCGGCGCCCACAACAGCTTTTTTCCTTTTTGCTCCATCGGGTTGGCACCCCAGGACCTGACCTATGCGGGGGAGCCGACACGCCTCGAAATCGGGGATCACAATACCATCCGGGAATTTGTCACCATCAACCGCGGCACCATGAAAGGCGGCGGGCTGACGCGGGTGGGCAGTCACAACCTGGTCATGGCCTATACGCACATCGCTCATGACTGCCGAGTGGGGGACCACGTCATCCTGGCCAACGCGGCGACCTTGGGCGGACACGTGAAGGTCGGCGACTGGGCGCAGGTGGGCGCGCTGTGTCCGGTTCACCATTTTGTGCGTATTGGGGAATATGCATTTATCGGCGGCGGCACCACCATCACCCGCGACGTGCTTCCGTTTTCGAAAACGGCAGCCGCACGAGATGCCCATGCTTACGGACTGAACGCGGTGGGATTGGAGCGGCGCGGCTTCAGCAAAGAACGGATCGCGAAGATCCATCATGCTTACAAGGTGCTGCTGGCCTCGAAGCTCAATACTTCGCAGGCGCTGGAGAAATTGAAGGCGGAAGCCGACCGGGGCGAAGATGTGGAGCGGCTGATTGGTTTTATCGAAGAGTCGGAGCGGGGAGTGATTAAGTAGCTGTCAGCTGTCAGCTTTCGGCTGTCAGCTGTCAGCTGTCAGCTTTCGGCTTTCAGCTTTCAGCTTTCAGTTCCTAGCTTCTAGCTTCTAGCTTCTAGCCAGGGCTAGTACCCACACCTGGTAGCTGAAAGCTGAGGGCTGATAGCTAAGGTCCCGAGTGCTAGACTTTCAACCGTGCCCCTTCCTAAGCAGAAACTCGGCCTGATTGCCGGCAATGGGCGCTTCCCTTTTTTAGTTCTGGAGGCGGCGCAGGCGCAGGGGTTCGATGTGGTGGTCGCGGCCATCAAAGAAGAGACTTTTCCTGAGATTGACTCGCGCGGCGCGGCCGCAGTGCATTGGCTTTCGCTGGGAGAGCTGTCGAAGCTCATCGAAACCTTCAAGCGCGAAGGTGTGACCAAAGCCGTAATGGCTGGCCAGGTGAAACACAAACAGATTTTCTCCAGCATCCGGCCGGACTGGCGGCTGGCAAAGTTGTTGTTGAACCTGCGTATCCGTAACACCGACGCATTGCTCGGGGCTGTGGCCAAGGTGCTGGCGGATGAGGGCATCACCTTGGAGAACTCGACCAACTTGCTGGAGCCACTGCTGGCCAAGCCGGGCGTGCTGACGCGGCGCCCGCCGACGGAGCCGGAGCAGACGAACATCGAATATGGGCGGGCGGTTGCCCGGCAACTGGCGCAGTTCGATATCGGGCAGACGGTGGTAGTGGCCGAAGCCGCCTGCGTGGCCGTCGAGGCCATGGAGGGGACGGACGCAACCATCGAACGCGCCGGACAGATCATGGCATCGCTGGATGCGGATGCCTCCACGCTGAGCCGCGCGCTGACTGTGATCAAGGCGGCCAAGCCGAATCAGGACATGCGTTTTGACGTTCCGGTCATCGGCTTGAAAACGATTGAGACGATGCGAAAAGCAGGAGCGACGTGCCTGGCGCTGGATGCCGGGAAATGTCTGCTGCTGGATGGAAATGAGATTGTTGTGGCGGCGGATGCGGCGGGAATCGCAATCGTCGCGTCGGCGTTTTAAGATTTACGTTGACCGGCGGGAACGCGCGTCGTCCATTTTCAAGAATGAAAGGTTGGTAGTTACGTGCCGGAAACCGCTCGTCTTGCTGACCAGATCCGCCGGGCCTTTGAGGGCGAGGCCTGGCATGGCGATTCTATGCTCGAGTTGCTGGCCGGGGTCGGTGCCGAAACTGCCGCGGCCCATCCCATCAAGGGTGCTCACAGCATTTGGGAATTGCTGCTGCACGTGGCCGCTTGGGACGACGCGGTGCTGCGCAGAACTGGCGGCGGAGCCGTGGAACTCAGCGACCGAGAGAACTTTCCTCCGGTCAGCGATACCAGTGAAACAGCCTGGCGAAAGGCCGTGGAGCAGGTCAAGAAAAAGCATGACGCGCTAGTGAAGGCGGTGGCGGCTTTCCCGGATTCGCGTTTGCACGAGCAGGTGCCAGGAAAGAAGGAGAAATATTACGATCATTTCTATCTGTTCAGCGGAATTGTGCAGCACGAGCTGTATCACGCGGGGCAGATCGCGCTGCTGAAAAAGGCGCAGGGCAAGTAGGACTGTGAACCCCGATCATCTCATTCACGTCGCAGTAGTTGGCGTCGGCGCCTTTGGACGCAATCACGCGCGGGTCTACCAGCAACTGGCGAAAGAAGGACTGCCGGTGCGCTTGGTCGGCGTAGTCGATTCCGACACCGCGCGGGCAGACGCAGTGGCGCGGGAATTCGGCTGCCGGGGATTTGGCTCGGTCGAGCAGTTGCTCACCACGCACAGCGAAGTCGGGGCGGCGTCGGTCGCCGTTCCGACCGTCCACCATCTCAGCACGGCCCGGCAGTTGATGGAGGCTGGCGTCGACGTGTTGATTGAGAAGCCACTGGCGGCCTCGCTGGCCCAAGCCGATGAAATGATTCGCGTGGCCCGGGAGCGCGACCGCATTGCCCAGGTCGGCCATTTGGAGCGATTCAATCCGGCCGTCCGCGCGACCCTGCCGGTGATCACCCAGCCAATGTTTTTTGAAGTTCACCGGCTCAGCGTGTTTACACCGCGGTCACTCGATATCGATGTGGTGCTGGATCTGATGATTCACGACCTGGATGTCGTATTGTCGTTTGTGAATTCTCCGGTGAAGGAAATCCGGGCGGTCGGTCTTCCGATCCTTTCCAGCAAAGTGGATATCGCCAACGTCCGGATTGAGTTCGACTCCGGCTGCATCGCCAACTTTACCGCCAGCAGGGTTTCGACCGAACTGGTGCGGAAGTTGCGCTTTTTTCAGCCAAAGCAGTATGTCTCGCTGGACTACGGACGGCAGGATGCGATGGTGTTTTCCGTAGGGGGAGATGGCGCAGGTACGCCTTCGGTGAATCCACAGATTCAGGTGGCTAAACTTCCTACCGTGCAGGAAGAGCCCCTACATGCTGAGTTGAAGAGTTTTCTAGATTCGGTGCAGCGCCGCTCCCGGCCGCTGGTTGAGCTGCAAGATGGCCGGCGCGCACTGGCCGTGGCCCTCGACATCGTGGCCGCGATCCGCGATCACGGAAGCAAAATCAAGCTGGAGCAACTCCAGCGCTGACTGGCGTACCGCACCAGACCTTAAATCGCAGAGATCGCAGAGAACTGCCGCCGAGCGCGCGGAGAGAAGCGCTCCGGGGTGCCGGCCTTCTGTAAAGTATTGTCAAGCCTGCTGCCGAGTGATACCTGAAGCACCTAGCCCTCCAGAGCATCGCAGATTCCGGAAAAAGGTGCGAAAATGAAACAATTGGGCCGCAGACGCTGCGATGCAAAAAGGGTGAAGCCGACAGTCACGGTAACCCGGCGGGATTGCTGTTGCTACAACTAATATCCTGTGGCTCGTGTCTAACCAACGGGTAAGCCGTTCGATGTCAACCACGCAAATCCCGCCGACTACGCCGAGCTCTACAACCCCTTCGTCACGAAGACCTGATGGCGGAGATTTGTACGATGCTCGCTACTGGGAGTCGGCCTACCGGGAGATTGATGAAGCACCGACCTTAATCCTGCAACTGCAAGATGATCTGACGCACTCGCGGCGGCGAGAATCGTTCTGGATTTCCGTGGTGGTGCACTTGCTGGTGGTGCTGCTGATCGTGAACTCGTCGAGAATCGCGGGGCTGATACCACGACAAACTGCGGTCTTGAGTCCAAATGCTTTGCCGCAGGACAAAGATCTTACGTATCTCGAGCTTCCACCAGACCAGCAAAGGCCGCCGGCCAAGCCTCCGGAGACGAACATTATTTCGGATAAGAATCGCATCGCGACGTCGAAGGCTCCGCAAATC
>JBAWFN010000138.1:0-3046 GCA_049591935.1 Terriglobales bacterium | reverse complement strand
CCCCGGCCGAAGAAAAGCCCCGCAAGTAAGGAAGCCGGCCACAAAAGTGGTCGATACACCAGGCGCGGGCCCACAAGGGCTCGCGCCATTTTCTTTCTCACCGTGAACCTGACTCCACCCCTCTCGACTATCTCCTCTTTCACATTGAGCAGTTTTGACCATCAAAGGAACCGGTCGCCTGTCCCGATGCCTGAGACTCCGCGGATGCAAATAGAAATCCCCGGCAGGTTCGCCGGGGAAACGGTGCAACCGTGCAACGCCCTGTTCAGGCGCGACGCTTTTCGACCTGGCCAGAACCTTGGCCATCGTGCGGTCGCGAGTCATCAGTCTGCGACGGGTTCTTCTTCGAGGGATCCTGCTGGTTCGGCAGATGCTGTCCGCTTTCTTGTCCCGGGTTCTTCTTGTAGTCCTTGCCAGTGTTCTTCGATTGGCTGTCGTAATTGTTTTCGGTTTCGTTTGTCATGACACGCTCCTATTTATTGCAATGATCACGGCGCACATCACAAAACAGATTTATGCGCCGTTCGTGCACCTTAGTTGCAAAAACAACTCGCTGGGTGGCCTGCGAGCGGGCTTGGGCTTCGAGACTTCCCAGAGCGATGCCAATGCTTTGGCCGCGCTGAGCAGTGCCACCTTCTGGCGATTGGCTGGGTTAACGTAGAGTGGGAGCGAACGCAGGCAAATCACCGGTCTGGGCGTGTCGTTGTTCTCGCCGAGTATCGCCAGTGACTGCTCAATTACCTTCTTCAACTGAATTGTGGAACCAGCTTTTTCTTGTACGATCGCCGCATTGGCCATGATCTGTGCCCGCCCTTCAGCGCACATTAGAGAGGGTGCGGGGGTCTGGAGCAATACAGTCATTCCCTGACCAGAGGGGCTTGTAACTGGTAGCGGCAGAGCTCAGGCGGCTGATGTCGATCTTGCGCCGGCCACCTGCGCTTGCTGCTCTGGGCGCCCCTGGGATGGGCCGCGTTCTTTCGGGATCATCAGGTTCAGGCCCCTCGCGATACGATTCAAGGTCTTATCGGCTTCCTCTTCTTCATCAAGAGTCTGGGCGAGAAAAGCCGCGGCGACGTCGTCCCCCAGGGTTGTCGCGTGGGCACGGACGCAACCATATCCCGCAATCTCGTAATGCTCGACCCGTTGGGCAGCGGCGATGAGAGCGGCATCCTTGAGGCCATCTTCCATGACTTGTTTCATGACTGCGCCGCATTCTTTGACCAGGCCTTCCATGGCCTGGCACTTCTTGCCGCGAGTCTTCAGGCCCATCCGTCCAAAGATGGTCTCAATCCGTTGGGCATGTTCCCTGGTCTTTGCCAGGTGGTCCTCAAATGCAGTTCGCAAATCTTCCGACGAGGCCGCCTTTGCCATCTTCGGGAGCGCCTTGATCAGTTGGTGTTCGGCGTCGTAGAGACCCTGGAGTTGTTCCGCATAGAGGTCGCGCAAAGATTCTATTTTCATTGTGAGCCTCCGGAAATCCTGGTGTCGCACGAAGCTTACGGAGTGAGCGCGTTGTAATACCCCACCCCACCCTCATGAAACCAAGGCGAGGAGCAGGAGTCATTTCAAGCCGACTCCTGCTCGGTAGGTGGGCACGTGGAGGGCCATTTCATGGGGATGAGCTTAGGTGCCATCAGTGGCTGCGCAACATCCTGCGAACTCTGTAATTCGTGTAAGAAGTTCCCGGTAGACGGAAAGCATGTCTTTACAATCGCCAGCTCAGAAACGTGTTGTACAGCAACATATCGAGACCCCTACGGCCCGCACTGGATAGACGATTTTCGCTGGCGCCTTTAGTCTCCCGAGTGTGGATGCGACGGCACTTGTCGTGGCAAACCCACAATCATGTTGCTTCGAAAGGAGACGCACGTGAACAGAGACACGAATAGCATGGCCTCACTTCCTCTGAGCCCCGATGTGATCAGGCGTGCCCAGCAGGGTGATTCGGATGCGTTCTCGACTTTGTTCCATGCCCACAAGTCGCGGATCTATTCCTTATGCCTGCGCATGACCAACAATAGCGCGGAGGCGGAGGACCTGGCTCAAGACGCCTTCTTGCAAGTGTTCCGCAAGCTGTCCAGCTTCCGTGGAGACTCAGCTCTCTCGACGTGGCTCCACCGCATTGCGGTGAACACAGTGCTGATGCATTTCCGGAAGAAGTCGCTAATTCAGGTTTCACTCGACCAGCCTTATACCAGCAAGAATGACAATGCCCAGCAGGTCCGGCGTGAATATGGGATTAAAGACGGTCGTCTGGTGGGCAGCGTCACCCGGCTGGCATTGACCCGAGCCATCAGTGAGCTTCCCGAAGGGTATCGGACGATATTCCTGCTGCACGAGGTTGAAGGCTACGAGCACCAGGAAATCGCGGATTTGCTGGGATGTTCCGTGGGCAATTCAAAATCACAATTGCACAAGGCCAAACTGCGGATCCGGGATTTCCTGGCATGCCCCCCGGCAACTCGCAGTGGGCGTCCGAGCAGTGCGCGTAACCGGTCCGAATCCGCAGCGATGGTCGAGAAATGGAGCATGCCGGTTCCGCAGCGAGCGACCCTCAACAATGTGCTGCCGTTCGCCCCATCGCATGCGTAATGGCGCCCAAGTCGGGCACGTCCGCTCGTGATCTACGTTCCAGACGGGAAGGAGTGAGTTGGTATGGATCGAACCAGTGTGGTCGAACGACAACAAATCCGAACATAACAAATCCAGCGTGCTCAGGTTGGGCACAGAATAGGGTACCTATGAACTCGAAAATGAAAGTAGCAATCACGAGATGCCTTTTAGTGTTGAGCCTGGCGGCTTTGCTGGGTTCCGGCTTGAGCTGGGCGGAAGATGACGACGATCAATCGGGAATTGCCAAGCGCATTGACGCATCGGCCAATGTTTTGAACGAAATTATGGCTACTCCCGACAAGGCGATTCCCGACGGCATTATGAATGATTCGAAGTGCATCGCTGTTGTGCCGTCGATGCTCAAGGTCGCGGTTGGCTTCGGTGCCAACCACGGCAAAGGAGTTGCTACGTGCAGGACGGCGCACGGCTGGAG
>JBAWFN010000137.1:0-6886 GCA_049591935.1 Terriglobales bacterium | reverse complement strand
AGCATCCCTACCCGCTCGACGGTCTCTCATTTCTTAGCGACTCGCGATGTGCTTCCAAAGCGAGGTCTGCGGTTATGTAGGGATCCTTCGACTCCGCAAGTCCTGCGCTTCGCGCAGGACTCGCTCCGCTCAGGATGACAGGGAGCTGGATTTTGTCCATGGACGCGAGTCTTTGCTCAGGTCCACCCAGTGCGGGTTTACCAACTCGATCAGCGCAACTTTCTTTTCCCGGCGCCAGCCTTTGAGTTGCTTCTCGCGACCAATGGCTCTTTGTACGTCGTCGTAGGACTCCCAATAGAGCAGGCGGTCTGCGCCGTAGTTGCTGGTGAAACCTGCAAAGGTATGTTGTTTGTGCTGGAGGATGCGCTGATCGAGGCGACTGGTGACGCCGATGTACAAAGTCCCGGACAGACTGCCCACGATGTACACACAATAGCTCCGGCGCTTCCGATAGCGAGCCATAAGAGGGTAGGGATTCTTCGACTCCGCATGTCCTGCGCTTTGCGCAGGACATGCTACGCTCAGAATGACATGGGACGTAGAGAGATGATGTGACGACCAACACAAAAAGGACATTTCTGTCTCCCAATTTGGGATAAATCACCACCGCCCAGCGTCATACCCTTAACTCCACCACCGTCGCCCCGCCCCCACCTTCATTCTGTGGAGGCTCGGTCACCGACTCGACGTGTGGATGCTTCTGCAAATACTGGCGCAGGGCTTTGCGCAGAATGCCCATACCGCTGCCGTGGACTACGCGCACCCGGGGCAATCCTGCAAGGAACGCGCGATCGACGAACTTTTCGACTTCGCGGGTGGCGTCGTCCACGTTGTGGCCGATCACGTTGATTTCCGAAGGCACATTTTCACCCTCGTTTCCCAAAGACACCGAGATCCCCCGCGCCCTTGCCGCTTTCACCGGAGACTCGGCTGCACGCGCCAACACTTCGGCAATGTCGTCGCGGGCGATCTTCATTTTCATCGACCCGACTTCGACCTCGAAATGGTTGTCGTCAATACGGCGGGTGATCAACGCGTTTCGCCCCATGGATTTCAGCTTGACGGTGTCGCCCTCGGAGACGTGTTTGACGAGTTGCGGGGTCGCGTTGGGATCGTCGCGGTCGGCACCGCTGGCATGAGCAACAATCGTGGAATCGAATTGCTCGCGGAATTCACGGCGCAACTTCGCGATCCGGCGTTCTGCCTCTTTCGAGAGTTTCTGTGCCGCGGCGCGGTCTTGAATGGCGTTGATTGATTCCCGAGCGTGATACTCAAAGTCGCGCAGCAGGGTGGCTAGTTTTTGCTCCATTTCTTTCACTTTGGCCTGCTGTTCTTTCTTGCCTTCCGCCAGAAGGTGAGTTTTCTCGCGTTCGAGTTCTTCTTCCCGGGTCCGCAAGCGCAAGCGTTCGGCCTCGGCCTGGCGCAAGTCGGCATGCAACTTATCCAGGAATTGACCAACATCGCGTGCCTGCGATCCCAGCCTTGCTCGCGCGGCTTCAATGATTGACGAATTCAATCCCAGCCGCTGCGCTATGTTGATTCCTGCCGAAGCGCCGGGCACGCCGATGTTCAATTCGTAAGTCGGTTGCAATGTGGCTTCGTCGAATCCGACGGAAGCGTTGAGCACTCCGGCCGCGTTCGCCCCAAAAACTTTCAGCGAGGTATGGTGCGTGGAAATAATGGTGATGCATCCAAGCGCGCGGAAGTGCTCCGCAATGGCTACCGCCAGGGCTGCGCCTTCTTCAGGGTCGGTGGCGGAGCCGAGTTCATCGAGCAGCACCAGCGAATCTGCCGTCGCAGTGTGGGAGATGAAGTCAATATTGGTGACATGAGCGGAAAACGTCGAGAGGTTCTGCTCGATGGATTGATAGTCGCCGATGTCGGCCAGCACAGCGTCGAACAAGGGAATCCTGGCACGGTCGGCGGGAACTGGAATCCCGGACTGTGCCATCAGTGCCAGCAATCCCACAGTTTTCAGAGCAACCGTTTTGCCGCCGGTGTTGGGGCCGGTGATGATGAGTTCCGGTTTCTCGCGATCCAGTTCCAGGCTGGTAGGAATCAGCTTCCCACCTTTGGCGCGAAGATTGCGCTCGAGCAACGGATGCCGGGCCTTGTGGAGCAGCAGGCCCTGGTGCGCACTCAATTCAACTGCAACGCAGTTGTAATCCTCGGCAAAACGGGCCTTGGCAAATTGCAGTTCCAATTCAGCGAGAACCCCTGACGCTGCACGAATGGAATCCGACTGCTCGCCGATGCGGCGGGTCATCTCCAGCAAAATGCGATGAATCTCGGCTTGCTCTTCATCCAGCAACCGGACCAGTTCATTGTTTTGCTCGATCGTCTCCAGCGGCTCGACAAAAACCGTTTGTCCGCTGGAACTGGCGCCATGAACCACGCCCTGGACGCGCCGCTTCTGCTCGACTTTCACCGGAATCACAAAACGCTCGCCGCGGATGGTGATCAGCTCGTCCTGAACCGTGCCGCCTTCGGCCAGCCGTCGCAAGTAGCCGCGTAGCGATTCCTGGATCTGACGGCGTTGTTTCTCCATCTCGCGGCGGATGCGCGCGAGATCGGGAGAAGCTTTATCGTCCAGGGTGCCGTCAGGAAGGATTTTGTTGCGGAAGCCGCGCAGAAAGTCGGTAAAGTTTGCAATCCCCGATGAAAGTTGGGTTACGGATCGCCATTCCACTCTCATGGCTGCGGGTGGACTCAATGAAATCTCCCGCCATTCCGATGCGCGTTCCACCACCAGAACCACATCGCGAATTTCGCTGGTCTCAAGCGCCGCCCCGGAAATCCGTGATTTTTCAAGGTGAATGCCGATTTCAATCAATCCGGAAAAGTCGAAGCCACCGCCCACCCGGCGGAACTCGCGAACTTCGCTAGTCAGCTGTTGCTGATTCTGAATCCAATCGCGGTCGCTGGACGGCGCCAGCGCCTTGATGGCCTTTTGTCCCAGTGGCGAAGACACGTAGCCCCGCAACAGTTCGAGTAGAGAGTCGAATTCCAGCACTCTGGCGCTGGTGTAGGGAAGCGGCTGCGGAACCATACGAAATAATGTTACAGGAAGCGGGAAGGCGGCTCGGCCTTGTCCATCAATTCGTGGTAGCCAGCGAACGCGGAGTATTCCTTACCATGAGGGCGGATGACTCGGAGCCGGCGGCGGGGAGACGAAGAACAAAGACAGCCCCACCTTCGGGTCGATTGTGACAGCTGATCTGGCCGCCGTGGTCCTGCACCACGCCGTAAGTGGCACTCAGGCCGAGTCCGGTGCCCTTGCCGACAGGCTTGGTGGTATAGAAGGGGTCAAAGACGCGCTCCGGTTCGCGAATCCCAGGTCCCGAGTCGGAGAACCTGATCACCGCCTGATTGTCTTCGCATGCGGCGCTGACCCACAAGGTTCCGCCACCGGCTCCCTCCAGTGCGTCCATGGCATTGCCGATGATTTCCAGGCAAGATTGCAGAAGTTGGTTGGGGTTGCCCCAGATGCGGGGCAGCGTGGGCGCAATCGTGGTGTGTACGCGAATCCCTTTGGTTTCCATCTGCAGCAGCTTCATCTGCAACCCGCGTTGTAACAAAGGGCCGATTTCGACCAGCATCTTTTCCGCCGGGGTCTGCTGGGCGAAACTCAACAGGCCGGAGAGCAGGTCGCGGGTGCGCCGCGCTTGTTGTCCGATCTTTTGTGCCATGGTCACTTGCGAGGGATCGAGGTCGCGGTTTGCGGCCAGTAATTCTGAGTACCCGAGAATCGCCGCGACCGGGTTGTTAATCTCGTGCGCCGCCCCGGAGACAAGTTGGCCCAGCGAGGCCAGTTTTTCTTTCTGCACCAACTGGGTTTGCAGGCGTTTGAGACTCTCCAGGCTCTGACGTGATTCTTCCAGCAAGCGCATCAATTCGCGATCCAGCAGGTATTGGCGCAGAAACACGAACCCACCCAGGACCAGCATGGCAGCCAGCGTGACCAGAAGCCGAAAATGGCGAATGGGAGGCGGGGACGGATCGCGAAACTGCGACCAGAATCCCATCACCGGCAACGAAAGGATCGCCAGCATGGCTAGACGAGGTGACAGCGCCAGCCATTTGCTGCGCGGCGGGGCGGCCGATTCCTGGGCAGGCTTCACATCGCGCGCCATCAGCCCGGCAAAGATCAGCCAGCACATCGAAGTGACCAGGGGAATGTCATACCAACTGCCGGTGTAGTACTGGCCCCGCGTGATGGCTGCGTTGATCTCTTCTGAGCTCCAGGTGTACAAACCCGCGGCGATGAAGAAGTTCCAATAGACTTTTTTCCAGGGCCCCTGCACGTTGGTGGTCAGCAAGCCGAGCACCACGAGCAGGACCAGGTTTTCAAAGAGATAAAGCAAGTCATAATTCTGGTTGTAGGCTGGCGAATTCAGCGTGACGTACTGGTTGGGGAAAACCGTGAAGGCATACAGGAAGACCCACCAGATCAAGAGCATCAGGAAATTCAAAGTGCTGAAGTAGAGCTTTTTCTCCTCCTGCGGACGATGCGGACGCAGGGCCACCGCCGCCATGAACGGGACGATGTGAATGAACAGAATGACATCTCCGAAAAAGGGCTCCGGCACCTCGCGCCTTCGGACCACTTCGAAGAAGGTCCAGGCACCCAGGCTGGCCGCCCACAGGAAACACCCGGCGGCCATCAGAAGCCAAAAGCCACGCGCATGGCCCCTGCTTGAGACTGCATTCCAGGCCATTAATATGGAGGCAAACGCAACCAGAAGGAACTGGGTTATGTCACCAAAGGCGGTCAAGGCGTGGCTGTGAGGAGAACTAGACGCCGCCAGAACGTAGGACAGGATGAGGCCGGCGGTAAACACTACCCATATGTGCTTCTTCCAAGTCATCGCTATGCAACATTCTAGGAGGCGATCGGCACGTGCAGAAGTCTCAGGTGGTTACTTGAGGTTACGATAGTACCGGCAGCGCCTTTCAAGGGGCGTGGATTCGATCAGCGAGCCGCGGAAGGCCTGGGTGAATCGCCGTCTGCTAGAATCGTGCCATGCGGGGCGAGCCGCTGGCTCGTCCGCCAGACGTCTCATGAGCTTTCCTGAAACCCGCCTTCGTCGTCTTCGCCAGAGTGAGCCATTGCGCGCCATGGTGCGCGAAACCCGGCTTTCGCCGGCGTCGCTGGTGTATCCCATGTTCGTTTGCCCCGGAGAAGGGGTGCGGAAAGAAATCCGCTCGATGCCCGGGGTGTTCAACCTTTCAGTGGATGAAGCCGTCAAGGAAGCGCGAGGGACGCACGGGCTGGGGGTGCCGGCGATCATTCTGTTTGGCTTGCCCGAGAAGAAAGACGACGTGGCCACCGGCGCCTGGGCGGAAGATGGAATCGTGCAGCAGGCGGCGCGCGCCATCAAGCGCGAAGTGCGCGATCTCATCATAATGGGCGACGTCTGCCTGTGCGAATACATGTCCCACGGACATTGCGGCGTTGTGCGCGCGGCTGGGACGCAATCTTTGGGCGCGGCGGTTGCCGCTCCGCCGGTCGCGGCAGAATACGAAATCGTGAACGATGCCACGCTTGAACTTCTGGCGCGAACATCGGTTTCACTGGCCCGCGCAGGCGTGGATGTGATTGCGCCGTCCGACATGATGGACGGGCGCGTGGGCGCAATCCGCAAAGCCTTAGACCAAGCAGGGCTGATCAATACCCCGATCCTTTCTTATGCGGCCAAGTTTGCCTCCGGTTTCTACGGGCCGTTCCGCGAAGCGGCCGACTCCGCACCGCAGTTCGGCGATCGCCGGTCCTATCAAATGGATGGCGCCAACCTGCGCGAGGCCATGCGCGAGATCGAACTCGACATCGAAGAAGGCGCGGACATGATCATGGTCAAGCCGGCGATGCCGTATCTCGACGTGATTGCTGCGGCCCGCGAACGCTTTGACCTGCCGCTTGCCGCGTACCAGGTCTCGGGCGAATACGCCATGATCGAGGCTGCCGCTCGCAATAATTGGATTGATCGTGAGCGGGTAATGATGGAGGCTTTACTTTCGATCCGCCGTGCCGGGGCTGGCATCATCCTTACTTATTACGCCAAGGAAGCGGCCCGGCTGCTGGCCTAAGATCGACTCAGCGCGCTGCCAGCGGCATGTCTTGTTTTAGCGCCCACACCAGCGCAATCACCCAGCCGATTGCCGTCCAACCCAGAAAGAAATTCAGAATCAGGATGGAGACTGCATCGCGTTTGCTGCGAGCGAAGGCGACGATTGAAGGAAGGAAATACGCGACAAATCCGAAGCCGAAGATCGGGAAGAAGAACAGCGCCAGGAGATGCATAAGTGCCTCCCGCTACAAGTAGTCTAGCACCACGGAGAGTGCGGCAGCCAGGCACGGTTCGGCGTAAGATAGCTCCGATGTCTCGGCATTTGGATAGGCTTCTCGCTTGCTTCAGTCTCGCTCTCGCCGTGGTCACGATCCTGCTTCAAAGGCTGTTACATCAATTGTTACATCAATCGACGAACATTTTTCAGGCAGTGAACATCGACGCTGCGACCGAGGAACAATATGCCGCCGTTCTTGCGGATCAGACTCGTGAGTTCCAAGCACACATGGCAGCGTTGACAAGGCGCTTTCACATCGAGATGACAGCTCTGACCATTGTCGTCCTGGTGACGTTCTACGTTCTATTTAAGCGCCGTGGGATTCAGGGTTGGACGAGGTTCATAGTACTAGCGTCGGCGACCGCAACTTGCATCGGGTTATTTCTGGCGTGGTGACCCTGCGCGAACGTCGCTTTCACCTTCTGGTGCGTCCCCTCCGGCGGTTCCTGAATCCTCAGGGCATGGCGTAGAATCACCTATTTGTAGCTCATATCCATTCTTACCAGGGAGTATTCACTTGCCGGAAATCATCTATGACATT
>JBAWFN010000136.1:0-28355 GCA_049591935.1 Terriglobales bacterium | reverse complement strand
GCTTAAGCATTTACATGTATCAGAATGTACCCAAAGGGTTTTTCCCGCAGCAGGACACGGGGCGAATCCAGGGGTCGATTCAGGCAGCCCAGGACATTTCCTTCGATGCCATGAGCCAAAAGATGCGACGCTATGTGCGGATTGCGATGGCGGACCCGAACGTGGAACACATGATCGGCTTTTGCGGCGGAACTACGGCCATGAACCAGGGGCGGATGTACATCACGCTCAAGAACAAACGTAAGCTCACCGCCGACCAGGTGATCAACGAACTGAGCAAAAAGTTTGCCGAGGTGCCGGGCGCGACGCTGTATATGCAGGTGCAGCAGGACCTAAACATCGGCGGCCGCCTGAGCCAGGCGCAATATCAGTACACTTTGCAAGGCGAGGATTTGAACGAGTTGAACGTGTGGGCGCCGCAGTTGCTGGCGAAAATGCGCGCCATACCGCTGCTCATGCAGGTCAACACCGACCAGCAGGACAAGGGATTGGCGGCGAACCTGATCATTGACCGGGACACTGCGTCGCGCCTGGGGGTGGCAGCGGCGGACATCGACGGGATCCTGTATGACGCGTTCGGCCAGCGCCAGGTCTCTACCATGTACGAGCCCCTGAACCAGTACCACGTAGTGATGGAAGTTGCGCCGCAGTTTCAGCAAAGCCCGGACACACTCGAAAACACCTACGTGCATTCTTCGACCGGCGCCACGGTTCCACTCTCCGCTTTCACCCACTACGGCCCGGCCAATACTTCATTGGCCGTCAATCACCAGGGACAATGGCCGGCGGTAACGATTTCATTCAATCTTGCCCCGGGCGTTTCGTTGGGGCAGGCGACCACCGCGATTGAGAACGCGAAGAAGTCGATCAGTTTTCCCGCGACCATCCAGGGCAGTTTTCAGGGAACGGCGGCGGCGTTCAAGGATTCTCTGTCGAGTGAGCCCATTCTGATTCTGACGGCGGTGCTGACGGTTTACATTGTTTTGGGGATTTTGTACGAAAGCTATATTCATCCCATTACCATTCTTTCCACGATTCCTTCGGCGGGCGTGGGGGCGCTGCTAGCGCTGAAGCTGACGCATAACCAGTTGGATGTGATCGGCCTGATCGGCATCATTCTGCTGATTGGCCTGGTGAAGAAGAATGCCATCATGATGATTGACTTTGCGCTGGAGGCGGAACGGACGGAAGGCAAATCGCCTCTGGATGCCATTCACGAAGCCTGCCTGCTGCGTTTTCGTCCCATCATGATGACCACGATGGCGGCGCTATTGGGCGGGCTGCCGCTGGCGCTGGGGACAGGGATAGGATCGGAATTGCGGCGGCCACTGGGCATTACGATCGTCGGTGGATTGATTGTCAGCCAGGCGCTGACGTTGTTTACTACGCCGGTGGTGTATCTCTACATGGACAGATTGCGACGGTGGCTAGGCAGCATCGTCGGCCTGTCGAGACCGGGTTCCCCGGCGGCGAGCCACGCGGACTAGGACGGGTTTTTTCGCCTGCGTGACTCGATGATTCTCTCCACCCGTTACGTCAAAACCCTGAAACGCTGAGGACTCAGGGAAATTCCGCGGAGATCGCGGAGTTATTTTCAGCACTCGACGCGACAGCCGACGCGGCTGTCGCAGGGTGTCCGCGCCACTCGAGCAGACCTATTTCTTTCGCGAGATGATGCCGAGAACCTTGCTGGCCCATTCGTCGGAGAATCCGAAGCGGGTTTTGGCGCGCGAGTAGAGATCGACGGCGGTCTTATCGAGCCAGATCATCGCCGACTCAGTCGCACTGTCACTGGGCCGGGCACGGTAGTTGGTGGAACGCGGCGCAGTCTTTGAATCCTGCTCTACGCTGTAGTAGTACAGCGCCAGGCTCTTGCGCGTGTCGCTTTCCGGGCAGGTGAGTGGCTCAGGGAAACCGTGGAAACAGCGATCATCGGTGTTGAAGATGATGGCGTGATTGAGCCGGGGCGGGTACTTGGAGAAGCACTGCTTCATGCCGGAATCCCAGAGCTCAATGGCGCCGCCCCACTGGGGTTGCCAGCCGTCATTCAAGTAAAGGATTATGTTCACCCGCCTGCGCCAATTCTGGTGATAGTGGTGGTGCGAAAAATCAGTGTGAAGATTGAGAAAGCCTCCGCGGCTGGACTGATGCAATCCGCCGCCTTCCATGCTGGGGTCGGCGACCAGGCCGGGAATGCCGGTTAACTGGGACAGCCAGGCGACAAAGCGGGGAGAGTTCAATTCATCAGCCACACTGCCCAGGCGGGGAGGGAAAAGCTCCCGCTTGGCCATACCGAGTTTATTCTCGTTGTGGTGTTTGTACTGGATCCAGGCCTCGGTGTGGGCGCAGGGAAACTCCTGCGCAATCGCGCCGGCGATTTCGGCATCGAGAAAGTCCCCAAGAAAAACGTGCGGCAAGGGACTGTTTTCTGCGTACTGCCTGGACAGATTAGCTAGTTGTGAATTCCATCTACAGTAGTCGAACAAGGGGGCAACTTCCTCTACTGTTTGCGCACAGGACATTAGTACGGATCCTCTTGAGATTGCCGGGTCGATCGAGCGGAGCCCCAAGGTTGTCCATTCGTCCCCTGAAAATTTGGCAATCTATTCAAGTTTATCAGCTACCGTTGGAATTGAGACAGCCGCTACACTAAAATGCCACCCCGGGAACCTTCCCGATTAAGATGACAGTTCAGACCCGCTTGGCTTTTGTATGCCGGGTATTCTACCAAGTAAAACACATTTTGGCGCGATTAGTTGCCCGGAGAACCATTGCCGCACAGCGGATGGCCGGGTTGGTGGGCTGCGGAGGCACCCTAAGGGAGGATGCTATACTTCCTCCCCGCCACGGGATTGGAAGTTCCGGCTCAGGCCCGGCCCGGTCAATGGAGGGATGGAAAATGCGTGGCCTCTTGCGGCGATGGTGGATCTGGGACCGGCGCACCCGCCTGTGGATTCTGGCTCTAGTCCTAGTGGTGATCTCGGGCGCCGTGGGTTTTGCGCCCCGGGTCGCGCTGGGGGTGAACTACCACGAGTTTGCCGATCAACGCACGATTCTCGGAATTCCGCACGGCTTTGACGTGCTTTCCAACATTCCCTTTGTGCTGGTGGGAATGTGGGGAGTGGTTTTTCTGCTTCGCGGCGTTAACCGAGTGGCATTCTCCGAGAGCTGGGAGCGAATCCCTTATCTGGTTTTCTTTGCCGGTGTCATGCTGACCGGGCTGGGATCCGGCTACTACCACTTGGCGCCGGGAAATGCGCGCCTGGTCTGGGATCTTCTGCCGATGACGTTCTCCTTCGTCGCGATTGTGGATGCCACCATCGTAGAGCGCATTTCGACCAGGGCGGGCGCGCGATTGCTACTGCCTCTGATGGCATTGGGTGCCGCGAGCGTGGCCTATTGGTACGTGGGTGAACTTCAGGCTCAAGGGGACCTTCGTTTTTACCTGTTTGTGCAGTTTTGTCCGGTGGTCGTAATCGCAGTGATCATCGGACTGTTTCCGGCGCGGTATAGCCGGACCCAGGACCTGATGCTGGCGTTTCTGTTTTACGTTTTGGCCAAGCTATTCGAACTGCTGGATGGCCCGATCTATTCGCTGGGAAGAATCGTGAGCGGACACACGTTGAAACACATCACCGCTGCGCTGGCTTGCTATTGCATCCTGCGGATGCTGAGATTGCGGGCGGTGGTGGGGGAAGGCGATCCCCGGCGCCAGTGGGGACGAGTGGAGGTCGCAGGCGCGGAGGAAGGGAGGTTGCCGTTACAGCCCTAGCAGTCCCGCCTCTGCGGATTCACACCCGGCAAACCAGGACGAGCGAATTGCGATAGGGACAATCCAAGCCCGGTACGCCAGGCGCCTGCAACACGACCCATGTCACTCCGAAGTCCGTTCCCAGACGGTGGAAATCCTGCGCCTGAAAATTCTTCCAACCGGTTTGCGCCTGCACTTGCCGGAACCATTCCTCCGCCATGGCTGGAAACATGGTGACGGCACCAGCATCGCTGGCGTCATCCGCGAGGCGGCTGCGCTGGGCGATTGCACGAAAACCCTGTTCGTCCTCCTGGGGAAAGTGTTCGTATTCAGGATCAAGAGCAAAGATTGCATTCGTGGGAGTGTCATCGCGAGCCCAGAGAAAGGCCTGGGCCCATGGGTTGGTAGGCGCGGACCCAGGCCATTCGATATGCCGGCTGAAAGGGAAAAGCGCGCGCTGAGCCAGGAACATGCCCGCACACATCGGAACAAAGAGTGCCAGCCAAAGCGAGGCTCGGCTCTTCAGGACATACTCGCCGAGAAATCCGCCAATGAACAGGAACATCAGAATGTAGAGCAGGAATAAACAGCGCATGGGTTGCAATCGCGCCAGAGCTTCAAGGCGTGTAACCGTGGAGAGCACCACCGCCGGGGGCAGGTAGATCAGTTCGTAGATGATTAAAGCGCGGCACAGGAGATCCAAGTTTTGCAGGTGTTTTGAGCGCGCCAGCCGACTGAACCACCATAGGATGACGAGGGGCGCCAAGATTCCCAGCCATTCGTACCAATTCCAGCGAGTGACGTAATGAAAACCATGTGTCAGGGCCGCCTGACGGTAGGCCGCAGAGGGGGGGGCGAGTGAAAGGCCGAAGGGCAGCAGGCAGGCGAGAGTGGCGAAACCCATATCCCGATGGTCGAGCGCAAGCAGCAGGACGCAGAAGGAGAAAGCAAAGACTGCCATCAGGGGATGAACGGCCACGGTGAATGCCAGAAATAAGCCAGCCTGGAAGTACTTTCTGTCGATCATTTTCACAATGGCAAATATGGTTGAGAATGCAGCCAGGTTCCGGGGGTTGAGGTATTGATCGAGGATGTATAAGGCCGTCCCCGCTACCGGCAGAGTCAAGAGTGCGGTAATCAGAGCGACCGCGGCCCAACGCGCATTGGAGCCAGGAAAACACCTGCTTACCAGTTGCCAACAGGCGAGCAAAAACAGATAGATCGAAGCGAGATGCCAGACGAACAGCACAACGCTGAGTGGCAGGTGACTCAGCCTCACCGACGCGGCTATGAGGGTCGGGAACAAAGTTGAGCTGGCGTGAGATGCGAAGAACTGCGAGTTGAAGGGGAAAAGTTCGGGGTGGAGGGTCTTTTCAACTCCCGCCACATAAACCTCAGAGTCCTCAGCCCAAGGGTGGTAGCCGTGAATCAGAAGCGCTCCAAATGTGAGGAGCAGAAGAATCAACAGTTCCTTACGCTGCAAACGGGAGCTCCGTGGAGTTTAGGGTGTCGCAAGAACTAAAACACGATTGCGCTAAGGATGTAAAGTCCGGGGCAGAAATGGCGACGCGAGGAACAAAAGCGCCACAAATAAGAAGCGCCCCAAACTCTTTCGAGTTACGGGACGCCCGAACAGCCCTCCCCCAGAACTGCTCAAGGACAAGGTATGACTTCCCCGCCGCCGTGTAAATCCCACCTTCGTGCCAGCGAGTGGCACCAACTACCTATGCCACGAAAACCGCGGATGCCCGGCAGACTGCCGGATTGACAGGTCGCCGGGCGTAGCATCCGCGCTCCAACCAGAAGAAATGCAGGCTAGTTCACCCTTCCACGGGCAAACCGCCCGAGAAGAACGGACAATTCCGCCTTCTGCAACCCTTTCGCGCAAGATCTTGCGGGAGGTGTGCAAGGGTCTTGCAGCGAACCTCGGTGGTGACGAGTTCGCAGTGGCGATGTCCTTTGGCAACTGCTCAACAATGGCTCGCGGGAATACACCTTGACTGGACCCATCAGCGGTCGATCCTCATGGCAAGCGGGAACACCACTCTGACTCCGGTCGTACCCGAGCCAAGGTTGCTGGGACTGCTGGGAACGGGATCGGTGGCGGTCGCCGGGCTGGTCCGTTACCGGCTGCGCTCACGCCAGGCCGGCCGGCCTCTCAACCCATCCAAGGTCTGCCGCTCCTTGGCCCAAGCCGTCGAAGACTCCTGAAAGACTTGCCCGTATCACTCGAAGGCGGGCCTCCCAGGCTGGCGGGCACCTGAGTTACGACGGTAATCTTCCCAAGGGCAATTGCAATTGACCATGGCCCGCCTCGACCGTAAATTTGCCACAGGGGGTCGTATGAAGGACATTCATGAGGTACTGCGGCGGAAGCAGGCCAAGTACGCCCAGTTGGGCAAGCAGATAGAGATGTTGCAGCAAGCGGCCGAGAAGCTGCGCGAAGTGGCCCCTTTGCTCGCCGAGAATGAAGAAGATGACAGCGCGGTTCTCTCAGAAGTGGATGAGCAGCCCCAGGCGAAAGCAGCCGCAGCCGGAGCCGGAAGCGCAGCCGGCAAGCCGCGCAGCAGTTCGCCGCGCTGGCCCTAGAAACACGCTGTCCATTGGCGCCCTTACGAGCGGCCTATGACGTTTCAAGCATTGCTGGTTTCCAAAGACGATGAATCAACCACCGTCCTGACCGGGGTCCTGTCCGGGTTCGGGGTGGAAGCCGCGTGTTGCGGCTATTCGGATGGAATTTGCCAGCTCACCGAACAGAATTCCGATCTGGTCATTGTGGATTTCGATGACCCCCACAGCGCCGATCTGGTTCTTCAGAAGGCCTTGCAATCTGCTCCCCGGAGCCACGTGGTCACTGTAGCTTTGCTGAGTGACAAGTCCAGCCTCCGCAATGTGTTCGGCAAAGGCGCAAATTTCGTACTCTACAAGCCTTTTTCTACGGAGCAGGCGGAAGCAGGTCTACGGGCCGCGATTGTGCTCTTGAAGCGCGAACGCCGGTCTTCCTTCCGAGTTCCGGTGCAGGTTCCGGTGCAGATCAAGGTGGAGGATGATCCCGAAACCGAAGGCATCCTGCTGGATTTGAGCGAGGACGGACTGGATTTGCTGGCAGCGCAACCGGTACGTGCTGCGGCGGCCATCCAAGTAAGGTTCAGTCTTCCCGATGGCAACGCGATTGACGCTCGCGGCGAAATTGCGTGGGCCAATCCCAACGGACAAGCGGGCGTACATTTTATTGATCTTCCCGCTGGTGTGCGGACCGTCCTGCAGACCTGGGTTGCGGCGAATGCCCCCGAACCTCCGCCGCCTGACCCGGAGCCGGTCACGCAGTGCAAGCTGACTGATCTCAGTGTGGGCGGTTGCTATGTGGAGACCGAGTCGCCGTTTCCGGAGCGCTCTGGCATCACACTATCGTTGCGCGCGGAGGGCATGGAAGTGCAGGCCGAAGGTACAGTGCGGGTGATGCATCCCGGGTTTGGGATGGGCATTGAGTTCGCAGCGCGGACTGCCGACGAGCGCGCACGGGTAACAACCTTCATAGGATTTCTTAGCAGCCGTCCGGGAACCGTTCCCGAGTTGCTGATCACGCCACGGGCGCTGGCCACCAGCGACCACCAGCAGACGGAAGCAGCGGAGGAGTTGGACGATCCCTTGCTTGAGTTGCTGCGCGGGCACGAGTCGTTAGGTCAGGAAGAATTCTTGCAGGCGCTGCGCCAGCAGCGGAATTCAGAAGAAGTGGCTCCCGCCTGAGAACGCGATATTCCCTTACATCTTGAGATGGCTGGGCTGGCCGACGGCGAGAGCGCGTTGGTTAGGCGAGAAGCGTCAAGGGGCCTGCACGCCGTCTCTCGCGCAGACCCCTATAGCGCCGGGTTTATTCCACCTCGAATGCTCAAATTCTAATGAGCAGGCGCGACAGCCAGGTTTCAGGCAGGTTAATTTCCTGTAAAATCCCGAGGGATTTGTCCACAGGGAAGCGAAGAACAAATGGGCGTGAATCGGGTCTTGATTGCGACTTCCAATCCCGGCAAGTTGCGGGACTTTGCCGGAGCCGCGGCGGCCTTGGGGGTGGAAATCGCGCCGATGCCTGGTTTCGCTTCCCTGCCCCCGGTGGTCGAGGATGGACTGACGTTCGAGGCCAACGCGCGCAAGAAAGCAGCAGCCTACAGCCACTACGTTGCCGGAGAGATTGTATTGGCAGATGACTCCGGCCTCGAAGTGGATGCACTCGGCGGCGCTCCCGGAGTGCATTCGGCGCGCTATGCTGCGGAGGCACCTCATCTGGCAGGCATCAACACCGACGACGCGGCTAACAATGCGCGATTGCTTCGAGAGCTGAAGAAAGTTCCCGCAGAAAAGCGAACGGCGAGGTTTGTGTGCGTGATTGCGGCGGCACAGGATGGACAGACTGTGGAAGTGTTTCGCGGCCAAGCCGAAGGAATGATCCTGGATGCGCCGCGAGGATCGAATGGTTTCGGGTACGATCCATTGTTCTTTTTTCCGCAGATTGGTAAGACCTTCGCGGAATTGAGCGCCGAAGAGAAGGCTAGATACAGCCATCGCGGGGCCGCGTTCCGGAGGTTTCTGGAGTGGGCAGAGCGGGGGTAGAACGTGGCGTGGCGCGCCACGCAGGTTGACCCGATGGTGGCGCTGCGGCGCGAGTAGGAAGGCGGGATTCCGGCTCACGCTGCCGGTGGCTGAACTTCTCGCAAGCGCCGTTTCAGAAACCGCCGCTCGCTGTCATTGGTCACAAGCGCGAGCGCGCGCTCATAACTTTTCGCCGCTTCCGCAGGGGAGCCAATGCGGCGCAGTAAATCAGCGCGGACGGCGTGCAAAAGGTGATAGTTGTCGAGATCGTTGCTGGCGGCGATGGCATCCACCAAGGCGAGGCCGGTTTGAGCGCCTTCCACCATGGCCACCGCCACGGCGCGGTTCAACGACACAATCGGAGAAGGTTGCACACGCTCGAGAAGATCGTAGAGGCGCACGATCTCAGGCCAGTCGGTATCCTGAGCACGCACCGCCCGACAATGCACCGCCGCAATCGCCGCTTGCAACGAGAACGGACTGGGCCTGCTGCGAAGAGCCTCATTGACGAGCGGCAGCGCTTCGGCGATCTGCCGCTGATCCCAACGGCTACGATCCTGCTCTTCAAGAATCACTAGATCTCCAGCCTCATCGATGCGGGCATCGCGACGGGCGTCGTGCAGCAGCATAAGGGCGACGAGAGCGGTCAGTTCCGCTGGAGGCTGGAGACCGAGCAACGACCTTAGCAGGCGCCCCAAGCGGATGGCCTCAGCGCAGAGGTCCGTCCTCACCAGCGGGCCACCTCGCGTGGCCGCGTAGCCTTCGTTGAAGACGAGATAGATCACGGTTAGTACGGCATCCAGCCGCGCGGCCATGTCGGTTGTCTCGGGCACGGTATAGGGAATCCCGGCGTCGCGAATCTTGCGCTTGGCGCGCACCAAGCGTTGCGCCATGGTC
Source organism: Terriglobales bacterium (assembly GCA_049591935.1). Lineage (GTDB taxonomy): Bacteria > Acidobacteriota > Terriglobia > Terriglobales > Acidobacteriaceae > JABCZH01. Next base: position 19,123 of record JBAWFN010000136.1, on the reverse strand, counting down.
ACCGGGGGGACTAAGAACGCGCGTGCAATCTCGTCGGTCTCAAGGCCGCACAGGGTGCGGAGGGTCAACGCTACTTGTGCGTCGGGCGCGAGCGCGGGGTGGCAACAGGTGAAGATCAACCGCAGGCGGTCGTCCGGGATTTCGGGCGAGTCGTAGTCCGGCTCTTCGAGGGTGCGGACCAGCCCGGAAACGGCGTACGATTCGAGTTTCTCCTCGAACTTCAGGTTGCGCCGGATGCGATCGATGGCCTTGTGCCGGGCGGTCTGGATGATCCAGGCGCGGGGGAACTCGGGCACACCGGAGGCCTGCCATTGATGCACTGCGGCGGTAAAGGCTTCCTGCGCACACTCTTCGGCGAGGTCGAAGTCCCCGACCAGGGTAATCAGGGCGGCGACGATGCGGCCCCAATCGGAGCGGTAGACTGCTTCTACGGCGCTGGCGGCCTCGGTAGACACACTTGATTGTAAATATTTCGGGCCGCGGGTGTCGATTTGGGGCGTTCTCGTTCGATTTACGGATAGAGGCACGAAAAGGAGCGAGACAATGCGATGCATGGTGATTGTGAAGGCGTGTAAAGATTCGGAGGCGGGCATTCTCCCCAGCAAGGAACTGCTAACCGAGATGGGCAAGTTTAATGAAGAACTGGTAAAGGCGGGCGTGATGCTCGCAGCCGACGGGCTCCACGCCAGTTCCAAGGGCAAGCGGGTACGATTCGCGGGAGGCCAAACGACGGTGATTGACGGGCCGTTCGCCGAAACCAAGGAACTGATCGCAGGCTACTGGCTGTGGCAGACGAAGTCGATGGAAGAGGCGGTCGAGTGGCTCAAGCGCGCTCCATTCGACGGAGGCGCCGAAGTCGAGATTCGCCCGGTATTCGAGGCGCGGGACTTCGGCCTAGCGTCCGCGCCCGAAGTGCAAGAACGAGAGGAACGGTTGCGAGCCCAGGTGGCCACGAGCAAGTAAAGCGAGAAGGCTGTCGATTTGAGCATTCACCGTTCGATTTACTAACGGAGGCAAAGAGAAATGAAATACATGTTACTGATTTATGCCGACGAGGAGGCCTGGACCGACGCCGAGCGGCAAGCGTGCTACGTAGAGTCGGCACAACTTGCACATAATCTCAAAGCGGACGGGCAGTTCGTGTCCACCTCGCCGCTGCAACCGGTGGCAACAGCCACGTGCGTCAAAGTGCGGGACAGCAAACGGGTGGTGACCGACGGGCCATTCGCGGAAACCCGCGAACAGCTCGGCGGCTACTTCATGGTCGAGGCCAGGAATCTCGACGAGGCCATCGACATTGCCGGGCGGATTCCGAGCGCGCGCAAGGGCACCGTCGAGATTCGGCCGGTGGTGGAGATCCCGAACCTGCCGAATGTGTAGTATTTGAGTCGGCATACCGTAAGCGGTGGTGCTGAGTGCGGTGTCGCGGGCACAGGCGCAGGACAACAAAATCCCCTACTCGAGCACGCAAGTAGACCCATGAACGGCTTGAGACCGATAGGAGTGAAGCAATGAGCAATGTACGAGTGCTGGTAGGGACGCGCAAAGGCGCGTTCGTGCTGACGGCGGACGGCAAGCGCGAAAAATGGGATGTCAGCGGACCCCATTTTGCAGGCTGGGAAATTTATCACGTCAAGGGATCGCCTGCAGACCCCAATCGGCTTTATGCTTCGCAATCGAGCGGGTGGTTTGGGCAGATCATTCAGCGTTCCGACGACGGCGGTAAGACGTGGCATCAGCCGGGAACACCGCCGGGTGAAGCGACAGCGCCGGCGGGTCCGCCCAAGGCCGTGAGCAACAAGTTCGTTTACGACGCGTCTGCTGAAAGCGGCAAGCCACTCACCACGCATCAGTGGTACGACGGGACGCAGCATCCGTGGGAGTTCAAGCGGGTGTGGCATCTGGAGCCATCGTTGACCGATCCGGAAACAGTTTATGGCGGCGTGGAGGATGCCGCTCTCTTCCGCTCGACCGATGGTGGACAGAACTGGAAGGAACTCCCCGGACTACGCGGGCATGGCACCGGGCCCAAGTGGCAGCCGGGCGCGGGCGGCATGTGTCTGCACACCATTATTCTTGATCCCAGCAATCCTGAGCGGATGTTCATTGCTATTTCGGCGGCTGGTGCATTTCGTACCGACGATGGCGGCCAGACGTGGAAGCCGATCAATCGCGGGTTGAGGTCGCAATACATACCGGACCCCAATGCCGAGGTCGGGCACTGTGTTCACCATATTGCGATGAACCCGAAGCGCCCGGACGTGCTGTTCATGCAGAAGCACTGGGACGTGATGCGCTCGGACGACGCCGGCGACAATTGGAAAGAAGTCAGCGGCAACTTGCCGACAGACTTCGGTTTTGCCATCGACGTGCATGCGCACGAGCCGGAGACGATTTACGTGGTACCAATCAAGAGTGATGGCGAACATTTTGTGCCCGACGGCAAGCTACGCGTGTTCCGCAGCCGCACCGGGGGAAACGAGTGGGAACCGCTGACCAAGGGCCTGCCACAGCGCGATTGCTATGTCAACGTATTGCGCGACGCCATGGCCGTGGATTCTCTCGACGAATGCGGTGTCTATTTCGGCACCAGCGGCGGGCAGGTGTATGTGTCGCCTGACGCAGGAGATAGCTGGAATCCTATTGTCCGGGATCTGCCGGCGGTGTTGTCGGTGGAAGTGCAGACGCTGGCATGATTCGCGTCATACTCCCGCCACATTTGCGGACGCTGGCACACGTGAGCGGCGACGTGGAGGTCGAACTCACGGGGCCAGTCACGCAGCGGTCGGTACTGGATGCGCTGGAGGCCCGTTATCCCATGCTGCGCGGGACCATCCGTGACCACGTTACGCTACAGCGCAGGCCGTTCCTGAGATTTTTCGCTTGCGAGGAAGATTTGTCTCACGAATCGCCGGATGCTCCTCTGCCGGAGGCTGTGGCGTCGGGCAAAGAGCCGTTCATTGTGATCGGGGCCATTGCCGGGGGATGAGGCAGAAGGAAAACCTCAACCACAGGGGACACAGAGGGCCACAGAGGAACCCAACTGCACGGTTCTCTCCCGCCCCTGCCTTGACTTCCGTTCTCTCCCACCAAGATAATAAAAAGTTATCCTAATCTCATTGCACTCATAGGAGCGTACGTGGCATCGACGGCCAGACCCGCGTCTCCATTCGAGGTTCGGGGAGGCGTGGCACCTTTGCGGGCAGGCCAGGGTTATTCCTTCCTGTTGCGGCGTCTGCATTCGATCAGCGGCATCGTTCCTATTGGCGCATTCCTGATCGAGCATTTTGTTTCCAACGCGTTCGCTACCCGTGGTCCCGCCGCCTATGCGAAACAAGTTGAGTTGCTGAGCAGCTTCCCGTTTGTCGTCGGACTGGAGCTGTTCGGGATCTGGCTGCCGATTCTCTACCACGCGCTTTACGGGTTTTACATCTGGTACCGCGGCGACAGCAACGTTACCGAATATCCGTGGGCGGGCAACTGGATGTACAACGCGCAGCGCTGGACCGGCGCCATCGCATTCTTTTACATGGTGTGGCACACCTGGCACCTGCGCTTTACGGGCATTCATTTGCTGAGCCATCCCGACGCGGCTTTTGGCAAAGTGCAGATGGAGTTCCAGAGTCCGTGGGCAGTGGCGTTTTACGCGGTGGGCATTGTGTGCGCTTCGTGGCACTTCGCTTACGGCCTATGGTTGTTCGCAGCCAAGTGGGGCATCACCACCGGCGATAAGGCGCGGCGCCAATTCGGCTACGTTTGCCTGGCAATCGGATTGTTATTTATAGGGGTGGGTGCGGCGACCATGTATTCGTTCCTGAGCACACCGATCGAGCCTTTCGGTGCGACCCAGGTCACGATGTCTGCGCCCATGCACTGAACGGAAGCAAGTAAAGATGGCAGCTCCTAAAATCACGGTGATCGGCGGCGGGCTGGCGGGACTGGCCGCGGTGATCAAGATTGCGGAAATGGGCGGGCAGGTGGACCTGTTCTCCATTGTTCCGGTGAAGCGGTCGCACTCGGTGTGCGCGCAGGGCGGGATCAACGCGGCCAAGAACCTGAAGGGCGAGGGCGATTCCACCTGGAAGCACTTCGACGACACCATTTATGGCGGCGATTTTCTGGCCAATCAGCCGCCCGTCAAGGCCATGTGCGAGGCCGCGCCCGGCATCATCGATCTGCTGGACCGCATGGGCGTGCCCTTTAATCGCACTCCCGAGGGATTGCTCGACTTCCGGCGCTTCGGCGGAACTCTTTATAACCGCACGGCGTTCGCGGGTGCCACCACCGGTCAGCAACTTCTGTATGCCCTCGATGAGCAAGTGCGGCGGTATGAGTCCGAAGGCAAAGTCAAGAAGTACGAGCATTGGGAGTTCTTGTCGGCAGTGCTGGACGGAAATCGAATTTGCCGTGGGATCTGCGCCATGGATTTGCGGTCGATGGAAGTGCGAACGTTCCCTTCGGATGCAATCATTATCTGCACCGGCGGCAATGGCGCGATTTTCGGGAAGTCTACGAATTCGGTGGTCTGTACTGGATCGGCGCAGTCTGCCTTGTATCAGCAGGGATGCTTCTACGCCAACGGCGAGTTTATTCAAGTTCATCCCACGTGTATTCCGGGCGAAGATAAGCTGCGGCTGATGTCGGAATCAGCACGCGGTGAGGGTGGACGCGTTTGGGTCCCGAAAACGTCAGGCGACAAACGCGATCCCAAGTCAATTCCTGAGAAAGACCGTTGGTATTTTCTCGAAGAGTGGTATCCGAAATACGGGAACCTGGTTCCGCGGGATGTGGCGACGCGGGCGATTTTCAAGGTTGTGTTTGAACTCAATCTGGGGATTGATGGCAAGCCGATGGTGTATCTCGACTTGACGCACATTGACCGCAAGATTCTTGATCGCAAGCTGGAAGGGATTCTGGAGATTTACGAGAAGTTTGTGGGCGACGATCCGCGCGATACGCCGATGAAGATTTTCCCCGGCATGCACTACACCATGGGCGGGCTGTGGGTGGACTTCAATCAGGCCACGAATATTCCCGGCATCTACGCCGCGGGCGAATGCGAATATCAATATCACGGGGCCAACCGGTTGGGAGCGAATTCGCTGGTGTCGTGCATCTTCGGAGGATTCGTCGCCGGCCCGGCAGCCGTGGAATACGCACGCAATCAGAAAGCCGCAACCAGCAACGGACACTTCGACAGCGAGCGCAAGCAGCAGGAAGAAAATAATGCCATGCTGATGAAGTCCGAGGGCAAGGAGAACCCGTTCCGACTGTGGCGGGAACTGGGCGAGGTGATGACCAAGGACTGCACCGTGATCCGTTACAACAAGAATCTTAAAGAGACCGATGCCAAGCTGTGCGAGTTTCTGGAGCGTTTCCGGCGGATCAACCTGAGTGACCGTTCGCAGTGGGCCAATACCAGCGTGATGTTTGCGCGGCAACTTTACAACATGCTGCAGCTCTCGCGGGTGATTGCGCAGGGAGCGGCGATGCGTGACGAGTCGCGGGGCGCGCACTACAAGCCTGATTTTCCGGATCGCGATGACAAGAATTGGCTGAAAACGACGAAAGCATATTTTGCGCCCGATGCGGATGAACCGAAGTTCGAGTTCGAGCCAGTGGATATTTCGCTGATTCCGCCGCGGGCGAGGAAGTATTGAGAAGGATGGAACCACAGAGGACACAGGGAACACAGAGGAATGCATAAGGTTCTAACTAAGGGCTAAGAGCGAATGGCCAAAAGCGTAATCCTCAAGATCAAGCGGCAATCCACTCCCGCAGACAAGCCGCGGTGGGAGGAGTTTGAGCTGCCTCACAAGCCGGGGATGAACGTGACCTCGTGCCTGATGGATATCGCGGCCAACCCGGTCACGCGTGACGGCAAGGCGACCTCGCCGATCACCTACGACTCGAATTGTCTCGAAGAAGTTTGCGGATCGTGCGCCATGCTGATTAACGGGCGCGCCCGCATGGCGTGTTCAGCGCTGATCGATCATCTGGAGCAGCCGATCCGCCTGGAACCGTTTTCGAAGTTTCCCGTGGTGCGTGATTTGGCGGTCGATCGCCAGGTGCTGTTCGAGAATCTCAAAGCAGTGAAGGCGTGGGTTCCGATCGATGGCACCTATGATTTGGGCGCCGGTCCGCGCATGACCGCGGAAGAGCAGGAAGCGGCCTATCCCTTGTCGCGCTGTATTTCCTGCTGCTGCTGCATGGAGGTTTGTCCGCAGTTCAACGACGAAACCGGATTTGTGGGTGCAGCGACCATTGCTCAGGTGCGGCTGTTCAACACTCATCCCACGGGTGCAGCGCTGAAACGTGACCGGCTGACGGCGCTGATGGGCGATGGCGGCATCCAGGAATGCGGCTATGCGCAGAATTGCGTGGAGGCTTGTCCCAAGGATCTTCCGCTCACCCGGTCGATTTCCGAGGTCGGCGGCGCAGTGATGAAACAGGCGGTGGGTGACCTTTTCCGCAAGTAACTGCGCCAATTTTTGTGCCACTGGCTTTGGCCCACCCAACTGTGAGACACTCCTACCCTTGCAATCCAGCCACTTGGCGCGGGCGGCAAGGCCTTGGCAACGGCAGTTCATCTGCTCCAGATAGACGGTGAGTTGTTGCCCATGGCCGCAGGGTAACCAACAGTAACCGGCGATGCAGGCAACTCTTTGGTAACCAGACTGCACAATTTCCGGGCAGTCGGGGTAGCCGGTGCGCTAGAATGACGGCCAACCAAGGCATACAGCAGGTTTAAGGAATTGAGCCACTTCGTGAAGGCGAGATTGCAAAAAGTCGTTCTGGCCGCGCTGCTGACGCTGTGCTTGTGTGTCCAGGCGTTCGGCTTGCATCAGTATATTCCGACGCAATCATCCCATCGTACCGGCAAGCGCAAGATCCATCTTCGCCGGGCGCGCTGGAACCCGGTGTTTCGACCGTCCCGCGATTCCCTGTTACGGCAGAACGCGGAGATCGACCGGCTGGAATTGCCGCGCATTCAGAACCAGGCAGAACTGGATCGACTGGTGGCGAGCGGCGATCTGGTTTCGCTGCCCGAAGGGGAAACGCTGCGTATTGATCCGCGCCTTGATCCTGATCGCCGTTATTGCCGTCCGTGGACGCGCGATTTTCTTCAGGACCTGAGCGGCGCCTACTATAACGAGTTTCACGACCAGATCCAGGTAAATTCCGCGGTACGCACGGTGCTGGTGCAGAAGAAACTGCGCCGCCACAACCGCAACGCCGCGCCGGAGAAGGGCGAGACCGCCTCGTCTCACCTGGCCGGCATCACCGTCGACATTCAGCGCCGCGGTATGACCCGCGAGCAGATCGCCTGGATGCAAGCCTACATGATGCCGCTCAAAGAACAGGGGCTGATTGAACCCGAAGAAGAGCGTCGCCAGTGGGTGTTCCACGTGGCAGTGTCTGGCAGTTACGCCGACTGGCGCGAAGCGCGGACTGTAGCTAGCGACAAAACCGTCAACCAGCCCGCCGATGGCCCACAACCGGAAGCGCTGGCCACCAACAACACTGAGCAATAATTTCGAGCCTTCCGCGGCGGATTCCCGTTTTCCTTCCTAGCGTATAGAATTCGTGCTTACCCTATGCGCATACTCCGAGATTCCGCAGTACGCCTGGGCTCTTTCGTTTTACCAACGATCCTGCTCTCTTCGTTTGCTTTTTCCCAAAATCCATCCCCAATCAGCGCCAAGGCGCGGGCGATCCACGAGTCGGCGATCGTGGTCGATACCCATGCAGACACCCCACAGCGTTTTCTGGACGACGATTTCGACATCGGCACCAGTGATCCCAAGGACATTGGTCACCTCAGCCTGGACAAAGCCCGCGCCGGCAATCTGGGCGCGGAGTTTTTTTCCATTTGGGTTGATCCGGAAACCAACCAGGGGCATTACGCCAAACATACGCTGGAACTGATTGACACGGTGTATGAGCAGGCGGCGCGACATCCTGACCGGATGATGATGGCATTTTCCGTGGCCGACATTGAACGCGCTCGCAAACAGAAGAAGTTGGCGGCGCTGATGGGGATTGAGGGCGGCCATTCCATCGAGAACAGCATTCGTGTGCTGCGCGACTTTTATCGCCTGGGCGTGCGCTACATGACGCTCTCCTGGTCGAATACCAACGAGTGGGCCGACTCTTCGGGCGACATCGACGATCCCAAGATTCAGCATCACAACGGACTCACCGATTTCGGCAAACAGGTGGTCGTGGAAATGAACCGGCTGGGGATGCTCGTCGACATTTCCCACGTCGCCGACAAGACATTCTGGGACGCGATTGCGGTGAGCAAAGCTCCGGTGATTGCATCGCATTCGTCGGCACGAGCGCTGTGCAACGCTCCCCGCAATATGACCGACGAGATGCTACGTGCAGTGGCTAAGAATGGCGGCGTGGTCGATGTGAATTTCTATTCCGGATTCGATGATCAGAGCTACTGGGACGCAAATAAAGCGCAGGAGAAGGAGCGCGATGCCGCGGTCAAAGAGTATCTCGACAAACTGAAGGCCGCGGGCAAGACGCCTTCTTATATGGATGAAGAAATGATCCAACGGCAGTGGATGGCAAAGATACCGCGTCCGCCATTCACGGTACTGATCGACCAGATTGATCACATTGCGAAAGTGGCGGGTGTGGACCATGCGGGGCTGGGCTCAGACTTCGACGGGGTGAGCGGAGCAACACCTGAGGGCATGGATTCGGCGGCTGATTTGCCCAAGATCACCCAGGGTTTGCTGGATCGGGGATATAGTGCCGAGGACATCCACAAGATTCTGGGTGGAAATGTGCTGCGGGTATTTGCCGAGGTGGAGCGGGTGAGCCGGGAAATGCAGAAAGAACCGGCCGCAAAGTAGCGCCTTTCTTCGCGTACTTCGCGGATTCCTTCGCGCACTTTGCGGTTAAACCTCTTCACCGCAAAGGACGCTAAGCTCTCGCAAAGATCGGGAAGAAAAGCTGATCAGCCCGAGGCAATTTTCGCGGCGGTGTCGTACAATTCATAATTCTGCTATCAACCTTCAAGGAGATGAGTCATGCGTAAGCCAGTTCTAGCGTTCGTCGTCTTTTTGGCGTTGACATTTTCGCAAGCGGCGTTCGCCGCGGCTGTGTCTGGGCCCACTGCGGTCATCGAAACCACAGCCGGCAAACTCACCTGCACGCTGTACCCGGACGTCGCCCCGATCGGCGTGGCGAATTTTATCGGCCTCTCGAATGGCACTAAAGACTGGACCAGTCCGGTCACGCATCAGAAGAAACACGGAGTGCCGCTTTACGATGGAACAATTTTCCATAGGGTCATCCCGAACTTCATGATTCAGGGTGGAGACCCGGCGGGCAACGGCACCGGCGATCCAGGCTATCAATTTAAGAACGAGACTTCTCCTGACCTGAAGTTTGACCGCGCGGGACGGTTAGCCTATGCGAATTCCGGTCCGGACACCAACGGCTCGCAGTTCTTCATCACCGAGGTTGCCTACTCCAGTTTGAACGGTGGCTATACGCTTTTCGGCCAGTGCGATGACGCCAGCGTGACGCTGGTGAAAGAAATCGCGCGCATGGGACGAGATTCCGATGACAAGCCATACCGGCCGGTGAAGATTGTTCACATCACGATTCAAGGCGCGAAGCCTGCGTCGAAGTAATTACAGAAAGGACTTTCATGACACGCCAACCTGGCACTTATGCGACTTTTAGTACGTCTGAGGGCACGATTGTTTGCCGCCTGTTCGAGAAGGAAGCGCCCAAGACGGTGCAGAATTTTTTGGACTTGGCCGAGGGCAAACGAGAGTGGACTCATCCGGTCACCCGAAAAAAGAGCAAAGACCGTTTGTATGACGGCACGATTTTTCATCGCGTTATACCCGATTTCATGATTCAGGGCGGCGATCCGGCGGGGACCGGCATGGGCGGGCCGGGATATCAGTTCGAAGATGAGACTAAGGGATCTCCCCACAAGTTCGACCAGCCGGGCAAGCTGGCAATGGCCAACGCCGGGCCGAATACGAATGGCTCGCAGTTCTTTATTACGTTAGCGCCCACGACCTGGCTCACCGGCAAGCATACGATTTTCGGCGAAGTGATCGAGGGGCAGGACGTGGTGGAGAAGATTGTGGGCGTCCCGCGCGGTAGAAATGACAAGCCGGTGAAGGATGCGGTAGTGAAGTCGGTGGTGGTGGAAAGGGTGTAGGTCGGTAAGCCGCGTTATTGCAGCCGGAGATTGGCACGAGTGGAACTCGTGCCCTTCCCGATTGACTATCTATACCCCAATCACTGCCACCAATTCCTTCACCGCGTCGGCGCTCTTGTTTAGCGCAGCCTGTTCATCCGGCGTGAGTTTGATTTCGATGATCTTCTCGATCCCCTTCGACCCCAGCTTCACCGGCACGCCTACGTACAGACCTTTGATCCCGTACTCGCCTTCGAGATAAGCCGCGCAGGGCAGGATTTTCTTTTTGTCTTTGAGGATGGCCTCGACCATCTCCGTGACAGCGGCCGAGGGCGCGTAATAGGCGCTGCCGGTCTTGAGGTATCTCACGATCTCGGCGCCGCCATCGCGAGTGCGCTGGACTAATCGATCAAGCGTGGCCTTGTCCATTAATTCGGTGATGGGAATACCGGCGACGGTGGAATAGCGTGGCAGCGGAACCATGGTGTCGCCGTGGCCGCCGAGCACGAAGGCCGTGACGTTTTCCACGCTGACTTTCAGCTCCTCAGCGATAAACGCCCGGAAGCGGGCGGAGTCGAGCACGCCGGCCATGCCGATGACGCGCTCGCGCGGCAGCCCGGCCATTTTGTAGGCGGCTTGGGCCATGGCATCGAGCGGGTTGGAAACGATGATGAGGATGCAGTTGGGCGAATGCTGAACCACTTTGCTCACCACATCTTTCATGATCTTGTGGTTGGTGTTGAGCAGGTCGTCGCGGCTCATGCCGGGTTTGCGGGGAATGCCGGCGGTAATGACGACAATATTGGAATTTGCTGTGTCGGCATAGTCGTTGGTGCCGAGGACGTGAGAATCGCGCTTCTCGATGGGCATGGCTTCGAGCAGATCGAGACCTTTGCCCTGGGGAACGCCTTCGACGATGTCGATGAGAACGACATCGGCCAGCTCTTTGGAGGCGATCCAGTGAGCGGCGGTTGCACCTACGTTGCCTGATCCTACGATGGTGACTTTATTGCGCATGATGAGTCCTTTCCGATGTAAGTAAATGCGTTAACCACAAAGGACACGAAGGCAACCCGTTATTTATCGCGTCGTGCTTAGCACCGCGGCGTCCATGTTCTCGATGATTTGGTTCGCGAACCCGCTGGTACTGACTTTGGTTGCGCCAGTCATCAGCCGCTCAAAATCATAAGTAACTTTCTTTTGTTCGATGGTGCGCTCCATGCCTTGTTCGATCAGGTCGGCAGCTTCTGTCCAGCCCAGCAGGCGAAACATCATCACGCCGGAGAGGATCACTGACCCGGGGTTGATGACGTCTTTGTCAGCGTACTTCGGGGCGGTGCCATGCGTGGCTTCAAAGATGGCATAGCCGTCGCCGATGTTGGCGCCGGGCGCGATGCCCAGTCCGCCCACTTGCGCGGCGCAGGCATCCGAAATGTAATCGCCGTTCAAATTGGGAGTGGCCAGTACTGAATATTCCTCCGCCCGGGTCACAATTTGTTGAAAAACGGAATCGGCGATGCGGTCGTTGATCTTTACCTTCTTTTTCCAGGCGCCTTTGCCGTGAGTGGTGTAGATTGCCGCGAGAACATCGCGCACTTCCTGGTACACCGACTGGCGGAAGGCATCACTCGCGAACTCCAGGCCGGGCTCGACCAAGCTGGCGTTTTCTTCGATCGTGAGGCTGGGGTTCTTGTCTTTGTTATCGACTATCCAGCTCTCGCGCTCGGTGATGACTTTGTCCCGAAACTCGGCGGTCGCGAGTTCATATCCCCACTTGCGAAATGCGCCCTCGGTGAACTTCTGGATGTTTCCTTTGTGCACCAGGGTGACGGTCTTGCGGCCACTATCGAGCGCGAACTGAATCGCCATGCGCACCAGGCGTTTGGTGCCGCTTACAGAAATGGGTTTGATGCCGACGCCGGAGTCGAGCCGGATCTGCTTCTTGCTGCCTTTCAACATGTCTTTATTGATGAATTCAATCAGGCGGGCACATTCCGGTGTTCCTTCTTCCCACTCAATTCCGGCATAAACGTCTTCGGTATTTTCACGATAGATGACGATATCCATGCGCTCGGGATTCTTCACTGGCGACGGCGTGCCTGGGTAATATCGGACGGGGCGAACGCAAGCGTAGAGATCGAGAATCTGGCGTAAGGCGACGTTTAACGAGCGGATGCCGCCACCCACGGGCGTGGTCAGCGGGCCTTTAATGGAAACGCGGAAATTGCGGATCGCGTCGACGGTATCGTCAGGCAGCCAGTTCTTGAATTTGGAGTAGGCTTTTTCTCCCGCGAACACTTCGTACCAGACGACGCGGCGCTTGCCGTTGTAGGCCTTCTGCACCGCACTATCAAACACACGCACGGAAGCCTTCCAAATGTCGCGGCCGGTGCCGTCGCCTTCTATGAAGGGAATGATGGGATTGTCGGGGACCGAATAGCGCCCGTTGCTGTAGCCGATGGCGGCGCCATTGGTGGGCACAGCAAGACCGTTGTAAGACACTGCCATTCACATCCTCCGCGAGGGTTTCAGGGAAAGAATGATTATAAAGGTTGAGCAGGAGGCAGGGGAAACGGAGGGACGTAGTCCTATTTCCCAGGTCCTTTTGCGATCTTTGCGAAGGACTTCGCGGTCTTTGCGGTAAGAGCTCAACCGCAAAGTGCGCAAAGGAATCGCGCGAAGGGCGCGAAGTCCCGAGTCCTTCGACAATTTCGAGATCACAGCCGGCACCGTTAGAATGCTGGGATGGTTCGGAAAGCGACTGTGCTGCTACTGCTTCTGGGGTTCGTGATGATTGGCGGCGCGCTGGCGGCAGATCAGACGCAATCGACACCGGAGGCGGTGGCTCCGAACGCACCGCAGCCCGTCGCCATGCCGGTGCATCACTTCTGGGATCGCACCAACATTCTGTTGTTCTCTGGCATTGCGGTGGTGCGAGGTATGGATTATGCCTCGACCCGCAACTTTCAGGCGCGCGGGAGGCAGGAGATTCTTCTTCCCGACGCGGTGGTAAACAACTCGGCTGGATTTGCCGCCTTGGAGGCCGCGGGCACAATGACCTCGGTCGGGATCTCATATATCCTCCATCGCACCGGACACCACACGCTGGAGCGCTGGATGTCGATCGGCCATATTGGGGTGACGGCGTTCGGGGATGTGAGAAATTACTGCTTGAAGACGAGACACCTAATTCCATGAAATTACATGCATTTAAGGCGGAACTTTCAAGCCGAAAGCGGCGTACCATGAGGTGAGCACAATTTGTGCCGGGGGAATTGCATGCCTCGAGTTTGCCTGTATGCCGCGATGCTTTTGGCCGCCGTCGCTGGGCTCTTTTCGACTGCGGTCGTCGCCCAACAGAATTCTGACCAGGTACATATCGGCCGGGACATCTATATCCAGCCGCAGGACAAAGCTGGGGACTTGGTGTGCGTGGGCTGTTCGATCTACATCCGCGGAAAAGTCGCGGGAGACGCCGTGGCCGTGGGTGGCAGCGTGGTGCTGGAACAGGGAGCGCAAGTCGCTGGGGGCGTGACCGCCGTGTTGGGCGATATCCGGTTACAGACCGGGACCCAGATTGCTGGCGACGTGGCAGCGGTAGCCGGTATGGTAAAGCGCGACCCGCAATCGCAGATCGTAGGCGATGTTACTTCCCTGGGAGGAGCCGGGTGGATGCTGCTGATCTTGGTAGCACCGCTGGCACTGTGTGGCGGATTCGTGGCGTTGATTATCTGGCTGTTTCAGCGCAGGCGGCCGGTGGCAGCAGCGGCAGCGTAGGGGCACCGCGACCGGGAATTCTTGCAATCTGATGCAGCCTTGACTCTTTCGCCGCTGCGCGCCTTGGTCGGCCCGTCACTTTTCCCACGGCTTACGCCGTGGGCTTTATTCTTGCGCCGCTTTGCGGCTGAAACACAAGAATCTCACCATCTCCTCGTCCCAAAAGTCTTCCTCACTCCGATGGCGTTGTAGCGTCCCCAAGGGCCGTTGTTGCCTAAATCGGCAGCGCCGAGGTTGGTGTCGCGCGCGCCCAGACGGTCGAACAAGAAATGCTGGGTGAAGCGGACATCGAATCCTTTGGCAATGTAGACGGCCACGCCCCAGGAATGCTCGATGCCGATGGCGTCAAATGACCAGGTGTACGAGGTTTGCGGGATGTTCTTGCCGAATAGAAATGACGGCTGTCCCCAGACCATGAACCTGCGGAGTTGGCCTTTCCCGAAGGGGCGCACCTCGAGCAAGCCGGAAAGCATGTAGCGGGCGAATTCACTGCAAAGGGCGTTAACCCCGCCATAGCTGCCGGCGTTGCCGGCACACAGGTTGGGATCGATCTCGTTGTGCGGGGGAGCGAGGTCGAACTGGGCATAGCCCCACAGTGTGTCTTTGGGAAGGAAGAATTTATCCGAATCTTGCATGACCGGGTCCTGGGCTCGTTCCTGGTCCTGGTCTTTATCTTTGTCTTGCGCGCGCAGGGTTCCAGCGAACGCCAAGCCTACGATCAAAAACAGCAGCAGCCGTTTCATTTTGCCTCCGGTCTTGTCTTGGAAAAACTGATGTCAAGGAGCGACACATTGTAACGTATGGGCCTGGAGTAACGTCTGAGTTGCGATGATGCTGGGAGTCAGGTCGTGAGCGGCAATTGGATGACAGCCTCGCAACCTTTGTGCTCCTCCCGGTTGCGCAAAGAAAGCGTGCCGCCGTGGGCTTCGGCGATCTGCCGGCTCAGAACGAGGCCGATGCCCGAGCCCCCGGGTTTGGTGGTGAAGAAAGGCACAAAGAGATTGCCCGGGTTGGCGATGCCAGGGCCCTCGTCACGCACGACGAGATTCACGAAGTTGCCGTTCTTGGTCCAGCCGACTTGGACTTTCCCTCCGGCTTCG
The DNA here is from genome assembly GCA_049591935.1 of Terriglobales bacterium. Classification (GTDB taxonomy): domain Bacteria; phylum Acidobacteriota; class Terriglobia; order Terriglobales; family Acidobacteriaceae; genus JABCZH01. Next base: position 4,066 of record JBAWFN010000136.1, on the reverse strand, counting down.
AGCGATGCATCCACGGCGTTGCGGATCAGATTGATTAACGCTTGTTGCAGCTGGTCGGGATCGAGACTCATGGTGATCGAAGGCCCGGGCTCGATTTCGACTGCGGCGCGGGTTTCCAACCCGGCTGCGGTCTTGACCAAGGTTTGCAGATCAATGGGGCGAAGCTCGGGCTTAGGCAGACGCGTGAGACGCGAGTAATCGCGCATGAACCGGCTGAGGGCATCGGAGCGGTCGGCAATGACGCGCAGGCCGCGGCGCAAATCGTCCTGCCAATCGGCGGCCCGAATCTCGCGCTTCATGAGATCTTCCAGACTGCCGGCAATGGAGCAGATGGGCGCGAGCGAGTTATTCAATTCATGCCCGAGCACCCGAACCAGCCGCTGCCAGGCCTGGCGCTCCTCTTCGCGCAAGGCGCGGCTCAAATCGGCGAGCACCACCAGATAGTGCGGCTTGCCGCCTTGGCGGAACACGGACCGGCGGACGCCCCAACGACCCGACTGCCCGGGAAAGGCTTTTTCCAAAGTACGAGCGGATTCTCCCGCTAAACATTCGAGCAGGCCGAGTTCCTCGGCGCTCTTGCCGAGCAGGCGTTCGGCGTTCTGGGCCATGAGGCGTTCGCCGGCACGGTTCACCAGGCGGACCCTTTGGTCGCCGTCGAAGGCAATAACGGCGACGTCGATTTCAGTCATCACGGTGGTGAGGAGCGCGCTGGCTTCCATTGCGCCCAGGCGCTGCTCGCGCAGCAACTCGGAAAGCGTATTGACTTCGAGCATCAACTCGCCGAGCGCATCGCCTGACTTGGCGCCGCGCACACGAAACGAAAAATCCCCCTCGCGCAGCGCGGACTGCATGTTGGAAAGAGTCTGCAAGGGCCGGATCACGGCCGCGCGCAATCCGAACGCAAAGCCGACCCACAGGAGAACAACGATGATGGTCAGACTCCAGCGGGTATTGGGATCGTGCTCGCCAGTCCAGAGCAGCACCAGGGTGAGCAGCACTCCTGCGGCACCTGATCCCAGCGCCAGCAGCAGGATGCGGTTCTCGTGACTCAGGTGGCGCTTGGGCTTTGGCCGAGGGCGGGTGCGAGGCTGGGGCGAAGGCGCAACTGCGGCCGCCGGACGGACCGGGTTAGCTGCTTCCGATTCCATATTTCTGCAGACGCCGATACAGTGCGCTACGGCTCAATCCCAGCGCCTCCGCCGCCTGGCTGATATTGCCACCATAACGGTCGACTGCTTTGCGAATCAAGAGGGATTCGACCTCTTCCAGGCTCAGTTCTTCCATGCGCTGCGTGCTGGCCTGAGGAGCTTTCAGGCTGAGGTCACTGCTGCGCACCGCGTCTCCGCTCGAAAGCAGGACGGCGCGCTCGACCGCATGGTCGAGCTCGCGAACGTTGCCCGGCCAGGGATACTCCAGCATGGCTTGCATGGCGGGAGGGTCGAAGGTCTTAACTGGCTTACGATAGCGCTCGGCGTAGCGGCTCAGGAAATAGGTGGCCAGGGGAGGAATGTCCTGGCGGCGATCGCGCAGCGCGGGGATCTGGATCTCGACTGTATTCAGGCGAAACAAGAGGTCTTGGCGAAAGCGGCCGGCGATAACTTCCTGGTTGAGATCAGCGTTGGTGGCAGAAATGATCCTGACATCCACGCGGCGAGTCTGCGAAGATCCAACCCGCTCCATCTCGCCGCTTTCCAGCACGCGCAGCAGCTTGGCCTGCTGGGAAATTGGGATGTTGGCGATCTCGTCGAGAAACAGCGTTCCCCCGTGCGCCAATTCGAAGCGGCCGATGCGGTCGGTTTTGGCGTCGGTGAAGGCGCCTTTCACGTGGCCGAACAGTTCGCTCTCAAAGATGCCCTCGGGCAGGCCGCCGGTGTTGACCGCCACCAGCGGGCGGGATGCGCGGTTGGAAAGCGCATGTAGGGTTCGGGCGACGACTTCCTTGCCGCTGCCATGCTCGCCGGTGACGAGCACGTTGGCGTCCGAGGGGCCGATGCTGCTGATCAAACGCAGCACGGGCTGCATGGACTCAGCGTTGGCGATGAACTTGGGAAGGCCTTCGGCCCGCAGCAAACGGTTTTCGGCTTCCAGGCGCTGGCTGCGCCGCAAAGCGCCGCCCAGTTCCAGTTGCGTGCGCAGCACGGAGAGCAGGCGCGCGTTCTCCCAGGGCTTTTGTACGAAGTCCCGGGCGCCACGGCGCATGGCCTCAACCGCCAGATCGACGCTGCCCCAGGCAGTCATCACGATCACGGGGAGCGTGCTGTCCACAGCTTGAATGCGAGACAGCAAGTCCAAACCTTCCTGGCCGGAGGTGGTGTCGCGGGTATAGTTCAAGTCGATGAGGACGGCATCGAATTCGCGCAGGCTGAGCGCATCCAACACGCCGGCTGGCGAGGTGGCGGTTTCAATGGTGAAGCCCTCGGGCTTGAGGAGAAGCCGCAAAGCTTCGAGTACATCGCGCTGATCATCGGCGATCAGGAGGCGCGAACCGGAATGGCTGGCCGCAGGCATGGCGGTTGAACGTGGATGAATTCTATCCTTTTCCGTAGTCGGACTCTGCACCGGGTTCAATTTTGCTCCGTCTTGGAATCTTGCCCTTGCGCAATCGTGCGGGGCGCAACCCCCGAGAAAGTCGGCGTCTGTTGCACCGTGCCGCGCACCGCGTCCTCAATTTCGATGCCGGTGTGGGCCAAAGTCAGACCGGTGGCGCGGTCGAGTTCCACGCGCGATTTTTCGTAGGTGGACATAGCCGCGACAAAGTTTGATTCTGCCTGCGCCAGATCGCGGTCCGCCTGCAATACCAGGTTGCTGGTGGAAGCTCCCAGGGCCTTTTTCTTCTGCTCGATGTCGAAAGTTTGCTGGGCCAGGTCGCGAGCCTTGCGTGCGGCGGTGACGCGAGAGCGGTTCTGCACCAGGGCAAACTGCGCATTCCGTACTTCGATGCCGATTTGATTCTGCAATTGTTGCAAGTGCAACTGCGCCTGCCGGTATTCCAATTGCGAGCGAATCTGGTCGGCTTGCGCGCCGCGATTGCGTAACGGAAGGTTGACGTTGATGCCCACCGCGTAGTCGGGGGAATTGTTCTTGAACAGGTCGCTGAACGCGTTGGAATATCCCGTGGGCGACGGGAGAGGGATGGGGTTTGGCGGCTTATATGCAATGTTTGCAGCGTTTCCCAGTCCGGCCAGGCCGTAGGCCCCGTAGAACGCGACCAGGTCCACTTGCGGCTTCGAGGCGTTGGCTGCGGCTTTCCGTGTGATTTCACGATTGGTAAGGTCAATACGCGCTTCTGCCAATTCCGGTCGATGCCCCTGCGCGTCGGCGATCAGGTCCTGGATGGGCGTGACTGGCTCCTGCTCGGGAATGCTCATGGTATCGGTGGGAATCACCTCGGCCGATGCGAGAATCGGATCGCTCAGGTCGCGAGTGATGGCGTTCTTGATGAGCAGCGCCTGCAATTGCTGCTCGTTCTGTGACAGCAGAAGGTCCTGGCTGCGGGCAGACTCTTCGCTCTCCGCCTTCATGACTTCCATGGGAGCAATGGCGCCGATTCGTACCTGCTCGCGGTCGTCGGAAAGAGTCTTCTCGGCCAATTCCAGCGAGCGCTCTTTCACCTTCACATCTTCGTAGGCGTTGACCAAATCCCAATAGATGTTCTGAATCTGCGAAACCGTGGAGATGACCTGTCCCCGGAAGGCCACGTCGGAGATTTCACGGTTATTGCGGGCGATGCGAATGAAGCGCATATTGGGGCCAAAGCCAAAGCCTGCCAGCAAATGCTGGCGGAGAGAAAAACGGAAGTTGCTGTCTACCTCTGGAGAGAGGAGACTGTTAAGGCTGTTGGTGGCGACGCGATCATTATTAAAGCCCACACTCAACAACGTGCCCGATCCAAAGCCCTGGGTGTAACCGAAATTGGCGACTCCGGAGTTTTGCTGCAGAGACGACACGCCGTTCAAAATCGTGCTCGACTGCGGGAAGGTCGCATGTTCGATGTCCATGCCGCCGGTGACGATGGGGTCGAAGCTGTCGATGTTGGTGCCGATGCCGAGGGTGGACTGCACCAATC
>JBAWFN010000135.1:0-9051 GCA_049591935.1 Terriglobales bacterium | reverse complement strand
GGGAGACAACGTGAGCCTGGTGATTGAGCTGATCACACCGGTGGCGATGGAAAAGGGATTGCGGTTCGCGATTCGTGAAGGCGGGCACACGGTCGGCGCCGGAACGATTGCGGAGATTGTGACGTAGCAAGCAAGATAATTAAGAACCGGTTCTCAGTTTTCAGTTCTCGGTTCTCAGTAAGAGGGAGTGAGCAATGCCCCGAGAGATCATTACGATGCAGTGCGGTGATTGCAAAGAGCGGAACTATTCGTCCACCAAGAACCGGAAGACGACTCCGGACCGGCTGGAGATGAAGAAGTTTTGCAAGCGGTGCCGGAAGCATACGCCGCATAAGGAAGTGAAGTAATTTGTAATTGAGCAATTGAGTAATTTGGTAATTGGAAAGTCCTGTGGCCGCGGGGTTTTCAATTGCCAAATTACAAATTACCCAATTACTCAATCAGTACAGGGGCGTAAGCTCAACGGTTAAACTGTCGGTCTCCAAAACCGAACTTGGGGGTTCGAATCCCTCCGCCCCTGCCAGAATTTGGGTGGAGTGAGCGCCAGGAAAGCGGGAAATGGGATGGCGAGCATCGCGGAACAGAATGCGTTAACGACGACGATCAAGGCCTGGCCGGAACGGGTCAAGACCTTTTACAACGACGTGCGCACGGAGATGAAGAAGGTGACGACGCCGTCGTTCAAAGACGTGCAAGCCACGACCGGGGTCGTCATCATTACAGTGTTTCTCTTTGGAGTGTATTTCTGGTTCGTGGACAACACCATCGGCAGCGGCATCAATTATCTCTTTAAGTATTTGACTCATCGCTGAGTTAGAAAGTGCAAGTTTTCGAGCCATCTATGGCGGACGAAGAAAAACACGAAACCCTGGAAGCTGGCGGTGAGCCAGCGGTTGCCGAAGCCGGCGGTGTGCCGGAAACGCCGCGCAATCCCAATATGAAGTGGTACATCATCCACTCGTATTCAGGATTTGAACGCAAGGTGAAAGAGTCGCTGGAATCGCGAGTGCAGGCCTTCGGGCTGCAGGAGAAGATCGGGAAGGTTCTGATCCCGACCGAGGCCGTTACCGAGGTGCGGGGCGGCAAGAAGTACACCACGGAACGGATGTTTTATCCCGGCTACGTGCTGGTGGAAATGGACATGGATGACCACGTATGGCACGTGGTGAAGTCCACGCCGCGGGTGACTGGATTCGTAGGCACGGGCCAGCAACCGACACCGCTCTCGGAAGAAGAAGTGCAGCACATTGTGTACCGGGTGGGCGAGGCGAGAGACAAGCCCAAGCTCAAGGTCAAGTTTGAGAAGAATGAGTCGGTACGGATCACCGAGGGGCCGTTTGCCAGCTTCACGGGAATCGTGGATGAGGTGAATGAAGATCGCGAGACGGTGAAGGTGATGGTCACGATCTTTGGGCGATCGACGCCGGTGGAGTTGGAATTTAACCAGGTGGAGAAAGTGGCGTAATAGGGAAGCGAGCCAAACGCGCGATTATTCCGCGCGGCTCGCGCAGATCCTTCGGCGACGAAAAGCATGTCGCCTCAGGATGACAAAGGACTGAGGAATGGCGAAGAAGATTACAGGTTCGGTGAAGTTGCAGATTGCGGCGGGCAAGGCGACTCCGGCGCCGCCGGTGGGGCCGGCACTCGGACAGGCGCAGATCAACATCATGGAGTTCTGCAAACAGTTCAACGCCCGCACTGGGGCGAAGGAACTGGAAGGCTTGATTATTCCGGTGGTGATTTCGGTCTACAGCGACCGTTCGTTCACGTTTATCACCAAGACGCCCCCGGCTTCCATCCTGCTGAAACGGGCGGCGGGAATTGCCAAGGGATCGGGCACGCCGAACAAGGACAAGGTGGGGAAAGTCACGGCCAAGCAAGTCGAGGACATTGCGAAACAGAAGATGCCGGACTTGAATGCGGCGTCGGTGGAGGCCGCGATGAAGAGTGTTCGCGGGACGGCGCGGTCGATGGGAATCGAGGTAATCGGGTAATTGGGAGATTGGGGAATTGAGTAATTGGGGAATTGAGTAATTGAGTAATTGAAAATCCCCGGCGGGTTGGGGTTTCAATTACCAGATTACACAATCACTGAATTACTCAATGTCATTCACTACGGCTCGTCAGGCGAGCGATGAGCGGTGGGAGACGGAGAAATCAATGAAGAAGTCAGGGAAGAACATCACCAAGGCGCGGGCGGGGGTGGAGAAGCGTGCGTACACCATGCAGGAAGCGGTTCCACTGTTGCAGAAGGTGAAGTACGCCAAGTTCGACGAGACGGTGGAAGTCACGATGCGGCTGGGAGTCGATCCCAAGCATGCCGATCAAATGGTGCGGGGCACGGTGGTGCTGCCGCATGGGCTGGGAAAGTCGAAGAAGGTCCTGGTGATTGCCACCGGCGACAAGGTGAAGGAAGCCGAGCAGGCGGGCGCGGACTTTGTGGGCGGCGAAGAGATGGTGGAGAAGATCAACAAAGAGAACTGGACAGATTTTGACGCCCTGATCGCCACCCCGGACGTGATGAAGTCGGTGGGGCGGCTGGGCAAGGTGCTCGGCCCCAAGGGCCTGATGCCGAATCCGAAGACGGGAACCGTGACTTTTGACATCGCCAAGGCGGTGCAGGAGATCAAGGCTGGCAAGGTGGAATTCCGCACTGACAAGACAGCGTTGGTGCACGTACCGGTTGGGAAAATATCGTTCCCCGCGGAAAAGCTGGTGGAAAACGCGAACGCGCTGATCAGCAGCGTGGTTAAAGCGAAGCCCACGGTGGCGAAAGGCAAATACGTGAAGGGCTGCTATCTGAGCTCGAGTATGGGCCCGGGGATTGCGATCGATACCAGCGCGATCGAGGCGGCGGCAAAGGCTTAACTGCCGACCTTTGGTCGGCCGGACGGGCGGGGCGCCCGTCCCAATGTGAATCGATGAGGGATTAAGAACATGGCGGTTACCAGAGCAAAGAAAATCGAACAGGTAGAGAAGCTGGGAAAAGAATTAAAGAACGTTTCCAGCTTGATTGTCACCACTTACAACAAGCTGACCGTGGCCCAGGACTACGAGCTGCGCAAGGTGTTGCGAAGCTCGGGCGCGAGATACGCAGTGGTGAAGAACACATTGGCGGAGCGCGCCGCCCAGGGCACCAAGGCGGAAGAGGTTTTGAAGAATCTTGCCGGAGTGACCTCGATAGCCTATACGGCGGGCGATCCGGTAGCCCTGGCGAAGGCGCTTTCCAAGTACGCCAAGGACAATCCGGAGTTCAGCTTTAAGGCGGGAGTGGTGGAAGGGCGCGTGGTTTCGATCGACGAGATCAAAGCGCTGGCCACCATGCCTTCGAAGGAAGAGATTTACGCCAAGCTGCTGTTCCTGATCAATGCTCCGGCGCAGCGGTTGGTGACGGTGATGAATGCCGTGGGCCGCAATTTAGCGGTGGTTGTTGATCAGGGTGTGCAGCAGAAGAAGTTTAAGGAAGCGTAGGAATTGGTAATTGAGTAATCGGGTAATTTGTAATTGAAAAGCTCGAATTGCAAATTACAAATCGCCAATTACCGAAATAGAGTTCTGTTGTCGGTGGTCGAGGGTTGCGCGGTTTCTGTGCTGCTGCGTTGTCTGGCGCGGTGGTTGGGAAGCCTGGTCGCACTGGAAACTTTGACTGCGGGCGACGAAATAGCGAGACGTAGCGAGCTGCGTCTCTACGAACAAGAATAAAAACCAATCGGAGAAACGGACATGGCGGATTTACAGCAGTTGGAAGAGTCGATTGTAGGGTTGTCGCTGCTGGATGCGGCGGCATTGGTGAAGAAGCTGGAAGAGAGGCTGGGGGTCTCGGCGGCGGCGGCGGCTCCGGTGATGATGGCCGGCGGCGGTGGCGCGGCAGCAGCGGCTCCGGCCGAAGAGAAGACTGAGTTTACCGTGATCTTGAAGGACGTGGGCGCCAATAAGATCAATGTAATCAAGGCGGTCCGCGAAGTCACCAGCCTGGGCTTGAAGGAAGCCAAGGACCTGGTGGATGGAGCGCCGAAGACCATTAAAGACGGTGTCTCCAAGGACGAAGCGGAGACCATCAAGAAGAAGTTTGCCGAGGCAGGAGCGGCAGTAGAGGTCAAGTAGTCGGACTGTGTGGGGCGCGGGTTGGACCGCCTGGCCGGGTCCAAGGCCCGGGCTCCCACAAGCACACCTGGTGAAGCTTTTGCAATGGTGTTAGCATCTAAAGTAACAACACTGCTTCGTGCTTCATCAAGGTGACTGCGACCATCCGCTTCTAGAAGGATCCAGGGGAGCGGAGAAAGGTCGCTGACACGGGTTGGCAACTGTTTCGCGGGCAGGGCGAAACGGGAACAGGCCTTAGAGACTGGCGCGGAAAAGACACATTTCAACACAAGCCAAGCGCCCATCATGGCGCCCCGGGGAAGCTATTTCCCTGCGGGCGCACGCGTGTCTGTTGAAGTTCGGTTGGTTTTGAGACTGCGGCGCAGAACTGCGCCCTCATCCGCGGCCCGTCACCACGGCGGCCGCGCAGGCAACATTGGGAGTCGCTGAATGTCGAAGACGAATGGATACCGCACCCGTTTTGATTTTTCCAAAATTCCAGCCACCATCCAGATCCCGAACCTGATCGAGGTGCAGAGGCGGTCTTACGACCGTTTCCTGCAGATGGATCGTTTGCCCAGTGAACGCGATGACGCCGGCTTGCAGGCCGTGTTCCAGTCGGTGTTTCCCATTAGCGACTTCCGCAACGTGTCGCAACTGGAGTTTGTGGACTACGCCATCGGGAACTGGGAGTGCAAATGCGGTCACCTCAAGGGACTGCATCACTTGCGTACCACTTGCAAAAGCTGCGGATCGACGGTGATTACCGACCCGTTCCATCCCGGCGATGTGCTGTGCAACAAGTGTGGCACCTACAACGCGAACACGCCCGACTTCTGCAACAAGTGCGGCGACCCGGTGGGATTGCAGTTGAAGTATGACGTTGCCGAGTGCGAAGAGCGCGGCATGACCTATTCGGCGCCGCTCAAGGTCACGATGCGTCTGACCATCTTCGACAAAGACGCGGAAACCGGGAATCGCTCCATTCGGGACATCAAGGAGCAGGAAGTGTTTTTCGGCGACGTGCCGCTGATGACGCAAAACGGGACGTTCATCATTAACGGCACCGAACGAGTCATTGTCAGCCAGTTGCACCGCTCACCCGGCGTGTTCTTCGAAACCGCGAACAACCGCACCTATTTCCTGGGCAAGATCATTCCCTATCGGGGATCGTGGGTGGAGTTCGAATACGACCAGAAGAACGTGCTCTACGTGCGCATTGACCGCAAGCGCAAGTTTTTGGGAACCATCTTCCTGCGCGCGCTCGGCCTGCGTTCCGGAGAGGACATTCTGCGGACGTTCTACACCGTGGATCGTCTGGCGATTAAGGACAAGAAGCTGTACTGGACGCTTGATCCCAGCAGTGAAAAGGCCACGAGCCTTTTGGGCATGAAGTTGGCCCGCAGCGTCAAGAACCGGTCGGGCGAGGAAATCGCGCACTCGGGGCGCAAGATCAATGCGGCCACTCTGAAGGAGATCCAGAAGGCGAAGGTCAGCGAAATCGAGGTGGATGCGACGGACCTGGAAGGCGGGTGGGTGGCCAGTGACGTAGTGGACACCACCACCGGCGAAGTGCTGCTCGAAGCCAACTCAGAAATCACGCCCGACAAGCTGGCGAAGATTCTCGACTCCGGGGTGCTGGAGATGAACATCTTCTTCCCCGAGCGCGACGACGTGGGTGTGGTGATCTGCCAGACCCTGAAGCGCGACGCGGTCAAGACGCCGCAGGAAGCGCTGATCGAGATCTACCGCAAACTGCGTCCGGGCGATCCGCCGACCTTGGATACGGCGACGGCGCTGTTCCACGGTATGTTCTTCGATGCCCGCAAGTACGATTTTTCGCGAGTGGGGCGGTTGAAGTTCAACATCAAGCTGTTCGAGAAGAACGATGCCACCAGTCTTGATCACCGCACGCTGGAGCCTGACGATTTTTACGGGACCATCCGCTACCTGCTGAAGCTGCGCAAGAGTATTGGCGCAGTGGATGACATCGATCACCTGGGCAACCGCCGGGTGCGCGCTGTGGGCGAACTGCTGGAGAACCAGTTCCGCATCGGGTTGGTGCGCATGGAACGGGCGATTAAAGAGAAAATGTCGGTGTATCAGGAAATGTCCACGGCCATGCCGCACGACCTGGTGAACGCCAAGCCGGTGATGGCAGCCATCCGGGAATTCTTCGGATCATCGCAACTTTCGCAGTTCATGGACCAGACGAACCCGCTGTCGGAGATTACTCACAAGCGGCGTTTGTCGGCGCTGGGGCCGGGCGGTTTGTCACGGGAACGCGCGGGCTTCGAAGTGCGTGACGTTCACCCCACGCACTACGGGCGCATTTGTCCGATTGAAACGCCGGAAGGTCCGAACATCGGACTGATCTCTTCGTTGAGTTGCTATGCGCGGATCAACGACTACGGGTTCATCGAGTCTCCCTACCGCCGAGTGAAGGGCGGCCGGGTGGTGGACTACGTCAGCGTGGTCAACGCGGGAGACAGCGATTACAAGGTCGGCGACCACATCGAGAAACACGAAGCCGAGAAAGTCAACGCCGAACTGAAAGACCGTAAGAAGAAGCTGGCCGAAGTCGAGCCTTTCTCGTTCTATCTCTCGGCCTGGGAAGAAGACCGGCACGTGATCGCGCAGGCGAACGTGGAACTGGATGACAAGCTGCGCATCGTGGGCGATCTGGTGAACGCACGCAAGGCGGGGAACTTCGTTCTGGTCACCCGGGATGATGTCGATTACATCGACGTCAGTCCGAAGCAGTTGGTTTCGGTGGCAGCGTCATTGGTGCCGTTTTTGGAGCATGACGACGCCAACCGCGCGCTCATGGGCGCGAACATGCAACGGCAGTCTGTGCCTTTGCTCCGTGCCGAAGCGCCCATCGTCGGAACTGGAATGGAAGGCGTGACTGCGCGCGATTCGGGAGCAGTCATTCTGGCGCGACGCAATGGTGTGATCGATTCCGTTGACTCGGAGCGCATCATCGTGCGCGTCGAGGGCGAACACCATCCGGGGCAGCTTTCCCGCGAGGTAGGCAGCGACATTTATCAGCTCACCAAGTTCAAGCGCTCCAACCAGAACACCTGCATCAACCAGAAGCCTACGGTCACTCGCGGGCAGCGGGTGGAAAAGGGCGAGGTGATTGCAGACGGCCCGTGCACCGATCATGGCGAGTTGGCGCTGGGACGCAACGTGCTGGTGGCGTTCATGCCCTGGCGCGGCTACAACTTCGAGGACGCGATTCTGGTCTCGGAAAAGCTGGTGAAAGACGATTACTACACCTCGGTGCACATTGAGGAGTTTGAACTCGAATCCCGCGACACCAAGCTGGGGCCGGAAGAAGTGACCCGCGACATCCCGAACGTGAGCGAATCCATGCTGCGCAATCTGGACGAAGCGGGGGTGATTCGCATCGGGGCCACGATCAAGCAAGGCGACATTCTGGTGGGCAAGGTGACGCCGAAGGGAGAAACTCAGCTGACCCCGGAAGAAAAACTGCTGCGCGCGATTTTCGGCGAGAAAGCCGGAGACGTGCGCGACGCTTCTCTGTACTGCCCGCCGGGCATCGAGGGCGTGATTGTGGACGTCAAGATTTTCTCCCGCAAGGGCCAGGACAAGGACGAACGGGCGAAGTCCATTGAGGCGATGCAGATCGCGAAGTTGGAAAAGAACCTTTCCGATGAGATCCGCATTCTGACGGACGAGCGCCTGAAGCGTCTGGAAAACATTTTGGGCAACAAGGAAGTGCAGGCCGACCTGCACGACGAGCGTACCAACAAGCGGCTGCTGACCAAGGACACGATTCTGGATCGCGACGCGATTGAGCGCATCTCCACCCGCAATCTGAAGCGCATCAAGTATGCGGACAAAGATCCGCGGGTGAATGAGCAGATCGACGAGATCGAGGAGATGACTTCGCGGCAGATCGACGTGCTCAAGAAGATCGTCAACGAAAAGAAAGACAAACTGACCAAGGGCGATGAACTGCCGCCAGGCGTCATCAAGCTGGTGAAGGTTTACATCGCCATGAAACGCAAACTCAGCGTAGGCGACAAAATGGCGGGACGGCACGGCAACAAGGGCGTGATCGCCCGCATCCTGCCGGACGAGGACATGCCGTATCTGGACAACGGTACTCCGGTCGAAATCGTGCTCAATCCGCTGGGGGTTCCTTCCCGTATGAATGTGGGCCAGATTCTGGAAACCCACCTGGGCTGGGCGGGACACGAACTGGGCAAGAAGATCACGCAGATGCTGGCGGAAAATTCAAAAGAGGAAGCCATCCGCCGGGAGCTGAAGGCGCTGTTCAAAGACACGGTTCTGGCCGACACCATTGCCAACCTGAGCGATGAGGAGTTGATGGCGGTGGCTCCCACACTCAAGCGTGGCGTGTTCACCGGTTCGCCGGTGTTCGACGGCTCACGCGAGAGTGAGATCAAGGCGCTGTTGCGGCAGTCGGGATTGCCGGAGTCGGGCAAGACGTATCTGTACGACGGCATGACCGGAGACAAGTTCGAACAGCCGGTCACGGTGGGCTATATCTACATGCTGAAACTTTCCCACCTGGTGGATGACAAGATCCACGCTCGTTCGATTGGACCGTACTCGCTGATCACCCAGCAGCCTTTGGGTGGCAAGGCGCAGTTCGGAGGCCAGCGCTTTGGAGAAATGGAAGTGTGGGCGCTGGAAGCGTATGGAGCGGCGTTCATCCTGCAGGAACTGTTGACGGCGAAATCCGATGACGTATATGGCCGCACCAAGATTTACGAGGCCATTGTCAAAGGCGAAGCCGCCATGGAGCCGGGAGTGCCGGAATCGTTCAACGTGCTGATTCGCGAACTGCAGGCGCTTTGCCTGGATGTCGAGTTGATCAAGGCCTCGGAGAAGAAGCCGGTGGCGGTGGCAGCAGATTAAGAGCAGTTCCCGGTTCCCGGTTCTCAGTTCTCAGTGGTCGAGAGCGAGCAGAAC
>JBAWFN010000134.1:0-37738 GCA_049591935.1 Terriglobales bacterium | reverse complement strand
CCACATCCCTCCCCGGTCCGCGATCAAGAGCACATAACAGATGGCATCCGACTTTTGCGCTGCCTCAATCGCATCCTGGATTTTAAGTTTGCTGCCTTCATCCTCGCCGTCGGTGAGCAGGATCATGGCCTTTCTCCCCACCTGCTGCGCCAACTCATCGTGGGCCGCCAGGTACACCGCGTCGTAGAGCATGGTGCAGCAGCCGTGGCTCAGCGTCGGAACCGGCCCACCTCCCATTCCGGACATGCCGCCGCCTCCACCAATCTTCGCGGTGTTCATCGCCTTCTTCAGCAGCCGAGTGGAATTGGTGAAGTCCTGCAACAAGTCCACGTCGGAATCAAAGCCCATGACAAAAGCCAGGTCTTTGTCCCGCAAGATCTCGTCGAGGAACTGCCCGCCCACCAGTTTCTCCATGTCGAGCACTCGCGTCTGACTGGGACTGGTGTCGAACAGAATGCCGAGGGTCAGCGGCAGATTTGATTCGGCGGCAAAATATTTGATGGTCTGTGGTTTGCCGTCCTCCGAAACCTGAAACTGGTCCTTGGTCAGGTTGGGAATCAGCGCGCCTTTCTTGTCCTTGACATTGAAGAACAGCTGCACCACGTTGACATTGACCTTGAGCGGCTCCCCGGTCTGATCCGAATCCGGGGCCGGCTGCGGAGACTGCGGCTCCTGCGCATAGGAAGCGATGGTGAGGCTGGCCAGCATCAAGCACAACGCACCAGGTAGAGCCAAACGGGTATTGATTTTGGGCATCAAGATATTCTCGCACTAATTTTGTTAGTCTATTCCTCAACGGTTAGATGCAACAAACCGCCGGATTCCAGACTCTCAGGAAAAGCAGATGAAGAAAAGCGGAGGCGTGTCTGTGGGGCAACTGATGGCGCTGGCTAGGTTGCGAGCTACTGGTGTTCTGGCAATCCTGTTGTTTCTTCTGGCCTTAGTCCCGGCGATGGCGCAACAGCAACCCGACATTCCGGACGCGCCCTCAACCTCTCAACCGCCCGCTCCCGCCCCAGAGCTTAAGACTCCCCCACCGGGCACGAATCCCACCAACCCGCCGAATCAGGCTCCGCCAGCTTCATCGTCGGACTCGAAAGACGAAGCACCACCCGGACCGCCGCCACCGATGAAAATCACAACTGTCCCTCCGGGCAGCGTCCCCAAGTCGCAGCCGACTTCTCAAGAGCAGCTGTTTCAACTCAGGGTGAACGTCAATCAGGTAGTAGTGCCGGTGCGGGTCACCGATGAATCGGCACATCTGGTCAGCGGGTTGCTCTCCACCGACTTTTCAGTTTATGAAGACGGCAAGAAACAAAAACTGAATTTCTTTACCAGCGATCCGTTCGCCCTTTCGGTTGCGGTGATTATTGACCTCGGCATGCCCGACATTGCAGTACAGAAAGTCAACGAGACGTTTTCTACTCTGAGCGGCTCCTTCGCCGGATTCGACGAAATCGCAATCTACACTTACAGCACCAGCGTCTCGCAACTGGCGGACTTTAACGCCGTGGGCCGCAAACTGGAAGGGGTATTGAACGGCCTGAAGACTAAACACGGCGAGGTCAGCGGAGTGCCTGTCACCGGCGGACCGCTGGGCCCCCAGGGTCCGTCGGTGAACGGCGTCCCCATTGATTCCCCGACCACGCCGGTGAGCACTCCCTCCAAACAATCCCACGTTTTGAATGATGCCATCCTGTTGGCTGCCCGGGACCTGGGGAAGCGCTCCAAAGATCGGCGCAAAATTATTTTCGTGATCAGCGATGGCCGCGAGTATCGCAGCAACGCCAACTACGGCACGGTTTTGCAAGTGCTGCTTTCGAACGAAGTCTTGTTGTACGGCATCGCCGTGGAAAGCGCCGCCATCCCCGGTTACAACAAACTGGAGAAATTGCGCATCCCGGGCCAGGGGTACAGCAACATCCTGCCGAAATACGCCAACGCCACTGGCGGCGAAGTGCTCGCGGAATATTCTCGCACCGCCATCGAAGGCGTCTATGCCCGGATGATTGGCGATGCCCGCAACCAGTACACTCTGGGCTACATGACCCGTGCCACTCCGAGCGATACCCGGCGCGAGATTGAAATCCGCGTGGACCGGCCAGGTTGCAAGTCGTCCGATCTGCGCCCCTGCGTCGAGGTGTTCGCGAAAGAAGGCTACTACCCGCTGCCGGCGCGCTAACCTGAGAACTGAGAACTTTGATCTGACAACTGGTTTCAAGTCTCCTCTACGGGTCCTATGGCCTCCGCTCCAAGCCCGCGTCCCCGTGGCTGGCTTGCAATCGGCATCTTCCTGATCTGGAGCGCGGCCATGGCCACGTTCGCTGGCGTCACACTGATCTTCCCTGGGACCCTCCTCGATCGCGCATGGGCTCTTAACCCCGTCGGCCACGCCGGGCTGACGGCGCGCGGCCGATGGGTTGGTTTTCTGTTCCCGCTGCTGGGCCTGACACTGGCCGCAGCCGGGATAGGATGGCTGAAATGCCGCCGCTGGGGATGGATGTTGGCGATCCTGCTGATCGGTGGCAACGCGGCTGGAGACCTGGTCCGCCTCGCCTCCGGCGCCTGGGCCGCAGGGACCGTGGGCGTGTTGATGGCGGGGGCGCTGCTCGTCTATATGACGCGACCCGGAATGCGACATTTCTTCCGCTCGCGAGACTGACTCATTCCAAGAGATTTCTGACAATCGTGCGCTGGAAATGGAGTATGCTTCTAGCGTCTGTAGAGCCGGGAAGGCTCGCCTGGGGCTCAGCAGTGACCAGCCGCACCAATCCGAGACTCGGCATTGAACGCTTTGCGGGCAAGGTCGTCCCAGCTTGCCTGCTAGGTCTTTGCATGGCCGTGGCTCAGTCGGGAACCGGCACGGCTCCGGCAACCCAGCCGTCTTCTTCCTCCCAGCCGTCTTCTCCACCGAGCGCCGGCTCCGCGGTTGCCGCGGACAAGAATTCCGCCGAGATGGCTTCGCATGAAGCTCCGGCTGCCTTTAAAGTCAGTGTCCGGCTGGTTCTGGTGCGGGCCGTAGTTCGCGACCCCAAGGGCCACGCCATCGGCACTCTGGGAAAAGACGACTTCCAGCTTTTCGACAATGGCAAGCCCCAGATCATCAAACATTTCGCTATGGAGCAGCCCGCCAGTCCGGCTGCGAAGGAGCCCGTCGCAGCCGCGTCCGCGATCGCTGCTTCTCCTGCGGTTCCTCCAGTGGCTCCGCCGCAAGTGCCCGATCGCTTTGTGATTTACTTATTTGACGACGTGCACTTGGATAGTAAGTATCTGTTGCCGGCACGAGCCGCGGCGGAGAGGCACATTGCGACGTTGCGGCCCACCGACCGCGCCGCCATTTTCACCACTTCCGGCCAGCGCAATCTCGACTTTACTGACGATCGCGCCCAGCTGCATGAAGCGCTGGCGCGTATCCAGCCGCACCCCATTCTCAATCTTGGAGTGGCGCAGTGTCCCTACATGACTTATTACATGGCGGACCAAATCGTAAATCTGCATGATGACGAGATACTGAGCGTGGCGGCGCAGGATGCGGTCAACTGTGGCGGATTGAATGTGTCCATTGCGCCGGCGGGGACTGCTGCCGCTGCGCTGCAAGCCGCGATGCAACAGGCGCAGTCAGCGGCGCTACAGGCCTTGAGCCTGGGAGATGCCGAAAGCCGCTTGGTGTTGGAAGCTCTGAAGGATACCGTGAGAAGGCTTGCCGTGACTCCCGGGCAGCGTACTCTGGTGCTCATCTCGCCCGGCTTCATAACCCCGCAGTTGGAAGACAAGGTGAGCGACATCATCGAGAAAGCTGTGCGCAGCAACATTACGATCAGCGCCCTCGATGCCCGCGGGCTTTACGCCCTTGACGCCATGGACGACATCAGCCGGCAGGGCGGCGCCAATCCGCTATTGCTGCAACAAGAATTCATGTACGCAACCTCGAGTGAATCGTCCAACCAACTTGTGTTAGGAGAACTTGCCGATGGCACCGGCGGCGCCTATTTCCACAACAACAACGATCTGGACGAGGGATTTCGCCGCGTGGCCGCGGCCCCAGAGTTCTACTATGTTCTCGGCTTCTCGCCGCAGAATCTCAAACTCGACGGCCACTATCACAAGCTGAAAGTCACCCTCCGGGACCCGCAGAATTTTACCCTGCAAGCGCGCCGGGGATACTATGCGCCCAAGCACCTTGCCGACCCCGCCGAGCAGGATAAGCAGGAAATCGAAGAGGCACTGTTCTCGCACGACGAGTTGCACGACATTCCCATCCAACTGCACACCCAGTTCTTTAAATCCAGCAGCGATAGCGCCAAGCTCACGGTGGTTGCCCACATCGATGTGAAGGGTCTGCATTTTCGTAAAGTCGACGGGCGCAACCTCGACAATCTGACCGTGGTCTCGGCCTTGTTCAACCGCAACGGGGACTTCATTGAGGGAAGCAAGAAAATTCTTGAAATGCGCTTGAAAGACGACACTTTGGAGCACAAGCTGGGGCCTGGGGTTAATATGCGGACAAGTTTCGACGTGAAGCCGGGTGGCTACCTGGTGCGGCTGGTGGTGCGCGATGATGAGGACAGGATGATGTCCGCGCAAAGCGGCGCAGTAGAAATTCCGTAGTGAAGTGAGGTTGAGTATGCGATTTCAGCGATTGAGGTTCTTGCTCACCGTCATTCCGGCCGCGGCCGGCTGCTGCTTCTTGGGATTGTCGGCCTGGGTGGGCTTAGCCCAAGCTCAGCAACCGAATGCCGACGCAGCCGCCAATGTTCCCACCATCAAGGCGGAGTCGCGCGTGGTTCTGGTGGATACCGTAGTGACCGACAAACAGGGCAACTACCTTCGCGACCTCACCATGAAGGACTTCAAGGTCTGGGAAGACAACAAGGAACAGGTCATCACCAGTTTTTCATTCGAAGACGATGCTGCCTCGCCCACCCGGGCTCAAAAGCAGTATCTGGTTTTGTTCTTCGACAATTCCACCATGGACGCCGGCGACCAGACGAGGGCGCGGCAAGCGGCTGCACAGTTCATCGATGCCAACGCCGGCCCGAACCGCCTGATCGCGGTTGTCGATTTCGGCGGCAGCGTGCATATTTCCCAGAACTTCACTGCTGACGTCGACCGGCTGAAGCAAGTTGTGGCCACGGTCAAAGGCTCCGCCGTTTCTCCGAATAATGCTGCACCTCCAGTTCAGGTTGCATCTCTGGGGACGCCGGGAGGAATGGGGCCGATCATGCCGGCTAACTCTCCCTCGTTGAGTAATTCCGAAGGCGATTTCGGCGCCCGCAGTGCGTTGCTGGCCTTGCGAAGTTTGGCCAAGAACCTGGCGACGGTCCCTGGGCGTAAGACCTTGGTCATGCTGACCTCGGGGTTCGCCATGAACTTCGAGCTTCAGTCCGAGTTGACGGCGACCATCGACGCTTGTAACAAATCCAATGTTGCCGTCTATCCCATCGACGTTCGCGGCCTCGCCGGGCCGGCACTGGGTCAACTGCGAGTTCCTCGCGGTTCTGCTTCGCAACTGGCCAAGGGACCCGCATCCGCTCACCTGGTCTTCACCACTTTCAATCCGGACGCGATTCCGCAGGCTAAGCTCCTGTTCGTGCAGCATGGCGGCGGAGGCGGCGGCGGAACTGGCGGCGGAGGCGGTGGAACTGGCGGAGGCGGCGGCCACGGCGGTGGAACCGGTGGTGGGACTGGCGGCGGAACCGGCGGCCATAGCGGCGGAAACCCCGGTGGAACCGGCGGGAGTCACGGCTCAACCCCCAGCACCTCGAACACCAGTCCTCAAGCCCAGTACAACTACGCGCAGCAGAACTACCAGCCGCGCGACATCGTTCCGCAGTTTCCTCCGAGCGCCACCACCAATCAGCAGGTGCTGTATCAACTCGCCGATGGCACCGGAGGGTTCGTCATCCTCAACACCAATGATCTGCTGGCGGGTCTGCAAAAGATCGCAAAGGATCAATCCCAGTACTACACTCTCGGCTATGTCCCGTCCAGTGCGGTCGAGGGAAGCTGCCACTCGCTAAAAGTGAAGGTCGAACGTGGCGGCACTATCGTCCGTTCCCGCAGTGGATATTGCAAAGTCAAGCCCCAGGACTCGCTCCAGGGAAGTCCGGTCGAAAAGGATCTGGAGAGCCGGGTGAGCGGTGAGATGGCTGGGAACGTCAATGCCAATATGCAAGCTCCGTTCTTCTACACCTCCAGTAACACCGCCCGGGTCGACCTGGTGATGGACATTCCGACCAGCGCCCTGAAGTTCGAGAAAGTGAAAGGCAAGCAGCATTCCTCTCTCAACGTGCTTGGAATTGCCTACAATCCTGACGCCAGCATCGCCGCCCGTTTCAGCGATACCGTGAACCTTGATTTCGACGACAAGAAAGAATTGCAGGAGTTTCAGTCGCATCCCTTTCACTATGAGAATCAATTCGAGATGGCTTCCGGTCAGTACAACCTGAAGGTGGTGTTCAGCTCGGGAAGCGAAAGCTTCGGCAAGTTGCAGATGCCGCTGGCCATCGGCCCCTACACCGGCAAACAATTCAGCCTCAGCGCGCTGGCGCTGAGCAGTGAGTTGCATCGCGTTTCCGACATGGGTTCCACGCTCGATGCCGAGTTGCTCGAAGACAAGCGCCCGCTGGTCGCGCAGGGCATGCAAATTACGCCTTCTGCTACCAACCGGTTCAAGACCACCGACATCGCGGCTGTTTATGTGGAGGTGTATGAGCCGCTTCTCGCCGGCCCCAATCCTCCCAAGCTCGGGCTGGAGTTGAAAGTCGTGGACCGCAAGACCGGCGCCCAGAAAATCGACGCTGGTTTCACCAACACCGCATCCGCCATCAGCGCCGGCAATCCCGTCGTCCCGCTGGGGATGAAGCTGCCCGTCAACTCGCTGCCTGCGGGCTCGTACCGGGTGGAAGTAACAGGCCTGGACTCAGCTGGCAACTCCACCAAGCCCAGCACGGCCGATTTTGAGGTGGAGTAGGGGGCGGCCCGGCGTGCTAGGACAGCGACGTTCCGATTTCGTAACGCGGTCACGCTGGCGCCCGGCAGCTCGAAGATTGAGCCTGGGATCACCGCTGCCCGACGTGTGGTGCTGATCGCCGCGCCCGCAGCGCAAACCGCAGCCAGCGTTCCGCGGACCGACTAGCCGCCCCGTCCCTGCACCAAGGTAACTTCCCCGTTTCATTCCCTGTTCTGGCCATATTGGCCTTGTGATAGTCTCGAAATTACTCCGTATTCTTAGATTTTGAGTGGGTCGAACCGTGGCCTTGGTGTCTCCGAACCGCAAACCCGGAATCCACATCGCGTGGAAGACAGTCACCTACCGCAGCGTGATGCTGATGGTATTACTGGGGTTGGTGGTGTTTTTCCTGGGCATGCGTCTGACCTTTCCGCAGTTTACCGACAACGAACTCAAAGCAGCCAACGGTCTGGGCATGCGGGCCCTGGAGGCAGTGGCTGGCGCCGCACCCAAGCCAGGTGCGCTGAATTCTCAGCAGGCACACTTCACCGCGCTGGATGGAACGGTGCGCGTGAAGAAGGCGAACGCCAGCAGTTGGATCACCGCCGACTACAGCGTGCCGCTCGACAAAGGCGACGTGGTGCAGACCAGTTCCGAGGGCATGGCCAAGATCGTCTTCAACGACGGCACCAACTACACCGTCAAGCAAGATTCGCTGATCGTGATCGAAGAGAACTCGACCAACGATCAGCAGCAGACCAACGTGGCCGTGGCGGTGAGCACCGGCACGGTGGACCTGGCGACCGCCACCTATTCGCAAGGTTCGAAGTCGCAAGTGATCGTGGCCGGCGCCACTGCGTCACTGGCCCCGGAGAGCTCCGCCATGGTGCATAACGACCCCAAAGCCGATCAGCACGAAATTCTGGTCAAGAAAGGCTCGGGAGACATCGAGCGCAACGGCGAAACCGTCCGCTTGGCGGATTGGGAGAAAGTCAATTTTCATGAGCAGTCTGCCCACATGGAAAAGTTGAAGGAGATTGGCCCGCCAACGCCCATCTCGCCCGCCAACATGATGCCGATTTTCGTGTCTCAGGATCCCAAGCCGATCGAGTTTTCGTGGACCCCCATGGCCAACGCCAAGGGATATCGGCTGCGAATTTCAAAGAATCCCTACTTTTCGTCAACCATCGTCGACCGCACGGTGAAAACCGCGGATGTAATGGTTTCCGGCCTCGGGCAAGGGGCATACTACTGGCTGGTATTGTCTCAGGATGCGGCAGCAAAAGAATCGGTGGAAAGCGAGAAGAACCGGTTTACTATCATTCCCAAGGGGCCGAACACCGAAGCCATCACTCTGGATATTGATCCCTTCATTCAGCATGGGCATGTCATCGAGATGACCGGCAAGACGGAAGTCGGCGCGCGGGTGATGGTGAACGGCCGCGAAGTCCCGGTGGTGGGCACGGATGGCGGTTTCCATTACTTCACGCCGCCCTTGCCGACGGGAGAGAGCGCGATCACGGTCACGGCACAGAATGCCAAAGGCGGAGTGAACACGTTGCAGAAAAAAGTGGTGATTCAGTGAGGTGGGGGCGCTGGGGCAAAGGCCTCTTGAGGGCAAGAACTTTGGTGCCCGGCACAATCGGGCAATCTCCCATAGAATAAGGATGGATTCCCCTAACGAAGGTGCTGTGCAAAACTTGGACCTAAGCAGTAGATCGAAACAGTAAAGACCTAAACAGAGAGAGAAAACAGTCGCGCGTATGTCAGGCAACGGCTTTCATTCCGGTTCGTCGCACATTCATAACCTGAGGTCGCTGTTCAGCATTTTCTCGAGCGATCTGGCCATCGACCTGGGCACTGCGAACACGCTGGTCTACGCCCGGGGAAAAGGCATCGTGGTCAACGAGCCTTCCATCGTCGCCATCAATAAGAACACCGGCGAAGTGGAAGCCGTGGGCAAAGAAGCGAAGGAGATGCTGGGCCGCACGCCGGGAAATATTGTTGCCATCAAGCCCATGAAAGACGGGGTGATCGCCGACTTCAAAGTCACCGAGAAGATGCTGAACTATTTCATCCAGAAAGCGCACAACCGCAAGATGCTGGTGCATCCCCGCATTGTGATCGGCGTGCCTTCTGAGATCACGCAGGTGGAAAAGCGCGCGGTCATGGATTCCGCCTACCGCGCCAAGGCCAGCGAAGTGCATTTGGTGGAGCAGGCCATGGTGGCCGCGATCGGGGCGGGCCTGCCCATCACCGAACCCAGCGGCAACATGGTGGTCGACATCGGCGGCGGCACCACCGACATCGCCGTCATTTCTTTGAGCGGCATCGTGTATTCGCGTTCCGTGCGCATGGCCGGCAATCAGATGGATGAGGCCATCATGAACTACCTCAAGCGGAAATATAACTTGCTGGTGGGCGAGCGCACCGCCGAACAGATCAAGATGGAGATCGGCTCCGCTTATCCGCTCGACAAGCCGCTGACCATGGAAATCAAAGGCCGCAACCTGATCGAAGGCGTGCCCAAAACCATCACCGTCGACGACAGCGAAATCCGCGAAGCTCTCAGCGAGTGTGTCTCCACCATCATGAATGCAATTCGCGTGGCCCTGGAGCGCACCCCGCCTGAGCTTTCCGCCGACATCAGCGATCGCGGCATCGTGCTTACCGGCGGCGGCGCGCTTCTCAAGAATCTAGACAAGCGCATCCGCGAAGAAACCGGCTTGCCGGTTTCGATTGCCGACGATCCCCTGTGCAGCGTGGTGCTGGGCACGGGAAAGATGCTGAGCGACTTCAAACTGCTGAGAAAAATCTCGATCGAATAGAAAAACCGTTTCTAGTTTCCGGTTTCCAGTTGCTCCTCGGGTCTGCGATACACTCATAGCGAAGTCCACGGTTTTCCGGAAACTAGAAACCGGAAACTAGAAGCTTGAACTAGAAACTGTCTTCATGGAATCGGTTCTTGGCCGCTATCGCAACCTCACCATCCTGGTAGGAATTCTGTTTCTGCAGGTGCTCGGTCTCGCCATCCAGGTCAAACGGTCCTCCGAAAACGAATCCACCCGGCTCATTCGCATTTGGGCGGTCAATGCGGTCACTCCTTTTGAAAAGGGAATTGTGTGGGCGCAGCATAGCAGCAGCAATCTCTGGCACAACTATTTCTACCTCAGGGGAGTACGCCAGGAAAACCGCGACCTCAAAGAAAAGATCCAACAAATGGAAATTGAGCGTGCCCGCCTCAGCGAAGATGCCAACCAGGCGCGCCGCTTGCAGGCCTTGCTGGGCTTCAAGGAACAGTTCATCGCCCAGACTGTGGCCGCGCAAGTCATCGGTTCGAGCGGCAGCGAGCAGTCCCGCTCGGTGTACATCGACAAGGGTTCGAACGCCGGACTGAAGTCAGACATGGCGGTGATCACCGGCGACGGCGTAGTCGGAAAAACCTTGCTCGTATCCGGGAGCGTGTCGCAGGTGCTGCTGATCGACGACCAGACCAGCGGTGTAGGCGCCATCCTCGAAAAATCACGCCTCCAGGGCATCTTGCGCGGTACTGCGGCGGGAGAGATCGTGCTGGAAAAGGTCATGTCCGACGAACCGGTCCAGCCCGGAGAGAAAGTGCTGACCAGCGGAGGCGATCGGATTTTTCCCAAAGGCCTGCCGGTGGGTACGGTCACCAGGATTTCGCCGGGCTCGGAGCTTTTCTTGAACATTCGCGTAAAACCCGCCGCCGATCTCAGCCGGCTGGAAGAGGTGTTGGTGATCACGCAACAGGAAGAAAAGGAGCCGGTCGCATCCGAGATCGCGCCCCTGCGTGCGGCAGACATTCTTGCTGAACGCCTGCCGGCGGTTCCAGTGAAACCCGCAGCCGATGCCAACAAACCAGCGACCGGTACACCGCCCGCGCCCAAGGGCGCGAAGCCTGTGCCCGGAGCCTCAATTTCGCCCCAGGTCACAAAACCGGCGAAAAAAAATGCGCCCAAGGTTGTGAATACCGCGGCGCCGAAGCAAAACCCTGAGGCTACCGGGACCTCGCAGAAGGCGGCAGCCGCTCCGGGCAAAACTGCTCAGGATTCCGCAAATGCCGCGGCCGGGAACCCTCCCTCCACTACCCCTGCCCCTCAACCCGAAGCGCCTGTAAACCAAGCTCCGGCGGCGCAGGATACTCCTCACTAGCGTGCCCATTACTTACACATCGAAGGAGCAGGTTGAGGTTTACCGGTTCAGCGCCGCGGCGGCCATCCTGATTCCGCTGCTCGCGCTCTTTCTCCAGGCATTCATTCCTTTGCGGCTGCACTTCTTCTCCATTTTTGATCTGCCCCTGCTGGTGGTGATTTTCTTTGCCGTGGCGCGCCGCAGCCAGGTTTCCGGAATGCTCACCGGCGCGGTCATTGGCCTGCTCCAGGACTCGCTGACCCACCAGCCCATCGGAATTTACGGGATCGCCAAGACGGTGGTGGGCCACGGCGCCTCGTCCCTCGGCGTCAAGCTCGACGTGGAGAATGCCGGCTCCCGATTTCTTGTCACGCTCTTTTTCTATGTCGTGCATGAAGTCGTCTACTTCACCGTTGCCCGTGGATTAGTCGGCCTGACTCTGCAATGGAGCTGGCCTCACGAACTGGGCTCGGCGCTGGCCAACGCCATCGTGGCTGTGCCGCTGTTCGCTCTTCTGGATAAATTCAAACAGAGAGCCTAGCATTTCGGCAGCCCTTGTTTTCGCCGCTGTGTCTTCTCCGCGATCTTTGCGAACCCTTTGCGTGCTTTGCGGTCAAAGACTTATTAGCGTCCAACTCTAAATTCTTCCACTTTCCGCCACAGACGCCGCATTTAGCCCAGACAGAGTATAATTCCCGCGCGCCAGTTTGCCGGGGAACGCCTGCTGGATAACCCCAGAGCGATGTTTCACCAAGGAGAGACTTTTATGAAAAGCTGGAAAATTCGTGGCTGCATCGTTCTGCTGGCGGGTGTCGCGCTTACCTCAACCGCGTGGGCACAATGGCCGTCCAATCCCATGCTCAACCTGAACCTGGCGGAAGGTCTCGGCGACCAGGTGCAGCCCAAGCTGCTGCCCCTGGCCAATGGCTCGTGGTACCTCAGCTGGTTTGATGCCGATCCCAACAGCCCGCCGCCCATCGGCTACAGCGTCTACGCCCAGGCTCTGGATGCTGGCGGTGTGCCCCAGGGTCCGCACAATGGCTTGCTGGTGGCGGATCTGGGGCTGAGCTCGACCGAGGATTACGGCCTCAGCATCGATGCCTCCGGCAATGGGCTGATCGCATTCCAGGACGACCGCGAAGGTTCCAACATACAAATCACCGCCGTCAAGATCAGCCCTACCGGGCAGATGCTCTGGGGACCCATGGGCATCCAGCTCACCAATGATCAGAACTCCAACAACAGTCCCAAGATCGCCGGCACCAGCGACGGCGACGTGGTGGTGGCGTGGAGCAGCAACAGTGATCTCGTGCTGCAGAGACTCGACCCCAATGGCTCTCCGCTGTGGGGGAGTGGGGTGGTGCTCAGTGACCCGAAAGCCAACTATGAGCTGGCGGATCTGCATGCTTCCGGGAATGGATCAGTGATCGTTTCCTGGGTGCGCAGCGCAGGATTCAGTTCGCCATCCACGCTGCTGGCCACCAAGCTTTCCGCCACCGGCGGACCGCTGTGGGGCAATCAGCCGTTGCAAATCTTTAACAGCGGATCGCTGCAATTTGGCGAGTTTCCGTATTTTATTCCCGACGGCAGCGGGGGCGCGGTGTTTTCCTGGTACAGCAACTCCCCCACGCTGCAAGTCTACGCCCAACACATCCTCGCCAACGCGACCGCCGCTTTTCCGGCCAATGGCGCGGTCGGATCCAACAACCTCAACAACGTTCGAGTTTCTCCTTCTGTTTCCTACCGCAAAGCCACCAGCGAGACCTTCTTGTTCTGGACGGAAGAGGATTCCAACCAGGTGTTGAACGGGGTGTATGGACAGAAGTTCGACAGCACGGGCACGCAACAGTGGGGATCGAACGGGCTGACGATTGTGCCGCTGGGTGCGGACCAGCAACTATTCGTGCAGAACGTGCAGACCGGGACCGGCGCGCTGGTGTTCTGGGTGGATGAACCCAACTTTGACCAGTCCACCATGAACGCCATCAAGCTGGACACGTCAGGCAATCAAGTCTGCGCGCAGTTTCCGGTTTCATCCGTGGTTTCCGGCAAGTCGCGCCTGGCGGCAGCGCTCGGCCCCTCTGGCCTGTCGGCCATCGTATGGCAGGACGATCGCTCCGGCACCGACGATATCTACCTGCAAAACGTAAACAACGATTGCTCACTGGGGTATTTGCCCATCAAGTGCTCCGAGCTGCAACATGCGACATCCGGCTGCTCGAACGGCACTCTGGACGTCAAGATCAGACTCAAAGACTTGCGTAACGACGGCAATTCGCTCACGCTGCAAGTCAACGGAGTTGACCAAACCTTGCCCATTCACGGCGATCACGCTACGCTCTCGGTTCCGGGACAAGGCAGCAATACTCTGCTGCTGACCAACCCGGCAGGCTGCGCACCGCAGAGAACGGTGCAGTGCCCATAACGGGTTAACGTAGGCGGCGGAGCAACGGCTCGGTTTGAAATACCACCGCTTGTGATGCGTCATCCTGAAGGCCCGCGTTTTCGCCAGCGGGCCGAAGGATCTCCTTATGAACGCAGCCGATTTCCGTCGCATCGCTCTAAGCCTCGAAGGCGCAGAAGAAAGTTCGCACATGGGAGCGCCCGATTTCCGTGTGGGCGGCAAGATCTTCGCTACCCTTGCCTCCGAACACCAGGGCTACGGCAACGTAAAGCTCACGCCCGAGCAGCAGGCTGATTTCGTCAGCGAACTCCCGGAAGTTTTCCTGCCCATCCCCGGGGGATGGGGCAGGATGGGCATGACCCACATTCGCCTCGCCAACGCGACCAAAGGCGTGCTGGCTGGCGCTCTCCGCACCGCATGGCAGCTCAGGGTCGCCGGAAACACAAAGCCGGAGACGAAAAAGAAGCGTGCGCCACGTCGCCGCTAAATTCCCGTAACCCGCCCCTACGGCTTCAGCCCGACCTTCCTCACCATTTCGGCATAGCGCGGATCAGACCGCAGGGAATCCATGGTGAAGTCGGTCCTAAGCGAGAAGAGGAAGACATCGTGCTCCTGGTAGGCGGTGTTGAGCCACTCGAAAGCATGGTCCTTGTCGCCTAAATCGGCATAGTATTGCGCGATTCCATAGGGAGCAACGTATTCGGTATTGGCTTTGCGCTGTGCCAGAGAAACTTCGATTGCCCGGTGCAGAGCGCCCGGCCATTTCCCGGAGCGGAAGCCTTCGTCCATGGCGGCTGCAACCTCAGTAAAATTCTTGTCGTCCGCGACTTGAGCGCTCATCTTGTAGGCTTCGATTGCCTGCGGATACTTATGCTCGCCCCAATACGAAAATCCCAGGCCACCGTAGGCCGCGGGAAAATTCGGATTGTCAGTGAGAACCTTCTTCTCCGCCTCGATTGCCTTATCAAATTGGCGGTCATAGAAATAAGCCTCCGCCAGCGCATGCCCGATGATTGGCGATAGGGGATCGAGCTGGCGGGCGCGGTTGACTTCATCAATCGACTCCTGCGCCCGGCCACCCATGTAGGCAACCTCCTCGCCATACCACTGATGGGCCGTGGCGTCACTGGGATCAAGCTCCAGCGCCTTTCTGAACTCAGCTTCGCCCCCGGCAACGTCCCAGCTATACTGCACCATGTTGGCGCCCAGAAGCGCATGCGGGCGCGCCAGTGCCGGATCGAGTTCCAGCGCCTTCTCGGCCGCGGCTGTCGACTTGGGAATGACGTCAGTAGACACGCCCCCAAAATTGCTCAGCACCCCGTAAGCATCCGCCAGCCCCGCATACGCCTGCGCGTAATTGGGATCTTTGTCGATGGCTTGATTGAAGTACGAAATCGAGGTCTTGAGGTCGGCGTTGGTGCGCTTGTTCCAGTAATAGCGGCCTTTCACGTAGAGCTGATAGGCCTCGGGGCTCTGCGTGCCTTGCTTGGTGACCTGCTGCTTCTCCGCGCCAGTCAACTTGGAGCGCAGCTTGTCCGCAATGTCACCCGCGATTTGCTGCTGCAAGGCGAGTATGTCCGCAGTCTTACGCTCATATTGTTCGCCCCAGATTGCCGTATTGTCCTGGACGTTGGTGAGTTCAGCACTGACTTGCACCGTATCTCCGCGTTGCACCACTCTGCCGGTAAGCAAGGCATCGACGGTCAACTCCTTGCCGACTTTCTGGACGTCCACCTCTTTGCCTTTGTAGCGGAAGACCGAATTGCGCGACTTCACTTTCAGTTGCGGCACGTGCGCCAGGCTGTCGATCAAGGATTCCGTGAGGCCGTCGCTGAGCAGATCGGTATCCGCGTTGCCGCCCGCGCTGGCGAACGGAATTACCGCAATGGATTCAATTTGCGGTGCGCTCGCCTTGCCGTGCCAATACCAGATCCCAGCCGCCGCGACCAATAACACCGCCACGACAGGAGCCGCAATCTTCCCGAGCTTTCCTCGCCCAGCCGCAGAAGCCGCTTCAACTTTCACCGCACCCGACGACGCCGAAGCGGCCAGCGCAGGCGAGGAACCCGAGCCCGGCGCCGGTGGTGGGACAACTTGAGGACCGCTTTCCGCCGCCGCCACCGGCCCAGAACTCGCCGGTACGCCGTGCCGCGATTCCGTTTCCCGTCTCAGCCGCTTGAGGTCAGCCCGCATGTCGGCGGCGTGCTGGTAACGCAGCTCGCGATCTTTCTCCAGCGCCTTGTTAATGGTGTCTTCCAGCTTGGGAGGAAGGTCAGGATTCAGCCGCACTGCCGGAACCGGATCACGATCCAGAATTTCACGGGAGATAACTCCAGAGCTTTCTCCCCGGAACGGCAACGTCCCCGTGGCCATTTCGTACAAGACCGCTCCAAACGAAAACAGATCACTCCGCCCATCCAATTCCTTCCCCCGCACCTGCTCCGGCGACATGTACGCGATCGTGCCCAGCGTAGAACCAGGGCTGGTTAAGTGCTCCTCCGCGGCCGTCATCGTGTTGGCCGACCCCATCTGGCTCGATGAACTGGCTGCCGTCGCCACCTTTGCCAGACCGAAATCGAGAATCTTGGCGTGGCCGCGCTCAGTCACGAATATATTGGCCGGCTTGATGTCACGATGAACGATTCCCTTGGCATGCGCGGCGTCGAGTGCGTCGGCAATCTCGATCGCCAGTCCCAGCAAAACGTCAGTCTCCATCGGCTTCCCGGCGATGCGATGCTTGAGCGTGAACCCATCCAGGAATTCCATCGCGATGAAACGCTTACCTTCATGCTCGCCGATTTCATAGATGGTGCAGATGTTGGGATGGTTGAGCGCGGACGCCGCGCGCGCCTCGCGCCTAAAGCGCTCCAACGCCTGCGCGTCCTGGGCGACATCGTCGGGAAGGAATTTCAAGGCAACAAAGCGGCCAAGCGAAGTGTCCTCGGCTTTATAAACCACGCCCATGCCGCCCCCGCCCAGCTTTTCGACGATGCGGTAGTGCGAGATGGTCTGACCGATCATAAGAAAATGCGCAGCTTTCGGGCCGCTTCATCTTACGGACACGGCATACGCGAGTCAACGAGCCGGGGGCTCAGTTTGAAAATAGAGGCAACCCCAAAAAATCGGGCGTCATCCTGAGCGCAGCCGTTCTTCAGGCGGAGCGAAGGATCTCCCAGCCTTCAACATGGTGCTGCTTGAGGTCCCTCCGCCCGCTGGTGAAAACGCGGGCGTTCGGGATGACGCCGCGCATCGGGACAGAGAGTTCAAGCCTGCCGAGCCTCAAACCTCGCTTACTTGCGATACTGCTGGATCAACTTCTGGTATCGAGGATCTTTCCGCAATTCCACTAAGTAAGGATTCGAATCCAAGGCGGCGAAGTCCACGTAACCTGCATCCAGGGCCTGGCGCAGAGTGGCCAGGGCCTTCTCCTTGTCATTTTGTGCCGCATACATGGAAGTGAGAACCGACAGGTTGATGACCGAATTCCTTACTATTTCCGGTTCCTTCATGAAATAGCTCATGGCCTGAGCGTAATCGCCCTTGGCGAGGTAGAGCTGTGTCAGGCCAAAATTCGGTGTGCTGGAATCCGGGCTGATGCTCGCTGCCTGGTTGAACGCGGCGGCCGCCTCGTCATACCGCTTCTCAAGAAACAGCACACGGCCCAGGTGGTAATAGGCACTCATCGTCGCAAAACCCAGGCGCAAGGCTTCGCGCGATGCTTTCTCGGCCGAATCAAGGTCGGGGGGTTGTTGATAGGCCAGCGCCCACGACAGATAATCCCAGGCAATTGCAGAGCTGGGTTCCAGACGCACGGCTTCCTTGAATTCCCCTGCGGCCTCACGGTAATCAAATTTGTTCCCTGCGATAAGGCCTAGAGCTGTGTGGACATCCGCAAGCTGGGGATCCACAACCGCAGCTTGCTGTGCAAGCGCTTCCGCGCGCTTCAGATGCGAACCGTCTCCGGCCAGGTTTCGATGGTACTGGGCTTCTACCCAGGAAAGCCCCGCCAGCGCCCGGGCATAATTCGGATCAAGCCGCAGCGCCTCCTCAAAGTCCCTGCGCGCCGCCTCCAGTTTCTCCGGACGGTCAAATTCCTCCTGCTCCGCCCGGCCCCGCAGATAGGCGTCGTAGGCTTCTGGATTTTCCGTGTAGCGGCGTTGCACCGTCTGCTGTTCCTGCGGCGTCAAACTCAGATTGAGCGCCTCGGCAATCTTGATCGCAGTGCGCTCTTGCAATCCGAAAACGTCCTTGAGGTCGCCGGTGAAATTGTCCGCCCAAACCTGAATGCCGTTCGACGTGTCGATCAGCTGCACGTTGATGCGGACCTGGTTTTCCGACTTGCGGACGCTCCCTCCGAGCACGTAACGGACTTGCAGTTGGCGTCCGATCTGCGCCGGATCCACATCCTTCCCTTTGTATCGTTCCGCGGCGTAGTGCGACACCACCGACAATTCATGGATGCCGGCAAGTTTCGTCCCGATCTCTTCGGTCATGCCATCGCTGAAATAATCGTTCTGCGGATCGTTGCTTAAATTCTGCAGCGGAAGGACCACAATGGAGGGTTTCTGGGTCGAGGACGGTGGCGCCGCGGGATGTCTGGTGTACCAGCGAAAACCGAAACCTCCTGCCACCAGTAAGACCACAAGCACTGGAACCAGGATCTTGGGCTTCCCGATCCAGGGCTTCGACCTCGCCTCCGCGCTCGCCTCCGTCTTTCCCGTTTCGCTTTCGCGTCGCAGCCTTTTTAGATCGGCACGAAGCTCTGCCGCGGACTGGTACCGCAATTCGCGGTCCTTCTCCAGCGCCTTGCTGATGATTCGTTCCAGTTCAGCTGGCATTTCCGGGCTCAGCCGCACCGCAGAGGTGGGGGCTGCATCCAGAATGGCCTTGAAAATGACACCAGAACTTTCCCCCCGGAACGGCAACGCGCCGGTCGCCATCTCGTAGAGCACCGCACCGAAGGAGAATAAATCGCTGCGCGCATCCAGTTCTTTCGCCCGCACTTGCTCCGGTGACATGTACGCGACCGTACCAAGCGCAAATCCCGAACTAGTCAGGTGTTGCTCATCGGCCGTCATCGTGTCCGCCGAGCCAACTCCACTGGAAGGCCCAGCCGTGGGCGCGACCTTGGCGAGCCCAAAGTCCAGAACCTTGGCGTGGCCGCGCTTGGTAACAAATATGTTCGCAGGCTTGATGTCGCGATGAACGATTCCTTCCGTATGCGCCGCGTCCAACGCGTCCGCAATTTCAATTGCCAACCCGAGCAGAACCTCAGTCTCCACCGGCCTCCCGGCGATGCGATGCTTCAGCATGAGCCCGTCCAGAAATTCCATGGCGATGAAGCGCTTGCCCTCATGCTCGCCGATTTCATAGATGGTGCAGATGTTGGGATGGTTGAGAGCAGACGCCGCCCGCGCCTCCCGGCGGAAGCGTTCCAGCGCCTGCGCATCCTGGGCCACGTTATCGGGAAGGAATTTCAGGGCAACAAAGCGTCCGAGCGAAGTATCTTCAGCTTTATAAACCACCCCCATGCCCCCGCCGCCCAGCTTTTCCACGATGCGGTAGTGCGAGATGGTCTGGCCGATCATAATGAAGATGCGCGGCTTTCGGTCGCTTCATCTTACGAACACCGCATCCGCGAGTCAACGCAGACCCGCTGGGAATCACAGTCGGGTACAATGTCCGCACATTGGGAGCACACATGCCACGGATCATCATCTCTGTTCTCGCTTTATTTCTTTTCCTGCTGCCCGCAACCGCCGCCGACTCCCCTGAACTTTCTCCCGCCGTGAAGGCGCTCGTGCGAGTGGCGGCAACAAGAGTTGTCCTGACGCACGTGCGCGTCATTGACGGCACCGGAGCCCCGGCAAGCGAAGATCAGAACATCGTGATCGAGGGCGGTCGAATCTCCGCGGTTGAGAAAGGCGCTGACCTGTCCAGCTTCGCCGGCACAACCGTTCTCGATCTTCGCGGATACACCGTGATACCCGGCATCGTCGGCATGCACAATCATCTCTTCTATATTGCGCGTCCGAATCTGAACAGTCGGATGAAGTACGAACAACCCGCCCTGGTGCCGCAGATGACGTTCTCGGCCCCGCGCCTGTATCTCGCCGGTGGCGTGACCACTATGCGCACCACCGGAAGCGTAGAAACTTACGCTGATCTGAATCTGAAGCACGACATCGACGCCGGCAAGCTTCCCGGCCCTCACATTGACGTCACCGGCCCGTATCTCGAGGGGGCGGTGAGTTACTTCATCCAAATGCCGCATCTCACCAGCGCGGACGATGCCCGCCAAACGGTCGAGTACTGGGCCGACCGCGGCGTCACTTCGTTCAAGGCGTATATGAACATCACTCGCGCCGAGCTGAAAGCCGCGATTGATGCCGCTCACCAGCGCGGGCTCAAAGTCACCGGACACCTGTGCTCAGTCACCTATAAAGAGGCTGCCGAATTGGGAATCGATGATCTCGAACATGGGTTCTACGTGAACACCCAACTCGATCCCGGAAAAAAGCCCGACCTCTGTAGCGACAGCGCTGGGATATACACGCTCGGGCACATGCCGCCCGAAAGCGCCGAGGCGAAAGATTTGATCGACACTCTGGTGAAGCACCACGTGGCGATCACATCAACTTTGCCGGTATTTGAATCGACTATCGAAGGACGCCCACCGGTCCGCCAGCAAGCGCTGGACGCGATGTCTCCCCAGGCACGCGAGGCTTTTTTCCTTCTGAGGCAAACGCGGCCGTCTAGACCCGCGCCCAAGACGGATTGGCCCCTGCTGTGGAAATACGACCTGGCGCTTGAGCGCGCCTTCGTCGCCGCTGGAGGTCTTCTGCTTGCCGGCCCCGATCCCACCGGTGAAGGAGACGTCGTACCCGGATTCGGCGATCAACGCGAAATCGAATTACTGGTCGAGGCCGGATTCTCTCCCCTCGAGGCCATCAAGATCTCCACCCTGAACGGCGCGGTTTACTTGGGCAGAGACAAACAGATCGGCTCCGTCGCCGTCGGGAAAAACGCGGACCTGGTGGTGATCAAGGGCGATCCGTCAAAGCAAGTCTCCGATGTCGAAAACGTGGAGATCGTCTTCAAAGACGGCGTCGGCTACGATTCGCAAAAGCTGTTGGATTCGGTAAAAGGCCGGTACGGCGAATACTGAAACACCCGGCGAGCTAGCTCTTACTTCTTCAACCCCTCGGTGAAATTCGTCACCACCGTGACCGACGGGCTGACCTGCTGCGCTACCCGTGCCACCAGAATCTTTTTACCGTCTGGCGTAACACTAAAGAACGGGACGCTCAGCATTGTCAATCGGCTGACCAGAGTTTGCGGAGCGCCGAACTGTAATGCCCCTCCAGCCTGCTTCACCGGCACCGCCTGAATCGACGAAGTCCCATCAAGGTAGTAAAGCTCTTTGCCGTCGCCGCTCCACAGCGGGAAGCTCCCTTGGTTCGGCGAAACCTGCCACTTGCCCTCTCCCCCGCCAAACGGCACCACATAAACTTCAGGCGCGCCCGATTCGATGGAATCGTAAGCCAGCCAGTGGCCGTCGGGTGAAAGCCGCCCGTCCCCGGCATTCGGCAGCAGCATGCGTGGCTTGCGATCGCCATCGAGCGGCAATAACCACATATCGAAGGGCCCGCCCAGCGGCCCACGCTGATAAAGTATGGTCTTCCCGTCCCGCGACCAGTCGGTGGGAATCACGCCGCGATCATCGGTCAGCAGAAGCTCTTCCGCGCCGCTGCCATCGGATGGCTTGCGATAAATTGTCGATTTTCCATCGCGCAGCGAAAAATAGGTAATCCACTTGCCATCCCTCGACCAGACCGGATCATTGTTCGACACCGGCCCGAAGGTCAGTCGGGTGCGCACCCCACGCGCCGGGTCGAGCACCCAGATATCATTGGTTCCGGTATCGATCTGAAGCGCCACGCGGTCGCCTTGTGGCGATACCTGCGCGTATCGCAAACTCGTGAACTTGTCCGCCGCCACCCCAATCTGGTTCCCCTTGCGGTCAAGCCAGGCTAACTGCACATCCCCGCTGCCTCCGCTGCCGAAAACCAGCAGGCCATTGTCCGCGGCCGAAGCGTCGGTGTGCCACGTAGTCGAGTCGCTGATCACTCCTTTGGAAACAGTTTGCGCCTCGCCACTCAAGGTTCCGCTGGCTGGATCGAAGGCCTGCGCCATCAGTTGGTCGCCGCGGGCGAAAAGAAGAAAGCCGCCCGCGTAAACCGCGCTCGATTGCGTGCGCAACAGCACTTTGTTTTCCCGCCCATCCAGTGATGCGTAGTAAATCGCATCATTGCCGCTTTGGGCGCGATCGTGATTGAGCGCCAAGTACAGAAAATGTTTTCCGTCGGGCAGAAAGAACGGCCAGCGATGCGACGAATGTTGCTTCGTATCAATCTTGGTGATCTCCACCGGGCTGCCGCCGCTGGCATTGACCCGCACCAAAGGTCCGATCGGCCCCGGAGAAAAAACAATCACTCCACTCGCAGACCACGCGCCACCGCGCCCCAGCAGCGCGTCGCAAACCACCACCCCAGACCCGCCATTCACATCAATGGTCTTCAACTTCCCGTCTACGAAGAATCCCAGGGAACGGCTGTCTGGCGACCAGAAAGGAAAGATCGCGTCGTCCGTGCCGGCCAGCGCGCGCGCTTCCCCCGAATTCATGGGCCGCACCCAAATCCCATTTTTCCCCTGTTGGTCGGTAGCGGTGAACGCCAGGGTGCTGCCGTCGGGCGAGATCACCGGTGGCCCTGCGGCGTCGTCGGTCAGGCGAAACCCGGCGCCCGTCGGAGCATCAATGACCGTGCGCATGCTTGCCGCCGGTGGATTTGGCCGGTGCAGCAGGAATCCCGCCACACTTCCCAGCAACAACGCCACCGCCACTGCCGCCGCCCATCCCAATGGGCTACGCGCCGCTGCTGGTTCCGCGGCAGTCACCGCCGCCGTCGGCCGTTCCTTGGCAATCCACTGCAACTCCAGCTTGATGTCATGCGCCGTCTGATAACGTTCTTCGGGATTTTTCTGCAGGCACGTCGTCACCACATGTTCAAATGCAGTTGGAGTCAGAGGCTTGAGCGCGCTGATCGGCTCCGGGTCTTTTTCCAGAATGGAAGACGCCAGCGAGATCTGGCTCTTGCCCTCGAACGGCCGCTTTCCCGCCGCCATTTCATAGAGCACCGCGCCAAAGGCAAAAATGTCCGAGCGCGCATCCGCCTCTTTTCCCTCAATCTGCTCCGGCGACATGTACTGGATAGTGCCCACAATGCTGCCCGCGGCGGTCAGCGGTGTCATTGGGCTGGGGCCGCTCATGGTCGGCAGGGCGGTGAACGCAGGCACGGTTCCCGAAGCCACAGACTGCGCCCCTAGCGGTTTCGCCAACCCAAAATCCATCAGCTTGGCGCCGGCTGAGGTCAGCATGACGTTGCCCGGCTTCAAATCGCGATGCACAATGCCTTGCCGGTGCGCGATGGCCAGCGCCTCGGCGACTGCAATCCCAATCTTGAGAATCTCGTTCAGCGGCAGCGCGCCTTTGCGCAGCCGGTCGGCCAGAGTTTCGCCTTCCAAAAACTCCATCACCAGGAAGTCGGTTCCGTCCTGCGAGCCAATGTCGTAGAGATGGCAAATATTCGGATGATTCAGCGAAGAAATCGCACGGGCTTCGCGCTCCATGCGCTGTTTCAGTTCTGGCGAAGAAGAGAGATGAGAAGCCAGGACTTTGATCGCCACCGTGCGATCGAGCCGCGTATCCCGCGCACGGTACACCTCACCCATGCCGCCCGCGCCCAGCGGCGACAGGATTTCATAGGGCCCGAGTTTGGTGCCAGAGATAAGGGCCATGAGCGACTCGCCATTATAGTCCCTGGCCGTGCCCGTTCGCAGGCGGCGAAAGCGGGAACCTCAGCCCGGTTTGCGCCCTTTGCGGTGAAAGGTTTTGACTGTGAAGTATCCGAATGACCCCGCCAAGCAGCCAACCTCGGGGTTCTATGCCCTTCCGTCACCTGAGTTTGCAACCCTTCCATCCAACCAGCGCGTTACAATAAAGACAACTTCCCGAAAGGACAGCTTTCCGGCAGTGGGAATCGAGGGCAGCGTGTGCCCCCTAGCTCCTTCCGCCTGAACCCAGATGTTCGGCCGCGACGAAAAAGTATCGCCCATGCGCTTGACCGCGGTGCAGTACATCGTGCTGGGCATTTTCCTGGTTCTGGCCTACGGGCTGTGGCGCCTCCAGGTAGTCCAGAGCGACTTCTACGCCACCCTGGCAGAGAAAAACCGCATCCGCAACGTGCCGATTCTCGCGCCGCGCGGCAGAATTCTCGACCGCGAAGGCCGTACCATCGTCGACAATTACCCGTCGTTCACTGCGCTGCTATTGCGCGATTCTTCCCGCGACCTCACCGCCGACGCCGATCTGATCGCGCAAGGCCTGCATCTCGATCCCAAAGAAGTCAAAGACCGCATCCGCCATTTCGCCGCGTCGCCGCAATACCAACCGATTTATTTGAAAGACGACATCACTCCAGACGAACTGGCTTTCATCGAGTCTCATCGCAACGAATTGCCGGAACTCGACACCATCATGGCCCACCGTCGCCTCTATCCCCGCAACGGATTCATGGCCCACCTGATCGGCTATGTGGGCGAAGTCAGTGAAGAGATGCTCAACCAGCCGCAATTCGAGCTCTACAATCCCGGCGACGTGGTCGGCAAGTCAGGCGTGGAACTCCAGTACAACACAATCTTGATGGGCAAGAACGGTTCGCGCCGCGCCGTCGTCAACAGTCATGGCAAGGAAGTCCAGACCCTCGACGACACTCCCGCTCAACCAGGCCGCCCGCTCAAACTCACCGTCGATCTCGATCTCCAGATCGCCGCTGAACAGGCCCTCGAAGGCCACAATGGCGCCATCGTCGCCATGGATCCGCGTAATGGCGAAATTCTCGCCCTGGTGAGCCGGCCGACCTTCAATCCCAACGATTTCGCCGTGCGAGTCTCTCGCGACCAATGGTCGAAGCTGGTCAATGACGACGACCATCCCCTGCTCGACAAAGCCATCCAGGCACAACTCGCGCCCGGCTCCACTTTCAAAGTCATCATGGCCACAGCCGGTTTGCAAGAGGGCATCGCCCAGGACATGCACGTAACCTGCAACGGCGGCGCCACATTCTACGGACGCTACTTCAAATGCTGGGTCGTGGCCGAGCATCGCACGCACGGCGTGGTCGACATCAACAAGGCCATCTATCAATCCTGCGACGTTTTCTTTTACACCCTGGCGGAAAAACTCGGCATCGGCCGCATTGCAAAATACGCCACCATGTTCGGATTGGGCCAGCGCACCGGCATCGACCTGCCGCAGGAAGTCACCGGCGTAATGCCTTCGGAAGAATGGAAAATTCGCAACTACAAACAGAAATGGTACGCGGGCGAAACCATTTCTGTGGGCATCGGCCAGGGCGCAGTCACAGCCACGCCCATTCAGATGGCCCGCGCCATTGGCGCCATCGCTAGTGGCGGCCTGCTGGTGCGTCCGCACGTCACCAACCCGCAGGATCTGCCACCGGGCGTGATTCCCGCGAGCAACACACCAGATCAAGTCAAGATCCCGCTCGATCCCCAGAATTGGCAAATCATAACCGACGCCATGGCGGCGGTGGTAAACCCCGGAGGTACGGCAGGTCTCTCGCATCTCCAAGGCATCGACTTCGCCGGCAAGACCGGCAGCGCCCAGACCATCAGCAATGCGCTCAAAGCAAAACTCGGCGCTGTGGGCAAGGCCAACTTCAAAGACAACGGCTGGTTCGTGGGAGTCGAGCCTCGCCGCAACCCGGAAATCGTGGTCTGTGCTCTATTAGAAGAAGGAGAACACGGCTACCTGGCAGCCCGCACCGCTGCGCAAGTGATCAAGGCCTACGTCGAGAAGCAGCGGCGCACGCCCAGCAAAGTTGCGCAGAAAGAAAAGCCGGTAGAAGTCGGCGCAGTCTGGAACGATGCTGATCCCGATGGCGATAACAACGATTCCCTCCGCGCCGGTCGCCTGGTAATTGATTTGACGAAGGACCATTTGCCGCTGGCGGCAGCCGCGCCGGGAGTGAATTAATTAATGACCAACGACTAACATGTCTCGCTACATCTCATTTCGTGATTTCGACTGGGTCCTGTTCATCTTCGTCCTGATGGTCTGCGCCTTGGGAGTGACCGAGATTCGCAGCGCCACGGTGCACACCAAGTTCGCCGGCGCGCACATCCGGCAGATCTACTGGATCCTCGCCGGCATCGCCTGCATGTTCCTGATGAGCCTGGTCAACTACCAGCTTCTACTGGAGCGGGTGCACTGGATGTACATCGCCGCCATCGCTTCCTTAATGATGGTCATGATTTTCGGGCACCGCTACCTGGGCGCCAAGCGCTGGGTCAAAATGCCCGGCGGCTGGCATTTCCAGCCCTCGGAGTGGGTCAAGCTCATCTTGATCCTTGCCGTGGCCAAGTATTTCAACGACCTCCACCAACGCGAACTCACCTGGACCGATTTCATCAAAGCCGGCGCC
This sequence comes from Terriglobales bacterium, assembly GCA_049591935.1. Taxonomy (GTDB): domain Bacteria; phylum Acidobacteriota; class Terriglobia; order Terriglobales; family Acidobacteriaceae; genus JABCZH01. The sequence continues at coordinate 11,664 of JBAWFN010000134.1, read as the reverse complement.
ATTGTCGGCATTCCCATGCTGATGGTCCTGACCCAACCCGATCTCGGCACTGCCCTCACCTATATTCCCATCGCCATCATGGGCCTGTTCCTCGGAGGTCTGCGCGCCAAGCAGGCCCTTACCGTGGTAATACTGGCCGGGCTCATGATGCCTTTAGCCTGGCACGGTCTGAAGCCCTATCAACGCGATCGTCTGACCAGTTTTCTGGAACCCGAAGCCGACAGCCAGGGTTCCGGATACCAAGTAATTCAATCACTTATAGCGGTTGGCTCGGGTGGAATCTGGGGCAGCACCGCGGGATCGCAAACCCATCTTTCCTTTCTCCCGGTGCCTCAGACCGACTTCATTTTCGCGGCTTTTGCCGAGGAACATGGGTTCGTAGGCGCTCTGAGCGTGATGCTGTTATACTTTATAGTGTTGATGCGCTTGACCCAGAATGCGCAGACAGCGCCCGACCGCGCTGGTACATTCGTGGTAATGGGTGTGGTGGCTGTGCTTAGCTTTCACATCCTGGTCAACATCGGCATGGTGGTCGGCTTTATGCCGGTCACAGGAATCCCCCTACCTCTAATGAGTTATGGCGGATCTTCCGTTTTGTTCATGTTCCTGGCGCTGGGTATTGTGATGAACGTTCGAATGCGCCGCTTCGTGAACTGAGGGAACACAGTAGAGCGTTGCCGCACTCGTGCGGCGGAAAACAAGATTACGATCGCCCTCGCGTAAAGAGGGGCACACACCGGTCACGACGGGCAGTCACGACCGGGCAGGATTGAAGCAAATTTACTGCCGGGCGGGTAACGGCCCCCTCAGATGTGAGAGAGCGGCCACAAACCCCGGCGAGAGCTGCGATAAGTGAAGAGACTTACGAAGTTTGCACAGCTAATACGGCCACCGGCAAGTGCCGGTACCGAGCGCCGCGCTCTACCCGGGCCGGCCATGGCATTGCTCAATCCTCCCGTCGGTTCTCTGCCTAGTTTCCGGTGATTTCCTCGCGCCCTTGAACGGCGCAGGACCGGAGTTAGCATGACAAGAGAATTGTATGTTTCTTCCACCCCGCATGAAACCCGAGTGGGGATGGTAGAAGACGATCTGCTCGCAGAAATTTACCTGGAGCGCGAAAACGAATACACCTTAGCGGGATCCATCTACAAAGGCCGGGTCACCCGCGTATTGCCCGGCATGCAGTCCGCATTCGTGGACATCGGCCTCGAACGCGACGCCTTCCTGTACGTCTCCGATTTTATGGAGCTGCCGGAAGAGGATGAGGTGGATGAGATTCCCGCCGACCGCATGACCCCGGCACAGCCCTATCAACCCCAAGCCGAAGGCCAGCCGGTCATGGAGAGCGCGACCCCGGCTGCGGAGGTTCCGTCCGCCGCAGGGGCTGAGTCCCAGCCCTCGGAGAATCGCCCCAGAAGCGGAGGCGAATCGCGCGAAGGACGTGGCGACTGGCGGACCCGCCGTCGCGGGCGCGGACGCCGCGGTGAACGCATGCCGGAGGACCGGTTCGCTCGCCCCGCCGCCGAGCCTGCACGCAGCGAACGCAGCGAACGCCCAGAACGAAGCGAACGCCCAGAACGAAGCGAGCGCCCAGAACGTAGCGAGCGCCCAGAACGTAGCGAGCGCTCGGACTACGGGCCGCCCCCGGGTTACCAGCCGATGCTGCTTCCCGGCGAGTCGATCTCGAAGTATTCGCGCATGAGCCAGGCACAAACGGCTGCGCGGCCACGCACCGAGCCGTCCGCCACACCCACGCAAGGCCCGGTACCGATTGCTTCTGCCTTTCCTGAGGATGAGCCCCTATTCACGGCCGAGCGAGCCGAAGTATCGCACGAGGTGCCGCGCGCCCGAGGCGCCGCTGCCAACGCCGAGATCGCATCTCCAGAGTGGGACCGCGAACAGCTCAAACGCCATCAGATGAACGTCGCAGAAGTGTTTGGCGGAAGGGAAGCCGAGGTGGTGGAATCCGAAGACGATGGCCAGATGGCCGTTGTCCCCGAGCTCCGTGATCAAGCCCCGTTATCGTCTGCTCCCGCGGCTGGAACCGTTGAAGAACAGGAGATCGAAGAGGAAGAAGTCGATCTGAATTCTTATGCCGAGGACCTTGAGGAGGATGCCTTCGAAGAACTGGAAGAAGAGACGCAGCATGCCGGGGACTACCGCGGTGTGCAACCGGAAATCGCCGCATCGAGTGCGGCCGCAGAAGAAACCGTCGCCGGTGAAATCCCTGCGAGCGGAGAGGTGCTGAACGGCGCCACCACTCCAGAAGAATCAGAAGAATCCGAAGAGGACGCCGAAGACGCCGAATTGGAAGAAGCTCAAGCCGAAGCCGAAGCCCTGCTGGCAGCCGAATCCGGCGGCGCGCCGGTAGAAGCCCGCGCCGAAGTCCGCGCCCCGGCAGAGACCGCAGCCTTGACCCAGCGCGCCCCGCGCCCCGGCTTTGACCGTCGGCCCGGTCGAGGCGGCCGCCGCGGTGGAGGTGGTCGTCGCTTCAAACGCCGCGAACCCCAGAACCTGCCCCTCATCAGCGACCTGCTTAAGGAAGGTCAGGAAATTCTCGTCCAGATTGCCAAGGAACCCATCGCCAAGAAAGGCGCCCGCATCACCAGCCACATCGCGCTCCCTGGCCGCTTTCTGGTCTACATGCCGACGGTGAACCATACTGGCGTGTCGCGCAAGATTGCATCCGAAGAAGAACGCCAGCGCCTCAAGCGCATCATCCTCAGTGAGCGCGAGAACGGCCATGGCGGTTTCATCGTTCGCACTGCCGCCCAGGGAGCCTCCGAAGACGAGCTCCGGGCCGACATCCGCTTCCTCAAAGGCCTCTGGACCGAAATCAAGAACCGGGCCGAGAGCGACAAGTCACCGGCCTTGATCTATCACGACCTGAACGTCGTCGAGCGCGTGCTGCGCGACCAGGTCACCTCCGACTTCTCTGCCATCTGGGTTGACACCGAACAGGAGTACGAGCGCGTGCTGCGCTTCGCTACCCGCTTTCAGCCCGGCCTGGTGAAACGTGTCAAACTTTACAGCAAAGAAACGCCGCTGTTCGATCAATTCGGCCTCAACGAAGAAATCAACAAGGCCCTCAAGTCGAAAGTCTGGCTCAAGAGTGGCGGCTACATCGTGATCAACCAAACCGAGGCTCTGGTCGCCATCGACGTGAACACCGGCAAATACGTCGGCAAGACCGCTCGCCTCGAAGACACCATCGTCAAGACCAACGTCGATGCCATCAAGGAAATCGTCCGCCAGGTCCGCCTGCGCGACCTCGGCGGCATCATCATCATCGACTTCATTGATATGGACGAGCGCCGCAACCGCCAAAAAGTCATGCAGGCTTTGGAAGAAGCTCTGCGCGCCGATCGCGCCCCCTCCAAGGTTCTGCAATTTAACGATTTCGGACTGGTGGCCATCACTCGCAAGCGGGTCAAGCAATCGCTGGAGCGCACCATCGGATCGCCTTGCCCCTATTGCCAGTCCACCGGCTACGTGAAATCGGTGACCACGGTGTGCAACGACATTTACGTCGAAATGCGCAAAATGGCCGCTCATCTCGACCAGTCCGACGTCATGCTGCGGGTGAATCCGGACGTCGCCAAAGCGCTCAAGGCCAACAGCGCGCGCCTGCTGACGGAAATGGAAGAGCTGACCAAGAAGACGGTGATCATCAAAAGCGATCCCGCCCTGCACCAGGAACAGTTCGACATTAACTAACATCAACCTCTGAAACACTGGGTGTCCCGCTCCTTGCGCGTTCTGTGCGCAAGGGGCGGGCTCTGCAAAATGCTCGTCAGGTTTTGGGGCGAAGCAGCGCTCCAGCGGCTGCAGTCGCGCCCTCCATCTCTCAGCCCCTTGTCATCCTGAGGCAGCGGAGTCGCTCGCCAAGCGAGCGACTCCCAACGAAGGACCTATGCATTTCTCCCTCATCCATTTCATACTTTGTGACCGAAACGAAGAGTCCTTGGGTAAAGCAGCGCTCTAAGCGCAACCTACCCCTTTCCCCAATCCTCCCACTTCAAACCTTTGACTCGTCCAAACTCCCTCGAATTCGCCGTAACCAACGTCAATTTGTGACGCAAAGCTTGCCCCGCAATCAGCAGATCGTAAGCCCCAATGGGCCTTCCCATAGTCTCCAGGCTGGCGCGAACACCGCCCGCGATTTTCGCATCCTCGTCATCAAACGCCAGCAACCCAATGGGACCGGCCAGGAAGGTTGTCAGCAATTGTGCATTCGCAGCCGGCCGAGCGCTTTTGGCCACCCCGTACCATAGTTCGAAGGCAACAACTGAAGATACAAATACCCTCGCTTCATCATCGAACTTCTCTTGCAGTTTGATTCGGACCGGCTGCGGTTTGCCGTTGACCACGGCAATGCACGCGTTGGTATCAAGCAGATACATTACTCAAAAGATCTTGCGGCGTGGAGTCTTGGGCTGATTACGGATTCGCAGCTTGAATTCTGCAGAATTAAGGCGGTCCAGTTCAGCAAACCACTTGGCAGGATCAGAAATGAGAGGCTCCAGCAAGACCCCCTCCGCGACCTGGCGCACTCGCACCTGGCTGCCCTCAAAGCGGAACTCGCGCGGCAGTCGCACCGCCTGGCTACGCCCATTGCGAAACAATTTGGCAATGCCAGTTCCGGCCATGCCTGATATATACCATAAATATATATCTCTGGAAAGTTACTTGACATAAGCACATATCAATAGCACACTAGATACGCACACTATGTCTACACACCGCGCCCACATCTTGCTACCCGACGATTTGCTCCAGGAAATCGACGCGTTGGTCGGCCCGCGCGGACGCAGCAGTTTCCTGGTAGAAACCGCCCGCAACGAAGTCCGCCGCCGCAAATTGCTCCAGTATCTCGAGGGCAAGAATCCGGCATGGAAGGATGAAGACCACCCCGAACTGGCCAACGGCTCCGCCAGTTGGGTGAGAAAACTGCGGAGAGAGAACGAAACCCGCGGCCGCAAAAAGCGTTGATGCGCCTGCTGCTCGACACTACGGTCCTGATCGACGCTCTGCGCTTTCGCCACGGGCGACATGAACTCCTCGCCCAGTTGGTGCGGGACGGGCATACCCTCTCGACAACCGCTGTGAACGTCGCGGAGGTGTATGCCGGAATGCGTAGTGAAGAAGAGCAACAGACCGAAGCGCTACTGGCCGCCCTGAACTGCTATGACCTAACCGCACACACCGGACGAATGGCTGGGCGCCTCAAGAACAAGTGGGCCAAAAAGGGTCGCACGATCGCAATCGCGGACGCCGCCGTGGCTGCCATTGCTCTTGAGCGGGAATGTACGCTCATGACCGACAACCCCAAAGACTTTCCGATGCCGGAATTGGATCTCTACCCGCTATAGCGATTCACCACTGGCACCCACGAATCGGTCGGTCTGCTGTTTGATTTTCTTCGCGATCTCCGATTTTCTCTGCGGTCTCTGCGTTTTAAGACTTTGACGTTCCAACCCAAAGTCCCAACGATCGTCGGGAGTGGACATTTCGCCTAGAACCAACGACCAACGACTAACGACCAACGACAGGTCCTACACCACCACCGCTTCCTTATACTCCCCAAACACCCTTCTCATAGTGTCGGAGATTTCGCCAACCGTTGCGTAAGCATCAACCGCAGCCACAATCTGCGGCATCAAGTTCGCCCCCGAGCGCGCCGCCTCCTCAATCTTCTTCAACGACTCTGACCAGGGCCCCGCATCCCGCCGTGCTCGCAGGGCTCGCAAACGCTCCACCTGCTTTCGCTCCAGCGATTCGTCCAGGTGCAGCAGCGGCACCGGTTTTTCTTCTTCTTGCCGAAAGCGATTTACCCCCACCACCACGGCTTCGGCGCGGTCCACCGCCCGCTGGTATTCATAAGCAGCGTTCTGGATTTCCTGCTGCACAAATCCGCGCTCAATCGCCTTCAACATTCCGCCCAGAGCGGCAATTTTGTCGAGATACCGGGTCGCTTGCTTCTCGACTTCGTCGGTCAAAGACTCGATGTAGTACGACCCCGCCAGCGGATCGATGGTCTGTGGCACCCCGGATTCATATGCCACAATCTGCTGGGTGCGCAGCGCAATCCGCGCCGCCTGCTCGGTCGGCAGTGCCAGCGCTTCATCGTAGGAATTGGTGTGCAGCGACTGCGTGCCGCCCAGCACCGCGGCCATGGCCTGAAGTGCGGTGCGGACAATGTTGTTTTCCGGTTGCTGCGCCGTCAGCGTCGATCCCGCCGTCTGGGTGTGAAAGCGCAGCATCCACGACTTCGGATTCTTCGCCTTGAACTGTTCCCGCATGATTCGCGCCCACATCCGCCGCGCCGCCCGGAACTTGGCCACTTCCTCCAGAAAATCACTATGCGCGTTGAAGAAGAACGAAAGCCTGGGCGCGAACTTGTCCACGTCCAGCCCGGCGTCGATCGCCGCCTGCACATAAGCAATGCCATTGGCTAATGTGAACGCAACCTCCTGCACCGCCGTCGATCCCGCCTCGCGCATGTGATAACCAGAGATCGAAATCGTGTTCCAGTCAGGCAAATGTTCGTTGGTCCAGGCGAACATATCGGTAATGATGCGCATCGCCTGCGCCACCGGAAAAATGTACGTGCCTCTCGCCACATATTCTTTAAGCACGTCATTCTGCACCGTGCCCGAAAGATGGCGAATGTCGGCTCCCTGGCGGCGGCCCACGGCCACATAGAGCGCCAGCAATATCGACGCCGTCGCGTTGATCGTCATCGATGTCGAAATCTTGGTCAGGTCAATACCATCGAACAGGCGCTGCATGTCTTCAATCGAATCGATGGCCACGCCCACCTTTCCCACTTCGCCCATCGCCAGCGGACTGTCCGAATCCATCCCAATCTGCGTCGGCAAATCGAACGCCACCGATAATCCCGTCGTCCCATTGGCCAGCAAATACTTGTAGCGCTGGTTCGACTCCTCCGCGTTTCCCATGCCGGCGTACTGCCGCATCGTCCATAATCTTCCGCGGAACATCGTGGCTTGCACCCCGCGCGTGAAAGGATATTCCCCGGGATAGCCAACCTGCTGGTCGTAGTCCCAGCCGGCAAGATCGGCGGGAGTGTAAGTCTGCCGCACAGGGATGTGCGACGCAGTCTGCGGATCGGGATGCACCGGCTTCGGCTTGGTGACCATTTTCCCTTCTTCAACAACCAGCCCAGAGCCCAAAGACTCAGTGCCTTTTTCTTATCCGCCAGAACGAGCTTACGCCAAACCAGCCAAACAAAAGTGTAAAAGCCGCAGCCAGAACCACCCGGCCCGGACCCAGATGCTTCGTCCACTCCCGCCACAACGCCAGACCGCCGATGGCAGCTAAGGCCAAGAAAACAAATCCTGTGACCTCAAGCCACAACTGTCCCAGTACCCGCCCCCAGCGCGCCGCCGTCATCCGGCCGGCTTTCATCACCGCGCCAAATGTTCGAGTGCGGCGAACTTGCTGGCCGGCAACCCGGGCGGCGATCCCCAACTTCTGCCCAGTAGAGAGAGGCGACATCGTCATCGATTTTATCAACTTTCCGTTGTAGAATACGCCAGCGCGGGCAGTTTTCCGCAGGAGCCGGCAGCCGCACAATTGCATCTAAGGAAGTGGACAGTCGAGCAACCGGGAGGATTCGTGGATCAGGAACTCAAGCAGCTGATGAAGGAACTGGGGGAAGCCATCAACGAGTCGCTGGCCGACTCCGACCAGATTGCCGAAGTCGTCTCCCGCATCAAGGACGGCGGCTACGACATTTTCCTGGTGCTCGAAGCCACTATCGGGGTCAGCAAGCCCGGCGACAAGTCCGCCGACAAGACCTCGCTGGTAACCACGCTCAGCAGCAATCCCGAGTTCAAAATCAGCGACCAGGACCTGAAGTTCCTCAAATCCCTGCGCATCAAGATCGAATCAGAAGACGCGGCGTAAGCTTCGCAGGTCAGAGTCCACTAACCTTGTAGATTGAACTCTTACGCCGATGTCTCTCGTTCGCCTCCAATCGTTGATTCTCGCCCAGGGTTCCGGCAACCTCTTCGATATCCTGATCGCGCTGGTTTTCGGGTTTGCGTCCCTCAACATTCTGAACCTGCTGACCCGGCCAGCCCAGCCCGTCCGCGGCCTCAGTTTCGGCGAGATGCTCGCGGTCACGGGCGCGCTGCTATCTCTGCTTCTCCTGGGAGCGGAGATGCTCCGCATCTATCACATTTTTCCCATCAAGTTGCAGCCCTAACGGATGTCTGAAAACGTGCCGTCCGTGCCGGTTTAGACCCACCAAATTCCTTTCCCACTTCGGAACTCAGTTCCAACTTAATTTGCTGAATCGTGCCAAACCCCTCCTGCGCAGCAATACAATTCCCATGTGGTAGGCAGCGTTTGGAGGGTGTTACCAGTCGGTACTGGACGCTGTTCGCCAAACAGTCGAGTGGCCTTTCAGCCACTAGGGTTCAACTCCCTCGCCCTCCTCTGTCACTCGACATTAACGAATCCGCTTGACATTGTTCTTCAGTGAACTAACATAGAAGGTGTTTGGCGGACGGCGTCTAGTACCAGTTTTGCAGCCCCGGCTGATTGCCGGGGCTGTCGTGTTTTTGGGCCTCTGTGCCTTGACGTTGTCGGCCGAGTTATTCTGTGAGGGTTTCGCAGACGGCGTTCAGTATCAGCCCCGGATGGTCACCGGGCTTTCGTATTCCAGGATCTGAAGCTCCTCAAATCCCCACCCGGATAACTACCATCAAGATCGAGGAAGACGCGGCGTAAGCTTCCGTCGTTCGGCTTTGCGGTCGTGTGTCGAATCGAAATCGAACGTGCCGAACGCCTCCAGCAGGCGCAACTGCTCCCGCCGCCGTACGTAGTCTCCCAGCGTCACATAATCTCCGCGCTTGTAGGCGGCCATGCCGCGGCGGTAGGCACGGGCCTCGGCGGCCGTGAGGCGCTCGGTTGGTATCGCCCGGACAGTGAAATACACGCGCAGCGCCTCACGGACAAGTTCGGAGCGGGTGCGGTGCTCCGTCTTCATGACCTTCTCGATCTGCTTGGCCATGGCAGGAGGAAGCGAAACAGTAAAGGTGCTGGTCTCTCGCATGTTGTTACTTTGTCATACTTGATGTGACGAGGTCAAGAAACCGCTCCACTCAAGCCGCAGCCGGGCGTGAATGGCTCACCAGCCGCCGCGTCTCTTAGAACGCTTCCGGCCACTTGCGGGCCGCGTGAAACACGGCGACCACCTCGACCCGCCTCCGGTGCAAGCGGTAGACCACCACGAACGGCGTTCCTGCGATCACCAACTCCCGCGTTCCATCGACTCGGCCTTCACGGCCCATGCGGGGGAAATCCCGCAGCCTTTCGGCCACAGACAATATGCGTTCGATCAACGCTTGCCCGGCGCGTGCATTGTCCCGGGCAACGTATTCGTAGGTGGAGCGGAGATGGTTGGTGGCAATCGGTGTCCAGTGGACCGTCAGCGCCATTGGCGCGCCATCTGTTTGACCCGGGAATGAGTCAACAGCTTGCCCTGGTCCGCTTGGCGCAGACTCTTCTTAATCTGTTCCACTTGCCAGTTCTGGGCCTCAAGATAAGCCGAGACCGCTTCATTCAGCAGATGGCTGCGATCGCGGTCCAGGGCCTCAGCCAGAGTGTCGAGGGCGCTGACTTTGTCGGCGTCGATGCGGAAGCTGACGGTGTGTTTATCCATAATACAGCATATTACAATGGGCCACGTCGTCATGCAACTTGAGCCAAAGCCGGCAGGGAACGCCCCGGTGTCTTAGGAGCTAAAGACTAAATTGGGTGCCCCAGATCTCGCCGCTGTTGCGAGACCTGGGCGGGGGAGCCACATCCGCGACGCGTAAGCCGAAAACGAATGGCACAAAAAGAGCGTTGCGGGCGACGGACACAGCAGATGTAGCCAACTCCCAGGTCTCGCAAAACCATCGAGACCTGGGGCACCCGGCGTTCTCGCCGTGCTCTGTACAAAGCGGGGCAAGAATGCCTTGCAGCGCCACGTGATCTGAAACTCCTGTCATCCTGAGCGAAGCGGAAGTTGCGCAAAGCGCGACGCCCGCGAGTCGAAGGACCCCAGCGCCGCGGGCGGCGGCAAGCATGCCGCAAGGCGTTCTCCCCGTGCTCCGTACAAAGCGGGGCAAGAATGCCTTGCAGCGGCGCTGCCACTGCATGAGGGCATGGGGTCCTTCGACTGCGTTGCCGTTCGCAACGCGAACGACAACTCCGCTCAGGATGACAGATGGCAGGTGTGTGACGTAGAGATCATCGTCCGTCCGCTGGGTGCCCAGGCCTCGCCGCCGTTGCGAGACCTGGGCGGGGGAGCCACATCCGCGACGTGTACGCCTAAACGAATGGCACAAAAAGAGCGCTCGCGGGCGACGGACGCAGCAGATGTAACCAACTCCCAGGTCTCGCAAAAGCGGCGAGACCTGAGGCACCCGGGGCTTATTGCATGCACTACCCCAACTGAGGGGTGCCCCATTCCTAGCGCGTTCTTTGCGCTAGGAGTGGGAGGCAACAATTAGGAGTGGGAGGCAACAATGTGGACGGTGAGTGTGTGGGAACCTCAAAAGAATGCCGACGCGTAAGCCACACGGCGAAGTGTCGGTCGAGCTGCCCCACTCAAGCCAAAACCGGGCTTGGATGGGCCACCGGCCCCTCGCCTCGGATCTCGGATAGTCGGCTCACGATATATTCGACGAACGTCATGGCGCGCTTGTAGTCCTCGTAGACTTCTTGTGCCGTCTTTTCGAACGCAAACGTGGCGAAATTCTGGTGAACTAGGCAGTTACGCAGGTAGCCGAGTTCGAGGAATGCTTCACACCCTGCCTTCAGTTCTGGTCTCTTTTTTACCTCCTCCTTCATTGATGCCCCGAGACCGTCCCCAAAAAGTTTGTAGAACGGATTCGCAGTTTTGTCGTTCCAGGCAAAGTAGGTTGCATATTGGCGCTCCACCGCCTTCATTCGTACAAGGCAGAAAAGGCCTGTGTCGCCGGCCCCCTTGATCGTGCAAAACTTCAGAATAGCGTCCGTGATCATCTGCTCGAACAGGCTGGTGATTGATAGGGCCAGCATCCTGCGGAAGTCGTCAATGACCATCTGACTAAAAGAGGGCTCGGCGTGCTGAGCGAGGTATTGGGTGAGCAGATCGTGATCCGCGTAAATCTTGTCGATTATGCTCTCAGCCATAGATCAGCCGACCAAGAATTTCTTGGCTAGTCTCAACCGCGTCTCGACGTTTGCGGTGCTCGTCGTCTTTTCGAGGCTCGCCTTCGCGAAGCTCGGGTCGTCCTTGAGCGCCTCGAATTGGGTCGAGTCGATAGCGCCTACGTTTGCGTCTCTGCGTTTGAAGGCTGGACCACATTGAGCTGCGAACACGGCCTCGAAGAGCGAAATATTAAACTTATTCGTTTTCCGTCCATGGAACGGCCGCTCGCCTAGGCCTTGGCAGCTCTTCAGGAATGCATGGAACACCTGCGCAAGGTATTTGTTCTGGTCCTCGGGTACCTTCTTGCTTTTTCGGGAAAAGTTGTTCAGGAACTTCACCATTGACGGCGAGTATTTTTCCTCGATGAGCATAGCGAAGCCCCTGAGAAGGACTTCGACGTCTTTCATGTGTATGTCGAGTTCTGAAATTCCGAGTAGCTTGCGCCATTGGGC
>JBAWFN010000133.1:0-10903 GCA_049591935.1 Terriglobales bacterium | reverse complement strand
GGGAGACAACGTGAGCCTGGTGATTGAGCTGATCACACCGGTGGCGATGGAAAAGGGATTGCGGTTCGCGATTCGTGAAGGCGGGCACACGGTCGGCGCCGGAACGATTGCGGAGATTGTGACGTAGGGTTTGAGCTGAGAGCTAATAGCCAAGAGCTCGAAGCTGGTTTTTAGCGGCTTGCATCATGCCGCCAGTTCTTTCCTCCCGGAAAAAGCCGGGCGGGGATTGAGAGTGAAATATGGTTGGTAAAGAGAGAATTCGAATCCGGCTGAAAGCGTACGACTACCGCATCCTGGACCAATCCACGGGTGAGATTGTCGAAACCGCTCGCCGCACTGGCGCGCAGATCGCGGGCCCGATTCCTTTGCCCACGATGAAGAATAAATACTGCGTGCTGCGTTCGCCGCACGTGGACAAGAAGTCGCGCGAGCAGTTTGAGATTCGCACCCACAAGCGCCTGCTTGACATTCTGGAGCCGACGCAGCAGACCGTGGATGCGCTGATGAAGCTCGATCTCCCCGCCGGTGTGGACGTCGAGATCAAAGCATTTGGCAAGGAACATAAATAGCCACACAAAGAGCAGGGACGCGAGTCCAAAGCTCCCCAGCCAATAGCCACTGGCCAAGCTGGGAATGGAGAAGGAAATGGCAAAGGTAGCTGGAATTCTGGGGAAAAAAGTCGGCATGACGCAGCTCTTCGACGACAAGGGCGACGTGCATCCCGCTACCGTGTTGCAAGCCGGGCCCTGTGTGGTCACCCAGCACAAGACCGCGACCAAAGACGGCTACGTTGCCGCGCAGATTGGCTTGGTCGAATTCGTAAAGGAATCGCGGCTAACCAAGCCCATGAAGGGTCATCTTGGCAAGAACAATCTGCCGCCGGTGAAAATCATTCGCGAAGTGCCGGTCGAGGTCGACGAAAAGGCTGGCGCGGACGGCGACGGCGCAGTCAAAGCCGGAGACCGCGTGCTGATCGACATTTTTGAGGGCGAGAGATTTGTAGACGTGGTGGGCATCAGCAAGGGCCGCGGCTTCCAGGGCGTAGTCAAGCGGCATCATTTTGCCGGCGGCCCGAAATCGCACGGTTCGATGTTCCAGATCACCGGATCGATCGGCTCTTCCGCGTTTCCCTCGCGCGTGTTCAAGGGAATGCGCATGTCGGGCCACATGGGTCACGCCCGCGTCACGGTGCGAAACCTGCGGGTGCTGGGCGTGGACAAAGAGGAGAACCTGCTGGTGGTCGAAGGCAGCGTGCCCGGCCCCAATGGCGGCTACCTGGTGATTACCAAGGCCAAGAAGCCACCCCGAGAGCGTCGTGGATTTGCCGGTTCGGCCACGGTCGATCCGTTGAAGGCAGCCAAGCGCGCGGCCAAGAAGGCGTAAGAAAGACAGGTGCACGGGCGAGGCGCCCGTGCCCACACGAAAAAGCATATGGCAACGATTGAAATTCAAAATCTGAGCGGCGGCAAAGTGGGCACGCTTGAGCTCGCCGACGAGGTTTTCGGCGCGGTCAATGAGGACCTGCTATGGGAGGCAGTGAAGCACTACCGCGCCGCCCGGCACGCCGGCACTCACGCCACCAAGAACAAGAAGCTGGTTTCGGGCGCCGGCAAGAAGCTTTGGAAACAAAAGGGCACGGGACGCGCTCGAGTCGGTTCCATTCGTTCGCCACTGTGGCGGCATGGAGGCACGGTGCATGGTCCGCAACCGCGCTCCTATGACTACGCGTTTCCGCGCAAGAAGCTGTTGGGTGCGCTACGTTCGGCGCTGGCCGCCAAGTTGGCCGACGGCAAGCTGATCGTGGTCAATGCCTTCAGCCTCAAGGAAGTGAAGACCAAGGCGTTCCGCGAAGCACTCGACAAGCTGAAAGTTGACGGTACGGCGCTGCTGGTCGAGGTGCCCAATCACGGAAACCGCAATTTGGTGCTCAGTTCACGCAATCTCGATGGGGTAGAGTTGGTCAGCGGCAACGAGGTTCATCCGTATCACTTGTTGCGCTACGACCGGGCAATCTTCTCGCAGCCGGCGATCGAAAAGTTGCAGATTACGCTGAAGAGTTCGCTGCCCAAGCGGCACAAACACGCGGCCGAGGACGAAGGCAGTCCGAAGAAAGCGGCGAAAGCCCCGCGGCGCCGCGCCAAACATGAAAAAGCGGCGGAGGTGGCCTGATGAAATCGGCATATCAGATTCTTCGCCGGCCGGTGATTACCGAAAAGGGCCTAGCCATCAAGGAAAACCAGAACACGCTGGTGTTTCAGGTGGCGCCCAAGGCGACCAAGACCGAAATTAAGGAAGCGGTGCAGAGCATTTTCAAAGTCAAAGTGCATTCGGTCCGCACCGCGACCTACCCGGGAAAAGAGCGGCGGCGCGGCAAGTTCGCCGGCTACCGTCCCGACTGGAAGAAAGCATACGTGCGGCTGAAGACCGGCGAAAAGATGCCGGAGTACGCGCAGAACTTATAAGTAAGCATTCAGCTCTCAGCCGTCAGCTTTCAGCGAAAGCGATGGCGATGAGAAGCTGAAAGCCGATAGCTGAAGGCTGAGAGCTTTTATGCCAATCAAGACATACCGACCGACGACCCAGACGTTGCGCTACCGGACGACGATCGTCAACGACGACATTACCCGCACCAAGCCGTACAAGCCGCTGACCGAACCCAAGCCGCGCACCGGTGGCCGCCGTAATTCGGGCGACATCACCAGTTGGTTCATGGGTGGCGGGCACAAGAAAAAGTTGCGCATCATTGATTTCAAGCGCGACAAGACGGGCATTCCGGCGATGGTGGCGTCCATTGAGTACGATCCCAACCGCTCAGCGCGCATCGCTTTGTTGAACTACGCCGACGGTGAGAAGCGTTACATCCTGCAGCCTGATGGCTTGAAGGTGGGACAAAAAATCGTTAGCGGCCCGGACGCCGATATCTTGGTAGGCAATGCCTTGCCGTTGCGCAACATTCCGCCCGGCACGACCATCCACAACGTGGAGTTGAAGCCCGGCAAAGGAGCGCAGATGGTGCGGTCGGCGGGTGGAGCGGCGCAGTTGGTGGCCAAGGAAGCTGAATATGCGCTGGTGAAGCTGCCTTCGGGCGAGACCCGTAAAGTTTCCCAGGATTGCCTGGCGACCATTGGGCAAGTCGGCAATCTGGATCACGAAAACATCACCATCGGAAAAGCCGGACGCTCACGCTGGCTGGGGAAGCGTCCGCATAACCGCGGAGTTTCCATGAACCCGGTGGACCATCCGCATGGCGGCGGTGAAGGCAAGACTTCTGGCGGACGTCACCCGGTAACTCCGTGGGGACAGCCGACGCGCGGTTACAAAACGCGCAACAACAAGCGCACCGATGCGTTTATCGTGAGCCGGAGATCGAAGTAGAACGATTTTGAGCTAGGAGCTAACAGCGAGAAGCTGACTTTATGGCACGTTCAACCAAGAAGGGCCCGTTCGTCGATGGCTACCTGCAAGCGCGGGTGGAAGCCATGAACTCGCGCAACGAAAAAAAGGTGCTGCGCACCTGGTCGCGGCGCTCCACGGTGATCCCGGAATTCGTGGGTCACACCATCGCGGTGCACAACGGCAAGAAGTTTATTCCCGTGTACGTGACGGAAAACATGGTTGGCCACAAACTGGGCGAGTTCAGTTTCACCCGCCAGTTCAAGGCGCACTCCATGCGGGCGGCAACGGAAACCGCTGCCAGGCCCGCGGGCATACCCGGCGGTCCGGGAGCCATAAGTCCGGCGGGAGCGGCTCCGGCGGCAGCGCCGGCGGCTCCAGCGTCGAAGTCGTAAGGCAGGATGGAAGAGATTAAGACTATGGAATTTCGAGCTCAAGCCCGGTTCATGCGCGTCTCGCCGCAGAAGGCCCGTCTGGTGCTGGATTTGATCAAGGGCCGGCGCGTCGAAGATGCGCTCAACACGCTCACCTTTACCAAGAAGCGTGTCGCGCCCACCATCGAGAAGCTGTTGCGGTCGGCCTTGGAGAATGCGAATTATCTGAGCGCGGAAAAGGGTCTCGACATTGACGTGGACAGCCTGTACGTGAAGCGCGCGATCGCGGGCGACGGACCGCGCATGAAGCGAATCCGCCCGGCGCCCATGGGCCGCGCGTTCCGCTACGTGCGGCGCATCGCGCATATCGAGATTGAGCTGGCGGAGCGCGGCAAGAATGGCGAAGCCGCGGCGCAGGTAGCAGGTGCGGCGCCTGCAGCTGCCAAGGCTCCAGCCAGGAAAACGGCTGCGAAGAAGAAGTCGGCGGGCAAGAAGAAGGCGGTAGCAGCAAAGAAATAGCAGGAATTGTCGCTGGCCCACGAGCAACGACGTGCGACTAACGACGGGTTCGGAGAAAAGATGGGACAAAAAGTTCATCCTTACGGTTTCCGGCTTGGCTATACCAAGCCCTGGAAGTCCCGCTGGTTTGTGGAGCGCGACTACGACAAGCTTTTGCTTGAAGACGTCAAGCTGAAGAACGAACTCAAGGACAAGCTCAAGTCGGCCGGTGTCAGCTCCATTGAAATCGAGCGCCCGGGCAACAAACTGCGAGTCATTATTAAGACCGCGCGGCCTGGAATCATCATCGGACGCAAAGGCGTCGAAATCGACAAGCTCAAGCAGGACGTGCAGAAACGCACTTCGCGCGAGGTTTATGTCGACATCCAGGAAGTGCACAAACCAGAACTGGATGCCCAACTGGTATCGGAATCGATCGCCCTGCAGCTCGAAAAGCGTGTCGGTTTCCGCCGGGCCATGCGCAAAGCGGTGGACTCGGCGCTGCGTTTCGGGTGTAAAGGAATCAAGGTGCGCGTGAGCGGCCGTTTGAACGGAAACGAGATTGCCCGCTCGGAATGGTATCTGCAGGGGCGGTTGCCGCTGCACACTCTGCGCGCCGATATCGACTACGGTTTCACCGAGGCGAGAACCACCTACGGCGTAATCGGCGTAAAAGTTTGGGTGTACAAGGGCGAAATTCTGCCCACCAAGAAGCGCGAGCCACAAGCGGCCGCAGGCGCGTTTTGAGCTAGAAGCTAGTAGCCAGAAGCCAAGAGCGAATTTATGTTGATGCCGAAAAAAGTGAAGTATCGCAAACAGCAGCGCGGCCGCATGCGAGGCAAAGCCTGGCGCGGCAGTGAGCTGACGTTTGGCGACTACGGATTGAAGGTGCTCGAGCCCGGCTGGATTACCGACCGGCAAATCGAAGCGGCCCGCGTAGCCATGACGCGTTTTGTCAAGCGCGGCGGCAAAATCCAGCTCCGTTTGTTTCCGGACAAGCCGGTCACCAAGAAGCCCGCTGAAACCCGTATGGGCAAAGGCAAAGGGGCGCCCGATCACTGGGTGGCAGTGGTTCGTCCCGGCAAGATTCTGTTTGAGATGGAGGGAGTCAGCTTGACCGACGCATCGGAAGCCATGCGTTTGGCGTCGCACAAGCTGCCCCTGCGCACGGTGTTTGTGAAACGAGAGTCGGCGGTTCACTAGGAGCTGGCTGCTAGAAATCGAGAAATGGTTTATGAAACCCGATAAAGTCCGCAACTTGACCGAAGACGAGCTCAAACACCAGGAGCGCGATCTGAACGATCAGCTCTTCAAACTGAAGTTTCAGCTCAACATGGGCCAGACCGAAAGCTTGAAGAAGATTCGCGGCCTGCGCCGGGACATCGCGCGGGTCAAGACGATTGTCCGCGAGCGGGAACTGGCGGGCACGAAAACGGAGAAGAGCTAATGGCCGAGACTCATGTTCAGCAGGCCGCCGGCCGCCGCAAGGAAGTAGTCGGCGAAGTGGTGTCGAACCGCATGCAAAAGACCATCGTGGTGCAAGTCGTCCGCAAGAAATCGCACGCCTTTTACGGACGCGTGGTTTCGAAGTCTAAGAAGTTCTACGCCCACGACGAAAAGAACGAAGCCCACATCGGCGACGTGGTCCGGCTGGAAGAGACCCGCCCGCTTTCGAAGTTGAAGCGCTGGCGGCTGAAACAGGTGGTCCGCCGCGCCCCTCTGGTGCCCGAAGTGGCTGCCGAGGTCGCTTCCTAAAGATTCTGCGATTGGGAGATTGAATTATGGCCGTGATGATGAGAAGCATGCTCGAAGTCGCCGACAACTCCGGCGCCCGCAAGCTGCAGATGATTCTGCCGTTGGGCGGCTCCACCGGACTGAACGCCGGTTTGGGGGACGTAATCACGGCCAGCGTGAAAGAAGCTTCACCCGATGGTCAGGTGAAAAAAGGAACAGTTGTCAAAGCGGTAATCGTGCGCACGCGCAAGGAGTATGGCCGCCGCGATGGCACCTACATCCGCTTCGACACCAACGCCGCGGTGTTGATTAACGACGCCGGCGAACCGGTGGGAACGCGCGTGTTCGGGCCCGTGGCCCGCGAGTTGCGCGAGAAAAAGTTCTTGAAGATCGTGTCGCTGGCGCCAGAAGTTTTATAACGAATTGTGTAATTTGGTAATCGGGTAATTGTGTAATTTCAGACCCGCGATTTTTCAATTACCAAATTGCCCAATTGCAAAATTGCGAAATAAGGGTTTAAAAATGGCAACCGCAGCAACTGCACATAAACGAGTGGACATTCGCCGCAACGATACGGTGAAAGTGATCACCGGCCGCGACAAGGGCAAAGAAGGCCGCGTACTGCGCGTGTTCCCCGGCGACGCCAAGCTTCTGGTTGAGCACGTCATGATGGTGAAAAAGCATGTGCGTCCGAATCCGCAGCGCAATGTGAAGGGCGGGATTGCGGAGCAGGAGAGCCGCATCGCTATTTCCAACGTGCAACTGGTGTGTTCGACTTGCGGCCCGGTGCGCATCGGCCGTGAAGTTCGCGGCGACCGAAAAGTACGAGTGTGCAAGAAGTGCGGAACTACGTTAGATAAATAAGCGATTAGCTTGTGGCCGTTGGCCGTTAGCGAAGAGCTAAGAGCCAAAAGCCAGGAGCGAGGGTACCGAGCAATGGCAAAGGACAAGAAAGAAAAAAAGGGCGGGGCGCCACCGGAGCAGCGAGCTCCCGAGGTTGCACGGCACAGCGCCAAGGAGACTCCGCGGCTGAAAGCGCGCTTCAAAAAGGAAATTGCGCCCACGCTGATGAAGGAACTTTCCTTCAAGAACCCTATGGCGGTGCCGCACCTGCACAAGATCGTGGTCAACATGGGTATGGGCGAAGCCACGCAGAACGCCAAGGTGCTGGACCCGGCGGTCAACGAACTGGGTCAGATCACGGGCCAGAAGCCGGTCGTCACCCGGGCCAAGAAGTCCATTGCGGCGTTCAAAGTCCGTGCCGGACAGTCGATTGGCGCCATGGTCACTTTGCGCGGTGATCGCATGTACGAGTTTTTTGACCGGCTGGTCAATGTGGTGCTGCCCCGGGTGCGCGACTTTCGCGGAGTGTCGACCAAGTCGTTCGACGGCCGCGGGAACTACACCCTCGGCCTGCACGATCAGTTGATCTTCCCGGAGATCGACTACGCCAAGGTCGACAAGCAGAAAGGCATGAACGTCACCATTGTGACGACTGCCGCCAGTGACGACCAGGCGCGAACGCTGTTACGGCATTTGGGAATGCCGTTCCGGCCATAGGAAGTGAGAGATTGAATCACTGAATCGCTGAATCAGTGAATCGTTGGATGATGTTGAAGGAAGAGATTTGAAATGGATGAATCCATGGTTCAAGGGCTCAATCGAAAGGTTTCATGACAACCGCAAAACGAGTTAAGGACAAGAAAATTCAAGCCAAGTTTAGCTTGGCGCGTGAAAGCAAACAGCCGAAACCCAAGTTTTCCACGCGCCGGCACAACCGCTGTCAAATTTGCGGGCGCCCGCGGGCGTTCCTCCGCAAGTTCGGCCTGTGCCGCCTGTGTTTCCGCGGTTTGGCGTTGCGGGGAGAAATTCCCGGGGTTTCGAAGTCGTCCTGGTAAGAGAACAAGCCGCCGCAGGTTCTTCGCCGAACATCGGGGAAGCTAACGGGCGGCTGAGGAGAAGCAAAACATGAGGTTGACCGATCCGGTCGCAGACATGCTGGCGCGCATTCGCAACGCGATTAGCGCCCGGCACCAGAAAGTGGATATTCCCGCTTCCAAGCTGAAGGCGGAAATTGCCCGCATCCTCAAAGAGGAGGGCTATATCGCCAACGTCAAGGCCACGGAAGAGGAAGGACACAAAGTCCTGCGCATTTACTTGAAGTATGGCAACGGCAACGAAGCGGCCATCTCCAATGTGGCCCGGGTTTCGCGTCCGGGCTGCCGCGTGTACGTGCGCCGCACCGAGATTCCTCGGGTTTTGGGAGGGCTCGGCATCAACATTCTGACCACGCCTCGTGGCGTGATGACCGGACGCCAGGCCCGCAAACAGGGCTTGGGCGGCGAGTTGCTGTGCGAAGTTTGGTAGGAAGCTTCTGGCTACTAGCTTCTAGCTACTAGCTAAGCGAAGACGATCACACGAGCTAGCAGCTAGGAGCTAGCAGCTAAGAGCTGAATCTATGTCACGAATTGGAAGAAAGCCGATCCCGCTCCCCAAGGGAGTGACGGTCAAAATCGAAGGCAACACGGTCGCGGTCCAGGGCCCCAAGGGCAAGCTGGATACGTCCCTGCCAGCCGGGATTCAGATGCAGCAGCAAGACGGCAATCTGGTCGCGATCCGCGAGAACGATTCCCAGGCTGCAGTGCACGGTCTGGCGCGGGCTCTGGTCAACAACGCGGTCGAGGGCGTTACCAAGGGATGGACCCGCGACCTCGAAATCGTTGGCATCGGGTATCGTGCGGAATTAAAAGGGAAGGCAACGGTGGTATTCAGCCTCGGCTATTCTCATCCCATCGAGTACCCTCTACCCTCCGGCATCGAAGTCGCCGTGGATCCGAAGCAGACGAAGCTGACGGTCACCGGCATCGACCGGCAAAAAGTAGGCCAGGTGGCGGCCGAGATGCGCAGCTTGCGTCCGCCCGATCCCTACAAGAACAAGGGCGTGCGCTATGCCGGAGAACGCTTGAAGAAGAAAGTGGGCAAGACGGGAGCGAAATAGTCGTGGGCCGTCAGGCCGTGAAAGGTTTTGCCGACGACGAACGACGAACGACCAAGGACGAATTACGATGCTGACTCGAACTTCCAAGAATACAAACCGGCGCCACGTGCATGAGCGCATCCGCAAGAAGATTCTCGGCACCGCCGCGCGGCCGCGGCTGAACGTGTACCGTTCGTTGAATCATATTTATGTGCAGGTGATCGACGATCTTCACGGCACCACGCTGGTGTCCGCCCACTCTGCGGAAGGGCAGAAGGGCGAGCGGCGGAGCGGAGGCAACGTGGCCTCGGCCAAGTCGGTCGGCAAGGCCATCGCCGATCGTGCCAAGGCCAAGGGGATCACGAAAGTTGTGTTCGACCGCGGCGGCTACATCTATCACGGGCGGATCAAAGCCCTGGCCGACGCTGCCCGGGAAGCCGGACTGCAGTTTTAAAGAGAAGAGAGCAGAATGCCAACAGTAATCAAGAAACTCGATGCGGGCGCTTACCAATTGAAAGACCAGGTCGTGAACATCAACCGGGTCACAAAAGTGGTCAAGGGAGGCAAGAACCTCTCGTTTGCCGCGTTGGTGGTGGTGGGCGATCCCAGTGCTGCCATTGTCGGATACGGTTCGGGCAAAGCCAAGGAAGTTCCCCAGGCCATCCGTAAGGGGATTGAGTCTGCGAAAAAGAACCTGATCCGGGTCAATCTCACCCAGACCAGCATTCCACACATGGTGCTGGGAAAGTTCGGCTCGGGCCGGGTATTGCTGAAGCCTGCGCCGGAAGGCACGGGCGTGATTGCAGGCGGAGCGGTGCGTGCGGTGATGACCTCAGTCGGAATTCAGAACGTGCTGACCAAGTCCATCGGCACTACCAACCCGCACAACGTGATCAAGGCCACGTTTGATGCGCTCAAGCATTTGAAGAACCGGGCTGACGTGGCGGCAATGCGCGGCAAGTCGGCGGAAGAGTTGTAACCAGACGAGGATTCGCGATGACGGCTAAGAAATCAAATCCGGCGAGCGGCAAGCTCCACTTGAAGTGGGTGCGTTCCGCGATTTGTACTCCGGTGAAACACAAAAGAGTGGTCAAAGGACTGGGGTTTACCCGGCTCAACCAGGTGATCGAGCGTCCGGACAATGCCGCGATTCGTGGCATGGTGGCCAAAGTCCCGCACCTGATTGAGATTGTGGTCGCCAAAAGCTAAGAGCCAAAGGCCAAGAGCTTATTTATGAATCTTTCGAACATTCGAGCACCGAAGAAAGCGGCGGAAAACAAGAAGCGTGTCGGACGAGGCATGGGCTCCGGCATGGGCAAGACTTCTGCCCGCGGCCACAAAGGCCAGCGCTCGCGCAGCGGCTCGCGTATGATGCGCGGTTTTGAGGGCGGCCAGATGCCCTTGCACC
This sequence comes from Terriglobales bacterium, assembly GCA_049591935.1. Classification (GTDB taxonomy): domain Bacteria; phylum Acidobacteriota; class Terriglobia; order Terriglobales; family Acidobacteriaceae; genus JABCZH01. The sequence continues at coordinate 519 of JBAWFN010000133.1, read as the reverse complement.
GCCGCATGCCCAAGCGCGGGTTCACCAACATCTTCCGCAAGGAATTCAACATCGTGAACCTGGACCGTCTGGCCGGTCTCGGCGAAGCCACCATCACGCCCGAGGTCTTGCGTAAGGCGGGGGTCATCAGCACCAAACACCCAGTCAAGATTCTAGGCGACGGCGAACTTTCCAAGGCGCTCACCGTCCACGCTCACAAATTTTCCAAGTCGGCTCAGGAAAAGATCACCAAGGCCGGCGGCAAGTGCGAGGTCTTGCAGTAATGCTGGAGAAACTGTCCAACATCTTTCGCATTCCTGACCTGCGCCGGCGCATTCTGTTCACCCTGGGGCTGCTCGCGGTTTACCGCTTGGGCGGACACATCCCCACCCCCGGGGTGAATGCGGATCGATTGCAGCAGTTCTTCGAGCAGAATCGCGGTTCGTTCCTGGGCTTCGTGGACCTGTTTTCCGGCGGCCAGCTCCGTCGCCTCACCATCTTTGCTCTCGGAATCATGCCGTACATCACCGCGTCGATCAT
>JBAWFN010000132.1:0-4256 GCA_049591935.1 Terriglobales bacterium | reverse complement strand
TAGTCGGCTTCGATGATGCGCACCAGCGTCATATCCAGCGGCCGGATGATCGACTCCGGAGTTATACCGTTTTCCACGTTGTAAGCTTCCTGAATAGCGCGCCGCCGATTGGTCTCGTCCAGAGCTTTCTTCATGGAGTCGGTCATGCGATCGGCATAGAGAATCGCCCGGCCGTTCAGGTTGCGGGCGCAGCGGCCAATGGTCTGAATCAACGAACCGCTCGAACGCAGGAAGCCTTCTTTGTCGGCGTCGAGAATCGCGACCAGCGAGACTTCCGGCAAGTCCAGGCCTTCACGCAGCAGGTTGATGCCGATCAGCACATCGAACTCGCCCTTGCGCAGGTCGCGCAGAATCTTGATGCGTTCGAGGGTTTCGATCTCAGAATGCAGATAGCGGCACTTCACCCCGACTTCGCTATAGTATTCGGCTAAATCTTCCGACATGCGCTTGGTAAGCGTAGTCACCAGCACGCGTTCGCCCCGCGCCACGCGCCCGCGAATCTCGTGCAGCAGGTCGTCAATCTGTCCCTTCACCGGCCGAATGTCCACGGGAGGATCGACCAGGCCGGTCGGCCGGATGATCTGCTCGATCACCACCCCCGCCGATTTCGTCAGCTCATACGGCCCCGGCGTAGCCGAGACATAGATCGACTGGTTCACGCGGTGCTCGAATTCTTCAAACGTCAGCGGACGATTGTCGAGCGCCGAAGGCATGCGGAAGCCGTATTCGACCAGCGTCTCCTTGCGCGAGCGGTCGCCGTGGTACATGCCATGCAACTGCGGCACCGTCTGATGCGATTCGTCAATGAACATGAGAAAATCGCGCGGGAAATAATCCAGCAAAGTCGGCGGAGGCTCGCCCGGCAGCCGTCCGGTGAAATGCCGCGAGTAATTCTCAATGCCATGGCAATAGCCCATGGCCTTGATCATTTCAATGTCATACATCACCCGCTGATGCACCCGCTGCGACTCCACCAGCCGACCTTGTTTCTCAAGCTCCACTTCCCACCACTTCAATTCTTCGCGGATCGAGGTAACGGCCTTCGACCGAGTCTCCGGTTTCATCACATAATGCGTCTTGGGATAAATCGGCAAACGAACATACTTCTGTTTAACAGTCCCAAACAAAGGGTCGATTTGTGATAGAGAGTCAACCTCATCCCCAAACAACTCCACCCGATAAGCCATGTCATCGTAGGTAGGAAAAATCTCGATGACATCCCCCCGAACCCGAAAAGTCCCCCGGCGAAAATCACCGTCAGTCCGCTCATAAAGCACTTCGACCAGCTTGCGAGTAATCTCCTCCCGCCGAATCTTCTGCCCCTTTTCCAGGAAAAGCATCATCCCGTAATAGGCTTCCGGCGACCCCAAGCCATAAATACAACTGACCGAAGAAACAATCAAAACGTCTCTACGCTCAAACAAAGACCGAGTAGCCGAAAGCCGCAACTTATCCAGTTCATCGTTAATGGTAGCTTCCTTCTCAATATAAAGATCCGCCGCCGGCACATACGCTTCAGGTTGGAAAAAATCATAATATGAAACGAAGTATTCGACGGCGTTTTGGGGGAAGAAGTTCTTGAATTCGTGATAGAGCTGCGCGGCTAGGGTTTTGTTGTGGGCCATCACGAGCGCCGGCCGGTTGGACTGCTCGATGACTTTGGCCATGGTGTAGGTTTTGCCGGAACCAGTGACACCGAGCAGGACCTGGTGCTGCTCGCGGTCGAAGATGCCCTTCATCAGAGAGTCGATGGCGTGGGCCTGATCGCCGCGGGGAGTGTAATCGGAGACAAGTTTGAAATCCATGGGAAAAGCTCTCAGCTCTCAGCTCTCAGCTTGAAACACAAGCCGGCGCTCACAGGCAGCAATTTCGGCAAATGGGCAATTCTTTATTATAAACGGGCAGGATCCTAACCACAGGGGACACCGAGATCACAAAGGAAAGCCGGCCACAGATTTGCACGGATCAGCGGGACCTACAAAAGAGCTTTCATCGCAGAGGTCGCGAGAAACCTGGGGAGGGCGCGGAGAGATTCAATGGTTAGGCAGCGTGAAGTTCACCGTGATCTGGGTCTGGATTTCCATGGGCTGACCATCGAGCAAATACGGTTTGTATTTCCATTGCTTGACGGCATCGATGGCGGCCCGCGCCAGCAAGTCGTCACCGTTGAGCAGCTTCACGTTGGTGATGTCCCCGTCTTTGCTAATGGTGGCCAGCAGTTGGACCGAGCCTTGTTTTTGCGCCTTCATGGCCTGAAGAGGGTACACGGGCGCGACTTTGTTGATCAGAAGTCCCTGCGATACTCCCTGCGATATCCGTAGGGTGTGCGGACCGGGCTGCGGAACGACTCCTGGCATACTCATCAAACCGGAAATTGCCTGGTCATTCGAATGCGACTCAGCGTTCACGGCGTCGGGGGCGGTGGGCTCGACGGTTTCAGCTGCGGCGGGCTTGGGCGGAGCAGGTTTCGGAGTCTGGGTGTTCACAAAAACCGTATCCTCGTCGATGGTCTTTACTACGCCAGGTTGTGCGGGCGGATCGAATGAGGTGGCGGACACTGCTGGTTTTTTGGAGACGGTTCCGGCGGCGATCGCTCCCGTGGCCGGTGAAGGCTTCTGAGGCGTTGCTCCAGTGTTTAGATTCTGGCTGGCGTTGGGTGAGTTGAGCACCGTGGCTGCGCCCGGATGCGAGAGTGCGGCCGTTGGGGAAGAGCTTGTGGCAGGGGTCACGGCAGCGGGAGAAACCACCGCTGGCTTCGAAGTTTGGGGAGTTGAGGCGGCAGCGGTGCGGTGCCACAAAGATGATAAGGGCGGCATCTGCCAGTGCATCTGAGTTCCGGCGCGGTAGATGGCGCCAGCGGCGGCAGCGACCAGAACGATGGCTGCGATCCGGCCCCAGTTGACGGTCGATGTAGCGGAGTGCGGTTTCGCGACCGGCACCGCGCTCGAACCTGAAGGTTCAGATCGGTCTTCCTCAAGAGCAGAAATCTCGTGGTCGACGGTCGCGGCTTCTTTTGCTGGAGCAGCGGCTGCCCCGTATCCCACGCTGATACCCGAGTCAGGTTTGCCAGTGGCGTCGGCGGCATGCTTGAGCGCCGTGGTCATCGGTTCCGCCATGGGTTTGGGAATGGGCTGCCAAGGATATTGTTTGGCGGACGGTGTTACGTGCTCTGAAGCGTGACTCTTGCCTGCCAGCGGATCCGACATGGACTCAAGCAACGCGGCTTCGGCGGGCTCGGGTTCGGGGACGGGATCTTTCTCCACTTCAAAGGCTGAACTGGATGATGCCATCGCCGCCGGCGGCAGCGGTGGCGCGGCGTGAGTTAAGAATGCGGGCTTAGGAGCAGGAACCGCTGGAATGGAGGCGGGCGGCGCAATAAAAGAAGAACGCGCCGGAGTCTCGGGAGCCTTGGCCGATGTCTTGTTAGCTTCGTTCTTGCGCAACAGGCCGCGGGCTACGCGCAGCGTGCCTTTGGACTGCTCCACATTAATAGGTTTGGTGAGCACCAGGTTGGCGCCGATACGGAACGCCTTGGCCACTCCAGTTTGTCCCTCGACCACGGCCACGGAAAGCGATGCCTGATTGAACTCGGAATTGCGCGCGCTCTTGAACAGCAGCGTGGCATTCTGCTCGTTGTCGCAATCGACGACGACGGCGTCGAAGTGCCCCGCCATCAGCTTCTTAACGGCGGCGAACGGTTCGTTGCAGGCTTCCACCTGAAACTCCAGTTCGCTGAGGACCTGGGTCACGGTTTTGGCAGTTCTTTCGTCGGGACAGAATAAGAGGGCCTTATAGCTCATAGTGAGATCGTAGGTACCGGGGTGCAGAGCGGCAAGTTACGGAGGTTATTGGACTTGCGGGGGGTAGGGGGCTGGTCCGTAATATTTGCTGGGGATGTGAAGGCCGGAGCCGACACGAAATCTCGCGCAACGACCAACCGAAAATCAAGGCTAAACCGAGGAGGGCTGTGGAGCGGACTATAGCGGAATAGGGCAGTGCGCGCGAGGGCGCAGCCTATGTAGCCCGCCTGGCAAACGGGGCAAGGGCCATCCGTACCGTTGACTCAGGGCACACGTGGGACCCTCGGACGACGCCGAGTTCACCCCGGCATGTTTGTCAATGAGTGGAAACGCCTGGTTACGTAAACCATCGGCAAACAGCAAGCGTCGAGTGAGAACTTTCCCCGGCTACTGCAGCTTCGCGTATTCGGCCTTGGCTTGCTTCAGGATGGGAACGTCCGGGTCGGCGTCTTTCCA
>JBAWFN010000131.1:0-3272 GCA_049591935.1 Terriglobales bacterium | reverse complement strand
GCCAAGATGCTGGTGCCGGAAACGGAGCAGCCCAAAACCGCGGGTCGCGTGGTGATGAGTGAAGAAGAAGTGGATGCGGAGAAGAAAGAGAACTTGCTGGGCGCCATCGCTCGGGGCACGACCGATGGTTTGCATCTGGCGCTCAACATCGCTGCCATGCTCATTTCCTTTCTGGCACTCATTGCGCTCACCAACGGCATCTTGGGTGGCATTCACAACGGGTTGGCGCATTTCGGCATGACCTGGTTTCCTGCCAGCCTGGAAAAGATCCTGGGAACTCTGTTCGCTCCCGTGGCCTGGATGATCGGAGTCCCGTGGCGGGATTGCACGGCGATCGGCAATCTGTTGGGAACTCGCATGGCGCTCAACGAAGTGATTGCTTTCTCGCAGCTGGGACCGCAACGAGCGGCGCTCGACCCGAGATCGTTCACTATTGCCACCTTCGCGCTGTGCGGCTTCGCCAACTTGAGTTCGATTGGAATTCAAATCGGCGGGATCGCGGCGCTCGCGCCTAACCAGCGAGGCGAACTGGCGCGTCTCGGCTTCCGCGCCATGCTGGCCGGCACCATGGCGAATCTGATCTCGGCCTCCATTGCCGGAATGCTGCTCTAGGTCCACTCAGGCATGACCTTCCGGAACTGTGACCCGAGCCGAAAGTAACCGCGAGGCCATGCTGGTCGAAACAACTTTCTTGCTACGATGGGGTTCGTGCTCTGCAAGGGGGTTTTCATGATTATGCTGAAGCAGCTCGGCCTCGCGGTTGTTCTGTCTAGTGCAATGAGCGTTGGTGCTTTATGGGCGCAGACCAGCGCCAGTCCTCAGCCCCCGAGTGCTCCCACCGGCAGGCGTTCTGCTCAGCCCTGTTGGAAGCAAGCCGGCATTCCATCGTCAGTCATGCCCCAGATCCGAGAGATTCACCAGACCATGCACAGCCAGGTGGAGTCCGTGTGCAGCGACAGCTCACTCACGCCCCAGCAAAAGCAACAAAAGGTCAGGCAATTGCGCCAGGAAGCGTATCAGCAGATGGGCGCTCTGGCGGGCTCTCAGCAACTGGAAGCTTTGCGGAGCTGCCGGCAACAGCGGGCGGGCAGTGGAAGCGGTATGCAGCATGGCAGTCCATGCAGCGGCGGGGCCGGAAATGCTGGACAGAAACCGGTTCCGCAGCAACCATAATTCGTCATTGTGGTTGGGCTCACGCACGACTTCTGACGCCATCGGCCCGCGAAACGATGTTTTACTCCCAGACACCGCCCCCTTCTGGAACACGCCCTCTCCGCATAGACTAATATGGGAACGGAGGTGAAGCTTGAGTGCCACCTAAGCCTCCTGACGCTGAGCACGAGGGCCGAACCTGATGCAGGTGCATGAAGAGCTTCTCCGGGAATTTCAGGACTTTGCGCTGACCGCTCCGACGGCCAATTCCCTCATGGAGGGTATGGCGAAAGGTCTGCACGAAAAGATGACGCGCTATAACTGGGTGGGGTTTTATCTCCTCGATCCGGCAGACCCCGGCGTTCTGCTGGTCGGACCCTTTGTGGGCAGCTTTACCCCCAATGCCCGTATTCCCCTCAACGCGGGACTCTGTGGGGCCGCGGCCAGCAGCGGGCAGGTCGTCGTAGTGCATGACGTCTCTACAGATCCGCGGTATCTTTCGGGATCGCCGCTGGTGAAGTGCGAAATCGTGGTCCCCATTTTTGTGAAGGGCAAGCTCGCGGCTGAACTCGATATCGAGAGCTATTTTGCCGGCACGTTCACGAAACCGGAACAGGAGTTTGCCGAAGCCTGCGCCACTATAGTTGGAGGGTATTTGGGGAAAGCGTAGTCCTGCGGAGACACTTCGCGCGTGGAGCGCTTCGCATCCTTCTTTTGGCGAACATGGTGGTGTGACGTAGGTCACAGACCGGTGTGTTATTTGGGAGGAGACTCACGCTGAGAGGACGACGCCATGATCTCCCTCCCCCATTGGCTCTACGCACTGGCTGCATTCTACGGCGTGGTTGGTCTGGTACTTGCACGTAAAGCGCTGAAGCCTACGTGCCGCATCTGTGCTCATCGGGTGTATTGCCCAATCCGGCAACGCTCGTTGTGGGACCCCAGCGTCAAGCGCTGCTACGAAGTTCCCGAACCGGTGGAATAACCTCGGGAACACCGCAGGCGTTGGTGTTGAAGAGTCAGACCGGATCACGCGACTCTGGAGTCATAGTCCCCATATCCAATCCACGCGGACATTCGTAATGTTCCAGGCCACAATTGCGAGAGCGAGTTTCACTATCCGGGCTGGAATCGCTGCTGGTGTCACATTCTGCACGCACGACCCTCTCAACTCTGGGGCAACACAGGAGACTATCGGGGTACTTGAAAATCTACGCCCCGTGCATCATTCGCTTTGATGGTGGCCGGGACATCCAACTCAGAAAGCGGAACTTTCCGGGTCTGCTGGCTGTCGAAAATCCAAAATGTCTGGCCCACGATCGCGTAGTTCTGCACTTCCTGGGTGTGTTTGTCCTGGAAGACAAGTTCGGTCAAGGAGTGCAGGTCCGTCTTGGAGGGAGTCTGGGATTTGGCCGCAGAGGAGCGCTCCTGCCGAAGGCGATCAACCTCGTTTTCGAGACGGTCGATTTCCGCTTGTTGCTGCTGATCTCCCTGACCTGGTGCGTATCCACTATCTTCTGCGTCATGGTAAGACGGGTAGTAGCTAGAGTCGTCGTAATCGGAGGGGTACCCATAGTATGGATATCCGTAATAGCCGCCGTACCCGGAATATCGCCTGCGGGTGACGAAGCGGGGATGGTGGGAGAACGGCTGACCAAATCCGCCGCCGAAGTGAGAACCGCGAAAAGAGCCTGAAGAGCCAAATCCGCGGCTGACGGCCATTCCGCCACGGCCGGCAAATGCACCGTGGGGGGCAAATCCAGCATGGCCGCCGAAGCCTCCGCCGCGCCGTTGCCCCCAAAGTGGGGTCACGATCAACCCCGCGCCCAGAGCCGCAACTGCCAGCCAGCGAACCATGCATAGATTATAGCGCTGCCAGCCACGTATCATCCAGGAGCTTCTAACAAAATCCTGATACACCAGAAAATGGGCTTAGCGGTGCCACCTGGCGATGGAGGTGAGTGATGTCACCAGATATGGTGATCCGCGACACGGAAATATGTAGATACAAAGTGTTATGACGGACATGCAAGATGAGCCCATGCCAGCTGTGCACGGTATTTCTGGTTTCTGCTCTGCCGCACAAACCTGCGAGGAGGCCTGCATGAGAACCATGCTAC
>JBAWFN010000130.1:0-11307 GCA_049591935.1 Terriglobales bacterium | reverse complement strand
GGGTACGGTCAACGGAAAAGCCAGGTTTGGGTTGGGTGGGGCTTCTGTTTTGGGAAGCCAGCGCTCCACAACTTCAAGTCTTAGCCAATGTGACGAGCGTCACAGCCTTATCACGGAGCGAAAAGGTAGCCTGCGCGAATGATCGAAGAGATCGAAAGGCTGGTTGGCATCACGGCTCTGATTCGGTTGCTGCACCTGCCTCCCGTACCTAAGAACAGGGACATACAAGTCTCGGTGCTGGAGAAGGCTTACTTGATGCAGGTTCGGCTCGATTTGGAGTCGAAAGTGGAGGCGGCGAGTCAGGAGGGGTAGTACGAGTTGGTATTTCTTCGTCTCGCCGCTTGGGTGGCCGCGGTGGGTCCGGAAGGTATTAGCCCGCGAATGTCCGCCAATTCCAAGCCAGTCGTGTTTTCTGGACACGCAAGCCAACAGCTACGGTCTCGCGGGACAACTGAACCCGAGGTGGCCGACGCGATCCGGACTGCGCTCTGGCGTCCCGCCCAAGGCGACCGGATCGAGTGCCGCAAAGACTTCCCCTTCGACGCCCTCTGGAACGGTCGGCACTACTCGACGAAGCAGGTTCGGCCAGTGTTTGTTGAGGAGCCGAATGAGATCGTAGTTGTGACCGTTCCGTATACTATTTCCAGGGGTACACGCCATGAGGATCACGTACGACCAGAATGTGGATGCGCTATACATCCGCTTCAAAGAGACTACGGTTACGACGAAGCATCTGGGCGAAGGCATTGCCGCAGACTATGATGCCGACGGACTTCTGGCGGGCATCGAGATACTCGACGCCGTGAAACGACTGGGCGATCCGAACGTGTTCAAGCGGGTCACGGTGGAAGATGTTGCGATTGCGCATTAGGGTGCAAGGGTAGAGCATCTTGACTGGGCGTGTAAAATGCTGGAAGGAGCTACGTATGGCCGCGAACAAGGAGCACGCCCACGAACTGATTGAGCGATTGCCCCCGGGCCAGGTGGCGGCGGCGATTGGCATGCTCGAAGGCTTGCTCGATCCCGTCTCGCGAGCGATTGCGAACGCCCCAGTCGACGACGAGCCGGTCACGAAAGAAGAAGAAAAAGCTCTCGCGGAATCGCGCGAATGGTTGAAACATAACAAGGGCACTCCGCACGAGCAGGCCATGGCTGAACTCGGCCTAATTCCATCCGATCTAACCGTGTCGTGATCCGATCTCTGTCCGCGGTGGTTTTCGTGCTCCATGTCTGAGGTGTAACACCTCGATGGTGTGCTTCTTCTCGTTTATTCGGTAATAGACGAGAATTGGGCTGTGAATGAGCTTGCGTACACCACGGCGTTTCCTAACGGTCACGCCCATGCGCGGAAATCGGGCAAGTAATCCAATGTGATCAAGCATGGAATTGCCGAAGCTGGAGCCAGCTTCGGCGTCGTCCTGGGCGATGTGGCCAAGGATTTCGGCGAGGTCGATCAACGCCTTTTGCGTGTAGAAGAGGCGATAGTCCACTTGGGCAAAAGTTCGCGGGCTTTCTCCGCGGGCACCAGGCGGCCGGCTTCCGCATCCCGGATGCCCTCATCGATGGCGGCCAGGGTTTCCTCGCCCTCTTCGTCCGAGACGGGGGTGGGAGCTTCCAGGTCGAATTTCTTGGCCTTCGCCATGAACTTATCCTAGGCTGGATCGCAGGACAACTGCAACGAAATTCCGGTAGTGGCTCAGTTTGAAAATCAGCGGATGTCGAAGAGGTAGGACAGTCCAAGTTCTATGCCGCCAACTGCCGTGAGAGAGACGGCCCCCATTTTTGGCTGTTCTAGTCGATCTACATCTAACACGCGAATATGGTCAGTCAGTGCGACACTGTCTTGCAGCGTCCGAGTGCAAAGGGGTTCCTTGACCATAAACTGAACAGGTATTTTTATCCGGTAGGCGTTTGCCTTGTGCATTTTGGTGGTGAGGGGCACGCCCACCACATTTTTGCCGAGTCTGTTTATCGCTGTTCTGGAAACAATCAGATAAGGGCGGCTTTTCTTTTGTTCGGAGCCCTGAACGTCGAGGTCTTTAGCAAGAACCCAATATATCTCTCCCTGTTTAACTTCCATCGTCCATGACCTCAGACTCCATCTCTAACATCGAACTGTTCAGGAGTTCCTGGTCTTCTTCGTCCCAAGCGATAGGAGCCAAAGTCGGCTCGTCAACTGGACTCCGCAACTCTGCCCCTTGCCGAACCAATCCATAGGCGTTGACGGCGGCTCTCAATCCCTCGCTAATTTCGTCCAGAACTTCCGGAGTGATGGCTTTGTCGAAACGAATAGATGCTAAGAGACAATCCATGTGGAACTGTGTCCAAGTCGCACAAAACGAGAATTCTGACGCAAGTTTAGCGTCCGCGGCCTTCTTGGCTTTCGCAACGTCTCCCGAGGCGTTGATCTTGGCGAGGAGTCGGCTAATCTTACGAAGCGTCCATACCGTGAAGACCGCTTGGTCTTTGGCAGCAACCCCGAACCTGACGAGACCCTGCTCTTTGAACTCGGATTCGAGTTCCGAAAATGATTCCCAAATCAACCGATCAACTGTTCGAGGCTGCAAAATTACCTGTAGCAGCCCAGACAGAGCCGTCGTGGTTTTCCAATAGTCTCCGAAGACGCTGGTTCGGGTAGCCTCGAACTCAGCGGCCGTGCGCTGTTCAATGGCTTTGATAAGCAGGGTGTCCAGCACATTCGCCGTGGTCTTGAACAACTCCTGCACCGAGACGGACAACTGACTATCCGATCTCTTAGACGGCAAGCCGATCAATGCACGGAGGTCTCCCAGGCCACAGAGAGGCTTCTGCTGCGCTTGCTGCAAAACTGCTTCCATTGTTCTCCCCATTCCTCTTGCTTAGCGAGTTGCGGCCTTTTTTGACCACCGTGCTCGACTCGCCTTTCTGGCGATTTCCGTTCTACGAGTAGCGTCTAGTATTCGTGCCCGAGCGGGGCCACCGATTCGGCCTCCCTTGCTCGATGCGACTTTCTTAGTAGACGGAGGAGGGGTGCAATCGGAGTTGAGGGCGGCTTGTACTACCCTAAAAGCCCTTACGTTCAAGTCCATCTATACGCCTCTCCGTAGACGATTAGACGCGCATCCGAATGGCGAGGTTTCCATTTGCTGAGAATTCTATACTGCATGTCAAGTGCCGGACAGGGCACCGCCGTGCAGTGCGCCGCCTGTTCCAAAGGATAGCGCGTTACTAAAGTACCTGTCAAAATAAACTGAGCAAAATGCTTGACACTGATGGTTATACTCAAGCATAATGCTCATTATGAACTGGACGGACAAAACAGACCGCATACGGGTGGTCGCCGCCCTTGTGGAAGGCAACAGTATTAGAGCTACCTCACGCATGACCGGAGTAGCTCGCAATACAGTGACCAAACTTCTCGTTGACTTGGGCCAAGCCTGTATGAAGTTCCATGACACCCACGTGCGCAACGTGCCCACCCGTCGTCTCCAGTGCGACGAAATATGGGCATACATCGGCGCGAAAGCTAAAAACGTTAGTGCCGAGAAGAAAGAAATTGGATGGGGCGATGTTTGGACGTGGGTCGGAATTGACGCAGATACCAAGCTGGTCGTTTCGTATCTCGTTGGTGGTCGCGGGGCCGATTGGGCGATGGACTTCATGGAAGACTGCGCCCGCCGCATCAAAGGCCGAGTGCAGATCACCACAGATGGGCATCGCGCCTATCTGGAGGCCGTAGAGGGTGCGTTCGGAATGGATTGCGACTACGCCCAATTGCATAAGATTTTTGGTTCGTCTTTGGAAACCGAAACACGATATTCGCCGGGAGTTTGTATCGGCTGTGATATGAAGACTGTCAGCGGCAATCCAGACCCGAAGCATGTGTCAACGTCGTTTGTGGAGAGGCAAAACCTGACCATGAGAATGCACATGCGTCGATTTACCCGACTTACAAACGGACTCAGCAAGAAACTGGACAATCACGGTTACGCGGTTGCGCTCCACTTCATGTACTGTAATTATGTTCGCATCCATCAAACCCTACGAGTGACTCCGGCTATGGAATCAGGTCTTGCTGACCATGTCTGGAGCATCGAAGAACTCATCCAGATGGCGGATTCGCAGATGCCAAAACCGGGAAAGCGCGGCCCTTACAAGAAACGTAATTCAAACTGAGCCACTACCGAAATTCCGTCTCGCTCAATGGTCAGGGTCGATACGTCAAGAGCTGCATGCCGTCGGACGTCGATAACGCTGGCATTGAGATACTCGACGCGGGGAAACGCCTGGGCGACCGGAGTGTGTTCAAGCGAGTGACGCTCGAAGATGTTGCGACTGCGCATTGATCGAGATTCGCTGAGTAGCTACCCGATCTTGACCAGTTTCTCCACCAACTCTGAATAGTCTTTCTTTTCCAGCCCGTGGACTTGCTTGTTGTATTCGTCCACTTTGCTGGAGTAGTTCATGGAGCAGAATTTCGGGCCGCACATCGAGCAGAATGCGGCTTCTTTGTAGTAGTCGTCGGGCAGGGTTTCGTCGTGCATGGAGCGTGCAGTCTCGGGATCGAGCGACAGCGCGAACTGCTTTTCCCAGTCGAATTTGTAGCGGGCGTAGCTGAGGGCGTTGTCGCGGTCCTGTGCTCCCGGGCGGCGGCGTGCGATGTCGGCGGCGTGGGCGGCAATCTTGTAGGCGATGATGCCGTCTTTCACGTCTTTCGCGTTGGGCAGGCCGAGATGCTCTTTCGGAGTCACGTAGCAGAGCATGGCTGCGCCGTGCCAGCCGATCATGGCCGCGCCGATGGCTGAGGTGATGTGATCGTAGCCGGGCGCGATGTCGGTCACTAGCGGACCGAGCGTATAGAACGGTGCTTCGTAGCAGAGTTCCTTTTCTTTATCCACTTGCTCTTTGATCTTGTCGAGCGGGACGTGGCCGGGGCCTTCGATCATGACTTGCACGTCATATTGCCAGGCTTTTTTGGTGAGTTCGCCGAGGGTTTTCAATTCGGCGAATTGCGCTTCGTCACTGGCATCCGCGATGCAGCCGGGGCGCAGGCCGTCGCCGAGAGAAAAGCTGACATCGTGTTTGGCGAAGATTTTGCAGATATCGTCAAAGCATTCGTAGAGGAAATTCTGCTTGTGGTGGTGGGCCATCCACTGCGCCAGAATCGCGCCTCCGCGGCTTACGATGCCGGTGATGCGTTTCGAAACCATGGGCAGATATTGAATCAGCACGCCGGCGTGAATGGTCATGTAGTCCACGCCCTGCTCAGCTTGTTCTTCGATGACTTCGAGCATCACGCTGGCATTCAGGTCTTCAATGCGCTTGACTCGCGAAATCGCCTCGTAGATAGGTACCGTGCCGATGGGCACGGGCGAGTGGCGAAGGATGGCTTCACGGATTTCATGGATGTTGCCGCCGGTGGAGAGGTCCATGACGGTGTCGGCGCCGAAGTGGACTGAAGTGTGGAGCTTTTTGAGTTCCTCGTCGATATCGGAAGTGACCGCCGAGTTTCCAATGTTGGAGTTGATTTTGCAAAGCGAGGCCACGCCGATGCACATGGGCTGCAGTTCGGGATGATTGATGTTGGCGGGGATGATCATGCGGCCGCAAGCAACTTCGTCGCGGACGAGCTCGGGCGTGAGCTTCTCGCGGTTGGCGACGTAAGCCATTTCCTCAGTGATCAGGCCGCGACGGGCGTAGCGCATCTGGGAGAAATTGCCGTCGGTGTTCTGGGTCTTGCGCTGGGCGACCCATTCTGCTCGAGGGTGAGGGACGCTGCGCCCATCGCCATTGGTTGAATTGCCGTTGTCTGAGGACATGGATGATCCACCTTGTGAAATTCGGTATTTGGATTATACGCCGCTGCAGGCGAGAGAAGCCGGTTTCCTGAAAGTTTTGGATCTAGGGTTTGGCTTTGTCGGCGGGCCAAGTCAGTTGCACCGCAATGGCGACCACGATGGTAAGGAAAAAGCCGGCAAGCTGGGGATGCTGGGGCCAGAACATCTTGGTCAGGTCAAGCCTCCAGGCCCAGTAGCCGGCCGCGGTTCCGATCAAACTTGCTATCAGGGAAATCTTCAAAGTCCGCATGAACGCCCCTTCAGTCGTCTATACGCAAGAAGACCCCGGCTGGTTCCGTCGGGGTAGCTCCACAAGTTTATCCCAGTCGCCTTGCTAAGCCCGCGACCTATCGGCTCCTGCTATCCAAAATGAAGGCAGGGAGTCTACCCTCACGGAGGTAGAATATCTACCATCATGACGCTTCCAGGAGCTGCCAACCGCGCCGAGCTGTTGCAAGGGACGCTGGACATGCTGATTCTCCGCACGCTTCTGTTTGGACCAGCCCACGGACATCAGATCGCGAAACACATCCAGCGGACTACCGACGACGTGTTGCAAGTGGAGCACGGCTCGTTGTATCCGGCACTGCATCGCATGGAGCGAAGAGGGTGGATCGTCTCAAAGTGGGAGAAACCCAGGGAACGGAACCGTGAGTTCAAGTATTACCGGCTGACAAAAGCGGGAAGAAAACAGCTTGTGCATGAAGAATCGAAATGGAAACAACTGGCCGCAGCGGTAGGGCGAGTGATGGCGCCGGTGGCGGGAGATCAGTCATGAAGTTCAGGAACTGGCTCGGCCTGCAATTCGCGGGGCTCAAGAACCGGCGAGATCGGGAACAGGACTTGGAGCGTGAACTGCAATCGCACCTGGAGTTAGAAGCGGAGGAGCAGCAGGGCTCCGGTCTGTCGCCGGAAGAAGCGCGATATGCGGCTCGACAGGCGTTCGGCAATGCAACCTTGATCGCCGAGGACGTGCGCGCCATCAGCAGCCGGGGCAGACTAGAGCAGCTTTGGCGCGACGTCAGGCATGGCGCACGATCCCTGCGCAAGAATCCGGGTTTTACGGTTGTCGCAGTGCTCACACTGGCTTTGGGCATCGGGGCCAACACGGCGATTTTCAGCGCCATTGACGCCCTGATGCTCCGGCCATTGCCCTTCACTGCTTCCGATCAACTGGTGCGCATTTACTCGACCAAGAACGGAGTTCCCATCAGCGGAACCGGCTATCCCGGCGGGCCGTCGGCGCTGGATGAGCGAGATTTTGCGCAGGACAGCCATAGCTTCCAGAACATGGTGTTCTATGACGTTTGGAGCAAGAACGTGAGTTTCGGTACTTCGGGGGGTCAGCCCGAGCAGATGCGGGTTGGGTTAATCTCAGCCGCTTACTTTGAGGTGCTGGACGTGCGCCCCATCATGGGCCGCCTGTTTACGGACGATGAGAACCGCGATGAGCGGCGAGTAGCAGCAATTAGCGCGCGGCTTTGGAGAAACCGGTTCGCCGGCGATCAGGCAATTCTGGGGCGCGACGTCCGGATCAATGACGAGTCTTACAACATCGTCGCCGTAATGCCGGATGTGATTCCTGACTGGATGGAGCCGGGGGTGGTTGAGATCTGGACTCCGCTTTCCCTGGCCGATCTTCGTTCTGAAGCTGTGCGAGGCGGGCGCGGTTACGAAGTGCTGGCGCGGATGAAGCCCGGGGTTTCGCTCGAACAAGCGCAAACCGATCTCGCAACGGTGGCGGCGGGATTAGCGGCGGCACATCCGGTGGATGAGGGCATTGGCGTCGCCATCAAGAGCCTGACGGACACTCGGGTGGGAGCCATGCGTCCCGTGCTGTTCTTGTTGATGGGAGCCGTCGGTCTGATCCTGATGATTGCTTGTGTAAACCTGGCCATACTTCTTCTGGCGCGTAACTCGACGCGGCAACGCGAACTAGCGGTGCGTGCCGCTCTGGGAGCAGGAAGATTACGGCTGGTGCAGCAGCTACTTGCCGAAACTGTATGTCTGGCGCTGATCGGCGGCACCGTCGGGTTGCTGCTGGCAAAAATGGGAATCGTATTGCTCGCCAGGATTCATCCTAAAGCTTTGCCCCAGTTGGCGTCGGTAGGGATCGATTGGCGAGTGCTGATCTTCACACTGTCGGTATCTCTCGTCACCAGTTTGCTTTTTGGCCTGGCGCCGGCGATCACCGGCACCCGCATGAACCTGGTGGATGCTTTGAAGCAGGGAGGGCGCTCGGGTACCTCGGGTGGACCCGGCCTGCGACTGCGGAACCTCCTGATCGTGGCTGAGATGGCAATGTCCTTGATGCTCCTGGTTGGGGCCGGTCTGTTAGTGCAGAGTATCGTGCGTCTGCAAGGCCAGGCTCTGGGGATTCGCCAGGACCGATTGCTGAAGGGGCATTTCTATTTGTCGGATACGCGCTACCCGAATCCAGGAGCAATCACCCGATTCTGCGATGAGTTTGCGCGAAGGGTGCGCGGCCTGCCGGGGGTGGTCGATGCCAGCGTGACCACCATCTATCCGCCCAACAATGGGTGGACGCAAATGCTCGAGATTCCTGGGCATCCCGCGACGCGCATCCAGGATGTTCCTGCGGCGGAGTTTGGGGTTACAGACGCGCATTTCCTTCAGACGGCGGGTGTGCCGCTGATTCGGGGCAGAGGTTTCTCGGAATCCGACGGTCCGGCGAGCACGCCGGTGGCGCTCATCAGTCAGCAATTCGTCCGGCGTTATTTTCCGAATGAGGATCCGGTTGGACGGCGAATCCACATTGGGCCGCCGCAGTTTCTACAAATGCCGCGAGGAGAAAATATTAGCGACGACGCTGACGTCACCATCATTGGCGTCATCGGCGACTTCAAGAACCGCGGCTTGGCTTTCCCTCCCGATCCTCAGATCATCGGCCTGTATACGCAGCATCCGCTGGTAAATTACGGATTCAAGGAGATTCTGGTCCGCACTGCGGCGGAGCCGCGTCTTTTAGTTCCTGAAATCGGAGGCCAGTTGCACCAAATCGACCCCGACATTCCGTTGGCGCAAGTGCAGACCATTGATGAAGTTGTCGAAGAGCAAACCGGCGGCCAGCGTTTCACGACAATCTTGCTGGTCTTGTTCGCGGCTGTGGGACTAGCGCTGATGATTGTGGGGACCTACGGCGTCATCTCGTACCTGGTGACCCAGCGAACGCGGGAGCTGGCAGTACGCATGGCGGTAGGAGCGAGCCCGGCTAATGTTTTGTGGCTGATTTTGCGACAGGGGTTGAGCATGGCCCTCATGGGGGCGGTGATTGGCCTTTGTGGCGCGTTCGCCGCCCGTCAGTTGATGAGCGGGCTGCTCTTCGGCGTTTCGCCAGTTGATCCTGCAACATTCATCGGTGGCGCGGTGGGCCTGTTGCTGTTAGCAGGGATCGCCAGCGCAATCCCGGGCCTGCGTGCCATGCGCATCCCGTTGGTGAGTGCGCTGGTCCACGAATGAGTGTGACTGCGGGCGGCAGAAAGCGCTGATTACCACACCGCCGCTTGTGCGTCTAAACCCGTCAGGCTTACAATCGCCAGTTCGTTCCCAACGAGGTCACTATGCGCATTTGCCGTCTTATTCCCGCAATTCTTCTGTTGTTCGCCTCGGCCAGCTTTGCGCAGTCGGCTCCCTCCGAGAAGGCAGTCGGATTCAGTATTGACAACATCGATAAGACGCTCGATCCCTGCGCCGACTTCTACCAATACGCCTGCGGCAACTGGTTGAAGAGTACCGAGATCCCTGCTGACCGCAGTTCCTGGGTGAGCTTCACCGAATTGGATGAACGAAACCTGGTGACCTTGAAAGACATTCTGGAAAAGACCTCGAGCGGCGGGCCCAGTCGCAGTGCAGTGGAGCAGAAGATCGGAGACTTCTATGGCGCCTGCATGGACGAGAAGGCTGCGAATCAGAAGGGTCTGGCCCCTTTGCAGCCGGAGTTGGACCGGATTGCGGCGGTGAAGGACAAGGCCG
Source organism: Terriglobales bacterium (assembly GCA_049591935.1). Taxonomy (GTDB): domain Bacteria; phylum Acidobacteriota; class Terriglobia; order Terriglobales; family Acidobacteriaceae; genus JABCZH01. The sequence continues at coordinate 1,498 of JBAWFN010000130.1, read as the reverse complement.
CGCTGATCGATGCTGTCGCCCGCGTGCACATGATCGGACCTAATCCTCTCTTCAACTTCTATTCCGGATCTGATCTGCACAATGCGAACCAGGTGATCGCTTACATCGACCAGGGCGGGTTGTCGCTGCCTGACCGGGATTACTACATCAAAGACGACGCCCGAATGACGGAAATGCGCAAGCACCTGGGGGAGTACGTTACCGAGACCTTTGCGCTGGCGGGACGGACGCCGCAGCAGGCAGGCGAGGCGGCGCAGACGGTGTTGAGAATTGAAACCGCCCTTGCCAAGGCCTCTATGGATCGCACGCTGCGCCGCGACCCTAAGAACCGCGACCACAAGATGACGCGGGACGCGGCGCTTGCGCTGGCGCCGAATTTCTATCTTGATCGGTATTTTACGGATGTGGCTGCGCCGAGCTTCTCGGCGTTGAACGTTTCCAACCCGGAGTTTTTCAAGCAAGTCAACACGGTGGTGGAGAATGAGTCCCTGGACAATTTGAAGACCTACGTGATCTGGCATCTGCTGCGCGGATCGTCCCCCTGGCTCTCGCAGCCTTTTGTGGACGCGAACTTCAAGATGCGGCAAGCCTTGACGGGACAGAAGGAAATCCAGGCGCGGTGGAAGCGCTGCGTCGAGCTCACCGACGACTCGTTGGGCGAGGCGCTGGGGCAGAAATACGTGGAAGTGACCTTCGGAGCCGACGGCAAGCAGCGGATGTTGAAGATGGTGGATGTGCTCGAAAAGTCTTTGGACGAGGATATCCAGGGTCTGCCCTGGATGTCGGCCGAAACCAAGCAGCAGGCAAAAGTGAAGCTGCAAGCCATCCGCAATAAGATCGGATATCCCGATGTTTGGCGGGATTACAGTTCGCTGACCGTGGTGAGCGGGGATCTGGTGGGCAATCTGGAGCGGGCGAATGAATTTGAATCCAAACGCGAGATTGCCAAGATCGAAAAGCCGCTGGACCGCAAGGAATGGGGAATGACACCGCCGACGGTGAATGCCTACTATAACTCCAGCATGAACGACATCAACTTTCCCGCGGGCATTCTGCAGCCGCCATTCTTCGACAAGAAGATGGACGATGCGGTGAACTTCGGCGGCATCGGGTTGGTGATTGGACATGAACTCACGCATGGCTTCGATGACCAGGGACGCAAGTCCGACGCCAACGGCAATCTGCGGGATTGGTGGACTGCCGAAGACGGCAAAGAGTTTGAGAAGCGGGTCAGTTGCGTGGCCGATGAGTACAGCAACTTCGTGGTGGTGGATGATCTGAAGCTGAACGGCCGGTTAACTCTGGGCGAAAACACCGCTGATAACGGCGGGGCGCGCATTGCATACAACGCGTTGGAGGAACTCATCGCCGCCGATCCAACCGGGAAAGCCGGGCAGAAAATCGACGGCTACACGCCCGAGCAGCGCTTCTTCCTGGGGTTTGCGCGGGTGTGGTGCGAGAAGCGGCGGCCGGAATATGCTCGCGCGCAGGTGACCAC
>JBAWFN010000129.1:0-6988 GCA_049591935.1 Terriglobales bacterium | reverse complement strand
CGGCTGGGCCGCTGGAGCTGCCGCAGCGGGAGCGGGCGCTGCTTCCGGGGCCGGCTCCGATGCCGGCGTCACGGCGCCACCAGTCATGGCCGACACGTCCATGACCCGGCAGCCCGATGGCATCTCGAACAACGGTGCATCCAATGAGGCGTTGGTCACTTCCACCACCTCGGTGGTGGTGGTAAACGTTCCCTGGTCTGAAACGATGGTAGTAGTCTGCTTCAGCGGATAACCCTGCGGGGAACTTCCCCCGCCCTTTATCACAATCCGGTCGCTGCACCCACGGCTGGCCTTACTCCCACCGCAGGCCAAACCGCGGTACGACTCGTCGGCACAGGAAAACTCCGCCGACAGATCGGCGTACCAGCCGTCGATTTCCATCTTCATGTGAGATTGGTTGCAGGCATCGGGACTCGACTCCATGGTCATGGAAGTCTTGATGTGCCGTGCCTTGTAGCCGAGCATGTCCTGACGCTCGCCGGTATCGTTGGCGGTGCGGGTGATCGTCAAAACGCCACCTTTGCGCGGAGCCGCGGCCTCGCCCGCTGCTCCCCCCCGTGCCATCGCCGCCAGATTGGGCATCGTTGGACAAGAGGTCGCGCCGCCCCCCAATGACATCACCATGCATTGGTTGCCGTTGATGGTAATCAGACGCTTCTGATCACACTGATTGATCGTGACCGTGCCGTGGCCTGCGAAACTCATCTCGGTGCGCTGACGTGGCCCCTTGATGTACACCGTACTCTCCGTCGTGTGTCCCATCATTGTGGTGCGGGTCGTGATCTTCAAGTCGGCTGACGCAAGGCTGGACAAACAGAACAGGGCTACCAAGGTGTAACACGATAGGCGTACCACTGGAGGCCTCCTTAATTAAGAGCGCAAAAACACCTGCGGACAACACCATACCCACTGGAAATTGTAGCTTACCCAGTGAGAAAGAGTTCTGTCTGTGAAATGATCCTGTTCAAAAGCCCTGGTCCGCGGTTCTGTTTGCATCTGGGCGCATCGTCGGCAACTCGGAAACTATGCAGTTGTTGGTGAAATATCTTTGGCGAGCGTTACCGAAATGGAAAGGCGGGAAAGGCACGCCAACAGCACATATTTCGCTGTAGGCAAGTGGCTTGGAGGGCGAGTACAATGGGTTTTCCCCCTCCCTCAGCCAGCCTAGAGGTATATACTTTCAGCTTTAGAAGCATGAGTTTGGCTGGGTGAAGTAATTTGATTTTCGCAGTCTGCACGGCTGATCGGGTGACCACATGGAGGGACCGAAAACCCCGCGCGATGATGCTCCAGATGGAGATTCGCGGGGCCTGCGCGCGCCCGTCAAGGGCGAGAGTTCTTCCAGCGGCGTTCCGGTAAATCCTGATCCGGGAAGTCCCCCTCCGCACGATCCCTACGCTACTCTGGTCGACCTCGATGCCACCCTGATCGACGTGATGCGCACGCCCGCCCCTGCCACTCGAACTCCCGCCGGCATGTTCGTGAGTGCTGCCATCCTCGAGATCGGCGACGTGCTCGGCGGACGTTACGAAATCCAGCAGCTTTTGGGTGAAGGCGGCATGGGCGCGGTGTACAAAGCCAAAGATCGCGAATTGGACCGTTTTGTTGCGCTGAAAGTGATTCGCCGGGACCTGGCATCGAACGCTGCGATTGTAGCCCGCTTCAAGCAGGAGCTCCTGCTCTCCCACCAAGTGACCCACAAGAACGTGATCCGCATCTACGATCTGGCGGATGCGGACGGGGTCAAGTTCATCACCATGGAGTTCATTGAAGGAGCCGACCTGCGGCGGCTGCTCATGGAGCGCGGCAAGTTCACCCCGGAAGAAGCGGTGGAGACGATCCGTCAGGTATGTTTTGCGCTCTACGCGGCGCACACCGTGAACGTGATTCATCGCGACTTGAAGCCGCAGAACATCATGCGTGATCTGCAGGGACGCACGCTGGTGATGGATTTCGGGCTGGCGCGATCGGTGGAATCGGACGGCATGACCAATACCGGGGCCCTGGTCGGAACCATGGAATACATGTCGCCCGAGCAGTCCATCGGCAAGGAGCTCGATCAGAGGTCTGACATTTTCGCGCTGGGGTTGGTGTTCTTCGAGTTGCTGACGGGAAATACTCCGTACAAAGCGGATACCGCAATTGCCAGTCTGCTCAAACGCAGCCAGGAACGCGCCGTTCCCGCGGTGGAGATGGATCCTGCGATTCCCAAGGCATTGAGCGACATTGTGGGCAAGTGTCTGGAGCGCGACCTAACTCTGCGCTACCAGACCGTGCAGGAGATTCTGAATGACCTCGATGCCTGGCAGGGGAAGCGTCCGGTCTCGGCGTCGCTGATCTCGGCGCGGTTCCCAACCTCTAAAGTAACCCTTCCGGTCTGGAAGGTAGCGACGGTTGTGCTTGCCATCGTGGTCGCAGTTGCAGGATGGATGCTGCGTGGCAGGCTCTTACCCAACACCGGCAAGAAGGCGCATGGCCCCGTGGCATCGCTGGCCATCCTGCCGTTCCGCAACGCTTCGGGAGACGCCAGCCTGGACTGGCTGGGATCCAGTCTGGCCGAGATGTTGAGCACCGACGTGGGACAATCGGCCAGCCTGCGCACCGTCTCCTCCGATCGCCTGCACCAGGTGCTGAGAGACCTGCACCTCAATCCGAGTTCACAGCTTGATCCGCAAATGCTGCGGCAACTGGGGGAGTTCAGCAATGCACAGACGCTGGTGTGGGGCGAGTACGTCAAGGTCGGCGATCAGATTCGTATTGATGCCACCTTGCAAGACCTGAAGCGCGAACGCACCTCCACCCTGAAGGCAGAGGCGCAGTCAGAAAAGGATCTGCTGGCGGCGGTCGACCGTTTGGCCCAGTCCATCCGCGAGAACCTCGCGCTCTCTCCGGAGATCGTGAAAGAGCTGCAGGCACAGGCCTTCCGGCCATCGTCGAAGTCCACCGAGGCCTTGCGGGATTACAACCAGGGCATTGAACTGGTGCGCCAGGGCAATAATCTGGAGGCCCAAAAGAAATTTGATTCTGCCACTCAGGAAGATTCGGAGTTTGCGCTGGCATTTTCCCGGCTGGCGCAAACCTACGCCAACCTGGGTTACGACAATGAAGCCGAGCGCTACTCTCGACGCGCCGTGGAACTCAGCGCTCCGTTGCCGACATCGGAAAAGTATTTGATCGAAGCCAGCAACGCCCGCATTCAGAACGACACCCAGAAAGCCATCGCCGCCTATCAGAATATTGTGAGGGTCGCGCCAGAGGACCCGGACATTCAATTTACGCTGGCTTCGCTCTACGAAGACGCCAACGATTTCGACAATGCCCGGCTGCATCTGGCGAAAGTGCTGGAGCAGGATCCGAAGTATGTGGATGCGCTTTTGGCCAGCGGCCGAGTGGAGATCAAGAGCGGCAATGCGCAAAATGGTCTGGACTTTCTCAACCGCGCCCTCACGCTCGCCATTCAGCTCGACAACCAGGAAGAAAAGGCAGCCATTCTGCAGGCCATCGGCGTGGCCTACCGGCTAACCGACAAGCCCCAGGAAGCCTTGCGCAACTATCAAGAATCGATGGCGATTAAGAAACAGATTGGCGACAAGCGCGGCATCGCCGTCAGCCTGAATGAGAGCGCGCAGGCGCAGGTGATGATGGGCCAGCGAGAGGCGGCCCTCGCCAGTTATAAGGAGGCGCTGCAGATCCGGCGCGAGATCGGCGACAAACGCGGTGTGGCGGACACGCTGAACGACCTGGCCAACTTCTACCAGGATGCGGCACAGCCCGACGAAGCCCTCAAGCTGTACAAGGAAGCATTGCAAGACAATCGCGATCTGGCGGATGAATCCGACCAGGCCATGATCCTCAACAATATTGGCACTTCATATCTCTCGAAGGGACAATATCAGGATGCGCTGACTTACTATCAGCAGGCGCTCCAGCTTCGTGAAAAACTGAAAGTGCCGGACGACATTGCGGAAACCATTCGCAACCTGGCCGCGACCGACACTAAACTCGGCCAGTACGACCAGGCCTTGTCACAATATCTGAAGGCGCTGGATCTGCGGCGCAGCACCGGCGACAAGCGCGGCGCCGCTGTCACTTCCTACGACATGGGCAGCGTATTCGCCTATCAGGGCCGCTTCGGCGCCGCCCTGAACGCGCGGCAGGAAGCGTTGAAGACGTTTCGTGATCTGCAGGATCGCAGTTACTGGATGGGCGAAATCCTGAGCGGCTACGGAGAGTCGCTGGTGCAAGCGGGCCGCGGAGATGAAGCCAAAGCCAGTCTGGATGAAGGGCTGGCGCTGGCCCGCGAACTGAAAAACGATAGTCTGGTGTCTCAACTCTTGCGCTTCCAAGGGGACAGCGCAGCCTATGGCGGCGACTCCAAAGCGGCGCGCGATCTCTATGAACAGTCGCTACAGTCGGCCACTCGCGCCAAGGATGCCGAGAACACTCTGCTCGCCAAGCTGGCCCTGGCCCGTAGTGATCTGCAGCAGGGCCGGTCGGCGTCCGCCATTGCGGGTTTAAAGACGCTGACCGAGCAGGCCGAAAGTCAGGGGCTGAAATACGAGGCAGTGCAAGGTTCGCTGGATCTGGGCGAAGCCCTCATCAACACCAAGTCCCTGCCACAAGCCCGTGTGGAACTGGAACGGGCGCAGACCCGGAGTGAAAAGCTAGGACTGCACTGGCTACAGGCGAGGGCGGAATATCTGCTGGGGACCGTTTCCCGGCTTAGCGGAAGCAATTCGCTGGCTTTGGATCACTATCACGAATCGCTACGGTTGCTGGACGAGATCCGCAAGGAAGCCGGCAACGACAAGATCATGACGCGAGCTGACTTCGCCGCCATGTCGAACGACGCCAAGCGCTGGGCCGCATCCTCCAAGAAATAAAAAAGCCGGGCCTTGGCAGGCCCGGCTTGGTTTTCGAAGGTCTCTTAATTCTTGACTTTCTCTTTTTGCGCTGCCATTTCCACGCCGCTTGTTTTCACCGGACCGTTACGGTCAACCAACCTGGCGAAGTCTTGCGACTTGAACGGATACTCGCGAGCCGACTCTTGCCCGGTGGTGCTCAAGGTGATGTCCACCCGGCGGTTATAGGCCAACACGATGGTCTGTATTTTCTTAACCGTGTTTTCCCGGTCTTCGGGGCTCAGGCTGGCATCCTGCTCCACCAGTTCCTTAACCTGATCGACGCTCAAGTTCTGTTCCTTACCGAATGCTTGTGTGTCAAGGTTGGCTTCGGCAATCCCCTGCTCAACCAGGAAGCGCTTGGCCAGCTCGGCACGCCGTTCGGAAAGCGGTTGGTTGTAGGCTTGCGGTCCACGCTGATCGGCGTGTCCGGAGAGAACCAGCTTGGCATCCGGCTTGACCCCTAGATATTGCTTGAAGGCATCGGCAATCGACTTGAGCGTGTCCTTTTCGCTAGGGAGCAGAGCCGCGTCTGACTTGACCGATTTCGGACGATCCGTCGGGAAGTAAACACTGCGCATCGAGAGTTTTTCCGGAGGCACGACGGTCTCCACCAGTTGCAGGGTGGCGGTTTTGGTTTCGGCGCCGCCGCAAGGGTTGGTAGCGTTGAGGGTGTAGGTCACGCTTTCATTGGCGCCCATCTTGGTAGGAGTGACCTGCAAATTCTGGCTGCCGCTGGGACCGACCCTACCGATTGGGTCAATCGATACACTCGAGGCGTTCGCCGCCGTCCAGTTCAACACCGGACTGTTGTCGACGACGACCTTATCCCCGACGCGCTTGTAGTGGACCTCCGCAGGCGAGACCGCAAGATTGGCCTGGATGGCATTGTTGACATTGACCGTCGCGCTGGAAGTTGCCGTGCCGCCTGGACCGGTAGCGGTCAGGTTATAGGTGGTGGTCTGCGTGGGCTTGATGGCCTGTTGGCCCGACATCGCAACTGGCCCGACCGGAGTGATCTCGATATTAGCTGCGTCGGAAGATGTCCAATTGAGCTGTGAGGAATCTCCGCAGTTGAGTTGCGCGGTAGTGGTGGATAACTGCGCTGTGGGCTTGGCAACCGCGACCGTCGCGCTGGCCATGCCTACCGTGAAGCGTGGTATGGCGCTGAGTTTTTCCCCACGCGGCCACGCCACCGTCTTGCGAACTCCCTTGGGGATGTCGATGACCACACGCTGGTTCGCAGGGACATTGACGGGGCCGGACCAAGCTTCCTTGTCACCTGACAAGACTGAAACCTGGTAGGTGCCGGGTGGAACCACGAGCTCTTGCTTCCACCACCAATCGTGATTGAATTCATCGCCGTGTCCGACGAAGTAGTCGGGCGTCTTCCCGTTCAGCAGCACTGCATCCCGGTCAGCCTTCTCAATCGTCATGGCGCCGAAGGGTCCGGGGACCGTTCCGGCGACCGGTGACAGGGTCACGTCGATTTTGCTGGTCTTGCCAGCGGCGATGGTAACGGTTTGGGTTGATGGGCTGTAGCCGTAGTTGGCCAGCTCAATCTTGTGGTCGCCTGCGCTCAGGCGTAGAGAGTGGTGTTTGCTGGCTTCGCTGACGGCGTGCCCGTCCAGGAAGATGTAGGCCTGCTTGGGACTCACATGAATGATGAGTTTGCCGTCCTGCGCAAAACTTGAGATTCCACTAAGACACACGAGCAGAACGAGAAATACGAAAAAGCGAGATGCGTGGATCTGAATTCTCATTGTAGTCTCCTTGTCTCGGGACCTTAAGAGGATGGGGCGCAGTTCTAAGACGATCCTGGCCGGCTTCTCCGACCCTAGCGCCTCTGCCAATACTGGCGTTCTTGCTGCTTGTCGCCGCAGACGATCCCGGCTGCTTCTGAGGGCATTTATAAGTATAGCGGAAAAAACCCTTGAGTGAGGACTTAGCCTGATCGGGGTAGGGATGGATTCCCTTCCCCCCAGCACCGGCCGGCTCGGTCGTTTAGCGGACGGGTTTCTTGAGTCCCCGCCGTTCGCGATCCAGCACCAATTGGTCGAATGCGCGGGGCAGCGCCTCGCAGCGGG
>JBAWFN010000128.1:0-16215 GCA_049591935.1 Terriglobales bacterium | reverse complement strand
GCGATGCAGAAGTCTTCCGTGATCTGCAATTGGTGAACCGGTTGGCACCCGCACCCGGCCGCCGTCCCAATATTTTCATTTTCGTTATCGACTCGCTGCGGCAGGACTACGTTGGAGCCTACAACAGCAAGGTTGACTTTACGCCCAACGTCGATGCTTTCGCGGCGGACAGTACGGTGATCCACAACGTCTACACCCAGTACGCTGGCACCTCGCTTTCCGAGCCTGCCATCTGGGCTGGAGCCATGCTTCTGCATGCGCATTACCTGCAGCCCTTCACCCGGGTGAACAGCCTGGAGAAGCTGGCCACGGCAGACGGATACCAGATGGTGGTCAGCGACGACGAAATTCTACGACAGTTGTTGTCGCCCGCTGACAACCTGGTAAAGCTCGATACCGACAAGAAGCTCTGGAACCAACTGGAAGTCTGTTCCACAATCCGCCAGGCTGAGGCTCTGTTTGACGGCGGCCTGAGCGGGAAGCAGCCCATATTCTTTTACACCCAACCCAAGAATGTCCACCAATTTGCCCGCAACGATTTACCCATGATGACGCGTGACAACTGGCGGCTGCGGCCAGGCTTCAATAACCGAATTGCCTATGAAATCCACCAGGTGGACGAGTGTCTGGGCGGGTTCTTCAAATTTCTCAAAGCCCGTGGGCTCTATGACGACAGCATCATCGTCGTAACCTCTGACCACGGCGACGCTACCGGCGAACTCGGCCGCAGCAGCCACTCGCTTTCCATTTTCCCCGAGGTCATGCGAGTGCCGCTGATCATTCATCTGCCGGCGGACATGCGCCGCGGGGTGGTTTACGATGATGCGCATCTCTCGGCGTTGACCGATATCACGCCTTCTCTGTATTACTTGCTGGGCCATCGTCCCCTGGTTTCGAATCCTCTCTTCGGACATCCGTTGTTCGTAGAAAGCCGCGAGGAATTGGAACGCAACCAGCGCGATGAGCTGTTTCTCGCATCCGATGAACGGGCAGTGTATGGCCTGCTCACAGAGAATGGCAGGTTTTTGTACACCACGTACGATTCTCCGTCGCGGAGTTTTCTGTTTGATCTCGAACGCGATCCCAACGCCCAGCACAACCTGCTCACCGACTCGGTGAAGAGAAATTACGACAGGCAGATTATCGACTACCTGCATCGAGTAGCGGATTTCTATGGATACAAGCCGGGAGTGGGATCGCTGTTGGCGGCACGGTAGTCGATTAGGCACGCTTCTTCTTGCCGGGAAGGCCGACAGGATTCTCGTGAGTGCGCTCGCGGAAGCCTCCGCTCAGGCCTGTGGCCAACGAGACACTGGATTCCCCGAATTTGTCGCGCAAGTGGTCGGCAGCCGATAGCGCCTGCTGCCAGCGCTTGCGACGGTCGTCTTCGAGCAAGTCGCCCTGGCAGTTAGGGTTCTCAAAAGAAGCCGCATGCACTCCCAGCAGACGCACCTGCGCGCCCCTTCGCCAGTTCTGGCGGAACAGGGACCTGATCCGCTCGAAAATCTCGGTATCCAGTTGCGTGGGAGCCGGCAGGCTGTGGGCGCGAGTGATGGTCGTGAAGTCCTTATAGCGCAGCTTGAGCTGGAGGGTCCGAGCGTGCAATTGCTGTTCCCGCAATCGCCGGCCCACCATTTCCGAAAGCCGCATCAAGGTGGATTCCAGTTGCTCGACGTCCGCGGTGTCCTGGTTGTAGGTATGTTCGTGGCTGATCGACTTCGCGCCCACGTCGGCGCCGACTTCGTTGACAAACCAGCCACCAGCGTCCTCGCCGCGTGACTTCCCTGCCAGCGCCAATCCCCACTTGCCGAAGTGTTCTTCGAGAAATGCATCGTCGAAGCGTGACAGGTCGCCGACCCGCTGGATACCCAGCTTGAGCAGGCTCTGCTCAGTGACTTTGCCCACGCCCGGAATGTCGCGCACATCGAGCGGCGCTAGAAATCGGGCTTCCTGTCCAGGAATCACCCAGAGGATGCCGTGCGGCTTAGCCTTCGCGGACGCAACTTTGGCGATCAGGCGGGAAGTACCGATTCCGACGGAGCAATTGAGCTGGGTCTCTGATTTGATCTTGTGATGGAGTTGATGGGCGGCGGACAATACCGGTCCGTGCAGCCGTTCGGTGCCGGTCATGTCGAGGTAGGCTTCGTCGATGGAGGCCATTTCGACCAGCGGAGAAAATGTTGTGAGCACGGCATGCACTTTCTCGGAATATTCGAGATAGCGATGGCGATGGCCATCCACGAAAATCGCGTGCGGGCAGAGTTTGGCTGCGGTGCGCAGCGGCATGGCGGAATGCACACCGAACTTGCGCGCCTCGTAGCAGGCGGCGGCAACCACGCCACGCTCGTCGCGCTGGCCTCCAACGATTACAGCTTTGCCTTTGAGTCCTGGATCGAACAACTCCTCCACGGACACGAAGAAGGCGTCCATGTCGACGTGGAAGATGGTTTTGAAGCGGTCCGGCACGGGTAACTCCAACGCGATTGTAAGGCAGAGTTGCGTGGAACGACAGAAAAAGCTTTGAAACGCTGAGGGCGCAGAGAAACTGCGGAGATCGCGAAGACAATCGCGGATTGAAGCTACACCGACGCCAGCGCCGGAGTGGCGTTCCGAGTGGCCCGCAACTGCCGCACGCGTTCGTAAATGCGTCCGTACTCCTTCGCCGAGTTGTTCCAGGAGAAGTCTTTGTTCATGCCGTTGCGCATGAGCGTCTGCCAGGAAGTTTGATCGCGGAAAGCTTTTAGGGCTTCTTTGATGGTGAGCAAGAGAGCTTCGCCGTTATAGTCGGTGAACTTGAAACCGGTGCCGCGGCTGGTGCGTGCATCCCAAGGCTCGATGGTATCGTCCAGACCCCCGGTGGCGCGCACCACGGGCACAGTGCCATACTTCAGGCTATAGATCTGGTTCAAGCCGCAGGGTTCGTATTTCGAAGGCATCAGGAACATGTCACTGCCGGCCTCGATTTTGTGGGCAATCACATTGTCGTAGGCGATCTTGATGGCGATCTTTTGCGGGAATTGTTTTTGCAGCCGGGCAAACATTTCTTCGTATTGCTTGTCGCCGTTGCCGAGCGCAATCACGATCATCTCCTCGCGCGCCAGGCGGTCCATGATCTGGGCAATCAGGTCAAATCCCTTTTGCGCGGCAAAGCGCGACACGATGCCGATGACCGGCAGTTTGAGATCCGGGTTGGTAACGCCAAAGGCCGCGAGCAAGTCCTGCTTGCATTTCGCCTTGCCGGATAAATCCTGCGGTGAGTAGCGAGCAGCGATGAACTTGTCGGCCTGCGGGCTCCATTCGTCATAGTCCACGCCATTCAGGATTCCGGTCACTGTCGCGGCGCGGTCACGAAGAACACCTTCCAAGCCAAATCCGAACTCGGTGGTCTGAATTTCCTGACTGTACTTGCGGCTGACGGTGGTAATGAAATCGGAAAAAACCAGCGCGCCTTTCAGGAAATTGACGTTGCCGAAAAACTCCATCCTGGACATGGTGAGCAGGTCCCAAGGCAAGGTCAGCAGCGGCAGAGTATCCGGTGGGAACAGGCCTTGATATCCCATGTTGTGGATGGTGAAAACCGTGCCTACTTCCTGGAACGCCGGGTCTTCAGCGTATTGGGTCTTGAGCAGAACGGGAATCAACGCGGATTGCCAATCGTGACAATGGAAGATCTGCGGAATGCCCAGAATTTTCGACGCTTCCAGCACCGCCCGGGAGAACAAAGCGAAGCGCTCGGCGTTGTCGGGATAGTCGCCGGACGAGGTTCCATACAGAGCGTCGCGGTCAAAGAATGGCGGATACTCTACAAAGTAGTGGTCGACACCGGACTTGCTGCCCGCACTCACAATCGAGCAGAAGCGGTAGTGATCATCGAAAGGCACGGTGATGCTGCGCACCACGGTGCGCGCATCGCTCAGCTTGGTCTGACGGTAACGCGGCACATAAACGCTGACTTGGTGTCCGGCAGCGGCCAAAGCACGGGGCAGCGCACCGACCACGTCCGCCAACCCGCCGGTCTTGGAGAACGGCACACACTCCGACGCCGCAAACGCGATATGCATGAACACGACCTCCCGAAGTCCGACCGTCAACGCTCCCGCAAGCTATGATAAGAAACGTGAACGTCGAACGCGGACGCGGGAACATCGCGGACGAACTTCTAGTCTAAATGTGCGAAGGGAAAGAGGGCAACGTGCCAAAGGTATCAACTGCGGGTTCCAGCGGTGGAAAACCAAAACTAGGCCAGCACTTTTTGACCGATCCCATGGCGCCGGGACGCATCGCCGGTGCCTTAGGAGACATCACCCGCAGCACCGTCCTCGAAATCGGCCCCGGGCGAGGGGCCCTGACTTCCCTGCTGGCAAAGCGCGCCCGGCGGCTGATCGCCATCGAAACCGATCGCGTACTGGCGGCACAGTTGCGTATGCACTTTTCCCTTTATGGGAATGTCGAGATTATCGAAGGCGACATTCTCGCCGTTGATTTCGACACCATATTCGGGCCCAAGCCGGGAAGCACCCGTCCGGGGATCAGCCAGCCGCCGGAACCCGTGCGCGTGGTCGGCAATCTTCCCTTTTTCATCACTTCCGACATTCTTCTGCGACTGTTTGCCTTCCGCAGGTATTTCGAGACCAGCGTGCTCATGGTGCAGCGGGAGGTCGCCGACCGCTTGGCCGCGCCGCCAGGAAGCAGCGAGTATGGATTGCTCTCCGCCACCACCCAGCTCTACACCACGGTCGAAAAACTCTTTACTCTGCCGCCAACCGCTTTCACCCCGCCGCCTAAAGTGCATTCCACCGTGGTACGCCTGACGGTGACTGGGCGCCTGGAAAGCTTGCACGTACCGGAGACTGCGTTTATCGACTTCCTCAAACTGTCGTTTGGGCAAAAGCGAAAGACTCTCTGGAACAATCTCAAGTCGCGATACGACAGCAAGACTTTGCGGGCTGCGATGGAGCAAGCGGGAGTGAAGTCCGATGCGCGCAGTGAAGCGCTTTCGCTGGAGAAGACCGCGGCGCTGTTTCGGGCGTTGGCGGACGGCAAAGCCAACTGAACTACAGCGGGCACCCGAGAACCAAGCCCGCAGAGCTGGTACCGCGGGATTACAATTCTGAGCAAGCCCAAGGAGCGGACGTGAACCTGCCTATCCGCCATCCCGCCGTCGCCGGACGCTTTTACCCGCTGGATCGAGAAACCCTTGTGCGCGAGGTCGAGGCATTCCTGCCGGCCGGCGTCTTCTCGAAACCCGCGCTGGGCTGCGTTGCGCCGCACGCGGGTTATATTTATTCGGGCGAGGTCGCAGGGGCAGTTTATGCCGCCGTCGACGTGCCTCTTCGCTGCTTAGTTCTTTGTCCGAACCACACCGGCAAGGGACGGCCGCTGGCGATCATGAGCGCGGGCGCCTGGGAAACACCGCTCGGGGCAGTGCCCATCGATGCCGGCCTGGCTGCCGCCCTAAAACAAAGGTTTCCCCTGCTCACTGAAGACGCCGAGGCCCACCGCAGCGAACATGCCATTGAGGTACAGTTGCCGTTTCTGCAGCGTAGAAACCCGCAGCTCACCTTCGTACCCATTGCGCTCGGCACCGGCCAGTTTGAGGTTCTGGAGGAACTCGGAAATGCAGTGGCGGATGTGGTCAAGCAATGGGCCGAGCCGGTGTTTATGGTTGCGTCCAGCGATATGAATCATTACGAGAACGACCGCATCACCCGGGCAAAGGACCATAAGGCCATCGAGCAACTGTCGGCGATGGACGCGCGCGGACTGTTCGACGTGGTCACCAATGAGGACATTAGCATGTGCGGCTTTGGTCCGGCAGTGGTCATGCTTACCGCAGCCAAGCGGTTAGGAGCCAAGTCTGCCGAACTGGTAAAGTACGCAACTTCAGGCGACGTATCTGGCGACCGTGAGATGGTCGTCGGATATGCAGGCGTGGTTGTTGTCTGAGGCCCAAAAGGGCTGAGCAAGCAATCCTGACCCATCGCGGATCCTCGTTACTCTTCGGCGGCTTTCACCGCGTTCGCCTGCTGATAGCCAGCCTGATAGCCGGCAACGAACCCAGCCCGGTGTGCGTCTGAGCTCCAGCGGCCCACGCTCAGGTGGCGAGTTCTGCCGGACGCGGCGTCGAACTTGCCCAGATGAAAACCATCGCGAAACGCCGCGTTGCCCGCTTGGCTTACGGCAACATTACCTGGAAAATCTGCCTTGGTGAGCAGACTTCTTGAGGTTAAAGCCGCAACCGCCACGCTGACCGCCAGCACAAATAAAAACAGTCTTTTCATAATGACCTCGGAATTGCGCTCTGTGGATTAGAGCTTTTCTCCGCAGAGAAGAAGTCATGGGGCTGTAAAGCCTGTGTAAACTTTGCGCCTCAGCTTGTAATCAGAATGTCTTCTGCTGACGAGAGGCACGTCGACCTCTGCTATCCTTCCCATCGGACAGCAGTCATAGGACAAGGAGACAATCTTGAGAAGCATTCTGCTGAATCTATGTGTGCTAGCGACCTTGGTGCAGACAATCTTTGTGAGCGCCCAGGTGAATCCCTACAAAGATGGCACTCCGGGTGTCACAGGCTACCGCTCGGAAGTACTGGCCGAGGTCATGATCCAGGAAAACAAGTTTGAGCGGCTGGCAGAGGCCATTCCCGCCGACAAGTACACCTGGCGGCCCGCGCCCGATGTGCGCTCTGTGGCAGAAGTGTTCCTGCACGTTTCGACTGCCAACTACAACCTCTACAAACTGGTTGGCACGCCGCCGCCGGAAGGAATAGACCTCAAGAACCTGGAGAAGTCGACTTCCGATAAAACGAGAGTGATCGCCACTTTGAAGGATTCTTACGCCCACGCCCGCAAGGCGATTACCGCCATGTCCGATGCCGACCTGGAGAAGAGTTTCGACTGGTTTGGAGGAAAAAACACCGAACGTGGAGTGTTGATCTTTATCGTCAGGCACGGGGCCGAACATCTGGGGCAATCGATCGCTTATGCCCGCATGATGGGCGTGGTGCCGCCGTGGACGGAAGATTTCAAGAAGCCGCAGAAGCAGGAAGCGACTCCAAAGGCGAAGCAGTAGGCCGTTGCTGGGGGCTACGTTCTAGTGGTGCGTGCCGCCAGTGGAATGTCCCCCACTGGAATGGCTGACGGCGCCGGCTTCCCCAACTCCGGCATGGGAGCCTGCAACGCCGCCTCGCGGGCCTTCGTATCCGCCGTTCAACCAAGCCGAAAGGCCCGTGGGCCCGGTGTGGAGACTTGTGGTGGCGAACCCTTTTTGCTGCGCCGTGTGCGACAGATCGCGCAGATTCACGACGCTTCCGCGGGGGACCCCCAAGCCGGCGGAATTGTTTGGAATCTGCACATGATTAACCGACTTCCCGATCTGAGTCGTAAGCGGGCCGCGATTGACCGCCAGCACGCGTCCGCCGGAAATCGTGGGAGGTTGTGGCCGGTTGAAGCCCATCGGAGCATTCGCCACCATCGGCAAGGTGTTATAACCCATCCACGCGCCTCCCGGCTGCCAGACCCATCCATAGGTCGGAAGGAATGTCCACGAGCCGTAGTGGTACGGGGTCCAACCCCAGGGATAGCCAGACACCCAGCCATAGCCGAATCCCGGATAGAAGGCCCACGCGCCGTTCATAAACGGATCCCAGCCCGCGCCGGCGAAGTAGGGCTGCCACACGTCTCCATAGCCGGGCGTATTGAAGAAACTGCCATAGTAATTAAGATCGCTGGTGCCATACGGATACGGCGAATAGCTCGCGTAAGACTTGCTGCTGTACTCCTGCTGGTACTGAGACTGTTGTTTGTCCCATGAATCGAGGGGTTCGTCCTCGATTTCTGAGGTTACTGCGTGCTTGCCGTTGACGAGATCGAAACTTGCGGTTTTACCTTTGCCAACTTCAATCGTTCCGGACAGGCCAACGATCTGTACAGCTCCTTTGAAGACCGCTACCTCGGCGTCGGTGTCACCCATCTCTACGCGAAGATGAGCAGCCTGATTGACGGTTACAGTTTCGTGCGCAACGGTGAGGGTTAGATCGCTGTCCTTAGCGCCCAGAAAGTTGACGTAGGCTGCGCCTTCCTGCAAGTGAAATGCCGACACCTTCACGCCTGAGTCGCGAAGCGAAAGTTGCGGAATCTCCAGCACCGTGTCGGGAGTCAGGCGTAGAGTGCTGCCGTCTTCCAGTTCCAGCGAAGCGCGTCCGTTGTCTCCGGTCTGGATTTTCATGCCCTGAGTGACGGGCAGATTGAGGAAGGCCTTCTCGTAGCCTTGTCCAGTATCGCGGTCGACTCGAACGTCGCCTTGGGTGTCGCCCAGCCGCACTACTCGAGCCTGGGAATCAGCCAAGGCAGAGACCAGCGGCAGACACCCTATCGACGCCGCAAGAACTAGCCGAAAAACCCGTTTGAGCCCAGCCATGAGAAACCTCCGACGGAGGAAGTCCTTAGCATGATTAGAACACAGCCAGGGGCTGCGGGTTGTCAAGAACTTCCATCGCAGGCCGGTTCCGGGCGGTTGAGCGGGCTACTTGCCAGTGGTGCGGGCGCGCTCTAAGAGGCGCTGGGCACGCGTGCGAACCGTGATGATCACGGAGGAATCGTCAGCAATCTTCTGCAGGATGGGGACGGCGGTGGGCAAGTCCGGCCACAGGTCCGGTGCCATCGTATCTTCCATGCGTTTCAATTCTTCGTCCAACGCCAACTTCTGATAGCGGTATTCATAATCCAGCCGCCGGCCAAACTCCACCACGGAAGACAGGCTCTGAAAAAGCGACGTGAGCTCCTGGACGGCGGGAACCGAAGAGTAGTTGTAGCTGGCCATGTTACTTTTTTCGGCATCGTGATAAACCAGTGTTTTGTCGCCGGTGGAAGCAATGTTCTTCTTCTTGGAATCGATGGTGCCCTGGAAATAGCGAGCGGTTTTCGCCAGGTCAAAAATGTGAGCAGTAGTGGCCGGGGAAAGCGCGAAGTCCATGCGGAAGGGCCCATCGTCGTTGGACGACCCGTCAGAAGCGGAAGCATTGGTTAGTTTTCCATCCGAGATGTAAGAGACATTGCGGGCTGAGGTCACAGAGAAACCATAGTGCGATGGATTGGAGCCGGGGAAATCGCAGCTAAAAGCAACCGTGGCAATGCCGGACTGTTGAGCAGGAGCCGGGCCTGCCACCAACAGGACCAGGCAAGCGAGGCAGATCAGATTTCGGGATGCGCGCACCAATAAGAGCATACACAAGGATTATGCCAAAAAAGCGTGGAGGGCGTGGTCACATGGCACGCTGGCTGCGCAGTGTCGCGGCCGTATGAAGATGGCAAATGGCGATCGCCAGCGCATCCGCAGCGTCCGGGGACTCGGGAAGCTCTGGCAGCTTGAGCAGTTGCTGAACCATGTGCTGCACCTGATGCTTCTCCGCCCGGCCATATCCCACCACGGCAGATTTAACGCTCAGCGGGGCGTACTCAGCCACCGTGAGCCCGGCCGACGATGCCGCCAGCATGGCCACACCGCGCACTTGTCCAAGTTTGAACGCGGACTTCACATTCACCGCGTAGAAAACATCTTCGATGGCGACCTCGTCCGGCCGATGCTCGGAAATGATGACGCTCAGGCGGCTGAAGATGGTAGCCAATCTGGCCGGTAGGGGCTGACGCGGAGAAAGCTTGATGGCGCCACAGGTGAGGCATAACAAGTCTCCCTTGGCGCCCAGTTCAATCACGCCGTAGCCGGTGTATTGGGTCCCGCAATCGATGCCGAGCACACGCATTGCGAGCAGTGTACTGCTTCCCGAGTTCGGCAGTCAGCTATCAAGTGAGGTCCCGCAGGGAATCGCGCTCAGCAGCAGCGCGGCCGGCGCGCCCTGGCTGCGGCCTGTTCCCGGCAAAATTCAGCGTAGGCGGTGGGAGAGGAAGTCATCTGGCGCCGGCGCAGGAATCGAATGTAGGCCGATTCGTCAAAAATCTCCCGTAAGCAGGAAACGAACAACGCGGTAATTCGCGCAAGTCGGTTCATCCCTGCTCCTCCGCAAATCTGGTCATCACAAACGGAGCTTCCCTGACTACCACCTGCTTGCTCCCAGATAGAACGCGGCCCCACAGCCAGGCCGATTCCACGAGAATCATCGTAACCAGCACCACTAAGACTCCTGTGACCACAGCGTCCAGGCGATCGTTGAAGATGAGGCGAGAGACCTCGTGGCTGGGAATTCCGGCGGCCAATTGGCTGGCGTGGGCGAGAAATCCGATTCGCGGGTTGGCATCAAACATTTTGTGCCAGGACGCGGTAAAGGTGACCGCAACCAGCCATGCGAGTGGCGCCAGCGTCACCGGCGCAAAGCGGGCTTTGTGCGTTTTCACGATAATCGTGGTCGCCACGCACAGAGCCACCGTCGCCAACAGTTGGTTGCAGATACCGAACAGCGGCCACAGGGAGTTAATTCCACCCAGCGGATCCTTAACTCCCTGCCAGAGAAAGCACCCCCAAGCGCCGACGATCAACGCGCTGGTCCCGAGAATCGAGGGATACCAACTAGTGCGTCCCAGAGGCTTCCAGACGTGGCCGAGCGCATCCTGCACCATAAAGCGGCCCACGCGCGTGCCAGCATCCAGCACGGTGAGAATAAACAAGGCTTCAAACATAATGGCGAAGTGATACCAGATCGCCATTACCGCCTGGCCGCCCAGGCTGTGGGAAAAAATCTGTGCCATGCCGACCGCAAAAGCAGGAGCGCCGCCGGTGCGATTGAAAAGAGTCTGCTCGCCGACGGCCTGGGCCAGCGCGTGCATGCCATCGGCAGTGACTGGAAATCCCCAGCCGCTGATGGTGGCCACGGCAGCTTCTGCCGTCTTGCCCACAATCCCCGCCGGACTGTTGATGGCAAAGTATGTTCCCGGCTGCAACACACAAGCCGCAATCATCGCCATAATGGCCACCAACGATTCCGCCATCATGGCTCCGTAACCGACCATGCGCGTCTCGGTCTCGCGCCGGATGAGTTTGGGTGTAGTGCCGCTGGAGATCAGGGAGTGAAATCCGCTGATGGCTCCGCAGGCGATGGTGATGAAGGCAAATGGGAACACGCTGCCGGCAAAGATTGGGCCGGTGCCATCCACAAAGCGGGTTAATGGCGGCATGTGGAGAATGGGCCGCCAGACAATGATTCCAACTGCTAGCAATCCGATGGTTCCCAGCTTCACGAAGGTGCTCAGGTAATCCCGGGGTGCCAGCAGCAGCCACACCGGCAAGGCCGAAGCAGCGTATCCGTAGATGATGATCAAAATGGCAAGCGTGGGAGCGGTGAATGTGAACCACGGGGCCACCGAGGCATTCTGGGAAACCCATTGCCCGGCAAGAATTGCCAGAATCACCAGGACAAATCCGAGGACGGAACTCTCCAGCACTTTGCCCGGCCGCAAACGGCGCACGTAGAACCCCATCAGAACTGCGATGGGGATGGTCATGGCGATGGTGAACACACCCCACGGACTCGATTTGAGGGCGTTCACTACGATCAATGCCCCCGCACCCAGCAGGATCACAATAATGCTCAGGACGGCGAGATAGGCGACAAACCCGCCTACGCGGCCGATTTCCTCACGGGCCATTTCGGTGAGGGATTTTCCATCCCGGCGCACCGCGAACAGCAGGATGACGAAATCCTGCACACAGCCGCCGAAAACGGCGCCGGCGAGGATCCAGAGGGTTCCGGGAAGATAGCCAAACTGCGCTGCCAGTACTGGACCGACCAGCGGCCCCGGGCCAGCAATGGCTGCGAAGTGATGGCCAAATACGACCCACTTATTGGTGGGAACAAAATCGCGGCCGTTGTCCAGGCGCTCGGCAGGCGTGGCGCGCAGCGAGTCGAGAGCAAGCACCTTGGCGGCAACGAACTTGCTGTAGAAACGGTAGCCGAGTGCGTAGGTGCAAACCGCTGCCAGCACCAGCCACATAGCGTTGATCTGCTCCCCGCGATGCAGCGCGATGGTGGCCACCGCTAGCACACCGAGCAAAGCGATGCCCAGCCAAATAAGAATTCGGAAGGCGTCTTTTGCGAGGTTTCGCTGCCAGTTCGGAATTGTTCTCATGTCAGAGATTTCGATTGGAGAGATTATCCCAGTTTGTTCCGCATTGACAATCTTTTCCTGGCAGCAGAAAATCCGCTGACCATGTCCGCATTGGAAGTGTTGCTGGCGCGATGGGCGCTGGACATTATCGAACTGATTCTCGTCCTCGGGGTGCTGATCGTGATGTTTCGTCCCCGCCGGACCGATGCCACGCTTTCGGCTTTCGCAGCGGTCGAAAAAAGGTTTCGACAGTTGGCCAGGCGAAGAACTCTTTCCGTCACTGCAATTGCTGCTCTGTGCATTGTGATGCGAGTGGCGTTAATGCCGATCCTTGGCATCCCCGAGCCGGGTGCGCATGATGAATTCAGTTACCTGCTGGCGGCTGACACATTTGCTCACGGCCACATCACCAACCCGCCTCACCCCTTGTGGGTGCACTTCGAAAGCTTTCACATCATCCAGCATCCCACTTACATGTCGATGTATCCGCCCGCCCATGGGCTGGTGCTGGCGGCGGGGCAACTGCTGGGGCATGCGTGGGTCGGCCAGCTCCTGATCACGGCACTGATGTGCGCCTCCTTGTGCTGGATGCTGCAAGGCTGGGTGCCCGCGGGATGGGCGCTACTAGGAGGCATCCTGGCGGTGCTTCGCCTGGGCATTTTCGGATACTGGATGAACGGCTACTGGTGCGCCTCGATCGCAGCTCTGGGAGGAGCGCTGGTGCTGGGGGCGTTGCCCCGCGTGAAGCACCGGGCACAGGTGGGTAATGCGCTATGGATGGCGGTGGGACTAGTCATCCTGGCAAACAGCCGGCCTTATGAGGGGTTTGTGCTCGCCCTACCGGTGGGCGTCGCCCTGATGCTGTGGATGATCAGGCTTCCGCCAGCCCGACGATCGATCGTTATGGGTCGCGTGGCCGCGCCGATTTTGGCAGTGCTGCTGGTGGCTGCCGTCACGATGGGCTACTACAACTACCGACTGACCGGCAGTCCACTGCGGATGGGCTATGAGGTGAATCGCAGCCAGTATTCCAGTGCAGCGTATTTCCTCTGGCAGGGCCCCCGCCCCGAACCGGCCTATCACCACGAGGTCATGCGCAGGTTCTATGAGAAAGAATTCCAGTATTACCAAGAGAACCGCACCCTGTCCGGGTTTCTGAGCCATACGGCGGTCAAGATCTCGTGGTGGTGGCGTTTCTTCCTCGGTCCGGCACTAACGGTTCCACTTTTTGCCCTCCCCTGGATCCTTCGCGATCGAAAGATGCGATTCGCACTCTACGCGTCGGGCGTGTTTGGGTTCGGGCTGGCGGTTGAAACCTGGTTCCGTCCCCACTATTTCGCGCCCGCAACGGCCCTCTTGTACTTGATTGTGATCCAGTGCATGCGCCATCTTCGCTGTTGGCGGCGCAAAACTGGCGCAGGAGCGGCGCTGGTGCGTGCGGTCCCCCTGGTTTGCTGCGGCATGGTGATTCTGCGAATCGCAGCGCTGCTGGCTCATGCTCAGATTGAGCCCGTCTATCCCCGGGGAAACCTCGCGCGTGCCCAGATTGTCCGTGAACTAATGAATTCTCCTGGCCAACACCTCGTGCTTGTGCACTATGCCCCGGACCACATTCCCGATGACGAATGGGTCTACAACGCTGCCAATATTGATGGCGCAAAAGTGGTTTGGGCGCGCGAAATGGACAGGAAGCAAAATCAGGAATTGCTGGATTATTTTCCCGGCCGGCAGGTGTGGCTGGTTGAGCCCGACCGCTCCCCGCCGGCTCTTTCCAAATGGTTCCCCGCAACCGCTCGCTAAGGATTCATGAGGAATGAGAACTCGTGGCTCGCGGCCTTCTGGCCAGCCACTCCAGGAGGGTCACGCTTGCATACGCGGCCAGCAGAAACATCACCGGCTCAGTGGGATGGCGGTAACTATTGAAGGTGTGAGTAATGTAGTAGATCAGCGGGAACATCAACAGCACAATGGCGTACGGGATCGCCTCCATTCCCTTGCGGCGCAAAGCCAGAATCATTCCGCTCCATGCCATGAGACTCACGAAAGACCAGACAACGGGATCGGGCGCAGTCCAATAACGCAGGCACCGACGAAGGGATAACTGCAAGAACTCCACGGGGTGCTGGCCGATGAATTGGAGCGCGATGTCCCGCTTGGATTCCATGAAGCGAATCTCGCCCAGCCGGTTGTACTCGCTGGGATCAAGAATGGGAAAGTCGCTGTCGAATTGGTGGGTTACTCCCTGGTGGTTCCCGATCCATAATTCAAGACCAAAATTGTCGCGCAGTGGAATCAGCCGATGAAAAACCTCATAGTTGCGGATTGTCCAGGGCAGCAAGGCAAGAAGAAAGACCCCAGCCGATGCAAGCACAAGCTTCCAGCATGATCGGCCGCTCCGCCGATTACTGACCCACAACCAAATCCAGAAAAATGGAAACACAGAGAGCAAAGTGGTATTGGTGAGGCTTCCCACTGCCGCCAGCAAACCAAAAAGCAGCCACAGCGACGTATTGGCCGCTTTCAGCTTGGGCAGCACGAGAAGAGCCACCATCAGCAGTAAAGCGGACAAGCTGCTCTCCCAGAGGCGTACCGCCACCACCGCTTCGTACATCCAACAGGCCCACACCCAGGCCGCCAGCACGCCCGTTAGGGAGCCGAAATCACGTTTCCCCACACGCAGAATCATGACTGCCGTCAGACTGGACAAAACCGCGTTGAGGCCTACCGCAATCCAAAGAGAACGATAGCTGTAGGCTCCGGCGAGTTTGAAAACCCCTGCGACAATGAGGGGATAGACGGGTGGTTGCTGCGCTGTGGCCGCCAGCGGCGTATTCGGCCAGGGAGAGCTATAGCCGAAACCAGACACCATCGCCCACGCGATGCGGGCAGGTTCGATATAGCGGTAAAAATACTCCCATGCCTTTTGCGGAAGGAGCTGTGTC
Source organism: Terriglobales bacterium (assembly GCA_049591935.1). Lineage (GTDB taxonomy): Bacteria > Acidobacteriota > Terriglobia > Terriglobales > Acidobacteriaceae > JABCZH01. The sequence goes on along the minus strand of JBAWFN010000128.1, from coordinate 1,217 downwards.
AGCGCCCACACCCTCATGGTCAGTGCGACCAGAAAAATTACGCCCGAAGATCCTGCAATTCGTAGGAGAATGCGGCGCACACTTGGCATCGGTGCATCGCATTGTAGCAGCGAAGGCGCATGAATAATGGCGGCATTGTTGATCGCGAGTGTCGAGTGACGTCTGGCCTACGCCGGCGCCATCGATAGTGGTCCGGCAGCTTTACGAGGGTAAAATTCAGCGGCCAGGACGGCAATAAAAAACAGATCCACCGGGAACATTAGATAAATGGGGCTGTGCCACCAATTGTTGTCACCGCTCATGATCAACAAGATGATAGGCCACGCAAACACCAACACGGAGGCGAAGCCGAGAACCTTCGCTTCCGCTCCTCCTATTCGTCCCGACACGACGGAGTCCATCGCCAGGAAAATCGGCAGCAGCAGTATCGCCGCATCGTGCGAAAGCGCATAGGGCGATGCAGTCAAGGCAATGGCCACGAACAGGGAGAATGCCAGATCCGGGTTCTCCGCCGCCCGCGACGAACGGGAGCAGGCGACCCCCAGAATGAGGAGCAAAGCCGAACCCACTGCGGAATAAGTCTGTAGATGGGTCACCCATCCCATACCGGCGAAGAAGCCGCGGAAGTTCACCATCTGCGCCAGGTGTATGGCTCCATAACCCTCGTGCAGATTGAAGTCACGCACGAATCGGACATACTGTGCGAATCCCGCGAACCCTGTAACCAGCAGCGAAGCCAATAACAGAACCGACCCTCCCGCCGCAAAACCCGCGACCACTCGGAACTTTCGCGCGACCAGCAAAAACCCCACGACGACCAGCACGTACTGAAACTTGATGGTGGCCAGCGAAAGCACCAGGCCGGCAGCAAGGTCGTGCCTCCTCGTCAAGAGCAGATACCCCATGCAAAGAATGAATAACAATAATATCGAGCTTTGACCTAATGCCAGCGCCGTAAGGATTGGGGGAAACATCATCCCAATGAGCCCCAGAACCGGCCTGCGGGCAACGAACAAGGTGCACTTGGCCAAGATCATCGGAAGTAAACCGATCAGCACCAGGTTGAACAGAGTCCACACAACGAAAGCACGCTCAATTCTTAGGCAGGAAAAAGGCACCATTGCGGCGGCAAAGAAAGGCGGGTGCAGAAAATAGTTGCGGCTCCCTTGGCCAAGAATCGAAAACAGGACCGGTTCCTGTGTCCCGGCGTGGTAGAG
>JBAWFN010000127.1:0-14764 GCA_049591935.1 Terriglobales bacterium | reverse complement strand
CACTCCTCAGTAGCTCAATGGCAGAGCATCCGGCTGTTAACCGGAGGGTTGTAGGTTCGAGTCCTACCTGAGGAGCCATTTCTTGCCCACGTTTACGCAGGCATTTTGGGTCTCCGGTGACTACGAGGCCTTTTGAGGGACTCGGCTGGAATGTTCGCTGCTCCCAACGTTCGGCGCATAACCCGGCCTCGCTAGCGCCCTCGCTCGCCTCTGTTGCGCGTGCCAGCCGACAATCCAGCATCCCGCGCACATTGCCAGCGCAATCCACGCGCTGGACCATTCGTTCTGAACGTTCGGGTTATGGTTGCCGGGGTGATGTCGCCAAGTGTCGAAGCAACGCACAAACGCTTTGAAGATGCTAATTGTGAGTGCCACGAGTGACGGGAAAAGTTCCTCCGGACGAATATGCTATACCGGTTTGGGTAACGCAGAGGCGGAGTCATCGTCTAATCGCTTCGACGGAGGACATGCATGACCAGAGTCGCGTTGCTTTGCGTCACGGTTGGAATGACCATGAGCCTGGTGAGCTGCTCTCGCCAGGGTGCAACCATCACCCAGGAAGAGCTGGTTCGAAGGACACAGGAAATTATGGACGCGGCGGGGAGTGGAGATCGGACGCCGTTTGAAAAATACTTCGCTGCGGACTGCATGATTTTTGATGAGAAGGGCCGAAGCATGGACAAGAAGGCCTTCGTCGAAGACCAATCCCCATTACCGGCCGGAATCTCGGGTTCCATCAAACTGGTGAAGCCGCAGAGCCGGATTCTGGGAGACACTGCTATTTTGAGTTACGACCTGGACGAAACAGAAACCATTTTCGGCCAGCAATTGCAGGCTCGCTATCACGAAACCGACACCTGGATTCGGCGAAACCGCGAATGGCAGATCGCCGCAGAACAAGTGCTTCGATACTACGAAGATCCAGCGCCGGGCAAACCAGATCCGAAAAAATACCCGGACTACGCGGGCACCTACCAGCTTACGCCGGGAACCACGATGACCGTATGGAGTGAGGGTAGGGAATTGTTTTCGCAAAGGGCAGGCAAGTCTAAGGACCTGCTGCTCCCCGAGGCGCCGGACATATTTTTCCGCAAGGGCGTGGAAGGCCGGCGGGTGTTCCGACGCGACCAAAGAGAAAGAGTGGACGCGTTGATCGACCGGCGGAACAACGAAGACGTTGTCTGGACAAAAACAAAATAGCCGTCAGCTTTCTCGCAATCGGAGCACCCTGGTAGGGGGCGTCGCACCGCACACCGCGATTCAACCCCGCTTGCCGCTCGAAGTTTCGCGCCGGATCGTGAACTTGGGGGTAGCGCGGGTAGCTCTTCTCAGTCGGTGTGGAGCGGCAGTACTTCGCGTAGCATCTTCCAGTCGGTCATCACCTCGGTCTGCGAGGCGCGCGGGCTTTCGCTGGACCGCAGTTCTTCCTGTAGGCGGGCGGCCAGCAGCTCTTTCGCCAGATCGGGCGGAGTGCCATCGTGCAGAACGTTTTCGCGCGCGATCCCTACATCCACCCACTCCTCATTCATCTGCACGCGCAACGTGACCCGCCCGTATCCATCAAGCTGAGGCTCGGAACTGTTCTCCAGATGCGCCCAGATCTTTTCGTTCCGCCGGGCCTTGAGCTCAGGCGCAGCTTTCGCTAGCGCGGTATTGAGCTCGCGCTGGTAGCTGCGGCGCTCGGCGGTCGCCAGTGGAGGCTCCGGTGGCTGTCCTGGCGCCAGCACCAGTGCGTTCTTCTTCGGATCAAACCTGCCGCCGCCAATATAGGCCGCCGCTATGGCGCCCGCAGCCACTGGTTCGAACACCGCCACCGGCACGATATATTTCTTCGACTTCAACAACGATTCCACGACCCCATGCACCGCAGTGCTGCGCGGTACGCTGCCCGGCACCTGGGGAATCACGAAACTGGAAGATTGCAGCTCAGCATGCCGCGCGCTGAATTTTACCAGCAGCTTGGCAATCTCCTTCGGCGTAGTGATGCCCATGTCTGCCACCAGATTGCGATGCAGCGTCCTGGGATAGTAGAAGTTGATGACTTGGCGGGCGAAATCGGCGCAATTGTGCGCCAGCAGATTGAAGTGTGACTGGTTGCTTCGCGAGTTGTATTCGCGGATAAACTCGTCATCGCGCTCCGGCCTGGTCTGGATCTGATAGCCGTAAATTGTCCGGTCATACGAGGATCCCACCAGCTGGGTCCAGTTTCCGGCAGGCGGCTCGCCGTTGGGCAGGTCGGGCGCGATGGCTTCCAGGTAAGTCTTTCGATATTGATTGCGGAGAAAGGCAACCACCTTGGGATTCACGAACAGGGGAACGTCCTCCGGCCCCTTGACCGCATAAAGATAGGGAATCAGAGGAATCGCAATCCAGTCGTACCCCGCAATCTTGTTGTAGCGGCTGATCACCACGCCGCTTTCGCCCGGCATGCAGCGCCGCAACCGCACCGGAGTCTCCGCGCATACTCGGTCCAAATAGACGGCGGCGTGGCCGGTGGCTGTGAAAGCGCCAAAGTGCCCGTAAGGCTCTTCCAGCAGCAGGGTCGCGTCCGCGTTCGCCTTCGGCAAAACCAACAAAGACACGAGTAGCGCTAGAGTTTGCAGCCGTCGATATGGGGTGCGAACCGACATCGTTTTTGAACTTCCTAACCTTAAACTCGGCCTGGTGACACTAGTTGCGCAAATGCGACCTTGTAGTGACTAAGGTAATGCGCCCAGACTTCGGGCCCGGTGTCCTTGACGGGTGGCTTAAAGCGGAGCGACAGAGTTCAGTTCATTAGATGCTTAGGTAACCGCTTGGCGATGCATTATGTAAGTTATTGATAAACAATGTACATGCAGCTCTTCGAAAGGCCTGCAATAAGCTGGCCGAGCGGCCGTCTCAGCCCCCGGCGCAAGAAGATTCCTACCAGCGGTCCCTAGTGTGAATTTCCCGCCAGTTCGTGGACAATGCTGTTCACAAAAGCCTTGGCATCGCCGAACAGCATGAGCGTGTGGTCAAGGTAGTAGAGCGGATTGTCGATGCCGGCGAAACCCGGGTTCATGCTGCGCTTGATCACCATGACCGTGCGAGCTTTGTCCACGTCGAGAATCGGCATGCCGAAAATGGGGCTGGATTGGTCGGTGCGCGCCGCCGGGTTGGTGACGTCATTGGCGCCGATCACCAGCGCCACATCGGTCTGCGGAAAGTCTCCGTTGATGTCATCCATCTCGATCAGTTTGTCATACGGGATGTCGGCCTCCGCCAGCAGAACGTTCATGTGGCCGGGCATGCGTCCGGCCACCGGATGGATGGCGAAACGCACGTTTACACCGCGCTTGGTCAGAGCATCGTAGAGCTCGCGAACCTTGTGCTGCGCCTGCGCAACCGCCATGCCGTAACCGGGGACGATGACCACGGTGTTCGCCGCCGCTAGAATGCCGGCAGCTTCCTCGGCGGTCGCGCTTCGAACCGTCCTCTCTTCCTTGCCCGCTGCTGCCGCAGGTTGCACCTGTCCAAACGCTCCAAACATGACGTTCGTAAATGACCGGTTCATCGCCTTGCACATGATGACCGAGAGAATGAATCCCGAGGAGCCGTCCAGCGCGCCGGCGATGATCAGAAGCTTGCTCTCCACCACGAAACCCATGGCGGCCGCGGAAAGTCCGGCGTAAGAGTTTAGCAATGAGATCACCGTGGGCATGTCTGCTCCGCCGATGGGCATGATCATGAAAACGCCGAAGAACAGCGGAATGACCACCATGACGGGGAACAGTTGTTTGGCACCCGGATGGAGGACAAGATAAATGCCGGCGGCAATCGCAATCGCCAGCAAGCCCAGGTTGACGATGTTTTGTCCCCGATAAGTGATCGGCCGCTGCGGCAAGACTTCCTGCAACTTACCCGCAGCCATCAGGCTGCCGGTGAAGGTCAGCGAACCCAGGATCACCTCCATGCAGATGACGGCCATCATGAAAGGCGCAACGTTGGGCGCGCGCAAATAAAATTCCGCGGTGCCGACCAGGGTGACGCAAAATGCGCCGAAAGCGTGGCTGAGCGCAGTTCGCTGCGGCACTGCGGTCATCTGCACCAGACCCAGGGGAATGCCGATGCCGGAGCCGATCACCAGCGCGATGGCGATCCACTTGTAATCGACAATCCCGTGGTGCAGCAGCGTCCCGGCAATCGCCAGTACCATGCCGATTTCGCCCGCCCAGACCCCGTGGCGGGCGGTTTTGGGAGCGCTCATCCATTTCAGAGAAAGAATGAAGAGCACGCTGGCGATCAGATAAATGATCTCGATAATGTACTGGCTGCCTGCGAACTCTGTGGTCATGGTTTCGTCGGACGACTGGATTTGAACATCTTCAACATGCGATCGGTGATCAGAAATCCGCCGACCACATTGCTGGTGGCGGCGATGGTGGCCAGAACCCCCAAAATGAAAGACAGATTGCTCTTGTGCTCACCTACCAGCACGATGGCGCCAACCACGGCGATCGCGTCCAGCGCATTGGTCAGCGACATCAACGGCGTGTGCAGCAGCGGCGAGACCCGCTTGATTACCTCGAATCCGATAAAGGCTGCCAGCATGAAAACGAATAGCCCATTGATTAACGCGGAATTCATCTTGCCTCCCGCAGGCGCCCCTTCCGCCTGCTTTTTCGCATCATTTCGCTGCTTGCGTCGCCAGCTCCGGCAACGCAAAGAATTCCCTTACTCGCGCATTCGCAATCTCACCATCGCGGGTCAATAACGTTTCCCGGATAATTTCGTCTTCCGCAGCCGGCCGCATCTTGCCGTCCTTTACCAGGTTCACCAGGAACGAGGTCAGATTGCGGGCGTACATCTGGCTGGCGTGATAAGGAACTGCGCTCGCCACATTGGTGCGGCCAATGATGGTGACCCCATGTTCAACGATGGTTTCACCGGGACGCGTCAATTCACAATTCCCGCCGCGCTCCGCCGCCAGATCGAAAATCACCGAGCCCGGCGCCATCCCTTTCACCATTTCTGCCGTCACCAGGATCGGGGCTTTCTTGCCGGGGACGACGGCCGTGCTGATTACCACATCGCTCTCCGCAATTACCCGGCCCAGAAGTTCGCGTTGTTTGGCGTAGAAGCTCTCATCCTGCGCGGTGCCGTAGCCGCGGGCGTCTTGCGCGTTCTTGGCCTCAATCGGCAGTTCCACGAAGCGCCCGCCCAGGCTCTGGACTTGCTCTTTGGCGGCGGGCCGCATGTCATAAGCCGAGACCACCGCTCCCAGCCGGCGAGCCGTGGCAATGGCCTGCAGTCCAGCCACTCCGACGCCAATGATCAGAACGCGCGCCGGGGTCACCGTTCCGGCCGCGGTCGTCATCATGGGGAAAATTCGAGGCAGGGTGTCGGCGGCAATCAGCACCGCCTTGTAGCCGCTCACGGTTGCCATGGAGGAGAGCGCATCCATGCTCTGGGCTCGCGTGGTTCGCGGCATCAACTCCACCGCGAACGAAGTCACACCGGTCTGGGCAATTTCCTGCAAGATCTCCAAAGAACCCAGTGGCCGCAGAAAGCCCACCAGCACCTGCCCGCGACGCATCAGCGGCACATCGCTTTTCCCGTTAACGTCGTTCGACCCGTAACACAGAACTTGCGCCACGATGTCCGCGCCACTGAAAACCGAGGCACGGTCGGGAGCAATTTTCGCGCCTTTTTCCACGTACAGCGCGTCCGGGTATCCGGCTTGCTCTCCTGCTCCCGCTTCCACCATGGCCTGAAACCCGGCTTTCGCCAGGTTCGGAATCACCATGGGAACCAGGGCCACCCGCCGCTCCCCGGGATAACTTTCCTTGGGCACGCCAATAATCACGAGATCATCTTCCCCCTGCTTGCAAGCTCAAACGCAACATTGTAGCGGAAGAACGCCACCGAACCGACGACGAAGTTGAGCAGTGTCCCTCCAGTTAAGACCTGACCGCAATCACCCCGCCTATTCATGTTTTGGAGCTGCTTCCTGCGGCGGCGATGCGGCAGGCTTTTCGCCCTCTTTTGCGGGCTCAGCCGCTTTTTCCCCATCTCCCGGCTTTACCTCCAGGTTCTGCACGATCACCGAGATTCGCCGGTTCGAGGCATCGAAGGGGTCGTCCGCTTTGCGCAGCATCTGGTCGGCGTAGCCGCGAACCTGCGACACCTGACTCTCTCCCAAGCCACTCTGCTGCATCAAGCGCCGCGCCGCGTTGGCGCGGTCGGCGGAAAGCTCCCAATTGCTGTACTCGCTCTTGCCGGTATAGGGTTTGGCATCGGTGTGACCCTCAATGGAAACGTGGTTGGGAAGCTTGCCCAACTCGTTGGCCAGCAAGGATAGCAGTTGCTTTCCGTTCTCCGTCGGTCCCGCGCTGCCCAGGTTGAAGAAGGTTCCCGTCTCGGTTTCAATCAGCTCGATCCGCAATCCCTCAGGTGTCACCGTAATGTCGATCTGGTTCTTGAGCTTGTCGAAGTTGGCCATCTGCTGAATGCGCTTCTCCAATTCCTCTTTCAGCTTGGGCATGTCGTCTTTGGAAATCGGCAGGCTGACCCCGGCTCCCGTCATGTTGCTGCCTGGATTCTTGGCCGATCCCATCGGATCACGGAAATACCCACCCACCGCCTCCTGGATCTTCTTACTGCTGTTCAGCAACCACAGCACGATGAACAATGCCATCATGGCGGTGACGAAATCCGCGTAGGCCACTTTCCAGGCGCCCCCGTGATGGCCCCCGTGTCCACTCTTCTTCTTGACGATAATGATGGGACGTGCGCCTTCCATGACCAACCCTTTCTAGGCCGGCGCGGCCGCTGCCGCTGCCGCTTCTGGCGTGGCCGCAGCCGCCTCCCCGCCGTGGCGGCACAAGGTTTCAACTTCTTTGAACGATGGCCGCACATGCCCAGGAATCGCCCGCCGGGCGAATTCCACCGCCATGATCGGCGCCGAGCCTTTGAGGAATGCAATCATCACCACCCGCAATACATGCAGATACGCTCCCTCCTCCTCGGCGATCTTGCCCATGCTGGAAGCAATCGGCCCCACCAGCCCATAACACAGCAGAATTCCCAGAAAAGTCCCCACCAGTGCGGCCGCTACCTTGTGTCCGATTTCTTCCGGCGGTCCACCCAGCGCTCCCATGGTGATGACCACTCCCAACACTGCGGCCACAATGCCCAGGCCGGGCAGGGAATCCGCCATGGTACTCAACGAGCTGATCGGCAGATTGGCCGAGTTGTGGTGGACTTCCAAATCCAGGTCCAGCAGTTGGTCGAGATCAAACGCCTCTACCCCGCTGATGGCCATGCGCAGGGTATCGCAAAAATAGTCGCAAGTGTGATGGTCCTTTAGAAAGGCCGGGTATTTCGAAAGGATCGGACTCTTGTCGGGTGCTTCCACATCGTTTTCCAGGGTCATCAATCCCTCGCGGCGCGCTTTATTGAGCAGGTCATAGACCATTTTCAGCGAATCCAGATAGCGCTGTTTGGTGAACTTTGATCCGGTGAAGACTCCACCAATTCCTCCCACAATCTGTTTGAGGATATGCAGCGGGTTGGCGATCAGCACCGTGCCCACCGCAGCCCCTCCGATGATCACCAACTCAGCCGGCTGCAGCAGCACCATCAGTTTGCCGTGTTCCATCAGATAGCCGGCGACCACGGCCCCGAAAACCACCACAATCCCAATAATGGCGAACATAGAAGTCTATTTCCCGGAGCTTTGCCGGCCGGCGAGCGCTGCCGCCCCCGCCACCGCGGTCCGATTCGCCGATGCCGGTTTCAGCGAACTCTGTGCCCGTTCGACCAGCGATTTCGCGGTGTCTCCTGCCTCCGCGCCGGCGTACCCAATGGATGTGGCGATGGACAAGTGTTCTCCCCACCAGTGGATTCCAGCCCCGGCCACCAACTTCTGCACTCGCTCCGCGGCTTTCTCCGCCCCACGCCCACCACAGTTCGGCAACACCGCCAGAAACTGGTTCTCGCCCCAATGCCCCACCACATCGCTGGGACGCAGACCGTTGCGCAACGTCTCCGCCACCACGCGTAGGATGGAGTCCGTAGCTTGCCTTCCGTAGGCGGCACGCAGGTGGTCGAAATCCTCCACCTGCACGCACATGATGCCGAACGGCACGTGGTATTCGATGAAGCCGGCAAGATTTTCCCGCATGTGGAATTCGATGAACCCGTGGTTGGCAACCCCCGTGGTTTCATCCACACAATTCCCCGGCACCGGGGTTCGCCGGTCCCGTCCCCCTCCCGCCGCCCGTGGTTCGTCGAAACTTCCGGCTACGTATTGAATCGCACTCTGCGCATCGCGCACCGGGTAAATCCGAAACAGCACCGTGACTGGATGTCCATTCTTATGGCGCAAAGCCAGACGCAGTTCTCGCTCCCGGCCATCAACTCTGACATCGCGAAACGGGCATTTCTCTCCACACAGGGGGCAAGCCTGCTCATTGCACTGCGTCAGAATGTTTTCCCGCCGCGTGTGCCCGATCACCTCATGTCTCTGGTGCCCCGTAATGCGCTCTGCGCCTTGGTTCCAAAACAGGATCGTCCCAGTTCGATCGGTGATGTAGACCCCCATCGCTAGGCTGTCCAACACCGCGCGGAACACTTCCGGATCACGAACCTCAGACATGATTCCCGCCTGCCGACCACCGTCTTCATCGTCATCCCTGCGTCATCACTTCAACCCCTGCTTACTCTCGAACGGAAGCCGGTAACCTCTCCGAAGTAAAGATGACTCCCTGTCCTGCCGAAAGCAAAGACAGGGCCCTGCCCGCGATCCGCCATGCGGTGGAGACTTCGAAGAATTGGAGAGACTATGCTCGGTCCCAAATGCGATTGTGCCGGGACAATTTCTTTCATTCTCATCCGCTTGGCGCGGCTGCAACCATCCGCCGTCGCCAGCTTGGTACTCGTGCTCCTAACCGCCAACAGCGTGGCCCAGCAATCCCCCAATAATCTGGGCGATGTCAGCCTGGAGGAACTGGGCAACATTCAGGTCTACAGCGCCTCCAAACACATGCAGAACGCCAGCGATGCACCCTCCTCGGTGACCGTCATCACCGCCGATGAAATTCAAAAATATGGCTACCGCAACCTGGCCGACATTTTGCGCAGTGTGCCCGGCTTCTATGTCACCTACGACCGCGATTACACCTTCGTCGGCGTACGCGGCTTTGGCCGCCTGGGAGATTGGAACAGCCGCATCCTGGTTTTGATCGACGGCCATCGCAGCAACAATAACGTTCTCGGCCAGGCCATGATGGGAAACGAGTTTCTGGTGGATGTCGACCTGATCGACCGGGTGGAAATTGTTCTCGGACCCAGTTCCTCGCTCTACGGCGCCAACGCGTTTTTCGCGGTCATCAACGTCATTACTCGTACCGCCGAGCAAGTCAAGGATTGGGAACTCTCCTTTCAAACCGGAAGCTTCGGCACTTATGAGGGCAGGGCGACTTATGGTCATCAATTTCACGGGCTGGGTGTTCTGCTCTCCGGCACGTTCTTTGACAGCCAGGGCCAGACGCTGTTCTTTCCTCAGTTCGATACTCCCGCCACCAACAACGGCATTACCAGCGACACCGACAATGAATCCTACAAGCACATTCTGGCCACGCTTACTTTCCACGGGTTCACCCTGCAAGGATTGTTCAGTACCCGCACAAAAGTAGTTCCCACTGCCTATTTTGGCGCCGTATTCAACGATCCCGAAGATCTCAACGTTGACAGCCATCAGTATGTGAATCTCGGCTACCAGCACGCGATCGGAAAATGGCAACTGGACGCGCACACCAGCTATGACCAGGCTCGTTTGCAGGGTCCAGTTCCCGAGATGCCGTTCATGTCCGGCGACCCCATCGTGCTGAATACGTTCTCCTTCCGGGGAAATTGGTGGACGGGAGAAGTGAAAGTCAGCCGCGATCTGGGCGAGCGAAATCACATTACCTTTGGGTCTGAAATTAGAGATAACCTGCGGCAGGATCAGGGCGACTTGTTGACCCCTCCCAGTGCTTTTACTCACGATCTGAACAGTTCCTTGATCACGGCTTTTTATGGTCAGGATGAACTCGCCATCACCCGCATCCTGACTCTCAACGCCGGTTTGCGTTTCGATAACTATTCCACCTTTGGGGGAACCACCAACCCGCGCGCGGGCCTGATCTACCGTCCCGCCCGGCAAACTACGCTCAAGTTGCTCTATGGCCGGGCCTTCAGCGCTCCCGACGTTTATGAAAGCGCGCCGGATTTTGGGACCTTTTACGCTGACAACCCAAAACTTCGCCCTGAACGCATTCAAAGCCTGGAGGCGAGAGTGGAACAAGGCTTGGGCCGGCACTTCCAGCTCTCGAGCGGCGTGTATCGCAACCGTATCGCCGACCTGATTTCACTCGCCTCGGTCCCCGCGGATGGCAACTTCCAGTATCAAAACGCCGGCAGTGCGCAGGCCACCGGCATGGATGTTGAGTTCATCGGCCGCGCCACCAACGGCCTGCAAGGCAAGGCCAGCCTTGACTATGTCGACGCGCACGACGACGGCGCCGGCAGCCCGCCGCTCGATAATTCCCCACGCCACATGGCGAAGTTGAATGTGATGGTTCCCCTGCTCCAGCGACGGTTGTTTGCCAGCGTCGAGGGCCAGTTCCTGGGAAGACGCCTCACCCTGCTGCAGGACTCCTTAAGCAGTTATCAGGTCTTCAACCTCACCCTGTTAGGACACACCCTGGGAAAGCACCTGGACGTGGCGGCCAGCGTCTTCAATGTGCTGGACAAGAAATACTTCGATCCCGGCCGCCCCGAAGACCCAGAAGATGCCATTCAACAGGACGGAAGAAGCTTCCGGGTCAAGATCACCGGCAGATTCTGAGGATTTCGTGAATTCGAGACAGGAGTGATTTCGCGGTGAACAAGTTCTTAATCGGTGGGGCTCTTCTGCTGAGCGCGGCGTGCTCTGCCCAGCAGCCTGACCTGATCGACCGGAGCCTGGAAGACCTGATGAACATAAAGGTGATTTCAGCCTCAAAAACCGAGCAGACGCTCTCGCGGACGGCCTCGGCGGTCTTCGTGATTGCCGCCGAAGACATTCGCCGTTCGGGAGCCACCAATATTCCTGACTTGCTGCGCATGGTTCCGGGCGTCGACGTCGCCCAGATCGGAGCCAACACCTGGGCCGTCAGCGCTCGCGGATTGAATGGCCGCTTCAGCAATGAGTTGCTGGTACTGGTCGATGGCCGCAACGTCTATACCCCGACTTTTGGCGGCGTTTTATGGGACGTGCTGGACATGCCACTCGAGGACATCGAGCGCATCGAAGTGATTCGCGGCCCGGGAGGGACCATCTGGGGAGCCAACGCGGTCAACGGAGTGATCAACATCATCACTCGCAAAGCCTCGGAGACCCAGGGCGGGATGGTGGTCGCGGGAGGCGGAAATCTCGATCAGGGATTTGGCACTGCCCAGTACGGCGGCGGGATGGGCAAAAGTACCGACTACCGTGTGTTTGCCAAATACTTCAACCAGGATCATATGCCCGGCCTCAACGGCCAGCAGGGAGGGGACGGCTGGCACCTGCTTCGAGGTGGCTTTCGGACCGATAGCCGCCTTTCAGGACAAGACACATTAATGGTCCAGGGTGACATGTACACCGGAGAGGAAGACAGTCCCGCTTTGTTTCTTCCGTCGGTCACATCGCCAGGGCTGCAGAACATCGATCTTACGCTTCCCTTATCAGGCGGTTTTCTCCAGACGGTTTGGAACCATGTCTTCTCCGCAAGGTCGGACACGACTCTGCAGATTTCCTTTGATCGTTACAAGCGCGACTATCTGCTCAGTGAGCAGCGAAACACACTTGCCATTGATTTCCAGCACCGCTTGGCCTGGGGCAGCCGCCAGAACATCGTCTGGGGAGGCGGTTACAGCGATAGCGATTCCACTGCGCGCGGAGATCTTACGGCGTCTTTGAATCCCGCCGACCTCAACCTGCAACTCGCCGGCGCGTTCTTCCAGGACGAAGTCGCCGTAATACCGGCCAAACTGTACGTCACCATGGGCGCCAAGTTAGAGCACAACCACTACACCGGGTTCACTTGGATGCCGAGCGCACGGGTGTCGTGGACGCCCAGTGCGCGTCACATGTTTTGGACCGCCATCTCCAGAGCGGAGCGAATCCCCGCGGAGAGCGATACCGCAGTGCGAGCTAATGTCGCCGGATTCCCCGGACCCGGCGGCACTCCGGTGTTGGTGGCCTTCGTAGGCAATCCCCATTTCGGGAACGAAGGATTGGTTGCTTATGAACTTGGCTACCGGGTTGGACTTTCCCCACATCTCTCAATGGACGTAGCCACCTACTACAGTGACTACGACCACCAGGAAACCACTGAGCCGGCCACGCCCTTCTTCGAGACCTCACCAGCGCCTCCACATCTGGTAATGCCAGAGACTTACCAGAATCTTATGCACGGCGAGGCGCATGGCTTCGAGATGGCCGTGAACTGGAAAGCAACCGTTCGCTGGACACTGAGTCCCGGTTATGCCTTCGAACAAATTCACATGCACCTGGACCCGACCAGCAAGGACACCGGATCTGTCCTCGATGCCGAGGGCAACAGCCCGGTTCATAGCGCCCAGCTTCGATCGCACCTGGATTTACGCCGCAGCCTCTCCTGGGATGCTTCTGCCTACTTTGTGGATCGCTTGAGAAGCGGAGAGGTTCCCTCCTACACCCGGCTGGATACGGGACTTACGTGGCGGTGGACGGAGCACCTTGCGTGCAGCGTGGTGGGACAGAATCTGGTGAAAGACCGGCATCTGGAGTTCGTCGATGACACCGGAAGCGTGATCTCCACCCTGATCAAGCGTAGCGGGTATGCAAAATTCACCTGGCAATTTTGAAATGAGGCCCCCCAACATGGACGGCGCACAACCAACGTCGAACCGGCTGCGGAATCGATGCCACACCCCTTGCCAACGGGCCTGGCAATCGCGGCGGAGCATATTTTCGCTTCTGGTGTGCTTGCTCGCCGCCGTGGCCCAAGCCCAGTCCGCCACCGAGTATCAGGTCAAGGCGGCTTTCTTATTCAACTTCGCGAGATTTGTGGAATGGCCTGCCGATGCCTTTCCCAGCGCCGATGCCGCGCTGCAAATCTGCATCCTCGGCCAGGACCCCTTCGGCCGCGACTTCGAACAGGTGATCGTCGACAAGACCGTCAACGGTCACCGCATTGAAATTGCCCATCCTGAGGGCATCCCTCAGGCCCGGGCCTGCCAGATTCTTTTCATTGCAACCTCAGAAAAAGCACGCTTGCCCACCCTCCTCCAGGGTCTTAAAGGCGCCAGCGTACTCATCGTCGGAGACACTCCCGGTTTTGCCGCTCTGGGCGGCGCCATCAACTTTGTCCTGGACGACGGCCGGGTGCGCTTCGAAATCAATCTCAAAGCTGCCGAACTCGCCCATCTGAAGCTCAGCGCCCGGCTGCTCACCGTTGCTAAGGTCGTGCTCAACGGCGAACCCGGAGGCAACTCGTGAAATGGGTGCAGAATCTGTCGATCGGAAAGAAGCTCATGGTGATCATCATGGCCATCAGCGGGTTGACCTTGCTGCTGGCCTGCCTCGCCCTGGTCGTCTACGACATTATCGAACTGCGGCAAGGCATGGTGAACGACGTTTCCACTCTGGCAGATATGGTAGCCGAGAACAGCACCGCCGCTCTGACCTTTCATGATGCCCAAGGTGCAAAAGACGTACTGCGGTCACTGCACACTCAGCCGCACATTACCGCCGCTTGCCTTTACACCGCCGAAGGCAAGGTCTTCGCCACGTATGCCCGCAGCGGCGATGGCGAAACCTTTTCGCCTCCGCCCCCACGCACCGACGGCACCTTTTTTGAAAACGGGCGTTTGCTGCAATTCCGCCCGGTTCGGCTGAGCAGGGAAACCATCGGCACTGTCTATGTGGAATCAGATTTTTCAGAAATGCAGGCTCGCATGAAAACCTACCCATTGGTGATCGGCCTGGTGCTGGTGCTCTCCTGCGGCGCCGCCCTGCTGATGGCAGCCCGGCTCCAGAAACTTATTTCCGATCCCATCCTCGGTCTGCTCGATGCCACTCGTGAAGTCTCCACCCAGCAGAACTATGCCTTGCGGCTCCCCGTCGTTAGTCGCGACGAAGTCGGCCTGCTTATGACCGGCTTCAACCAGATGCTCTCGCAAATCGAAGGCCGGGATGAAGAACTGCAGCGCCACCGCGACACCCTGGAAGACGAAGTCGCCCGCCGCACCGCCGACCTGATGACCCTGAATGTCCAGATGGCGGCGGCCAAGGATGCTGCCGAGTCCGCCAGCCGCGCCAAGAGTGAATTCCTGGCCAACATGAGCCATGAAATTCGCACTCCTATTAACGGCATCATGGGTATGACTGAGCTTGCCCTCGACACCCCACTCAATCAGGAACAGCGCGGCTATCTCCTTCTGGTGAAGTCGTCCAGTGAGGCTCTGTTGAGCGTCATCAACGACATCCTGGATTTTTCCAAAGTGGAGGCCGGCAAACTCGAGCTCGAAACCATCGAGTTCAATCTCGCGGCATGCGTAGGCGAGACCATAAAGACCATGGCTTTCCGCGCCCACGAAAAAAGGCTGGAACTAGCCTACAACCTGGGAGCCGAGGTTCCTCTGCAACTCACCGGCGATCCCGGCAGGCTACGCCAGATCTTGACCAACCTGGTGGGCAATGCCATCAAGTTCACGGACCAAGGGCAGGTTCTAGTGGAGATCGAATCTCCTC
>JBAWFN010000126.1:0-9619 GCA_049591935.1 Terriglobales bacterium | reverse complement strand
GGACACAACAGATTTAGCCACTCCCAGGTCTCGCAACAGCAGCGAGACCTGGGGCACCCGGCAATTCTGACATGTTCTATTGGTCAGCGCCGAGCGGAGGGCCCGGCGGGAACACAGGGGGCGGACCTTGCTATTATGCGCTCAGGACTCCATGTGGCCAGGGACCGCAACAGCAACAGCAGCAACAACAGCAATGCGAGCAGTCTTACAACACGTGCACCGCAGGAGCTTACGCCAATAGTTACAGTTGCGGAAAGTTCAGAGGTGGCGTGACCTTCGGTGCCATTCAAGCTACAGGAGTCATTGGAGGGTTTTTGGTCGGCGGACCAGCGGGCGCGGCAGCCGGATACGGACTAACAGAAACCCTCGCTTGGGGTGGTGGCGGCATTGCCATCGCTAGTTGTTTTCCCCAAGAAACGAATGACCTCCAGGCTTGTGCGAATCAGAGAATTCAGTGTCTAGTAACCAAGTGAATGACTATGCAAACTCAAACGCCTTTGAATGCGCATCAGCGTCGGACAATTCAGATTTTTGCGGCTGCTGTGGGTGCGAGTGTGATAGCAGCCTTATGCCTACTCGGAAATAATTCAAGGCCGATCAGGTACTTCGTTGTCGTTCTTGGAATACTAGCTATTGTTACGGCCTTGATCTTGGCCATTGCAAGGCCGGCGAACCGCCAGCAGATGCACGTCGTACTCGGGACCGCGGGTATAGGGACTGGTTGTACGGCTGCTTTACTGCAAGGGGGTTCTCATCCGGCATTGAGCAACGCGCTTTGGGTTTTGACGGTCATCCTGCTCATCATCGGCGTCTTCCGCATGTTCAGGGGCACGCAATAATCCGCAGACCTGGAACAGATACGCGTATGTGGGGAACAGCCCGGTGACCTTTGTTGATCCTTCAGGGTTGGAGAGAAACCTATTCGGCGGCATGTTCGGGGGTTGGAACATCGGTGCTGCGTTAGGCTTTTTCGGCATGGGTGGAGGTGGGATGGTCGGAGGCTGTACGCAGGACATGGTAGCCTCGAACTGTCTCACGAATCTTTCCAGTCTTTCCGCAGGAGCTACCGTCGGATGTCCTCAAATCGACTGCTTCGGTTATGGAACGACATGGAAACTGTCCAGTACTGGCACAGATTACATGTTGTTAGTGGGGTCAAGCACAAGCTCCGAGCAAAATCCGGACTGGAACGGAAATAACACCGACTCGCCAGGCTACAACGCGGACGACCCTAACTCGCTAGGAACGCTCATTGACAAGAGTACCAGTTGGGCTGATCTGGGACCGGTCCCAGACTATTGGAACGTACCGACAGTTTCGTTGTCTGTATTGAATTCCCCTTCAGCATCGGTAACTACTCCAGTTAGGCCTAAAATGCCATCGACTTTCCTTGGCAAATATTCGTCACAAGTTGGGTGTCAATGGTTGGCGTCTGTGGACCAAGGGGAAGGTATTGTAGGATCCGGTGTCGCAGCTATAGCGTGGGCCTCTCGGGGAAATTATGTGGTTGCCGGAACATTTGGTGTCGCGTATCTAGCACAATTGGTAAATATTCGAGAACAATGCGTGAATACATTTTGGGGACCAACTTACTACTGAGCCTACGTCCCGTAAAACCGAAGCCTATAGGAGGCACAGTTTTGGCGATCAAAATGGAGAGAGCACTTGAGGGTCGCATTGGCCTTACGCTGTACTATGGTTTTGTTTGCGCCCTCGCGCTTCGTCGTTGTGTGTCGGTTTTTTACGGCGGAGGGTCATCGGATGATCTGTCCTATTTTCATATTGCGTTGTATGCCGCTCTTGCTTTTTCGAGTTGGTGGCTGTACATAGCGGTCCCCAAAACGAGTGATCGTGTAGCCGCATTGCTATTTGGACTTTTCTACGCGATCAGGATCGGAGCTGGCTTTGCCAAGAGTATTGATCCATCAATATCAGTGGTGATGGGGTGCGCCGTCATCTCCGTTGGAATGATGGCCATGATTATTGGCTTGAAACGTGCCCTTGCCCCTACAGCCCGCCAGCCTCGTCCCCGAGGTTCTGCATAGACCTGGAACCGGTATGCCTATGTCACCAACAACCCCACCACGTACATTGATCCGTCAGGGCTGGTTGACATCATGGCCATGTTCAGTACGTTTGCGTCAGGTGGTGGCGGCTTTGTCGGGGGGCTGCACGCAAGACGGCGTCGCGTCCAATTGCCGGGTGCCCCAGGTCTCGCCGCTGTTGCGAGACCTGGGCGGGGAGCCACATCTGCGACGCGTAAGCCGGAAGTGATGGCACAAAAAGATCAGTGCGGGCGACGGACACAACAGATTTCGCCACTCCCAGGTCTCGCAACAGCAGCGAGACCTGGGGCACCCGGCGCGAGATTGTACCCAAAGCGTTAGAATGGCGACCATGATTCACTTCGTCTTCTTTGCGCCCGGATGGTTTGCACACTCCTTTCGTGATCCGGCGTGGGTCGCGGCGTATGCCTTAACGGTGCAGATAGGTATTTTCGCTTGGCAGGGATGGATTCTAAGAAGACACGCCAAGACTCTAGAGGCACACGTCGGAATCGCGGACAAGCAAGAGAAAACCGCGACATTGATCAACGCAGCGTTGGACCAACAGAAGCTTATCCTGACTAATCAATTCAACTTTCAGAAGCAACTCCAGGCTGAATCCGAGAGAAGGATTGTATTTGATTTGATCGTAAAGCTGCTTGCATCGGTCCACAAGTTGACCGCCAGACTCGCTATAACTACGTACTCAAGAGCCGGAGAGGTCGAAGAAATAACAGAAGCCTGGGTCGGCATGGACAACGACGCTACGAGTTGCAGGATGGCTTTGCTGGGTTGCGAACATCTAAACTTGGATGAGAAGGCGTACTTGATTGACTATGTCATGGATGTCAGTCAACTCAAACAGACCAATGCGCCCAACCAAGCCGATTACATCCAACTTAAAACTCTCAATGAGAAGTACAAAGAGTTCTGGGCAACTCTGATCAAGAATCGGAAAACAGCAATTGTCTAAGACAACGGCTAAAGCCCAATCGCTCGATTCCAGTCAGCGATGTACATGTAGACTCGCTGAAACTCCGTTGGCAGAAGCATGCGATTGTGAGCGATGAAGTTCCGCGCCTTCTCCAACTCATCCATTCTCTGCTTGAGCCAGTGCTGAGATGGGACAATGTCCTCGAAACACGGCCACTTCTCCACGATGATTGAGGCAAGTTGTCCGAAGTCTACGAAGCCTAGAAGGTCGGACTTCTCTCCTTCCAGCCAAGAGTCCGCGAAAGCTGTATTCTGCCGAGCTTCAGCGAACTCCTTGGTTTTCTTAGGGAGCTTGTCCAACCAATCCGGGCCTTCCTTTTCCTCAAGCGTTTCTCGAATTAGAGCGCGGACCTCATTCTCAAAGCAATGGAGAACTGAGTAAAGGCGGGCCATCTCAAGCGCGTTGTTACGGGTCGTGACGTTGAAAGGCGAAAGCGCGTCCGAAAGCAGCCGTTCTTCCGCTTGTGACGTGTCCGCGCCCACCTGTATACCAGCCTTCTGAAAGCCGGTCGCCTCTGCTTCGAACATGAGTCCGCGAAAAAGGAAGTCGCGAAGGTCTTTCGTATGTTTACTCAAGTAGATGATCCTTCAGAGACTTGAATATCGCATTGAACACTTCTACGTCTTTCGTCGCCGGGAGATGGATCTGAATGTTGTAATGCAGCGTGGGCGGAGATGGCTTGTGGCCAGAAGGAGGAGCCTCCAGGATATTCTTTGGCGCGGGTGGCGCAGTTTCAGGCTGCTTTTCCTCTTTCTTAGCCTCCTTAACCTCGGTGGCAGACAAATCTGCTAGGCCCAACAGCGCGTAGAAGGTGTTCGCCATTAACTTGGCAACATTCGGAGAGGCGTTGTGGGCGCTTTTGAACTTTCCTTCAATCAGCGGACGGTCGGCGTCGGTAGGACCTGCCTTAATCGTGAACAAATCACCATAGGCTTCACGGATAGCATCTGCCATGACTCGCCTCGACCTAGCTGTATTTCGGTAGTCGTGATATCGGGTCGTGGGTGTCCCATCGGGAGAAAGAAACCCCAGTTGCTTGAGAAGGGGTATGACTGCTCGGAAGTTCGATGAGGCGAACCCCAAGTCTTTTAGATGCTGAGTCGTGAACTTGTCCGGCGCTTGTCCTTCAGCGATACGATCAAATACATCGCTGAGTTGGCCGTAGACCTGAACGTAGGCGTTAGCTAGAGCCATGATTGCTCCTGTTATCGAGAAACGTCTGATGCTTGAGTCGAATTGGATCACAAGTTAAGCCTCAATTACAATGATCCTACGCGGACAAATTCAGGACAGACGGAACTAACCCCAATTCAGCGGGGACATAGCGCGTGCTTTTAGTCGGCCCAGCAAACACGACGTCCGTTGCATGACCCCAATTGGGGTCACATGGTCTGTCCCCGAATTTCTGTCCCCCTAAACCTACTGATGCGACGAGAATCCAGACGGCAAAGCTGCCTCAAGATTGATTTGTTCTCCGGTGATGGGGTGGTGGAAATTCAGAAATTGGGCATGCAGGAAATATCCTCCATCGCCGGGGAGGCCGGGGAGATTTTCAAGAGGCTGGCCGGTTACGCCGTACAGAGGATCGCCTACCAGGGGATGGCCGATGGATGCCAGATGGATTCTGATTTGATGAGGGCGGCCCGAATTTAGGCTTACCTCAAATGTTGTGGTGCTTGTGGTGCGTGAGATCACCTTCGCCAATGACTTTGACGGTTTGCCACTTGGGTTGGCGGCCCACACGGAACCGATGAGCGGGTGCGGTACGAGGCCAATGGGTGTGAGAATTTCGTAGGTGTCTTGCTGTGCAATGCCTTGAGCCAGAGCTCGGTAGACTTTTCGAATTCTGGGTGTGTTCCAGTTTGCCTCTAGTTTAGCGGCCGCCTGCGGTGTTTTGGCGAAGAGGACGATGCCGGTAGTGGCTCGACCCAACCGGTGGACAGGGTTTGCGTTGGGGGTTTGCTTTTGCACCAAGCGCAGGAGGGTGTTTTCCATGAAGCCGCCGCCGGGGAGAGTGGGCAGCCCGCCAGGTTTGTTGACGGCCAACAGATGCGGGTCATTCAACAGGACTTCGAAGTGCTGAGGAGTGTCTGGTTCGATCCAGGCTGGACGGTTCCAGACAAGGGTTTGTCCTGAAGTGAGCGATTCGCTTCCGGCGGCGGTGACGCCGTTGAGGGTGACTTCGCGGTTGTTCAGATTTTGTTGCCAGGCTTGTGCGGTTGAGTGTGGGTAAAGGCTTGCCAAGTGGGAGAGCAGGGTTCGTCCATGATCTTTGCTGCTGATGATTGTGGTATAGGCATGGCCCCGGTTGAGCATGTTGTTTGAGTGTAAGCTATGGCATCGGCGCACCCACTGGATTCGCCCTACAAGGACGAAAGACTACAAGATGCGAAAAGGGTTTACAAGAAAACCAGAGCCGGACGAGCCCGCGACGCCAGTCAAGAACCACATAACGCGGAGCGGGCTACAGCGCCTTGGCCCTGAGAACTGGGAACTGAGAACTGGGAACTGAGAACTGGCTTTTCAATCACTTAGCGCGACCTCCCAGATCGCATCCAGAAGAAGAAACTCCTACTCGCTCGTAAAATAATTCACCGCCACCGGATTCTCGAACAGCGAGTAGTCTCGCGTCACCACTGTGATTCCGCTCTCGGTCACGAAGTACCGCTGCCGGTCGGCCTCCGCGTCGTATCCAATCGTCGTCCCCTCGGGAATATGCACATCGCGGTCGATAATGGCTTTCCGCAGACGGCAATGCCGCCCCACGTTCACGTGGGAAAACAGGATGCAGTCCTCGATCTCACTGTAGGAATTCACCCGCACGTCCGGCGACAGCACACTGTTCTTCACCATGCTGCCAGACACGATGCAGCCCATCGAAACAATCGAATCAAGCGCCGTCCCGGTACGCCCGGTTTCCGCGAATACAAACTTCGCCGGCGGATACTGCCGCTGGTGAGTGCGAATCGGCCATTCCGCATCATAAAGATTGAACACCGGCGAAACCGACACAATATCCATATTGGCCTCGTAGTAGGCCTCGAGGGTTCCTACGTCGCGCCAGTAGAGCGCTTCTTTTTTATTCTCATCCACGAAATCGAACGAGTACACCCGGTATTCATCCACCATCTTGGGCAGAATGTCCTTGCCAAAATCGTGGCTGGAATTCGGGTCCTCGGCATCTTTGAGCAGCACTGGAATCAGCACATCGGTGTTGAAGATATAGATGCCCATCGATGCCGAAACTTTCACCGGGTTATAAGGAGACCGCAGGATCGTCTGCTGCGGCTTTTCCTCGAACCCATTCACCCGATGGTCGCTGTCCACATCCACCACTCCGAAACGATGCGTCTCCCCCGGATCCACTTGGATGGTCGCCAGCGTCACATCCGCTGCCGAGTCTTGATGCTGCTTCATCATGCGGCCGTAATTCATCTTATAAATGTGGTCGCCCGACAAAATCAGCACATGCTTCGGCTGCTCCGACCCAATGGAATAAATATTTTGATACACCGCATCGGCTGTGCCCTGGTACCACTCGTCGCTCACTCGCTTCATCGGCGGCAGCACTTCGATGAATTCTCCCAGCTCGCGTCCCACAATATTGCCCCAGCCTTCGCGCACGTGGCGGTTGAGCGACAGCGCCTTGTATTGGGTGAGGATATAAACCCGGCGCAAATCGGAGTTGACGCAATTCGACAGCGTCACATCGATGATGCGGTAGATGCCGCCCCAGGTGACCGCCGGCTTGGCCCGGTCGCGGGTCAGCGGATAGAGCCGTTCCCCGACTCCTCCCGCCAACAAAACTCCCAGCGTGTCTTTCATGTGATATCCGCTTAGATGATGCTCGTGCGCCCGACGTTTTCAGGATTGAGCAATCGTCCCCAAGCCTACGAACCGCTCATACTAGCACAGAGAAAACGACGAGTTTTGGGGGGACGGTGGTTGGTGTGGGACGGGCAGGCGGGTGCCGTTTGGGGACAAGAGTCAGGACAACGGTCCCATTTCAGCACCAAACTCCCGCCTTTTCCCCTTTTGGCTCGCCCTTGCAGAAAGCTTGTCAAGGCCCGAAAATGATGCAATTCCTTCCATGCTGTTCCATCCATTCCAAATATAAAGTTCAAAACCGTGTCTCACTTGCCTCTCCAATTTGCTAGTCTGGAAGTAGGGACATAATTCGAGATCGGAAGCGATTCCTCGGGCCTGACGGCCCTGGGAATAACAAGAAGTTTAAAGAAAAGAACAGCGGCCTGCGGGCCGCTTTTTTATTGGAGGGTACAAATGCCAAGCAGTGGGATGAACCTCAGGCACCCAAAGAAGCGCGGGGAGTGGGCGGAGATGCGTTTTATGGTGCGGGCCGCGGAACATGGGATTACGGTCAGCAAGCCCTGGGGTGATTCGTCATGTTATGACTTTGCCTCGGAGTATGACGGTTGCTTTTACCGGGTGCAGGTGAAGAGCACAAGTCTAAAGATTTATGAAAGCTATTCCTGCCATGTGAATACGGGCGGCGGGGCGAGGTATGTGGAGAACCAAATCGATTTCCTGGCGGCCTATATCGTGCCGCTGGACCTCTGGTACATCGTCCCGGCGGAGGTTGGGGTAAACAACCGCTGCGTGATCATTCTGTCACCCCATCTTCCGACCGCGAAACACGCCCGCTACCGCGAAGCCTGGCATTTGCTCAAGGAAAAGCGCCGGCCTAGGCTGATAGAATAGGTCGTTGAGGACACTATGCCGCAGATGACTCCAAAGGCTTCAGAAGTGCTGGCCCAGGCCATGCAACTCAGCCCTCAGGAGCGTGAGCTTCTGATCGATCGATTGGTGGAGAGCCTTGACGACGGACCGGCCGAAGCAGGGGCGGAAGAAGCCTGGGGAGATGAGATCAAACGCAGAGTGGATGAGATTCGGTCGGGGAGGGTGAAGTTGATACCAGGGGAACAGGTCCTTCAGGAGCTTGCTAGGAAGCTCTCCGATAGAAAAGAAGCGGCTTCAGTTTCATCCAAGCCTCGGCGACGTCTTCCCCTTGACTCTCGACTCCGCCCGGAGTAGATTTCTCTCTCCCCCAAGTAGTTGAACCAGCAGTGTCCCCAGGGAAAATTTGGATCAAGGAGAGCCTATGAAAGGCGTGCTGGCCGTTTTCCTTTGCATCGCTCCGCTGCTGATGGCCCAGACTCCCGATGCTGCCCGCGTCTTCATCACCGACAGTCAGTCGTGGTCAATCGCTGGTGCCGGCGGTGGCGCGAACGGCGCTTACGGATCAACCGTCGCCGGAGGCGCGCGTCCCCAGACCGCCGAAATCATCAAGACTTTCGGACAGCGTTGCCCGCAAGTCGTAATCAACAACATTCAAACCAAGGCTGACTACATCGTCCTGCTCGATCACGAGGGCGGCAAAGGCGCCCTGCGTCACAAGAATAAGGTAGCTGTCTTCAACCGCGTGAGCGGAGACTCCATCGTCAGCAAGTCCACGCTCTCTCTCGGAGGCTCCGTGCAAGACGCCTGCGAAGCCATCACGAATGACTGGGCCGCCCACGGCAAAGAAATCCGCGCTGCTGCAACTCCGCCGCCAGCGACGCAACCCGCTCCCGCCCCTGCTTCGCCGGCTGTTGTGGTGCCTGCGTCTGCGCCCGCCGATAAAGCGCAAATACAGGTCACCTCCACGCCCGACGCCGCCGACATAGAAATCGACGGCAGCTTCGTCGGCAACACCCCCTCCACTGTCGGAGTAGCCGCAGGCCAGCACCAGATATCGGTAAAGAAGTCCGGCTTCAAACCCTGGGAGCGAAAGATTGCAGTTTCGAGCGGCCAGGTGAATGTGAATGCAGTGTTAGAGCCAGAGTCCAAATGAGATGGGGACAAAGGAAGGACGACAGGAGATACGACAAAGATGAACGACGAACTTTACGACGGGACCGAGGACGACAGTGAGGATAAGGGCGAACAATGGTTCGAAAAAGAGGAACCCGAGGAGTCGGACTCGCTGATCCGAGAGTACGACATCACAGCCTCGCCCAACGATTTCAATACTCTGACCCTATTCAGTTTTATTGAGTCAGGAGTCGTGAAAATCCCAGGCTTCCAACGCAACTTCGTCTGGGACATCAAACGCGCGTCGAAGCTGATTGAGTCTATGATCATCGGCCTGCCGGTGCCCCAGATATTTCTCTACGAGGAGGACCGTAACCGCTTTCTCGTGATCGATGGGCAGCAGAGACTCATGTCGCTGTACTACTTCATAAAGCAGCGTTTTCCACGGAAGGAGAAGCGAATTGAGCTGCGGCGAATTTTCGATGAGCACGGCAATATCCCGGACGAAGTCCTCCAGGACGATGCCTACTTCTCCAAATTCTCGCTGCAGCTCCCGGAGCAACTGCCGAAGCACCCAAACCGGCTGGGCAAGCTGAACTACTCGACCCTGGGTGACTACAAAACGACGTTTGATCTTCGCACTATTCGCAACATAATCATCAAGCAGACGTCCCCGCCCGACGATGACTCGTCGATATACGAAATCTTCAACCGGCTGAACTCGGGCGGCATGAACCTGAAGCCCCAGGAGATCAGGACCAGCCTGTAC
>JBAWFN010000125.1:0-20543 GCA_049591935.1 Terriglobales bacterium | reverse complement strand
GACCAGCACATCTTTCGCGTCCCCATCGTGATGCGCTTCCTGAACGGAAGTTCCATCGTGACCCCACAACCACCCCTAGGCCCTCGCACTCCCGGAGACTACGACGCCAGCGATATTGCGACCGTCTTTGCAGCCGCGAATCAGCTTTCCACGCTCGGCGGCCAGTTTCCCGCGCAAATGCTGGGGAATGCCGGTTTTCTGAAACTTGATCTCCAATTGACGCCGCACCAGTCGCTGTCAGCCCGCATCAGCACCTCGCGCTATTGGGGCCAAAACAATGTCTTCCTCGATCCCGCCAGCCCGCTCACCACCTTCGCCCTCAGCGACAACGGTCAGGAGCAGGTGGCCACCGAGACCGGATCGCTGGCCTTGACCAGCAACTTTTCCTGGCGGATCGTGAGTCATCTGCGGGCGCAGTTCTCGCGCGACTTGGAAACCTCCAGCAGCAACAGCTCCGCTCCATCGACCACGATTCAGAGTGTCATCGACGGGTTTGGGCGTTCGTCGATTCTGCCGCGGCAAACCCGCGAACACCGCTTGCACCTGACCGAAACCGTAAGCCTGGAGGGACATCGCAACTCCTGGAAGCTGGGAGGAGATGCCCTGGTTACCTGGATCTACAACTTCTTTCCCTCGCTTTCAGGCGGAGAGTACATTTACGATCCCA
The DNA here is from genome assembly GCA_049591935.1 of Terriglobales bacterium. Taxonomy (GTDB): domain Bacteria; phylum Acidobacteriota; class Terriglobia; order Terriglobales; family Acidobacteriaceae; genus JABCZH01. The sequence goes on along the minus strand of JBAWFN010000125.1, from coordinate 19,876 downwards.
TCAAAGTCGATCCGTTTACCTTTCAGCCCATGGAAGCGGGCCTGGAACTCTCGCCACTGCGCGCCTACGCTCACGAGGTTCCGAAGTATTACATACAGAACTTCGGCAACATGTCGTCGCACCCTGACACCAACGAGTACTCGGGCTTTCTGCAAGACACCATCCGTGTGACCAATCACCTGGCGCTAAGCATTGGCGGCCGCTACGACCTCCAAACCTTTACGAAAAAAGGTCTGGTGACCAATCCGCTCTGGCCGGATTCCGGCAAGGTCCCGTTCAATCCCTACAACTTTGCGCCGCGCGTGGGATTTGCCTACGCGATTGGAAATCAAAAGCCGCTGGTGGTGCGGGCCGGCTACGGCTGGTTCTACACTCGCATTCCTCAGATCTACACTTCGGCCATCGCCACCGAGAATGGATTAGAGTCGGCGAATCTTTTTCTCAACAACTCCAATTTCTATGATCATCAGATCTTCCCGCAATACCCAAACCCTCTGGTGAACTGTCCAGTGACATCGACGACGTGCACTTTGCCGCCAGCGTTCGCGCAGCACGCCCAGGGCGATATTTCATCTTTCTCGCCGAATTTCAACACTCCCAAAGTAGAGCAGGCCAGCGTAAGCCTGGAACGCGAAGTCGCCCACCGTCTGGCCATTGGCGTCTCTTACATGTACGTTCATGGTGTCGACCTGATCCGTGCGCGGGACGTGAACCTGCCCCCGCCGGTGAATGTGGAGTATCCGGTGTACGACAGCACTGGCACAAACTTCCTTGGCACCTATTACAACGTCGCTTCCTTCTCCACCTGGCAGATGACTCCGTCCTTCACCTGCCCTTTTCCACCCTGCATCAATCCTCTTGCGCGTCCCATTCCTCAATTGGGAGCGATCGACGTTTTCGAGAGTGCCGCCTCCAGCGTCTACAACGGCGCCACCCTTTCGATTCGGCGTCAAATGACCAGCGGCGTCTATTTCCGGCTGGCCTACACCTACGCCCATGCCATCGACGATGGACAAGATGCCCTGGTCGCCGGCCAACCCGCCCTGGTGCAAAACTCTTACGCCCCCAATGCTGAGCGTGGCAACAGCGTCACCGACCAGCGCCAGCGATTCGTGTTTTCCTGGATCGCTGAGCCCAAGCCCTTTCATCGCGGCCAGGAGTGGCTGGGCCGCATCTTCAATGATTGGAAACTAGCGGGGGTGTTCACCTACGGCAGCGGACGGCCGGTAAACCTCACTGTCGCGGGCGATCCCAACCAGGACGATAACAGCGACAATGACCGCCTCCCCGAGGCCCGGCGCAATTCCTTCCTGGGGCCCGATTATGCCAGTACGGATGCGCGCCTCAGCCGCCGGCTATACGTTGGAGATCGTCTGAAGATTGACCTGGTAGTGGAATCCTTCAATCTGCTCAACCGCGACAACAAGCTGGTGACCATCACCGAGAACGGTCTCACCAGCGACTCCGTTTACTTTGAAAAGATCAGTAGCCAGATTGGAATCAACTACTTCCCCGGCCATTTTCAGGTGCCAACCAACCCTGTGCAGGCCACCAATTCCTTCCCCCCGCGGCAGGTGCAGTTGGCGTTGAAATTCGCTTTTTGAGCGAAAATCGCATGGTTTGGCCCGCATTTCGGCTCTCCTTGGGGCCGCAGGTCATCCGGTAGTGGCTCAGTTTCACGGTTGAGGGCTACTCAGACTTTGCGCCCTTAGCGGCAGTTCTTTGCGATCTTTGCGGTAAGAAAGCGGTTAACCGCAAAGGCCGCCAAGGATTCCGAAAGCCCGCGAAGCATTGCAACCAAACTGGCCCACTACCGGTCATCCATAGCCCTTGACTTACGGCCAAAACCTTGCAATAAATGATGAGTCCGCGCCGGACAGGTCGGGGGGTGTAGTTTCTTTGGCAGAGATCAGATTGCAAGAGGGCGAGTCCCTCGAAAACGCACTCCGACGCTTTAAGCGTAAGGTGCAACAGGAAGACATCATCAAGGAAGTGAAGCGCCACTCGTTTTATCTGAAACCCGGCGAGAAGAAGCGCGTGAAGGAAGCACTAGCGCGTAAACGCAGCCGGAAAAAAGCTCGTAAAGAGGCGGAATAAAAACGAGGGTCGCTCCCGTAGCGGCCCTTTGTTTTCCCAATGGCATTCTTGGGGGAATGTCGGCCCGGGTTCACCGGAACTCGGGAGTTCAGATGTAACAGGAACCATGCCCGTTCGGGGCATGGCTGGCCGAATCCAGGTGCAGTTGCGGTACCAACGAGGGGGATGTAGCAACAATTCCGCGCACTGCTGCGCCGGGGATGTCCTCGCTTCATCGCGAGGCGTCATCCGGAGCCAGTCGCAAGGAGAACATCCTCAATGGAACTTCAGGACAAGGTATTAAAGTGCATTGACTGCGACTCCGATTTCGTTTTTAGCGTCGGGGAGCAGTTATTCTTCCGCGACAAGCAGTTCAGGAACGAACCCAAACGCTGCAAAAGCTGCAAGACCAAGCGGGTATCGGTAATGGCCGCGCCTGTGGCGCGCAAATCCTCGAAAATCGAGACCCATATTGCTTGTTCGCAATGCGGCCGGGATACTACCGTCCCCTTTGTTCCGACCCAGGGTCGCCCGGTGTTGTGCCGCGATTGCTTTCAGGGGAAACGTACACAAGCGTTTGCCTGATTGAACCGCGGCTCTAGCCGGCGGTCGGCGAAGGTTAGCCCACTAGTCAGTGGGCTCTGCCGCTTTCCTTTCCGTTCCCGGTTCGAGGCAACTGCATTCGCCCAACTGCTGTCGGGACGGGTCAACACCCCGTCTCTCCTCTTCATGCTGCCACTCGGTCCGGGTTACTATAGAAGAATTGCATCCATGGGCGGCGTTGTGCGCCCATTTTCAGGAAGCCATGGCCAGCTTTTATGTAGAAAACTTCGGTTGCCGCGCCACCCAGGCGGACGGCGCCGCGGTCGAGCGCCAGTTCCGTGAGCGCGGATTGCTGCGCGCTGATCATGCATCCGAAGCCGAAGTCGTCGTGCTGAACACCTGCACGGTCACCGCTTCCGCCGATCGCGACGCCCGAGCCGCCATCCGCCGCGTTCGTCGTGAGAATCCTGACTGTCAGATCGTGGTCACCGGGTGTTACGCCCAGCGTGCGCCCGAGGAGATTGCAGCATTGCCCGGTGTGAGTCAGGTAATTGGCAACTCCCACAAGCACCGGCTGGCGGAGATCGTGCTCCAGCAGCCGGATTCCCACTCCGGCGGCAGGATCCCGTCTGTATTCGTCCCGCTGAGCACTTTAGCTTTTGGCCAACGACCGTTCTTAGCCTGCCCTGAGCCGAACGGCGAAGGGACGAACGACCAACCACTAACGGCCAACGACCAGCGACGCCTTTTCGTCTCCAACATTTTCGCCCACACCGAACTGCTCGCGGCTCCGGTTTTCGATGCCGCCAACGAACGCACCCGGCCCAATCTCAAAGTGCAGGATGGCTGCGATAATCGCTGCTCGTTCTGCGTGATTCCCTCCGTGCGCGGCCACAGCCGGTCCTTGCCGTTGCCCCAGGTTCTGGCGGAAGTGAACGCCCTGGCGGCAGCCGGATATCGTGAGGTCGTCATCTCCGGGATCAACCTGGGCCGCTGGGGACGAGACTTCGCAACCGAGGCAACGCGCTTCGAAGATCTCGTCCGTGCCATTCTCGAGCGCACCGCGCTCCAGAAGTTGCGTATCAGCTCCGTGGAACCCATGGACTGGAGCGGCGAGCTGATCCAACTCATGGCTGAATCCTCGCGCATCGCCAAGCACGCCCACGTGCCGCTGCAATCGGGGAGCGATCGCGTGCTTCGCGCCATGCACCGCAAGTACCGGCCCTGGCATTATCGTGAGAAGATCGAAAAGATCCACACTGCCATGCCCACCGCAGCCATCGGTGCTGACGTGATGGTCGGCTTCCCCGGCGAAACCGATCAGGACTTCGACGAGACCCGCCGCTTGGTGGAAGACTTGCCGTTCACTTATCTGCATGTCTTCACCTACTCTCCACGTCCGGGGACTCAGGCAGCGGAGATGCGCAATCAGGTTCCAGCCAACGTAGCGAAAGCTCGTAACAAAGTCTTGCGGGACTTGGCCGCGGAGAAGAAGCTGGCATTCATGCGGTCGTTCGTCGGAAAAACGATCGAAGCCATCACCCTAAACGTTTTCGACGGCACCCACACGGAGTGCCTCACCGACAATTATCTTCCACTGCGCATGTCAGGAAGCCACCAACCCAACCGCTGGACTCGCGCCCTGGTCGATGACCTCGATGGCGGAATGCTGATTGCCACCCGCGAGTCCATTTAGTAGCGGCTCAGTTTGAAAATAGAGGCAACCCCAAAAAATCGGGCGTCATCCTGAGCGCAGCCGTTCTTCAGGCGGAGCGAAGGATCTCCCAGCCTCCAACACCGTGCTGCTTGAGATCCCTCCGTCCGCTGGTGAAAACGCGGGCGTTCGGGATGACGCCGCGTATCGGGGCAGAGAGTTCAAACCGTGCCACTACCGTCTATTTGAATAGCTCTGCCAGCTCCCGCGGGCTGTCCACCACCACGTCAGGCGGAGCCATGCTCAGCGTGTGCGGGGCGAAGCCGTAGGTTACTCCGCAGGTCCACAGCCCGGCGTTGCGGCCGGTGATCACATCAACAGAAGAGTCCCCGACCATCAGCGTTTCTTCAGGATGTGCCTTGGTGTCCCGCAGAATGGTGCGAACGCCGTGGGGATCCGGCTTTTTGGTGGGAAAGCTGTTGCCGCCATACACGTGCACAAAGAAATCCGCCAGGCCCATCGCCTCGACAATCGCGCGAGAAGGTACCACCGGCTTATTGGAAAGCACAGCCATCTGGCGGCGGATGCCATTGCCATGGCCCACCGCCGTCAGCATTTCCTTGATCCCGTCATAAAGGTGTGTGTAGTCGAGCTTGTGCACCCGGTAATAGGCCAGAAAATATTCCAGAGCCTCTTTAACCTGGGCGTCGTTCTTGGGATCTCCGAGAGCCCGGCGTACCAGCACCGGCGCGCCATCGCCCACGTAGGAAGCGATGACGTCGCCGGGCAGCTCCGCCCGGTTGAAATGCCGCAGCATGGCGTTGACGGAATGAATCAGGTCCAGCCGGGAGTCGATCAGGGTCCCATCCAAATCAAAAATCAGAAGCTTGATGCTGCGAGCGTCGAATTGGCGGTGGAAGTGAATCACGGGACGCTTTCAGCATAGCACCGGGAAATCAGCAATTAGCACTTGGCACTTAGCATTTGGCCACCCCCGTATTTGCAGGGGCCTTCACAAGTATCGAGTGGCCAAATGCCAGGTGCTAAGTGCCAAATGCTGGCTCCAGTTACCTGCGACTATTCGGAACTTCCTCGCAGCATTTACAATAGGAAGCCTGTGCGGCGGACGGGTTAAAGCATGGCGACCAAGACCGAACCCAGAGTGGCGGATGCAAAGGCCTACGAAGGCCTTTCTCGTGAGCAACTGATCGAAGCCTACCGGCTCATGCACACCTCGCGCCGGGTGGATGATCGTGAGATCCTCCTCAAACGCCAGCAGAAGATTTTCTTTCAGATTTCCGGAGCCGGGCACGAGGCCGTGGGCGTGGCCGCGGCGTTCGCCATGAAGCCCGCGTATGACTGGTTTTATCCCTACTACCGCGATCGCGCTTTGTGTCTGGGGCTGGGAGCAACTCCTTATGAAATGTTGCTTGAGGCCGTGGGCGCTGCCGACGATCCCAACTCCGGCGGCCGGCAAATGCCCTCGCACTGGAGTTTCCCCAAGCTGAATGTGGTGACGCAATCATCGCCCACTGGTTCCCAGGTGCTACAGGCGGTGGGCTGTGCTGAAGCCGGCCGGTATTTTCAGGCTCACCCAAACGCTGCCGAGAAAGCTTCGGGTGACTATCGGCAATTTAAGAATGTGAGCTTTCGTGGTGACGAAGTCACTTACGTGTCCCTCGGTGATGGCACCACCAGCGAAGGCGAATTCTGGGAAGGCCTGAATACCGCATCCAATCGCAAGTTGCCGCTGGTGTTTGTGATTCAGGACAACGGATACGCGATTTCCGTTCCCGTCGAAGTACAAACCGCCGGCGGAAACATCTCGCGGCTGGTCTCCGGATTCCCCAATTTTCATTTCGAGGAAATCGACGGCACCGATTTCGTCGCCACCTACGCGGCCTTTTCTCGCGCACTGGCTTATTGCCGGGCTGGCGCCGGGCCGGCCTTCGTTCATGCCCATGTGATCCGCCCCTACTCGCATTCCTTGTCGGATGACGAACGGGCCTACCGGCCGAGTGCAGAGCGCGAGCGCGATGCGGCGCGCGATCCGGTGTCCCGCATGCAGCTGTTTCTCATCCGGGAGGGAATTCTCGACGAGAATGGCATCAACCGGCTGGAGAAACAGGCGGAAGAAGATTTGCAGATTGCCGTGGACCAGGCGCTGGACGCGGCCCCGCCAACCCCCGACACGGTGATGCAATACATCTACTCGCCGGATATTGACCCGGCCTCCTCGGCGTTTGACACCGCACCCGCTGTGACCACCGCTGCGGACGCCAAGAAAACGGCCCCCAAGACCATGGCCGACCTGATCAATTCCACTTTGCGCGATGAAATGGCTCGCGACCAGCGCATCGTGATGTTCGGCGAGGACGTTGCCGATTGCAGCCGCGAGCAGTACCTACAGGAAAAACTGATCAAGGGCAAGGGCGGAGTCTTCAAGCTGACTTCGGGCTTGCAGGGCGAATTTGGTTCAGACCGCGTGTTCAACTCTCCCCTGGCCGAGGCCAACATCGTGGGCCGCGCCACCGGCATGGCCACGCGCGGGCTGAAGCCGGTGGTAGAGATTCAGTTCTTCGACTACATCTGGCCCGCGATGATGCAGTTGCGCAACGAGCTGCCGCTGATCCGCTGGCGCTCCAATAATGGATTTTCTGCTCCCGCCGTGGTGCGGGTCGCAATCGGCGGATATCTTACTGGCGGTTCTATCTATCACTCCCAGTGTGGAGAGAGCATTTTCACCCACATTCCCGGATTGCGGGTGGTTTTCCCATCGAATGCGCTGGACGCCGCCGGCTTGCTCAGAACCTCGATTCGCTGCGATGACCCGGTACTTTTCCTCGAGCACAAACGGCTTTATCGCGAAACTTTCGGCCGTGCGCCCTATCCCGGGCCCGATTACATGGTTCCGTTTGGCAAAGCCAAGATCGTGCAGCCCGGCACGGACTTGTCAGTGATCACTTACGGCGCCGTGGTGCCGCGCGCGTTACAAGCGGCCCAGAAGATCGAACGTGAACATGGAGTAAAAGTCGAACTCGTCGACCTGCGCTGTCTGAGTCCCTTTGATTGGGAGGCGATCGCGACCTCAGTGCGCAAGACCAATCGTGTACTCGTGGCTTACGAAGATACGCTGAGCTGGGGCTACGGCGCCGAGATCGCCGCTCGTATCGCCGAAGAACTGTTCGACGACCTCGACGCACCGGTACGAAGAATTGCCGCCAAAGATACGTTCGTGGCCTACCAGCCGATTCTCGAAGACGTCATTCTTCCCCAGGCCGAAGACCTGTTTCGCGCCATGAAGCAACTCGCCGAATACTAGGCGCGGCAGCTCACCAAACGCTGCACACCTTCGCTGCCTCTTTGGTCATCGGCGCGCCCGCCTTGCACGAAAAAGCCATGGAGAAGTCTGGCATATTCACCACCACCCCATTCACCCGATACTTGGGCGGAGAATGCGGATCGGTGATGGCCCGCACCCGCAAGTCTTCCGGGCGATCATTGCTGCACGCCCATTGCGCAAAGCCCACAAAGAAACGCTGGTCCGGGGTCAGACCCTCGACCGGTTGCAGGTCTTTATCCTTGGTGGCTGCCTTCCACGCGACATAGCCAAGGATCTCGCCTCCCAGGTCGGCGACATCTTCTCCGAGCGTCAGTTTGCTGTTGATGTGGATGTCATCGACCACCACGTACTGCGCGTACTGGTCCTGCACACACTTGGTGCGCGCGTCGAACTTTTCGCGGTCGTCTTTGGTCCACCAGTTCTTCAAATTGCCTTTGGCATCGTACTGGCTGCCCTCATCGTCAAATGCGTGCGTGAGTTCGTGGCCGATGGTGCCGCCGGTGTCACCGTAGTTCGGGGCATCGTCAATCTTGGCGTCATAGAGCGGCGGCTGCAACACCCCGGCGGGAAAGTTAATGTCGTTCATCTGCGAGTTGTAGTAGGCATTCACCGTCGGCGGAGACATGTCCCACTCTCCGTGATCGACCGGCTGCCCCACTTTGTTGATATCGCGCCGCCGTTCAAACCCCTCGGCACGCACCACGTTTCCCGCGAAATCAGCGCTGGCAATGGTCACCGAACTGTAGTCGCGCCACTTGTCGGGATAGCCGATCTTGTTGCGAATCGCGGCCAGCTTGGTCAACGCTTGCTGCTTGGTCTCCGGACTCATCCAATCGAGCGCGCGGATGCGTTCGCCCATGGCGTCTTCAATGCGGCGAACCATATCCAGCGTGCTGGCCTTCAATTCCGGCGAAAAAGTCTTGCGCACATAAACCTGCCCCAGCGCTTCGCCCAGGTCCTCGTCGGTGTATTGCACGCACCGTTTCCAGCGCGGCTGCTGCTCTTTTGCTCCATGCAGATATTTGCGGTAGAACTCCCAGTTTTCGTCGACAAATCTCTTCGGCAAAACCACCGCCGCTCCATTCACCACGTGAAAACGCAAGTAGGTTTGCCAATCCGCAATCGGCGTAGCCGTGATCTGCCGGCTCACTTCCTTGAAAAAGTCCGGCGTCGACACATTGACGATTTCAAATTTTGGATACTGCAACTGCGCGTAATAGATGGTCCAGTCAAGGTTGGGCGCCAGTTGCGCCAGCTCCGCAACTTTCATCTTGTGCTTCAACTTGTAGGGATCGCGGCGGTCCACCCGCGTCATCGATGCTTTGGCCAGCGCCGTTTCCATTCGCATCACCGTATCGGCATTCGTCTTCGCCGTAGCGCGATCGTCGCCCATGAGTTCGAACATCTTCTGCACATACTGCGCGTAACGCTCCCGCGTTTCCTTTGACTTGGCGTCGTCCTTCACGTAGTAGTCGCGGTCGGGAAGCCCCAGCCCACCCTGGTCCACCTCGGCAATCTGATGCTCAGAGTCGTCGGGATCCTGCGTCGAACCCTGCGCAAAAATGATTCCCCGTCCGAACTCAAACTGAAGGTGAGCGATGAGCGGCGTAATGTCTTTCGCCGACGTCAGCAGCGAGATCGTATTGAGGTCGGACTGCAACGGCGCCAAGCCGCGTTGCTCTACCGTGGTCTCGTCCATGCAAGCGCCATAAAAATCCCCGATCTTCTGCGTCACCGGGTCCGCCTGATTCGCCTTGACCGCAGCTTGGTCGAGAATGCTCCGCAGGTAATTCAAATTGTCCTCATACAGCTTGGAATAGACGTCCCAGCGGACCTGGTCCGCGGGGATGGGATTGTTCTTCTTCCAGCCTCCGCAGGAGTATTGATAAAAATCCGCGCAAGGGTCAGCCGACTTGTCCATAGCTCTCACGTCCAGGCCGGGGGTATAGGGAAATGCAGGCTCCGGCGACGGCGTGGCGGCGGTTTGCGCCGAGGCCGATGCAACCAACAGCCACAGCAACAGCATGGGGAAACAAATCTTGTGCATATTCACCTTGGACGGCCGGTTTCGGAAAAAGTAATGGCCAGCTAATACTAAACGATGCCGCAGCGTGCGGTCACGGAGGTCACGCCCGCCCGGCGCGGCGGGGATGTTCGTGCTCCACCGGCACTTTCGCCGGTGTGATCTGGATCAGCGATCGATTTCCCACATGCACAAAACTCAACTCCCTCGCCGCCAGTAAAGCGTTGATCGATTCCCTTACCCGCGAACGGGGGACGAAATTGCCGAAAAAGGCCTCGATTTCCTGTTGATCGGCCGCCACCACGCAGTCCAGATATTTCGAAAGCAGCGCCGACAAAGCTTCCGCCACCGAGAGCGAAATCCCTTCCCGCACCGCTTCTGGCGACCAGCGGTAGAGCAAGTCCCAGGACGAACCCTCGACCGGGCTGTAATCCACACGCGTGATCCGCAGTCGCGACCACAGCTCCGCCAGCGACTTGTCGAGCGCCGCCGTCGAAGTTCCCCCGCCCAGCGCCTCCAGCAATTTCTGTTTGGAAATAGGCCCAGCCCGACGGATGATCTCGTAGGCGTCGCACACCAGTTCCGAATACTCGGAGCGCGGCCCGGGCTGAGGAGCATGTTTCGGATTCCGCTCCCCCACCAGCGCATAGAAGTAAGGAAAAATCGACCCCGCCACCAGGAAACCGTTGTTCTCATCAAACGGATTCGCCTCGTAAGCGGCGCGCTCGCGCAGCAGACGAACCATCAACTCGGTGGCCCCCTGCGCCCGCACATCGGCATAGGCATGCTGCCAGGTAGGCAACCGCTCCGCCGACCCGACCCACGCCCCAATAAACGTCGGCGCCAGTACGGGCGCCTTCAGCGGATACATCAAACAGAATCCCACCGACTCGATGAACTCGCGAGCCTCCTCGAGCGTGCGCACGGGCCGCCCGTCCAGCCGCCACTTCGCGCGCCGCAGTTGATCGAGGTCAAACATGAATCGCTTCTAGCCTCTGGTTCCTAGCTTCTAGCTTGAACCGCCCGGACGGATAAGCTAGCAGCTAGCAGCTAAATTCTCTTAAACGCCTTCTGAATGTCCTTCATGGAGTATCGCAGAACCACTGGCCGCCCGTGCGGACAAGACATCGGACACTCCGTTTTAGCCAGCTCCCCGAGCAGCCACTCCATCTTGTTCTGCTCCAGCGGCATGTTCACCTTGATGGCCGCATGGCACGCGATGGAAGCCGCCACACGAGTACGCACCTTTTCCATATTCAGCGCCTGGTCTTCTCGCGCAAACTGGTCGAGCAGTTCGTGCAGCATGTGCTCGATCTGTGTGGCATCTACACCCGCGGGAGCCACCTTCACTGCAAAGCTCCGTGTGCCAAAGGGCTCGGCTTCAAATCCATTCTGATTGAGCTCTTCGCAAATTTCCGCAAACACCGCCTGCTGCGCGGGAGTAAGCTCCAGCACCAGCGGCATCAGCAAGCGCTGGCTTTCGACTTTCTGTGCTGCCCGTTGCTTCAGGATTCTTTCAAACAACACGCGCTCATGGGCCACGTGCTGGTCGATGATCCAAAGTCCCTCGTGGTTCACCGCCAGAATGAACGACTCGCGAATCTGGCCCAGTGGCCGCAGCGAAGCCAGAGCCGGAGCCAGATCGCTTGGCCCCTCGGGTTCATCCGCAACCGGAGGAGTGCAGCCGTCGTGGTTGCGTACTTCAGGAACAACCTGCGGCCCGCGTGCCAGCGAGAGCGCGGCGTTTCCGTCGATGGCGATGCCATCCATGCCGAAGGCAAATCGCCCGCTTGTCGGCGGTGGCATCGGAGCTTGCAGGCTAAAGCCCGGCGCTTCGCCAGCGGGATGAAACGCGTGCGAAGCCCCTGGCGTCAGCGCCTGTGGCGCACTCGGATGCGCGCTGATCTCGGTTACAAATTGCGGCACCGGCCGGGCCTTCATCAGCGCCACGCGAATCGAATCCCGCACAAAATCATGGCTCACGGTTGACTGGCGGAAGCGAACTTCCGTCTTCGACGGATGTACGTTCACATCGACTTCGCCGCTCGGCATTTCCAGAAACAGCAGCACCACCGGATACACCGTCGGCGGCAAAATATTGCGATAGGCCTCCGTAATGGCATGCTGGATCAGCCGGTCCCGGATCAGCCGCCCGTTCACGAAAATGTAAATCGAATTGCGATTGAGCTTCTGAATCTCAGGCTTGGAAACGAACCCGTGTAGCCTCAACTCGCCCGGCTCCGCCGCAGTCGAGTCTTCGTCGTCCTCTTTTCTTCTCCACGGCGGCGGCTGCGGCAGTCCGATCCGCTCTAGCGGCTGCATGGCCGCCACCGGAATCAGTTGATCCAGCACTTCCCGTCCGAATACCTGATACACCCGCTCGCTGTGGCCGGCCACCGGAGACGCCACCAGCACAGCGTTGGTGGCAGAGTGCAACTCGAAATGTTTATCCGGATGGGCCAGCGCATAATGTGTGACCAGCGATGCGATGTGCGAAAGCTCAGTCGACTCCGCCTTCAGAAATTTCTTGCGCGCCGGAGTATTGAAGAACAAATCGCGGATCGTGATCGAGGTCCCCGCCGGCAGCCCGGCTTCCTCCACTCTGAAAATCTTACCGCCGTTGATTTCAATGACCGTCCCCGAATCTTCATCCGCCGCTCGCGTCTCCAGGTGCAGTCGGCTCACCGAGGCAATCGAGGGCAGCGCCTCGCCGCGAAATCCCAGCGTCGCCACGCTCAACAGGTCTTCCGCATTCTTGATCTTTGAGGTGGCATGACGTTCGAAGGCCAGCAGAGCATCATCACGGACCATACCGCATCCGTTGTCAGTAATCTGAATCAGCTTCTTCCCGCCCGCTTCGACCTGAATCTTAATGCGAGTGGAACCCGCATCCAGCGCGTTCTCCAACAGTTCTTTCACCACCGAGGCCGGACGCTCCACCACCTCGCCCGCGGCGATCTTGTTGGCAACAGCTTCGGAAAGAACGTGAATGCGGCCCATAGGGTACGGTCAGTTTGGCAGAAGAGAAGGAAAAAGCAAAGCAGCACCGGCAGATCATCAGGGAGTGTCCTACTTCTTCACCACGATCCCTAACTCCTTCAACTGCGCATCGCTCACCGGCGTCGGCGCATCCACCATCAGATCCACTGCCCGCGCCGTCTTGGGGAAAGGAATCACTTCCCGCAAACTGTCGGCCCCAGCCAGGATCATGGCAATCCGGTCCAGCCCCAGCGCAATCCCGCCATGCGGAGGGGTGCCATACTCCAGTGCTTCCAGGAAAAATCCGAAGCGCGCGCGAGCCTCGTCCTCTGTCATGCCCAAAGCATGAAAAATCTTCTGCTGAATATCTTGCCGATGAATACGAATCGAGCCCGATCCCAACTCCGTGCCATTCAGCACCACATCGTAGGCCAGCGCCCGCACCGCGGCCGGATCGGACTCCAGCTTGTCCATGTCCTTCTCATGAGGCGAAGTAAAAGGATGGTGCGCCGGCACCCAGCTCTTACTCGTTTCGTCGTATTCGAACATGGGAAAGTCGGTTACCCACAGGAACCGGAAGTCCTGCCGCGGGTCTCCCGTTCTCTCAAAAGCCTTGTGCCGGTCACGATATTTATCGCCCAGCCGCAGCCGGTAAGCGCCCGCCACCTTACCCAGCCCAAGCACACTGGTTTTGAATTGAGAGGGATGCCGGGCCCCCACCAGCGCAATCAGATCGTCGGGATGCGCCGAACTCAGCCCCTTCAATTGCTCAGCCGCTTCCGGCATGGACTTTTCCAGCCGGTCCATGTCGAGCAGATTGAACTCCACAGTCTGCACACCGAATAATTCTTTATTCTCGTCGCGCTCCTTGCGCGACAGCTTCCCCACTTTCGGAATCCGTATGGCCAGCAGCGGCAGCGCCGCATTTACGCCCAGCTTCTCAAAGTCCGCAGTGGCGAACGCCTCACGCACATCGGTCATCTCCGGCAAGCGCATGTCGGGCTTGTCGCTGCCGTAAAGACGTATGGCCTCGTCATAACTCATGCGCGGAAACGGCGTTTGGATCTCGTGACCGGCAACCTTGAAGGCAGCCCTCAGAAATCCCTCCACCACTTCCCATACCCGCTCCGGCTGCGGATACGTCATCTCCAAATCAATCTGCGTGAACTCCGGCTGGCGGTCGGCACGCAGGTCTTCGTCGCGAAAGCAGCGCACAATCTGGAAATATTTGTCGAAGCCCGAAATCATCAGAATCTGCTTGAACAACTGCGGCGACTGCGGCAGCGCGTAGAACGATCCCGGCTGCACCCGGCTGGGGACAAGATAATCCCGCGCTCCTTCCGGCGTCGACCGCGTCATGAACGGAGTTTCAATCTCGAAAAAACCCTGTCCCGAAAGATTCTCGCGAATGGCCAGCGCAATCTTATGCCGCAGTTCAATGTTGTGCTGCATGGCATCGCGCCGCAGATCGAGATAGCGATACTTCAGCCGTATCTCTTCGTTGGGCAGGACCGTATCCCCGGGCAGGAACGGTGGCTGCTTCGCTTCATTGAGTAGCCGCAGTTCTTCCGCCACCAGTTCGACCTCGCCCGTGGGAATGTTTTTGTTGGTGGTGTTGGCATCCCGCAGCTTGACTGTGCCCACCACCGCGATTACGTACTCGCTGCGCAACCCCGAGGCTTTTTCGTGAAGCGCGGCATTTCGCTCCTTGTTGAAAACCACCTGCGAAACCCCCGAGCGGTCGCGGATATCGACAAAGATCAGGTTGCCAAGGTCGCGGCGGCGGTTCACCCAGCCCATGAGCACCGCCTTGCTGCCGGCATCGGAAGCGCGCAACCCCCCGCACATGTGGGTTCGCCGAAGATCGCCTAGGAAGTCGAGCAAGTTGTACCTTTCAGTTGGGAATGCGGCGTGAAGCCGAATCAAGAATTATAAATGGTAGGGGAGCGCGGCAGTCAGCTCAATCGATCGGCCGCCGCGCCGTGGCCTGCTGGAATCGCAGCCGCCATTGCTCGCCTTGTTTGACCCACACATCGGAGAAGTGCTGATACCGCGGCGCCAGCAGGTCGTCCCCTTCAGTCATGTGGATGATGGCATCGTAGGTGACGATGGCCGCGTGATCATCCACCGCCAACACTTTGAAATTGTAGAGGCTGTAGTCCGTAAGCTTGCCGTCTTTGGCGTCGCCGACAAGGTCGTCTCGGTCATGCAGTTTGCCCTCGCTGCCCACCCGCTGAAAGTCGTCGGTTACGAGACGCTTCAGCGCGTCGCCATCTTTGGACTTCTGTGCCAGGGCCACCGCTTGAGTTTGGCCGATCAATATCTGATCCGCCTGTGTGCTGCGGGCGCCCCCGCCCGCAGTCTGAGCAGAACAGGCAAGCGCGAGAAAAAACGAAAGTGCAATAACAGAACGAATCACAGGACCTCCCGCATCACATCTGACAGCCGCGTAGCGGCGTAAGAATAAAGCCCACGGCGCAAGCCGTGGGTCAATCGCACCAAGTCTAGTCAAGCCCCAGCGGGGCGAAAGAAGGTACAGAAGCTATCGCCCCGCCTGAATCTTCTGCGCCAACTCGCCGCGCGGCACCGAAACCTGCTCGCCGCTCTCCAAATTCTTCAACGCGAATGCTCCCGCTTTGACTTCATTTTCGCCGACAATCAAAATGTACCGCGCTCCGACTTTGCTCGCGATCTCAAACGATTTTTTCAAACGAAACGTCTCATCGCCCAATTCCGCGACCACGTCATGCCGCCGCAATTCCCGTGCCAGCCGCGCCGCTTCGCGATCCATGCCAGCGCCGAGCGGCGCGATGTAAACCTCGGGTTTGATTTGAACCGCCTCTGCCGATTGCGTTAGCGCCAGCACCAACCGGTCTTCGCCAATGGCAAACCCAATGCCCGGAGCGCTCGGCCCGCCCAGCGATTCCGAAAGCCCATCGTAGCGTCCGCCCCCCAGAATCGCATTCTGTGCTCCTAACGCTCCGTGTGTGAACTCGAACGCGGTGCGAGTGTAGTAGTCGAGACCACGCACCAGACGGTCGTTGAGGGTGAATGGAACAGAAACGGCCTTCAGAATCTCCTGCACCTCTTCGAAATGCTTGCGGCAAGGTTCGTCCAGATACTGGCTGATGCGCGGCAGCTTTTCGATGATCGGCTGATCTTCGGCCACCTTGCAATCGAACACCCGCAGGGGATTGGTGACCGCCCGCCGCTGGCAGTCGGCACACATCCTGGCCGCGACCGGCTCCAGCGCTTGGCGCAAAGCGTCGTTGTACTTTGCCCGATCCTCGGCGCAACCGATGGAGTTTAGTTCCAGCGTCCAATTCTCGATTCCCAGCCGGTCGAGCAAAGTCGCCAGCAATTCCAGAATTTCCGCGTCGCGCGCGGCAGAGTCACTGCCCGCCGAGGCCGGGCCGATGACTTCGGCGTCGATCTGATAAAACTGACGATAGCGGCCTTTTTGCGGGCGTTCACGCCGGAACATCGGGCCAATACAGTAGAGCTTGTTCAGACCGCGATCCCAAAGCTTGTGCTCGATGTAGGCACGAACGATGCCCGCCGTGGCCTCGGGGCGAAGGGTCAAAGACAGCCCCTTTTCGCTCTCGGCGCGGGAACGATCCTCCCACGTATACATTTCTTTCGAGACCACGTCGGTTTCTTCGCCCACGGCCCGCGCAAACAACTGCGTCTCCTCAAAGATCGGCGTGCGAATCTCGTGGAAGTTGTAGGCGCGGAACACATCGCGCACCGCCGCTTCCACAAAGTTCCACAGCGCCGTCTCCGGCGGCAGCAAATCCCGAGTTCCTCGCACCGCTTTAATCATGGTAGTTGGTCGCAGGTCGCGTAGTCGTTCGTCGTTGGGTCCTGAGCCAAGTCGTCAGTCCCCGTATGGCCAAATGCTAAATGCCAAGTGCCAAGTGCTAAGTGCTAAGTGCCAAGTGCTGACTGCTGAGCGCTGAATGCTGATTGCTACCTCTCCGCCAAATACGCCTCTTTATATCCCAAGTAGTTATTCGCATACCGCATAATGCTCTCCTGATCTTTCTCCTCCAGCTTGCGGCGGAACCTGCCTGGCGACCCCATCCACAGCGATCCTGGCTCGACGATTGTCTTTTCCGCAATCAGCGTGCCGGCCGCAATAATCGAGCCCGCGCCGATCCGTGCGCCGTTCAAAATGACGCACCCCATGCCGATCAGGCAGCGGTCCTCGATCACGCAACCATGCAGCGTCACCGAATGGCCGACGGTAACGTATTCGCCCACGAAAACGCCGTACTGTTCCTTCATGCCGTGCAGCACGCTGCAATCCTGCACATTAGAGTGCGCGCCAATGCGAATGGCATGCACGTCGCCGCGCACCACCGCATTCATCCACACGCTGGCGTGTTCGCCCAGCACCACGTCGCCGATAATCTGCGCCGAGTCGTCCACGTAACAGGAAGCCGGAATCGTCGGCGTAATGCCTTTATAAGAACGGATCATGTCTCGATGGTACGAAGAACATTGAACATAACACGGGCTTGGGTCGGAGGGTAAGGGTCGGAGGGTAAGAGCCAGACTGACCCAGCCGCGTAGCGGCGTAAGAATAAAGCCCACGGCGCAAGCCGTGGGAAAGCCGGGGGAACGATCAAGCCCCGGAGGGGCGAAAGAGGCTCTGCGACTCCCGGCTATCGCCTAGTTTTCTGTCACTGCTGGCGCACTGGGCTGTGCCGGCCGCGCCCGTGGCGCTTTGGACGCGGGTGCCGCAGGCGGAGCCGGCGGCGCCTCCGCCACCGACGATCCCTTGCGAATCTCGATGGTCCCGTGCTCGTTGGTTACAACCATATGCGGCCCGCCGCCGCCCACCGTTCCCGTCGCCGTAGCCTGATCTTCCCGGTTGTCCACCTTAAGCGCATCAAAGTCCGTCTCTATGTCCCCGCCGCGCGACCGCGCATCCACCTGAAATCCAGCCTTATCCGGTACGTAGATCTGCACATCACCTTTGCGGTTCTCCAACTGCACGCTTCCCAGCTTGCTCATGTGCAGTTCCACCGAGCCGTCTTCATCTTGCAAGCGCACGTCGCCCGCCACGCCAGTCAAACGAACATCCTTGGCGCGGGTGCTCAACCGCACCGGGCCAACCACGTCCGAGGCTGACAGATCGCCCGAATCCAGATCCAGATCGCCATTCAGACGGAAAAACTGCAGGTCGGTCCGCGACGAGTGGAAGGTCACTCCCTGCCCCAGCCGCGACAGCTTCACACTCTCCATGAACTCGCCGTCCAGGCGAACCGCACCCTTGACGTCCTCTATGGAAACATCGTTGGCCCGCCCCTCGATCGAAACATCCGACGAAATCTGCGACACCCGCGCCGAGCTGTGCTCCAGCGTCAGGCTGATTTTCCCGTTGATGTCGGTCGTGGTCACATCATCGTGCTGCGCCGAAATCTGCACGTCGCCGTCCCGCCCCACCACGCTGACATCGCCGCTGCGGGTGGAAATCGTCACCGCAGCCTTCCGCGGAATCGTAATATCCAGGTCAACCGCTATACCATGATCCCCGGCCGCCTGATTGTTGGCATTGAGCGAAACCACGCCTCCGCTCACGCTGATCTGCGGCTTGGTGCCAGCGTTCCACTTGTCGGCATCGGTCGCACTGTCCGCATTGATCCGTTTGTGCACCGAAACGTGAATCTGGTTGTCGTCTCCGGCGCTGACATTCACCGCCCCGCGCAAGTCGGTTACATGCAGAGCGCTGCCGGCGGGGAAATCCTGCGCCAGCTTGTCCTCGTAGGTATATTTCTGCCCGAAGAGGGTAAAGTCGCTGTCGTCGATATCGATCTGATCACGCAACTCCCCCCAGTTGAAACGCGACGCCTGCGTCGCCAGCAAACCAAAAAAGACCACCAGGATGATGAGAAAAATGCCGCCCGCGCCGATGCCCGAGGCCCGCGTGCCTTCTCTCTGCGCCGCCTGATACTCAATCAGCTTGATGATGCCGGCCACGATCAAGATCACCGGCCAGTAATGCGCAAACCAGTGCGCGAGATTTCCCCAATTCAGCACGCCCATCGTGCCCAGCAGGAAAATGCCGCCGATTGCGATCAGAACGATCGGCCCTGACAGCGAACGCCGATGCCGAATCGGAGGAACTTGCGTTGGGCTAGCCATTTTGCACCTCACTCACGGGCGGCTGAACCTCATTGCCGCTCGCCGAACCAGGCCCACTTGAACCCGGCATCGCCGGCGGAGGCAGCGTCGGCCCTTGCCGCTCCAGCAGCTTGGTGATGCCAATCGCCAGCAGCAATATGGGCCAGGTACGGTGCCAGCGCGGGCCGCCCATGTCCTCGATCAACGAAAGCACTCCGAGCGTGACCAGCACCACCGGCCCGGTCAACCCGCGCATGCGATCCCGGCAGCTGTAAACGCGGTTCGACGGAATCCAACCCCAGCGTTTGGCAAATAGCCAGAGGCCCAGCGCAATGCACAGCACCGGCGCAATCCGGCCCACGCTGAACTCAAACACACCCATGTTCTGCAGCAGGAACAGTATGCCCAGACCAATCAGCACCACCGCAGCCACGGGTATCTTGGCGGAGTCAACTTTCTCTCCCGCGCCGAATGCCTGGCCCAGGCCCAGCGGATCAGGCGCAGGCTGCCCCGCGGAAACCGCGTGTGCCGTCCGCACCGCATCAATGATCTGCCACACATAGAAGAACGCAATGCCAATCCCAAACAGCCAATCCAGGCTGTCGGAATTGCTCGCGCCATAGACCAAGCCGAAGAAAATCAGCAGATGGGCCAGGCCCTTCGCGTACTGGCCGCAATACACAGCGCCCACACCGAAGGGGAAGAACCCGGCCAGAATGCCGGCTACTGCCGGATTTGGCCCGGAAGTTGGCGCTACCGGCGCTGCGGAAACGACTCCCGGCGCCAGCGGCGTGACCGCCGGTTGCACTCCGGCCAAGCGGTCAGCCAGGCAGTTCTCGCAATAGATCACGCCTTTCACGTCTCGCGTGCAAGCCGCGCACAAGGGTTTCCCGCAAGTGCGGCAATAAGCCACGGCGGCAGTGCTGGGGTGGTTGGCGCAGTTCATGAAATCCTCCTGAGTGTGGCCAGATTTGCTAACTCCACTACAGGCGGGTCATCAGAGAGAACCGCAAGCATCACCTGCGTCTCTCCCTGACTGTAGTTACGTTGCTGCTTGTCATCGGGTTGTCCACTGGTATTGTCGTTCTTCTGATTGTCCTTCTTCTGCGGTGCGGGTTCCGCAGGAGTC
>JBAWFN010000124.1:0-13624 GCA_049591935.1 Terriglobales bacterium | reverse complement strand
GTACCATTACGATCCCGCAACCGCACTCGAAGAACTGACCGAAGAAGCCACCTCCCCAACCCGGTCCACGTGCGTGACATGATCCTGCGCAAACGGCTGTCGGCCGACAAATCGCTGGAGATGAACCGGCTGTTCGTCGAATATCAAAAGTTTTTCGGCGAGACGCAGAAGCTGGGGAGAGAGATTCTGAAGCAGTTGGCGGGGTGACTTGTCTGATGAAGTAGCAGCTATTAGGTCCACGTCATAAGCTTGGGGCCGTCTTCGCCATCCTCGGCTTTGTCATTGCTGCCGCAGTCCTGTCGTTCTCGTGGTATCAGAATACCCATGCCTTTCGATACGACCTTACCGAAGTTGCGTTCATTTTATGCCCGCCTTCCATCGGCTTGATGGCGGCGCACAATGCCGGTCTCATCATACAATTCCTCCTGTCGCTGCTAGTCACGATCGAGAATGCGGTTCTCTATGGATTAGTCGGGCTGGGGCTTGGAAAACTGTTCTCACGCTCGGGTCGTTAGAGATCTTGTAATGGCAGATCAAGCGGCAGGAACCGGTTCCTTGTGCTTCTTGAGACTCGCAATATAACCAGATATGGCATCCTTTGCCATTTTCCTTGCTTCGGCTAAGGTGCGACCATACGTGACGCAGCCCGGCAGGGCCGGCACGACGGCGGTGAATCCGCCCTCGGGTTCGGGCCGGAGCATGATGTTGTAGTGGTAGTGTGCTTTGGGCATTGGACTGAGGGCCGATTCTATCTTGGCTGCAAAGCTGAGTCAAAGACAGCGGACAAGGCCTTCGGCGACCACCCAATCATTTACAATACGTAATTCCCTGCTCCACAGGACGCATACTCATGCATCGCTGGTCACAACTGTTTATTCCTACGCTGCGCGAGGCTCCGGCAGACGCCGAGGTCGCCAGCCACAAATTCCTTGTCCGGGCTGGTTACATCCGTCAGCTCGCCGCCGGAATCTATTCGTACCTTTTTCTCGGCAACCGCTCGTTCAACAAGATCGCGGCGATCGTCCGCGAGGAAATGGACAAGATCGGCCAGGAATTTTACCTGCCGGCGCTGCATCCCCGCGAACTCTGGGAAGCCAGCGGACGCTGGTCGGTGATGGGCGAGAACATGTTTCGCTTGAAAGACCGCAAGGGCGCCGACTTCTGCCTGGGCTTTACCGCAGAAGAGGTCATGACCGAGATTGCCCGCAAAGAGCTGCGCAGTTACAAGCAACTGCCACAGATCTGGTACCAGATTCAGTCCAAGTTTCGCGATGAACCTCGCCCCAGATCAGGCCTGTTGCGGGTCCGCCAGTTCATGATGAAGGACTCCTACTCGTTCGACCTCGACGCAGCCGGACTGGATGTCTCCTACAAAAAGCACCATGACGCTTATTGCCGGATCTTTGACCGCTGCGGATTGAAATACATGGTCATCGAGGCAGATTCGGGCGCCATGGGCGGCTCGCAGTCGCAGGAATTTATGGTGCGAACGCCAGCCGGGGAGGACCAAGTGGTGAGCTGCGACGCCTGCAACTACGCGGCGAACCTGGAGAAAGCGACATCGAAACTCGAAGCTGTACAGGATCTGGCTCCGGAAGGTGATGGCACGCCTCTCGATGTCCACACGCCCGGCCAAAAAACCATTGAAGACGTGGCGCGTTTTCTCGGCGTTTCTCCGAAGAACAAGATTAAAACCCTCGCCTACATGGCAGAAGAGAAGGACGCAAAAACTGGGAAACCCCGAACCCAGGCGATGGTCGTCCTCATGCGCGGCGACCATCAACTCAACGACGCAAAGTTCGCAGCGGCCAATGGCGGCAAAGCCACCCGCCCCATGCAGGAAGAAGAAATCAAGCAGCTGTTTCGTTCTCCCGCTGGATTCTTAGGGCCGATCGGAATCGACTGGTCAAGAGGCTTGAATGACGTTGCCAAGCCGCTGCTGCTGGTGGATAACGCCCTCGAAGGTCGCACCAATTTGATCGCTGGTGCTAACAAGGAGGACTACCACCTGAAGAACCTGACGCCCGGCAAAGATTTTCAGCTTACCGGCTACGCCGATCTGCGCAGCGTCACCGCGGGTGAAGCCTGCCCGAACTGCGGTAAACCACTTCGCATCGACACCGCCGTCGAAGTCGGCCACATCTTCAAACTCGGCTATAAATATTCCGAATCCATGGGCGCCCGTGTGCTCGACAAAAACGGGAAAGAAGTCACGCTGATCATGGGCTGTTACGGCATCGGAATCGAGCGCATTCTCACCGCCGCCATCGAGCAGAGTAACGACGAAAACGGCTTCTGGCTGCCGCCGCAGATCGCCCCCTTTGAGATTGTCGTCACCCCGACCAACGTTGGGGACGAGAAACTAAAGACGACCGCCGAAGACATCGCCCGCACCCTCGAAAACGCCGGTTTCGACGTGTTATTGGATGACAGGGACGAACGGCCAGGGGTCAAGTTCAAAGATGCTGACCTAGTGGGCATACCCTTTCGTGTCACAGTGGGGAAAAAGGTTACCGAAGGTACTGTAGAAGTGGTTCAACGCTCGACTCGGGTAGTGCACGATGTTAGCATCGGCGCTATAGCAGAGCATTTCAAGGCTTTGCGGCCGGCGCACTAGCATTTTGGCGCGCTGGCGACGGGAGCGCGCTGTGGGTACGATCAAACTTCTTCTCGGCATATTCGTCATTGTTGGCTCGGTGATCCTGGGGGCGGAACTGATTCCTGTTTACTACGCGAATTACCAGTTCGCAGACATCGTCAAGACCGAAGCCACGCTCCAGACCTATACCACCAAGCCTGAGGCCGAAATTCAGGATAACCTGTTCAAGAAGGCGCAAGAGCTCCAAATCCCGCTCAGCAAAGACCAAATCAAGGTTTCACGCCACGGCACCACCGGCACCGGCTCACTCAGTATCCGGGCCCCTTACGTGGTTCACGTGGACCTGCCGGGGTACCCGCTGGATCTGCATTTTGACCCCTCGACTGAGAACCACAGTCCTTTCTAGACCGCGAGCGTGACGGCCGTGATTTAGAATGTCGCTGGACTCCAGATCCTACCGATCGACTGGACGGTTTCGCTGCGCTCAATTTGCGCGGAGTGAAGATTCCTGCATCTAAGGAAATGGATTCCCACGTAGCTTGATGAAGCGCGTGGTTCTGGCTGGGCAGGTAGGACTCCGCGAATCCAAGTGGCCATCAAAGTAAAGATTCCGAGGCGAAGCAAGAAAGCCCAAAGCGGCAAGAAGCCGGCTTCTCGCGACCCGGTCATCCGCATGGCGCTGGCGACTTTCGTCGTGTTGGGCGTAATCATCAGCGCATGGTTTTCTTACTACTACATCAAGTACGACCGCATCATTGAACAGCGCTTCCAAGGGCCGGTATTCAGCAGTTCGGCCAAAATCTATGCCGTACCGCACTTGGTCAAGGTGGATGAGAAAATCGAGCCCCGCGAGATTGCGGCGCAACTCCAGCGCGCCGGATATTCTGAAAACGGGAACTCGCCCATCGGGAGCTACCGGCTGCTGAAGGCCGGCATCGAAGTCAGGCCCGGCCCGCAGTCCTACCACAGCCCCGAACCAGCCACGATTCGCATTCAGGACGGCAGCGTGGTCAGCATCACCGGCAAGTCGGGAGACTTGTCCGCCTACGAACTCGAACCCCAGATGATCACGGCGCTGTTTGATGTGGAGCAGCGCTCGAAGCGTCAGGTAGTGAAGTACGATCAGATTCCCAAGATCATGGTGGACGCGGTGCTGGCCATCGAAGACCGCCGCTTCTTCCAGCATAGCGGCGTGAATTTTCTCCGCATGGCCGAGGCCGCCTGGATCGACTTCATGCACGAGCGGCATGAACAGGGCGGCTCCACGCTGACCATGCAGCTTTCCCGCGGCTTCTTTCTGACTCCACAGAAAACCATCAAGCGCAAACTGACAGAGATGCTGATTGCCGAGGAGCTTGAGCAAAAATTCAGCAAGCAGGAAATTTTCGAGTTCTATGCCAACTGGGTGGACCTGGGTCAGCGCGGTTCGTTCACCATCAGCGGACTGGCGGAAGCGTCGCACGCCTACTTCAACAAGGACCTAAAAGACATCACCTTGCCCGAGGCGGCATTGCTGGCAGGCATTATCCAGCGGCCCAGTTATTTATCTCCCTATCGTCATCCCGAGCGGGCTTTGGAACGCCGCAACCTGGTTCTGGAGAGTATGGTGGAAACCCACGCCATCACCCGGGCCGAGGCCGACAAAGCCAAGGCCACGCCGCTGAAGCTGGCTCCGCCCAATGTCGAAGCCAGTGACGCCCCTTACTTTGTCGATCTGGTCCGCGATACTCTGACCAGCAAGTTCAACGAACGCGAGTTGAACGAACAGTCCTATCGCATCTACACCACGTTGGACCCCGACCTCCAGCGGGCGGCTGCCCAGGCAGTCGAATCTGGAATCAAGCTGGTAGATGACCAGGTCACCAAGCGCCGCACCAAGCGCATCAAGGTAGGCAAGAACAAGTTCGAGAACCAGGTGGAACCCGGTCCGCAGGCGCAGGTCGCGCTGGTGGCCATGGATCCACATACCGGTGAAGTGCTGGCCCTGGTGGGAGGCAGGAACTACGCCTTCAGCCAACTGGACCACGCGGTCGCGAAGCGGCCCACCGGGTCGATCTTCAAACCCTTCGTCTATGCCGCCGCCATGAACACCGCCGTAAGCGGGGGAACTCCGGTGTTTACGCCCGCTTCCATGATCACCGACCAGCCCACCACGTTCGCTTACGGCGATCAGATCTACGAGCCTAGAAACTACAAAGAGGAGTATCACGGCGACGTCACCGCCCGCTATGCGCTGGCGATGTCACTGAATAATGCGACCGTGAAGCTGGCGGAAGAAGTCGGCTATGACAAGGTCGCGGACTTGGCTAAAACCGCGGGCATTGTCTCGGTGAAACCCACTCCCGCCATGGCGCTGGGCGCCTATGACGCCACGCCGCTGGATATGGCTGGAGCTTACACGGTGTTCGCCAACTCGGGACTGCGGATTTCTCCCTTGCTGGTGAATTCTGTGCGCAACGCAGCTGGCGATGTGGTCATGGACTGGAAGCAGGACCGGCGCGAGGTGCTCGATCCCCGCGTCGCCTACGTCATGACCAACATGATGGAGGGAGTATTTAATTTCGGAACCGCGTACACGGTGCGCACCCTCGGCTTCACCGCGCCCGCGGCAGGAAAAACCGGAACTTCTCATGATGGCTGGTTCGCAGGCTATACCAGCAACCTGCTCTGCATTGTCTGGGTGGGCTTCGACGATTACAGCGACATTCGCCTGAGCGGCGCCCAAACCGCCGCGCCGATTTGGGCGGAGTTCATGAAAAAGGCCGTCACCTTGTGGCCCTACTCGGACGTTCATTCCTTCACCCAGCCAACCGGCGTGGTCGACGTGCAACTCGACAAGGCCACCAATCTGCTGGCCACACCGTCCTGCCCGGACACTTATACCTCGGCATTTATCGTGGGTACGGAGCCGACCAGCACTTGCGAGCAGGGCACAGGCGTCAAGGGATTCTTCTCGCGCATGTTTGGAGTGGGAGGCGACAAGGCCCTGCCTCCGGATGCAAGACCGTCTAGCGGCGGAGCAACAGCGGAGGATACGTCGTCCGAGGACGCAAAGAAGAAGAAGGGATTTTTTGGCAAGGTAGCGGGTATCTTTAAGAGCGACAAATCGTCCAATACCGCGCCGCCGCCGCCCGCTGACAACGGAAATAGTCCGCGCTAGCGAGCGGAGGATCGAGTCTTTTTTGATGAGGTGAGCCTATGCGTCGCTTTGTGTTCAGCCTGGCCGTTGCAGTCTTGCTTGCCTTACCCAACCTGTACGCCCAAACCGAGTTGGTGCAAATCACGCCGCCGCCGCTACGCCGTGCCGCGCCACCTGCTCCCAATGCTTCGGCAGACGAACTGGACGCGCGCGGCGACGAACTCCGCGGCCAGAAAGCCTACCTCGACGCCCTGGATTACTACCGGGCAGCTTTGGCGAAAAAACGGTCAGCCTCGCTCTACAACAAGGCCGGTATCACGGAACTGGAACTTCGCCGGGACAATGAGAGCGCAAGAGACTTCGAACGCGCCGTGAAGCTGGATCGCCAGTTTGCCGACGCTTGGAACAACTTAGGCGTGGCGTGGTATCTGCAGCAGAAGTACGGAAAGGCCGTCAAGGAATATGAGAAGGCCATCAAGCTCAAGCCGGACGTCGCCTCGTTCTACAACAACCTGGGGGCGGCATATTACGGAAAGAAAGACTGGGAACAAGCTACCATCGCCTACGGCCGCGCTTTGCAGCTCGACCCCGATATTTTCGAACGTACTTCGCGAACTGGGGTCACTGCCCAATTGCCGTCACCTGAGGAACGGGCCCGCTTTGAGTTCCTGATCGCCAAGCTTTATGCCAGACAGGGTGATTCCGATCATGCCCTGCAATACCTGCGGCGCGCCATGGAGGAAGGCTACCCCGGAATCGACGACGTCTATAAGGACCCGGATTTTGAGGGTTTGCGCAAGGACACTCGTTTCGCCCAACTGATGGCATCCCGGCCACCGGCGATACCGGAGTAAATGGTCGCCGTTTCAATCACTTGGAAATTACAAATTTTTACATTTCCCCCGCAACTTTTGCCTTTTTTGGGGTTAGTACTGGAAACACTCCTGAAAACACAGGGTGAGTAAGGAGAAACGGTAGCCCATCGGTTGTCGACCCGAGCACGCCCCAAGCAGACAGCCGGTGGGCTTTTGGCAATTGGCACTTAGCATTTGGCCATGAGAGATTGTTCGAAGCGCCCTGCGGAACGTAACGGGCTAAATGCCAAGTGCTAATTGCTAACGGCTGCTCTTTGGACTTCTCTCCCCAATATATTCTTCCACCACCCGCTCCCACTTTCCCTGAGCTTTCAAGACATACTCAATCGCGTCTCGCAGGGCGCCGTCTCCTCCGGCGTGAGGAGTTACGTAGTGCGCCTCTTTCTTCACTTCAGCGCGGGCATTGGCAACAGCCACAGCAAAGCCGGAATGCCGCATGGCGGGCAGGTCGATAACGTCATCGCCGACGAATCCCGCTTCACCTGCGGCCAGTCCCTCCTGCCGCAAAATTTCTTTTAAGACCGTCAACTTGTCCTGAATGCCCTGATGAATGTGCTCCAACTTCAGATCACGAGCGCGCACCGCGACCGTTTCCGAAATGCGCTTGGTGATCAGTCCCGTCTTGATGCCCCCCAGCCGCGCCAGAGAAATGGCAGTGCCGTCGTGCGCGTGAAAACCTTTGGCTTCGATCATCGAGGAACTAGCCAGGCCGAAGCCGCCCTGCCCGGCGTGCTTGGCGGCGTGCTCGAGTGTGGTCTGCTGAAATCCCGGAGGGACGGGAAGAAAAAAAAGTTTGCCATCGGTGAGGACGCCGTCCACGTCAAAAAGCAGGAGTTTGATTTTCCTGGCGCGGGTTTTAGGAGAGATTTTGGGCATGGCCGGGATTCTAACATTGAAGCTTTTCAGCTATCAGCAATCAGCCGTCGGCTATCAGAAGCCGCGTGGGAACAGCCGCCCTCGGCTGTCCGGCGGGCGAAACTACAGAAGGGGAATTCTAAGGACGCGGAAGCCACAAGACCTGAACACGGCGACCCAGCCTCTCGAAATCTCGATCCCCTGTCACCAGCGTGGCGTTGCGCAATTCTGCCAGCGCCGCTGCTAAACCGTCCACGAACGACAACTTGTGGAGCGCCTTGATTTCAGCCGCCTTGAATGCTTGAACCTCGTCAACTGGAATGACTTCCAGTGGTAAGGGCGAGAGCCTTGCCATCACTTGCCGCGCGTTCTCCTCGCCTCGCCGATGCCACAGCAGATAAAACACCTCGCCCCAGTTGACCACGGAGACAAATACAACACTCTGCTGATGAAGCGCGTCGTTCAACAGTCGTTCCACTGTCCCAGAGCCGTGCCCGGCTTCGACGAAGTCCAAGACCGCACTGGCGTCAAGAACATAAGTGCGAGTCATCTCTCGTTCTGGCGCTCACGCATTAGCGCTTCCACCAGTGAGTCTTCGCCCTTGCAACAACCCCGAAGGCTATGGATAAACTCAGCCGTGACGGGTTGCACCGGCCGGTCGTTGTTCTCATCCTGAATCAGCTTTCCCTGATAACGAATGACAAATCCCTGATTCTTCAAAATCGCTACCGCTTGGTGGGAATTCGTAGGATCGTTCGGAGGCACTCCTGCAGCCTCCAGCACCAGCGGTCTCGCCGGCAGTTCCCGGCCTTCGACCATCACCGTCCACTTTGGCATCTGACGGTTCCATTGAAAATTCCTCGCCGTCGAGACGATGACCTGCTTGGTAAGGTTTGAAACCCTTGTGCTCGCCACTTGCGCTTAACCTCCGGCTACGAATTATTCATATTATTATACAAACTATTCGTCGTCATCAACAAGATTCGAGACTGCGCGATAATGGCGAACATTTTACGAAAGCAGGTTTTCCCGCTAGAATATCCGGGATGTCTTCCCTCCCTGCCGCGCTCGCCTGGGCCCACCCACTGGTCAGGGATTGGTTTGTCCAGCGATTCGGCACCCCGACGGAGCCACAAGAGCAGGGATGGCCACATATTCTGGCCGGGCACACGACGTTGATCTCCGCTCCAACCGGGTCTGGCAAGACCCTCGCCGCGTTTCTCGCCTGCATCGACCGTCTGGTGCGCAAAGCCCTCGCCGGCGACCTGCAAGATCGCACCGAAGTCCTCTATATATCCCCGCTCAAAGCGCTGGGCAACGACATTCAGAAAAACCTCGAAATTCCGCTGGGCGAGATCCTGCAAATGGCGGGCCAACGCGGCCTGCTGATGCCGCAGATTCGTACTGCCGTCCGCACCGGCGACACTCTCATGCACGAGCGCCGGGCCATGCTGAAACATCCTCCGCACATTCTGGTGACCACACCCGAGTCGCTGTACATCCTGCTCACGGCTGAGAGAAGTCGCGCGATTCTGCGCGATGTCGAGACGGTAATCGTGGATGAGATTCACGCCGTAGCCGACGACAAGCGTGGCGCCCACCTGACACTTTCTTTGGAAAGGCTCGAAGCGTTGTGTGGAGAGGCAAAGGCGCACCGCGCACGGCTTTTTCCATCCCGCTCCCTCATCCGCATCGGTCTTTCCGCGACTCAGAAGCCAATCGAGGAGATCGCCCACTTCCTCACCGGAAATGGCCGGCCCGAGCCGGTCATTGTCAACGTCGGTCACAAGCGGCAGCTCGACCTTGCCGTCGAAGTTCCGGCCACGCAGCTCGGGCCCATCGCCAGCAACGAAATGTGGGACGAGATCTATGACCGGATCGTGGAACTGGTGGGGCAGAACCGCTCGACATTGGTGTTTGTTAACACCCGCCGACTGGCGGAGCGAATTTCGCATCAGTTGGCGGAACGATTAGGGGAAGACAATGTCGCCGCTCACCATGGCAGCCTTTCGCGCAAGCTGCGTCTGACCGCCGAGAACAAGCTCAAAGACGGCCAGGTCAAAGTGCTGGTCGCCACCGCCTCATTGGAACTGGGCATTGACATCGGCACGGTGGACTTAGTCATTCAGATCAGTTCTCCGCGGGCCATCGCAGTCGGCCTGCAGAGGGTAGGACGTTCCGGTCACTGGCGTGGAGCGATTCCCAAAGGCCGATTCTTTGCCACCACCCGCGATGAGTTGCAAGAATGCGCTGCTTTGGTGCGCGCCATCCGCCACGGTGATCTTGATCGCTTGATGATTCCCGAAGCCCCCGCCGACATTCTGGCCCAGCAGATTGTGGCGATCTGCGCCGCGGGAGCAACCGGAACGACTGTCCACACGGGAGAGGAAGACGCTGGATGGGATGAAGACGACCTGTTCGCCCTGGTCAAGCGCGCCTATCCCTACCGCAATCTCACCCGCGAAACTTACCAGTCCATTCTCGAAATGCTTTCCGAAGGCATTGCCGCCCGTCGTGGCCGTTATGGCGCCTACCTGCATCGCGATCGCGTGAATCGCAAGCTGCGCGCCCGACGCGGCAGCCGGCTGGCAGCCATCACCAGCGGCGGAGCGATTCCGGAGAATGCCCTATTCACGGTCGTCGCCCAACCCGAAGGCATAACGGTCGGCACGGTCGACGAAGACTTTGCCGTGGAGAGCAACGCTGGCGACATTATGCTGCTGGGCAATACCTCATGGCGCATCCACCGGGTTGAGGGCAAGTCCGGACGGATGCTGGTCGAAGACGCGCATGGCGCGCCGCCTACAATTCCCTTCTGGCGGGGCGAGGCTCCAGCGCGCACCCAAGAACTTTCTTTCCACGTGGCAGACCTGCGAAAGGAAATCAGCGACCGCTTACGCAACATCTTCCCTGTCGGTGTCTCGCAAGCGCAGCCGGAAGTGGCCGAAACCGTCGCTTGGCTGAAAGAAGAATGTGGCTTGGACGACTCCGGCGGTGAGCAGGCGATTGAATATATTCTGCAAGGCAGGGCAGTGCTGGGAGACGTGCCGACCCAAAACACCATCATTGCCGAGCGCTTTTTCGACGAAGGCGGCGGCATGCAATTGGTGATTCACGCTCCCTTCGGCGGACGCATCAACAAAGCCTGGGGATTGGCTCTGCGCAAGCGCTTCTGCCGCAGCTTCAACTTCGAACTGCAAGCCGCAGCCACCGACAACGGCTTGAACATCGCGCTGGCTGAGCAGCACAGTTTTCCTCTCGCTGACGTGTTCCATTTTTTGAACGCAGAAACTGTCCAGCCGATTCTGGAGCAGGCCGCGCTGGCCTCGCCGTTCTTCGCTACCCGCTGGCGCTGGGACGCCGGCCGCGCCCTCGCCCTGTTGCGTTTTCAGGGCGGCAAGAAGGTCCCGCCGCAGATTCAGCGCATGCGTTCTGACGACTTGATGGCTTCCGTGTTCCCTGACGTCGCCGCGTGCCAGGAGAACATCGAGGGCGATATTCAGATTCCCGACCATCCCTTGATTAAAGAAGTCATGAAGGATGTTCTCACCGAGGCCATGGATCTCGACGGCCTGAAGAAGCTATTGCGCGATATGGACGAAGGCCGCATCCGCTGCGTCGCCGTAGACACGCCCGTGCCTTCGCAGTTCTCTCACGAGATTTTGAATGCGAATCCGTACGCCTACCTTGACGATGCTCCACTCGAAGAACGCCGCGCCCGGGCGGTCGAGATGCGGCGCGTGCTGCCAGAGTCGGTTCTCGAAGAGGTGGGCAAGCTCGAGCCAGCGGCGATTGCCCAGGTCCGCGAAGAAGCCTGGCCCGACGTCCGCGATACCGACGAACTGCACGATGTTTTGCACACGCTGATTGCTATGCCGACTGACCGTGCAGACAGGGATGTCTGGCACGGCGTGGGTCTTGCCGTCACAGAATGGTCTGGGCATTTTCAGAGATTGGTGCGAGCCGGAAGGGCGACAAGCGCCGTCGCGAATGGCCGGCATTTCTGGGTCGCTGCGGAACGGGCCAAGATTCTTTCTCTGCTCTTCCCCGACGCTGTTTTCGATCCGGCGCCTGCGGAACTCCAAGGCTCCGTGCCCTCGCGCGACGACGCTTTGCTGTCCATGGTCACCGGCTGGATGTCGCACCTCGGTCCGGCTACAGCTTCGCAACTTGGCGAACTGCTTGGGGTCCCTTCCTCTGAAATCGACACTGCGTTATTGCGCATGGAAGCCAGTGGCGCGATTCTGCGCGGAAATTTCACCGGGGGACACTCAGAGCACACCGAGTGGTGCGAGCGGCGGCTGCTGGCGCGCATCCATCGCCTCACCGTAGCCACTCTGCGCAAGCAGATTGAGCCGGTCACCGCCGCCCAGTTCATGCAGTGGCTCTTGCGCTGGCAACATGTGGCGCCGGCGACTCAGGTCCAGGGCGAGCGCGCCACCCTCGAAATCGTGCGCCAGTTGCAGGGATTTGAAATTCCCGCCAATGCCTGGGAGCGCCAGATTCTGGCCCGCCGCATCTCTGACTACGACCCCAAATGGCTCGATCAGCTTTGCCTGACCGGGGCAGTCGGCTGGGGACGTTTATCTCCTCATCCGGCGACCCTTGAAGATTCCGCAGCCGGCAAGCGGCGCGTGATTCCCACCAGCGTCGCCCCCATCACATTTTTCATTCGCGAAGAGGCCGACTGGATGATGCCGCAACATTCTGCCAGCCATCAGCCCGAAGCCCGCGGCCTGAGTGAAGGCGCGCGCCAGGTGCTGGATTTTCTGCGGCAGCGCGGCGCGTCGTTCTTCGCCGACATTGTTCGCGGCACTGACAAGTTGAAGGCAGAAGTCGAAACCGCGCTTTGGGAACTGGTAGCTGCGGGAGTGGTCACCGCCGACGGGTTCGACAATCTTCGCTCACTCATCGATCCCAAACGCCGCGCCGGACAAGGCAGTGGACGCAGCGCGCGCCCCCGGCACAGCTCCGGACGATGGGCGTTGCTCTACACCGATCAGGCGGTCGAACGCAATCGTGCGGTCGAAGCTACATGCTGGATGCTGTTGAAACGCTATGGAATCGTTTTCCGCGACTTGCTCGCTCGTGAAACCAATCTCCCCAAGTGGCGGGAACTGCAAGTCGCCTACCGCCGGATCGAAGATCGCGGTGAAATTCGCGGCGGCCGCTTCGTCGACGGATTCATCGGCGAACAATTTGCTCTGCCGGTTGCCGTCGAGTCGCTGCGCGCCACTCGCAAGCTGCCGCCCACGCAGGAAGCCATCACGCTCTCCGCCGCCGATCCGCTGAATCTGGTCGGCATCCTCGTGCCAGGCGAACGCGTGCCCGCCATCTCCGGCAAGATTGTCAGCTTTTGTGACGGCGTCGCGGTTCAGCAGGCTGAACCTCCAACCATGCCGCAATCGCTGGCCATGGACTGAGCGTTCGTCGCTTGCTGCCGAGTTTTTAAGGCCAGCTCAACTGCAGCAGAATCGCCGGATCCAGGTATATTCCCTCCCAACGCACGGCCACGTGCAAGTGCGGCCCGGTCGCGCGACCCGTACCTCCACTTAACGCGATCTGCTGTCCCCGCTTCACCTGCTCCCCCTCTTTTACCTCGATCTTCGAAAGGTGCATGTAGATGGTGAGCAGTCCCTGGCCGTGGTCAAGCACAACGCAATTGCCTTCAAAGAACAGCATCTGCGCCAGTAGGACGGTTCCAGAGTTGAGCGCCGCGACCGGCGTGCCCGCGGGTACGCCGAAGTCGAGTCCCTGGTGAACGCTCTGCGTCTGGCCGTTGAAGACCCTCGCAGTCCCGAAAACATCGGAGATCGCAGCATTCACCGGAGGAAGAAACTTTCCCGCCCAAACGCGTTCTGGGCTCACTTGCCCGAGCACACGCTGCTTCACAGCCTTGTCTTCGTCAATTTCGCGCAGTTGTTCCGGGCTTGGCTCCGTGTATTGCTTGGGAACAGTCACCGCGATTTCTCGGTACTTCGCTTTGCTCACAAGAATGGACTGCTGAAACGCAACCTCATCGCCGGCGCTTGTTTTGCCCACGAGCGCCAATTCATATTTCCCAGGCTTGGTTTCGAGGCTGGCGCCTGCAATTCCTCGCCAAGTTTTACCGGCCGGATCAAAAGAGAAGAACACGTCATGTTCCAGCCATTTCCC
>JBAWFN010000123.1:0-85227 GCA_049591935.1 Terriglobales bacterium | reverse complement strand
GAGCCGGAAAGGACATAAACAAAATGACCACATTCGTAGATGAAAAACCCACGCAAAACCTGGAGCCCTTCAAAGGAGTCAAGAAGGTTCCACACGAGGAGTACTACACGTCCGGCCACCGCACCTGCCAGGGCTGCGAGTCTGCGCAAATCATGAAACTGATGGCGAAGGCTGCAGGTCCCAGGACCATTGTTCTGGGCAGCACTGGTTGCATGTATGTGGCGAACACCTCTTATTACGCTACCCCTTGGGGCGTTCCCTGGATGCACACGCAACTGGGGAGCTCGGGCTCCAGCGCGCTGGGAGCGGCGGCAGCATTCCGCGTCCAGATGCGCAAGGGCTTCATGAAGGATGAACCCATCAATGTCATTGCCTTCTGCGGAGACGGCGGTGGCGCGGACATGGGTCTGGGAGCGATCTCAGCCACCATGTGCCATCCCGACTACAACCTGCTGATCCTGATGTACGACAACGAGTCTTATGCCAATACCGATATCCAGATTTCCGGGACATCGCCGTATGGGGCTAACACCTCGTTCAGCACGCCAGGAAAAGTAAAGCGAATCATGAATCACCGCTGGAAGAAGAACATGGCGCCGCTGATAATGGCTGGCCATCCCACGGTTAAGTACGTAGGAACGATTTCTACGTCCTACCCGCTACAGGCGATGAACAACGTTCGCAAGGCGCTGTCCATCGGCGGACCGACCTTCATTCACTGCCTGAACCCCTGTCCGAAGGGTTGGGATTTCGATCCCGTGCTTTCCTTCGAACTGGGCGAACTGGCCGTGAACACCGGTATTTGGCCTCTGTACGAGATCGAAAACGGCAAGCTGAAGCTCTACGGCAAGACCGAACAGATTGCCAACGGCAGATTCAAGCGCCTGCCGGTCCGGGATTACTTGCTCAAGCAGGGAAGGTTCGCGCACTTTATCGATGAAGATATCGACTACTTCCAGAGCAAGATTGACGATATGTGGAACAAATGGCTGGTGCCGGGAATCATTCCGCTCCAGAAAGATCTTGATGCTGACATCCCGCCCTCCCTGTAAGGGGGCGGGGTTTCATTTACCCGGACGCTATCCGTCCAGGAGTGCTTAACGAGAAGAAACGACCAAATCTAAAACCCACCCAGGGGGTGTCTATGGCCACAAATGTGACCTCCTTAGTTCGAACTGAACCCAAGATCGTGAACCGCTGGGTTCAAATGTGCGCCTGCATAATCGCAATGATGGCCATCGCCAACCTGCAATATGCCTGGACGCTTTTCACTAAACCCTTAACTTCAAACCTGCACGCGACTCTGGCTGCGGTGCAGATCGCGTTTGCCGCGTTCATCTTCTGTGAAACTTGGTTGGTCCCATTCGAAGGCTATCTGATCGATCGTCTTGGGCCGCGGCTGGTCATCGGAATTGGCGGCCTGCTGGTAGGAGCGGGCTGGATCGGTTCTGGCTACTCCTACACCACCACCGGACTGTACATCTGGTACGCGATCGGTGGAATGGGCGCCGGCGCTGTTTATGGCGGATGCACCGGCAACGTGCTGAAATGGTTTCCCGACCATCGCGGACTCTGTGCGGGCATTGTGTCGGGCGCCTACGGCATCGGCACTGCGGTCACCGTCGCTCCCATCGAGAAAATGATCCATGCTTCCGGCTATCAGCATGCCTTCATTTTTTGGGGCATCGTCCAGGGCATCATTGTGACGATTGCGGCGATGTTCATCGTGGCGCCACCCAAGGGATGGCTGCCAAAAGCGTGGAAGCCTGCGGCCAGACTTCACCAAGCAAAGACTGACATGACCTGGATGGAGATGCTGAAGCAACCATCTTTTTATCTCATCTACGTCATGATGACGTTGGTGGCCTTCGGCGGCTTGGTCGTCACTTCGCAACTCAAGGAGATTGCCAGTTTCTACAAAGTCGACAAGGTCATTATTGCCTGGGGCCTGTCCGCGGCAATCCTGGCGATCCAGTTGAACCGCATCGTAAATGGGGTGACCCGTCCTCTGTGGGGCTGGATCTCTGATCATATTGGCCGAGAGAACGCCATGTTTACCGCTTTCCTGATCGAAGGTATCGCGGTATTTGCATGGTTGCAGACCATCGGCCGGCCGGTGATGTTCGTCCTGTTGTCGAGTCTCGTGTTCTTCGCCTGGGGCGAGATTTTCTCGCTGTTCCCCTCGCTCACGGCCGACTTGTATGGCCGGACATGGGCCACAACCAACTATGGCATCGTCTACACCGCGAAAGGGACGGCGGCCATCTTTGCCGCTCCGGTCGCTGCCTACGTGATGCTCAGGACAGGCTCCTGGATCCCAGTGTTCTATGTCATGATCGCTTGCGACATTACCGCCGCTTTCATGGCATTACTATGGTTGAAACCGGTGGCCACCCGCGCCATCGCCAAAGCCGAGGGGCTAGCGCTGTCAGCGGAATTGGCGCAGGCCGCCGCAGCTAAAGAGGAGCAAGACCAGCAACATCTGGCGGGGGTTGGCCGGTAGTTGCTGGCTTGCAACCGGCAAAGCGAAAAACAAGGCTACCCCGAGATCCAGCATGAAAGCCAGGGCCTCAATTGAGGCCCTGGTGAGCCCTAACGGGAGCGATTTCCCTGCCATACCCAGCCCCTGCACCGACACACCGCAAGGACGACCTCGAAAGTTTGGCTTTAATGTTGACTTTAAGGTTAGCTTAAGGTTGGAGTTGTATCATCCCCGCGCTCTCGCGGAGACTGCGTGCTACATTCTCCGCCAACCGCGGCTCGTCTTCGACGACGAGAACACGCATTTCACCCCCCGCCTGCCGGTTCAGGATAACCTATTTCTTTCAGCGTTAACCCGTACTGCATTCGGTTGGAGGTTGGCGACCGAAAGGGCTCGTTATCGTGAGGTGATCCCGTGAAGACGCTCAACGAAGTATATTCATCGCTCTCAGCTCGGCGCCGGTACGAAGTCTGGTTTGTTCGTCTCGGACTGGTGGACGGTAGCGGGGCGTGGTGGTTCCGATATTTGCTGATGAATCCCGGGCGATGCGGTTGCCCGGAAAACCCGCAGGGAATGCCGGTCCAGGTGTGGGCCACGTGGTTTCCGCGGGATGGAAAACCGCAAAGCTTCATTCAAGGATTTGAGCTGGATGGCCTGGATCTGAGCGCCAGAAGACAAAATCCGTTTCACTTCCGAATCGACAACCATGAAATCGGCGAGAACTACTGCCGAGGAATGCTGGCAGTTGCAGGACACACGGTTTCATGGGATTTGCAATGGCATTCTTCGTTTCGGGTGACGCTGAGCAATAAGGGCTGGATTGGATTCTCGCGAACTCCACATTCCGACGCGCTTTTTTCCGGCCAGATCACGCTGGACGGACGAAGCTTTGAGGGAAACCCTTTGGGCTTCGGAGTTCAAGGGCACAACTGTGGATACCGGCATCGCAATTTCTGGACCTGGACACATGCATATTTTCACCACCCGGACGCACCTCCGAGCACGCTGGAGGCGCTGGTGTATGAAATGCCGCTGGGATTGGTCTTCCGCAAAGCCGTGCTCTGGCATGGTGGCAAGGCGCATGAATTCCGGAATCTGGAGGAGATAAGGAGAGATCGGGAGGAATTCGGCTGGACTTTTCGTGGTTCGACCAAGGATGGTTGGCGATTGGAAGCAGCGATCGCGGGCGCGGGGCCGAGCGTCCATCGTCTTCCCTACGTGAAGACCAATTGCGCGGGCAGTTTCGAAGTTGCGAACGACAGCCTGGCGAGAGCGGTACTCCGCCTGGAGCGGACCGGTAGAGCGATCGAAACATTAGAGACCAGTAACGGGGCAGTATTGGAGATGGTGGGCCGCTGAATTACGCAGAAGATTGCGCCATCGCCAGACGCTCGGCGACGATGGAGTACGCCGAAGGATTGAATGCCATCCCAATGTGGGTGCCGGGGACTTCAAAGTCGACATCAGGGTTCCTGGTCATGCAATAGCGCCAGTCGACGATGCCGTCATCGCGGGTGTAAATGGCGGTTTCGACCATCGAGTGCGGCACGTTACGCTTCAACGAATCAATAAAATTGCAGGTACAGCGCCCGGTGTAGCAGTCGGGGAGCACTCCCTGGCCGTGCTCCTGCAGGATGCGGTTGCGAATGGCTTCCGTGGCATGGAACACGGTCCGACTGGTAACGGTGCCGCGAATGGGCGATGCCAGTGTGATGACCGAGGCGATATCTCGCGGCCTCTGGCCTGCCACCGAGCGCGCGATCACCCCGCCCAGGCTATGGCCGATCAAGTGAATCTTCCGCCCCGTATCTTTCAATGCCTTCTGAATGGTCTCGTTGAGATGACGCTGGATCAGCAGGTTCGGGCATTCGGCGTTGATCCCAATGCCGGAAAAATAGGGGCGGTAGCCAATGCGCCCCAGCCAGGCGTGGAGTTCCATCAGGTAAAGATCGGTACCCAGGAAACCGGGAATGATGACGACCGCGGAATCGTCGCCTTTGGGTGTGCCAAAACCGTAGTAGACGGGAGTTGCGTGCAGCATGAGGATCTCAGCCGCAAACAACGCCTCTGTCCACGGGGAGATGTCGGTTTGCGAAGGCTTCGGAGTCCGCTGCCGCCCTGACGCCTTCGATGACCCGTTGGTCTTTTTCCCGTTGCGCCGCAATTTCGTCCCGAGTCTCTCCAGCATGTACGCACATTACGCTAGCGCGCGTAGCGGGCGGAAGCTTGCCCACTGCGGATTATACCCTTGTCTTGCGCTTCCGGCGTGAGCCTTGTTTCTCTAGTGTGTTTTCTTTGACACGGGCCTCCAGTTCGGCTACGCGCTTGCGCAGGGCATCGAGTTCCGGTTCGGCCTCGGCCCGCAGCGGGGAGGGTTCGGCGGGCGCGCCCAGGAACTTCTTCATCATATCCACGGGCGACAGAATGGCAGATTGGACCTCGCCCAACCGGTTCTGCACCGCATCCTGCACCTTCTGATAAGTGTCAAAGGCCGACTTTAGATACCACATCACGAATTCCTGCCGCACTTCGTCGGAAGCGACGATAAGCTGGCGCAGCAGTTCGAGCGGCAGCCCGGTCGGCTTCTCCTTCGCATCCTCGGTGATGATTTGTGTCAACGTGACGCGGGTCAGGTCCTGGCCGGTCTTAGCGTCCACTACCTTGACTTCCCTGCCCTCGCGGACGAAAGCCGCAATATCATCGAGATTGACATACTTACTGCTGGAGGAATCGTACAACCTGCGATTGCCATATTTCTTGATGAGGACCGGAGCCGGCTTCATTTCAATCCCGCCTATGCTGCTGTGCACACAGAACAAATATATCTTGACACAACTTCCCTACAATCGTATAGTTAATTCGATGCTGCATTGCAGCAAATTGGAGGTATCAAAATGGCAACCACGGTAAAGTCTGAATCTCGAACTCATCCCACAGAGTCTTCCTTTGTTTCTCTTCTTTCCGGCTGGGCGCAACAGGGCGTCCAGAGCTTCTTTGCCACGCAGCGGATTCTACTGGATCTGGCCATGCGGCAGAATGCCAGCCTGATGCACTCGGTGCGTCAACAATTGTCCGATCCGCATCATTCCCCGACCGCGATTCTAAGTGACGTAACGGCCGAAGGGATGACGAACTTCATTGAAGGGCAGAAGATCCTGCTCGACCTGGGGCAGAAACAGAACGAAATCCTGATGAATGGCGTGAAGGAACGTGTCGGGGAATGGCCTGCGGGGCAGGCGGTCACCGACCTGCTGCGGCGCAGTGTGGAGACTTTCATCCATATGCAACAGGAGTTCCTGAAGATTGCGGGCAAGCAAACCCATACCTGGATGGAGGCAATCAAGGCCGGGAAACCCTATCAGAGTGAGCAGGTGGTGGAACTGGCCCGTGAGGCAATGGAGAACTTTGTCAAAGCGCAGAAGCACTTCATGGACGTCATCGCCGAAGAAACCGCCAAGGCCACGGGGGGCAAGCACAGCAATGGCGTCAAGAAGATGAAAAAGACCGAGCTGTCACAATTGGCACGCGAAGCCACAGAGTCGTTCATCGATGCGCAACGGAAGCTGGTGGATGTAGCCGGGCGACAGATGAATGCCAACGTGAAAAACGCGGGTAAGACTCTGGAACTGCTGCGGCCATTTCCCTTCCTGCCATTGGCAGAGTTGACGCGGGAAGGAGTAAAGAGCTACGTCAACGCCCAGAAAGAGTTGATGGAGGTCATGGTAAAGCCGAATGGGAACAAGAGCGCTCACAAGACAGCGAAGCGACCGCCGAAGAGGCATGCGGCCGCAGCCTGAGAGCGGATGCCATATAGGGCTGTCACCCTGAGCCGAACATGGCCCGCACGAGGGCGCGGGCCATGGAGAAAAGAGTCGAGGGACTCCGGTACGGTCGAGCGTTCCAGGCCGCCTAAGGGCGTTTCTGGAGCCAGCTTGCCTCGTGCGTGTGAACCAGCACGCAAGAATTCGTGTGAGGCGGCTAAGAGGTATGCGCACACGGATCCTTCGACTCTGCTCAGGATGACCAGTCAACTCAACTGACAATTCAGGCTGAGTATCGCGCTGACAGGCCCCTGTCAGCGGATACTTGTCATGGGTCGGGAGGCGCAAATGAAGATT
Organism: Terriglobales bacterium; assembly: GCA_049591935.1. GTDB lineage: Bacteria > Acidobacteriota > Terriglobia > Terriglobales > Acidobacteriaceae > JABCZH01. The sequence continues at coordinate 78,627 of JBAWFN010000123.1, read as the reverse complement.
CCACTAACTCCCATTCGTTTCTTGCGCTATGCGCGTGAACAATTTCCCAACAAGGCCGGAGTGGTATGCGGCGAACAGCGATTCACATATGCGCAATTCGCCGATCGGGCAGCTCGCCTGGCGGGCGCGCTTATGGCCGCTGGAGCAAAACCCGGCGATCGCATTGCCTTTCTCAGCACCAACTGTCATCGCCTGCTGGAGGCCTATTACGGGGTCCTGGACGCCGGCTGTGTGCTGGTGCCGCTCAATGTTCGCCTGGGTCCACAGGAGCTGGCTTTCGTTCTGAATGACGCGGGGGCAAGATTCTTGTTCGTCGAACCGGCCCTGCTGCCGTTAGTGGAGTCGTTTCGGGCGACCGCCCGTTCGATTGAGAGTTTCTTCCTGTTAGATGGTCAACCCGCCGCAAGCTGGCTGGCGCCAAAGAACTACGATCAGGTTCTGTCGGTTTCCCCTCCCTTCGAGTGTGACTTTATGCAAATCGATGAGGACTCGGTTGCGGAACTGTTCTACACCAGCGGCAGCAGCGACCGTCCAAAAGGCGTGATGCTGACGCATCGCAATGTGTATCTGCACGCCCTGTCGGTGATCGCCGCAGGACAGACTTCTGCCAGCACGCTGGGAGAAATGTCATGCCAGGCGGTGTTCCTGCATACCATTCCGCTTTTTCACGCGAACGGTTGGGGCATCGCCCACACCATGACGGTGGTCGGGGGCACTCACGTGATGATTCACCACTTCAACCCGGCGGAGGTGTTCCGCCTGATCGAGCAGGAGCGGGTAAGCAGCTGCGCGATCGTGCCCACGATGGCGACCGCCCTGGTGAATTCTCCTGCGAGAGCAAACTACGATTTGAGTAGCCTGCGAATCATCAGCATTGGCGGAGCGGCATCATCTCCCGCACTGGTGAAAGAAGTTGAAGAGAAGCTGGGTTGCACCTGCATCTCGGGATATGGCTTGACCGAGACTTGTCCAACGCTGGCCAAATCGCAAATGAAGAAAGACCTCCCTGTGGAGAGCGCACAACGTTATGCCCGCCAGGCGATGACTGGGTTTGCCATTCCCGGGGTGGAGCTTCGAGTGGTCGGCCCCGACGGGAAGGATGTGCCCCACGATGGCGCCGTCATGGGTGAAATCGTGGTCAGAGGCGATGGTGTAATGGAGGGCTACTGGCGCCAGGAGGACGCCACGGCTGCGGCAATGGAGGGCGGCTGGTTTCACACAGGTGATGTAGCCACGGTTGACCGGTACAGCTATCTTCAGATTGTTGACCGCAAGAAAGAGATCATCGTGAGCGGCGGCGAAAACATTTCTTCCCTGGAAGTGGAAAAGGTGCTGCTGGCCCACCCGGATGTTTACGAGGCTGTGGTGATACCCATCCCTCATGAGAAATGGGGCGAGGTACCGAAAGCACTGGTGACCTTGAAGCCAGGGTCACAGGCCAGGGAACATGACCTGCTGGAATTCTGCCGCTCACGGCTGTCGCATTACAAATGTCCGCGCTCGGTCGAGTTTGTCGAAAGCTTGCCCAAGAGCGGATCTGGCAAGATCCTGAAACGAGAGTTGCGGCAAAAGTATGCGACCACTGAGAAGACTGTCGTCAGTTAACGCTCAACGAGTTCAATCGAGGTGAAATATGGCCACGTTTACGGCACCAAGCGCTACCAAGGTCCACGGCGGCAGTTTTCTGATTGAGGACCGAACGCCGAACGAAGTATTTACTCCAGAAGATTTCACCGAGCAGCACTTGCTGATCGCGCAAACTGCAGAAGAATTCGCCAACAAAGAAATCGTGCCCAATGCCGGAAAGATGGAACACAAGGATTTCGCGGTCACCCGCGAACTGGTAAGGAAGGCGGGTGAACTCGGGTTAAGCGGGGTGGACGTGCCCGAACAGTACGGCGGCATGGAGATGGATAAAGTGACGTCGGCCATTGTTGCCGACCGTCTGGCCAAGTACAGCGGCTTCAGCACAACTTGGGGCGCCCACGCCTGCATTGGGACATTGCCCATCGTTTACTTCGGTACGGAAGAACAGAAACAAAAGTATTTGCCCGGGCTGGCGGGCGGCACCACCGTCGGCGCTTACGCACTTTCAGAATCGTCTTCGGGATCCGATGCTCTCAATTGCCGCACGCGGGCGACGCTCGCCCCCGACGGCAAGCACTACCTGCTGAACGGCGAGAAGATGTGGATTACAAATGCAGGCTTCGCGGATCTGTTCATCGTGTTCGCCAAGGTGGACGGAGAGAAGTTCACCGCCTTTATTATCGAGCGCAACTTTCCCGGATTTGCGGTGGGTGCGGAAGAGCACAAGATGGGCATTCGCGGATCGTCCACTTGTCCGTTGATTCTGAATGATTGCAAGGTACCGGTGGAAAACGTCCTGGGAGAAATCGGCAAAGGACATCACATCGCATTCAATGTTCTGAACGTGGGCCGATTCAAATTGGGTGCAGGCACCATTGGCGCGGCCCGCAATTCTCTGGAGAGCGCTATCGCGTATGCCAAACAACGCAAGGCATTCGGCAAAGTGATTGCCGATTTCGGGTTGGTGCGCGAGAAGCTGGCGAACATGGCTGCCGGCATTTTCACGGGCGAAGCCATGGCGTATCGCACCGTGGGCATGATCGACGCCGCCATCGAGCAACTGGGCGATGCCCACAACGATGCGGCCCAGGCGCGCAAGGTCTTTGACGAGTACGCCGTCGAGTGCTCGATTCTCAAGGTATGGGGGTCGGAGTTTCTCGACTACGTGGTGGATGAGACGGTGCAGATTTACGGCGGGTACGGCTTTGTTGAAGAGTATCCGGCGGAAGCGGCTTACCGCGATTCCCGCATCAATCGTATCTTCGAAGGCACGAACGAAATCAACCGGCTGGTCATTACCGGGTTTCTGTTGAAACGGGCAATGTCCGGACAGCTTCCGTTGATGGGAGCAATCAAGAAGCTGATGGATGAAGTGCTGTCCGGCACCCGGGATGATGGCGCGGAAGGTCTACTCGCAGAAGAGCGGAAGCTGGTGGCGGCGGCCAAGAAGATCGGACTGTTTGCTGCCGGAGTGGCCACACAAAAGTACATGCAGGCGATCCAGGACCAGCAAGAGATCATGGGAGCCATCGCCAACATGACCATCGAAACTTACGCCATGGAATCGGCCGTGCTGCGCGCGCAGAAGTTGGCAATGCGCAACGGCGAGGCCGGCGCAGCCCATGCCATTGCCATGACCCGCGTTTACATGGCAGGCGCACTCGACAAGATTGAAAGTGCGGCGCGAATGGTGGTTGCAGCCGTCGGCGAAGGCGACACGTTGCGATCGCAGATGGCCATCCTGCGCCGCTTGTGCAAGTACGAACCGTTCAATACCGTTGCCCTCCGGCAGACGATCGCACAGAGAGTCATCGAAGCCGGCAAATACATGCTGGCCTAGCATTCGCCCAGGGGAGGAAGGTTGATTCCTCCCCCGTGGTGACCCGATCCTGCCCTGGCCGGGCCAAAGGCCCTTCCCTCCCACCTGCTGCCTGGAGAAATCAAACATTCATTCACGTGTTGAGCCGCGCCCAGCGCTCCATTCCACGAACTTGTCCCCAGATGCCAACCCATCACAATGACCTGTGACGGGTGGCACGGACTGACTCCGTGCAGGGTGTTGTAGTTAACCCAGTGGTCCCGATCGTGGACCGTGAGGAAATCCGATGAATCTACGCGAATGGTCCAAGTCGAGTGCTGATTATGGCCGAGACATTTTGCATTCTGGAATCGAGGGTGCACGTTCCGGGCGAGAAGCATTTCTCCAGGGAGAATCCATCACGCCGTTGCTGGGCGAGTCGGTTCGAGGCGCCTTGAGGCCTGCCGTTCTGGGGGCGTGCATCGGTGTGTTGGGCAGCTATCCCGGATACCGGGAAAAATCTTTCGGCAGAGCGTTGGCGTTCGGCTTGCTGGGCGGTGTACTTGGCCTAGGGGCGGGCGTCATGTGGGAAAGCCGTCACTTAACCGCCAGCGCCGCGGGTAGCGCGCTGAGAAACATTGGGCGGGTGCGCGATCAGCATTGGCTGTCACGGCACCCCATCGACTACGCATAGACCCTAAGGGCAGTAAAGAGTGGGCGTTTTTCTTCTGAAAAAGGTTTCTGACAGGTTCGCGAGTAGACAAAGGTAGGGGGCAGCGATGGACACGAGTGAAGCGGTCCGGGAGCGGGTTCAGATTCCGCTTGCCGTCGAAAACCTCAGCGAAGAGCGGATCGCCTACCTGGAAGGTTTAGTCAGTAAAGCCAGAACTGCTGCCGCCGTCTTTACCCAGTTCACTCAAGAGGATGTGGACCGCATCGTCAAGCCGATGGTGCTGGCCGGCCTGGAACAAGCGCAACATCTCGCCCGTCTGGCAGTTGAGGAAACCAAGGTCGGAGTCATGGAAGACAAGGTCATCAAGAACATGGTGGCCACAGAGTTTGCCTACAACTACATCAAGGATAAACGGACGGTCGGCATCATTCGCGAGTTTCCGGAACGGAATCTGGTGGAGATGGCGGAACCGATCGGAGTCATCTTCTCGCTCACCCCGATTACAAACCCTACTTCCACGGTGCTTTTCAAATGCATCATGGCCATCAAGACGCGCAATGCCGTCATTTTCAGTCCCCATCCCAACGCTTGGCGTTGCTGCTCCGAGGCGGTGAAGATCATGTACGAGACCGCGCTGAAGCAGGGCGCGCCGGAAGGGATCTTCAGTTGTCTCGAATCGCACACCCTGCAAGATAACGCCTACCTGATGCGGCACAAGAACGTGGCCCTGATTGATGCCACCGGCGGCCCGAATGCCGTCAAGGCCGCGTATAGCTCCGGGAAACCAGCGCTGGGTGTAGGGCCGGGCAACACACCGGTCTATCTGGAAAAGACCGCGGACCTGAACACGGCGGTGGTGGACATCATCCTTTCTAAGACCTTCGATAACGGAACCATCTGTGCCTCCGAGCAAACGTTGGTGATCGACGATGAGATTTATGACCTGGTGCTGAAGAAATTTGCGGAGCTACGTACGCACATCTGCAATGAGAAAGAGACGGACCTGCTGGCCCGAGCGGTAATCGATCCGGAGACTGGCTTCATGCAACCCATGGCAATCGGGCAAAAGGCCACCGATATCGCCCGTCTGGCTGGCGTTTCAGTGAAGCCCAACACCAAACTTCTGATTGCGCCGATTCAGGGCGTAGGCCGCAAATATCCCCTTTCGGTCGAAAAGCTGTTCCCGGTGCTCTCGGTCTACCGAGCGAAATCTGTCGATGAAGCGCTCAAAGTATGCGTCGACGTGAATCATGCCGGGGGACTGGGACATACTGCGGTCATTTTCTCGCGCAACGACGAGATTATCGCCAAGTTCAGTGAAGTGATCAACGCAGGGCGCATTCTGGTGAACTCACCCGGCTCGGTGGGTGCGGTGGGTGCAATTTACAACGATCTGGTGCCGACGTTCTCTTTCGGATGCGGCACCGGTGGCGGCAACAGCACTACCGACAACGTGAATATCTATCACTACCTCAACATCAAACGTGTGGCTCGGAGGACACAAGCTCATATGTGGTTCCGGGTTCCAAAAGAGATTCTCTTTAATCTGAACGCGGTCGAGAATGTACGCCGCTTCCCTTCCCGATCCACCATCATCGTGACGAATCCGGCCTTGGAGCAAATGGGCCACGTAGATCTCGTGCGGCGCTACATTCCGGAGGGAACGCATGTGCACGTATCGGTGATTCCCGACGCAGAGCCTGAGGTCAAGGTGGTGATGCAGGGAGTCGAGGCGCTCAATTTCTACAAGGCGGACCAGATTATCGCGCTGGGCGGCGGGTCGGTGATCGACGCGGCCAAGATCATGAAGCTCAAGTACGAGTCGCCGGAGGCTGATCTGGAAGAACTGGCGACGCCTTTTCTGGATCTGCGCAAACGGGTAATCGAGTATCCGACCGAGAAAATCAATCGGGCGCGGCTGATTGCCATTTCCACCACCAGCGGAACCGGAAGTGAAGTCACTCCTTTTGCGGTGCTGACCGATAAAGAACGCGGGCGTAAGGTGACTCTGGCCGACTACTCGTTGACCCCGGATGTGGCCATTGTGGATCCGCAGTTCGTGATGTCCATGCCCAAGGGGCTCACCGCTGATACCGGCATCGACGCCCTGACCCATGCCCTGGAAGCAGCGGTTTCCACTCTGGCTTCGCCTTATACCGATTGCAACGCCATGCAGGCAATCCGCATGGTGTTCAAGTACCTGCCCATTGCATTCGAGCATCCCCGCGATGAAGAGGCGCGCTGCATGATGCACAACGCCGCCTGCATTGCGGCGATGGCATTCTCCAATGCGGCGGTAGGAGTGAATCATGCGCTGGCACATGCCTTCGGAGCGCGTTTCCACGTGGCCCATGGCCGGGCCAATGCGCTCATGTTGCCGCACGTGATTGCGTATAACGCAGCCGTACCCACCAAGTTCCTACCGTCGCCGTATCAGCAAGGGTATGTCGCGCACAAGAAATACGCCACGATCGCGGACTTGCTGGGTCTGGGCGGCCAAACGATTGAGGAGAAGGTGAAGAACCTGATCGTAGCGACGGAAGAGTTACTTGACCAGTTGGGCTTTCCGCGCTCGATCGCTGACCTGGGAATCTCGAAAGAAGAATTCGAACGGGCAATGCCGGAGCTGACCAAGCTTGCCTTTGACGATCCCTCCTGGCGGTCGAACCCTCGTATGCCACTGATCAGCGAATTGGCTGATCTGTTTTGGAAGGCTTATGAGGGACGAAGCCCGGCAAAAGTGGTCAGTGTAGCTGAACAGAAAACCGCGTAGGGAATGGTGATGAGTATGGCAATGATCGCCAGCTGGCTGAAGATTGACGAAGAGCGGGTTGTTGAAGGGTTGCAAGACGCGGGAAGAAAACTGGACGGCCTCGAGCGCGAAGTGGTTTTGGATTTCTCTTCCGTGCGTCGAATTGATCCCAGTGTAGTTCGAGCGCTGGAAGAGCTTGCGGGGATAGCAGAGGACAAGGGCGTCAAGATCGCCTTACGCGGTCTCAATGTCGATGTCTACAAAGTGCTGAAGCTGGTCAAGCTGGCGTCACGATTCATTTTCGTGAACTGAGGTATGGGTCGTATGGCAAAAGAAGATCGGCAAGTGAATCGGAGGGCCGGTATGCAGAACCAACAGCAGGGCGACCGCCTTTCCTGGGGAGACACCGTATTCCTCCATCTGGAACGCGAAGGCATGCCCCTCAACGTGGCCTGTGTCTGCGTGTTTGAGGGCAAGATCTCGTTGCAGGCTTGTGGCCAGTTTGTGGAATCGAAGCTGCCGCTGATTCCTCGCTACCTTAAGCGGATCGTGCCGCCAATCTTCAATATTGGCCTACCCAGTTGGGAATACGATGCAACCTTCGACATCCGCAACCATGTGCGCGAGGCGACGCTCAAGCATGGTTCCGACGCCGAACTAAAGACGCTGGCAGGGAAGATTCTGAGCACGGTGATGGACCGGCAGCATCCGTTGTGGGACATGACCCTGGTGCATGGGTTGAAGGGCGACCGCAGCGCGTTGATTTTCAGGCTGCACCACTGCCTGGCGGACGGCATCGCCGGAGTGGGAATCATGAATGTGCTCATGGATGCGAGTCCGGTGGCGCCGCGTCTGCCCAAACGAAAACTTCGGCTGCAAGTGCCATCGCGACCTGATTTTCTGGGAGCGATCACGAATGGCTGTGTCGACTCTTATTCAGAGTTGGTGAAACGAATTCTAGCCGCACTGGCGGATGTGTCGAGCATGGCGGAGCGCTTTGCTGTCGATGGCGGGAAGCTGGCTACCGACGAGTTCACTCAGTTGCTGCCGGAACTCAGCGCGTCCACTGAGCGGCTGCGCTTCAACGTCTTCTATCGCGGACCACAGAAATTCGCCTGGGCCGGAGTTCCGCTGGCCGAAATCAAAGCCATCCGACAGGCCTGCGGGACCAGTGTGAATGACGTGATTCTGGCGCTGGTAACGGCTACCGTCCGGCGCTACCTCGAAATGCATGGCGACCGGGTCAAGGGCCGGATGTTCCGCATGATGGTTCCGGTGAATCTGCGCGGCAGCGACAATCCGGGCGAATTGGGAAACCGCATCTCTCTGGTTCCGGTCACCATTCCGCTGGATATTCGCAACCCCCGGAAATTGCTGGCTGCTGTGCATCGGCGAACGGAGTTTCTCAAACGCGCGCATACGGCCGAACTGGTAAGCCTGGCGGGCGGTTTGATCGGTATGTTCCCCACCACAGCACAGGCGTTGGCGGGTCACATCATCAGCCGGTTGCCCTTCACGCCCTTCAATATGGTGTGCACCAATGTGCCGGGTCCGCAGTATCCGCTCTATTTGCTCGGTCACAAGATGCTGCACTGCTATCCCTATGTGCCGGTGGGTGGCGAGATGGCGCTCAACTGCGCCATTTTGAGCTACGACGGCGCGGCATATTTCGGGTTCAGCGGATGCGCGCACGCGGCGCCGGATCTGCGGCGGTTGGAAAGATTGTTGACATTGAGTTTCACGGAATTGCGGGAAGCCGCTGGGGTGGGACCTGCACAAAGGAATAAGCAGAAGAAGGTACGCGCAAAAGCAAGGGTCGCGGCAAAGCCAGCGCCTGCGCCAGTGCGGATGGCGATTCCGCTGGCGTCTCGCGCTTCGGTCGAAATGGCAAGACCGGAAGGGCTTCCGGTTAAGGAAGAAGACTTGACGCAACTGATCGCCTAGGAGAAGAGAGAACGTGGTAGACATCCAGTCAGCTACGCAGATGACGGCCTGGTTGGTCCAGTGGCGAATGCTGTTCCTGGTCATTCATGTTCTGGGGGTGGCGTGTTTCGCCTACATCGTGGCAAAGCGGCTGGTGCCGCTGCTTCGAGCCCAACGTGATCTTCGCTTTGACCAGCCCTTGGTGCGGATGGGAAGGGTCTTGAAATATTGGCTGGGGCAGTGGGAGCATCCGCGCTACCGGCTTGCGGGAACGCTCCATATCTTCATTTTTGCCGGCTTTATTGTGCTGGCCATGCGTGCGTTCTCTGTTTTGATTGTCGGGGTCTCGGAGAACTTTGTTATGCCCGGACTTTCAGGGAGGGCCGGCCAGGCTTACGACATTGTCACGGATTACGCTGCCACGGTGGTTTTCCTCTGCATGGTGATTGCCGTGATTCGGCGCCTGGTTTTCAGGCCTGCACGGTACGAAGTCCCCTCCAAGTTCGGCAAGAGCCACACCGCTGACGCCATCTTTCTTCTGTCGCTGATCGCGATTTTGATGGTGGCCGATAATCTGTTTGCAGCCGCCAGGGCTGCCGCCCAAGCACAGCAAGGCCAGTCCTTCGAGACCTTGGCCGTATTTTCACTCCCGTGGATGTTGCAGAGCGCTCTCGCTTCATTTGCATTGCCAATTCTTGGAAGGGTTTACCTCGGCGCCTACCTGCTTCACGCAGTGACTTTTTACTTCCTGCTTTGCTATCGGCCCTTCGGGATTCAGTTCCACGTGGAGACTTCCCTTTTCAATATTTATTTCGCAAAGCTGGACCGCGAGATTCTGAAGCCGGTGCGATGGGGCGTTAGTGATGAGCAACTGGATCAAGTGAAATCCTTCGGAGCGAAGACGTTTGAAGATTTCACCTGGAAGCAGATGCTGGATTTCTATTCCTGTGCTGATTGCGGGCGCTGCTCGGACAATTGCCCAGCGAACGCTGTGGGACGGCCGCTGTCTCCAAGGTTCCTCACCACCAAGGCGCGGGATTACGCCTTCCAGCATTATCCAGTGCTCGGCAGCGCACACAACGGCACGCCGCTGGTCGGCAACATTTATTCCGAAGATGAAATCTGGTCATGCACGACCTGCGGCGCATGTGAAGCAGAATGTCCACTGCTGATCGAGTACATCGACAAGATCGTGGATTTGCGGCGGGGCATGGTCGACGACGGGAATGTGCCCCAGTCACTGCAAAAGCCGCTGAAGGCACTGGAAAGCCGCGGCAATCCCTACGGCAAGATGGAGAAGAAGAAAGCCGACTGGACCAAGGCTAAAGACTTCCAGCAAGTTTGCGACGTCAAGGTTGTAGATAAGAACAATGGCGCGGACACTCTTTATTTTGTCGACAGCATCACTTCCTACGATGACCGCATGCAGTCGATTGGGCGGGCGACGGCAAACATTCTCCAACACGTCGGAGAGAACTTTGGAATTCTGGGCGCCGCGGAGAAAGACAGCGGCCACGAAGTGCGGCGGTTCGGAGAAGAAACGCTGTTCATGGCTTTGCGGGACCACAACGTCGAGGCCGTCAAAGCATCTGGAGCAAAGCGGATCGTCACCTCTGATCCGCATGCCTACAACTCCCTGAGACACGACTACCAAGATGTGCCGCCGGTCGAGCACATCAGCCAGGTGATCGCCCGCGAAGTGAAGACCGGCAAGATCAAGTTCAGTCCGGTAGAAAACGAAAAGAATGTCTACACCTACCACGATCCCTGCTATCTGGGACGGCATAACCAGGTCTACGACGATCCGCGAGACGTGCTGGATGCGATACCCGGTTTGAAGCGAGTCGAAATGAGCCGGTCGCGCGACCGCTCATTCTGCTGCGGCGGGGGCGGACTGATGCTGTTCTACGAACCCAAAGAAGATCAGCGAATGGGCGTGAAGCGAGTGCAGATGGCGGCGGAGGCTGGAGCCAATGTGATCGTGACCGCATGCCCGTTCTGCATGGTGAATATAGAAGACGCGATCAAGGTGGCGGGCCTGGAAGGAGAAATGACCGCTATCGATCTGGCGGAATTGGTAGACCAACAGATTGTGCGTGAAGTCGCTAAAGCGATCTGACGGAGGACGAACGTGGAGATTCTAGTTTGCGTACGCAGAGTGCCCGACACTTCGGAAAACGAAATCCAACTCAACAGCGCAGGAAACGACATCGAGCGGGACGAGTTGGTCTATTCGATCAACGAAGCCGACAACTATGCCGTCGAAGAGGCGCTTCAGATCGTCGCCCGAGTGGGTGGAACCGTCACCGTCGCCACAGTTGGCGGCGAGGACGACGAAGAGGTTCTGCGCCGGGAGATGGCCATGGGCGCTAACCACGGCGTGCTGATCACAGATGACGCCTTCAGCGGATCCGACGGCCGAGGCATCGCCACAATTCTGAAAGCATTCGCCCAAAAGGGCAGCTACAACCTGATCCTGACCGGGGTGCAGGCTGAGGACGGTGGCGCGCAAGTGGGCGGAATGCTGGCGGCCATGCTCGATTATCCATTTGCTTCGTTGGTCAATTCCATCGAGATCGTCGACGGCAAAAAAATCAAGGTCAGTCGCGAAATTGAAGGTGGCAACAAAGAGATGAATGAGATTGATCTGCCTTGCGTGCTCTCGATTCAAACCGGCATCAATGAGCCGCGTTATGTCGGCATGAAAGGGATCCGGCAAGTGGCGTCGGTGCCCATACCAACGTTCGGTGTGTCCGAGCTGGGAGTTAGCACCGGCGCTGTCGGGGAAGCTGGAGCGAAAGTGAAACGGGTCGACTATTTTGTCCCCGCTCTGGGCAAGGGAGCCGAAATGCTGCAAGGCAGCCGGGAAGAAAACATCGACAGAGTTCTGGAGTTACTGGCAGCCAAAGGAGGGTTGAAATAATGGCTCGCATTTTCGCTTACATCGCGCATAAAGCTGGCGTAGCTGACGACTCCGCGCTCGAACTGGCGGCCGCTCTGCGGAAAATCGACCCCACCGCTACGCCCATCGCCATTGTCGCCGGTTCAGGGGCGGAGCTTGACGCCGTCTGCGCCAGCCTTCGGCCTTCTTATGGCGAGATTTGGAAGGTCTCCAACGAAGCTCTTCCCTACCCCAACGCCGAGCTGGTCCGGAAAGCTCTGGTTCGAGTCCTGCCGAACAACAGCATTGTTCTGGTTGCGCATGAGCATTTCGGAATCGATCTGGCTCCGGGGCTTTCTATCAAAATGAATACGGCTTTCGTCTCCGACGTTGTAGAAATTGACGGGGTCGAAGGCGCCGATCTCAAAGTAGTCCGCCAGGAATTTGGCGGGCAGGTGAGCGCGCATGTGCGCTGCGATGTCTCCGCTGGTGCTGTCATCACCATCCGTCCGGGCGCCTTCAAGCCGCTGAACATCATTCCCTTAGGCGGTGCGGTGGTCGACAAGTCGGCTGATGTCGGCGGGCTGACCGCAGGCCGGCGCTATCTGGAGACGGTCGCCGCCGAAGCGGGCGATGTCGATATCACCAAGCATGCCGTTCTGATTTCGATCGGCCGTGGCATTCAGGAAAAAGACAACGTGGCCATCGCCGAGGAACTGGCTGAGGCCATGGGCGCGGCGGTGAGCTGCTCCAGACCCGTGGTCGATGCCAAGTGGATGGAGAAGTCGCGTCAGGTGGGCTCGTCGGGAAAAACCGTCAAGCCCAAGGTCTATTTGGCATGCGGCATCAGTGGCGCGTTCCAGCACTTGGCCGGCATTAAGGGCAATCCGTTCCTGATCGCCATCAACAAGAACCCCAAAGCTCCCATTTTCCAGGTGGCAGATGTCGGAATTGTCGATGACATTCTGGAGTTCTTGCCGGAGTTAACCAACAAAGTTCATGAAATGCACAGCGTCGCAGCAAAGTGAGGACCCATGATCACCAGCAAAACTCTGAAGTTAAGTTTGAAGTCGCTCAAGGACTTCGCCAAGAAACGTCTGCCGGACGAGGTCCTTCGGGAACTGGACGATAAGGACGAGTGTCCGCTGGAGATCGTCCGCCACATGTGCAGCCCGGACAAGCTGGGCATTCAACTCCTGTTCATACCCGAAGAGTTCGGGGGCATGGGCGGCGGTACCTTCGATGTGTATTGCATCTGCGAAGAGATGGCGCGCATCGATCTGGGCGTTGCCACCGCCGTGCTGGCGACTTTCCTGGGCAGCGATCCCATCACGGTCGGGGCCAATCCGGAGCAAAAGAAGCTCTGGCTGACGCGCATCGCGGAAGAGGGATTGCTATTCGCCTACGGCGCCACGGAACCGGAAGCCGGAAGCGACTTGGGAGCGCTGCGCACCACCGCGGAGCGAGTGATCGAGAACGGCCAGGTCGTCGGCTACAAGATCACCGGCAACAAGCAGTGGATCAGCAACGGTGGAATCGCCGACGCCTACACGGTCCTCGCCAACACGCCCAGCGGTCCGAGCTGGTTCGTGGTGGAAAAAGGGGCAAAGGGATTCACTCACGACAAGCCTGAAGATAAGCATGGCATCCGCCTCAGCAACACTGCGGCTCTGGCGTTCGACAACGTTTTTGTGGGAACCGACCGGCTGCTCGGCGGAGTGGAGGGTCAGGGACTGAATCAGGCCCAGGCGGTGTTCGGCTACACGCGGCTTATGGTCGCGGCGTTTGGACTGGGCGCAGGTTGGGCCGCGCTCGATCGCGCCATTCCCTATTCCACCAAGCGTATTCAAGCTGGAGCGCCACTCTCAGAGAAACAGGGCTACACCCACAAGCTGATTGTGCCGCACGTGGCGCGGCTGGAAGCAGCCCGCTCTTATATCGAAGAAACCGCGGAGCGGATTGACGCGGGAGTGGAAGGCAGCCTGAATACTGAAGGCGCTATCGCCAAGTACATGGCGACCGAAGCCGGGAATGCGGCGGCGGAGGCCAGCATCCAGGCGCTGGGCGGCTACGGTTACACCCACGAATACATGGTGGAGAAGATCAGCCGCGACGTTCGCATCACCACGATTTATGAAGGCACTTCCGAGATCATGGAGATGACCATCAGCCGCGACCGCTGGCAGTCCCATCTGAAGACGCGCGGGCTGCACTATCACGAGCAGGCCAAGAAATTCGAGGAACTGCACGGCCGCCATCCGAACGTCGGCGCCGACATCGCAGCGCTGGCGATGCACGCGTTGGCCGAAGTCATGGAAAAAGCGCGAGTGGCGCGCCTGACCCGCTATCAACATATTTTGCTGCGCCTGGGCGAACTGATCGCCTATGCCGAGTGCGCCGGGAGTTTGTCTCGTCGTGCCGCGTTGATGGCGGAAGGCAAGCTCAACGAAAAAGCCAACCGGCGCTTCGACGCGACCGGGCTAGCGGCAATCAGCCGGGTTTTTGCCCGCGAAGCGGCGTTCAAGGTTGGTGAAGAAGGTATGCGCTGGGTGATTGGAGCCGGCGGCGTCGGCGACGCCGAGATCGCCGGGTTTGAAACGAGCTTGGGATTGCCCGCCATCCACCGCGCGCAGGCAGGCCTTATTTCAGACTTGGATTACATAGCAGACGTGCTGTATGGCCGCGCAGCCAAGCACCTGGAAAAGGCTGCGTAGCATTAACGATTTATAGGAGTCTCGCTCATGGAAAACACGGCCTATCGGGCCATTGCGATCGTAGGCGCGGGAGCTATTCTGCCCGACGCCAAGAACGTCTCCGAATTTTGGGAGAACGTAAAGAGCGGCCGGTACAGCATTTCGGAAGTTGACCGTGAGCGATGGGATCCAGCCCTCTACTTCGACGCCGACCACAGTGCGCCGGATAAGACTTATTCCACCATCGGCGGATGGGCGCGCAAATGGGTGTGGGACCCGATCAAGTGGCGCTTGGCGGTCCCGCCACGCGTCATCGACGCGATGGATGAATCACAAAAGTGGGCAATCGCCTGCACCCGCGAGGCGCTAGAAGACTACGGTTTTCCCAAGCGGCCCCTGAACACCGATCGCACGGCGGTCATCCTGGGCAACGCGATGGCGGGAGAAAAACACTATTTCACCGCGTTGCGCCTGTACTTTCCGGAATATGCCCAGGAACTGGCGGGGAGCGCCAGCTTCGCTGGGTTGCCAAAGGAGTTGCGCCACGATATCACTCGGGAATTGCATGACCGCATGGCAAAGCGCGTCCCCGACGTCACAGAAGACACCATGCCAGGAGAATTGTCGAACTGCATTGCCGGCCGCATCGCGAACATTTTCAACTTCCATGGTCCTAACTACGTAGTAGACGCGGCGTGCGCGTCGGCGATGGCGGCCATGAGTGCCGCGGTCGAGGGGTTGGTGGAGAACGATTTTGACCTCGCGGTCACCGGCGGCATTGACCGCAACATGGGCGCGTCAACCTTCATCAAGTTCTGCAAAATCGGTGCGCTCTCGGCGACCGGGACCCGCCCTTATGCCGAAGGAGCTGACGGCTTTGTGATGGGTGAGGGCGCGGCGATATTTCTGCTCAAGCGTCTGGCTGACGCCGAGAAGGACGGCGACAAGATCTACGCGGTGTTGCGCGGCATGGGCGGAGCGAGCGACGGCAAAGGAAAAGGAATCACCGCGCCCAACCCGATCGGCCAGAAGTTGGCCGTCGAACGGGCCTGGGAGAACGCGGGACTATCGCCCGCGACCGCAACTTTGATCGAAGGCCATGGCACGTCGACCAGCGTGGGTGACGTGGTCGAAGTGCAAAGCATGATCGATGTGCTTGGCGGCTTTCACCTTCCTTCCAGCTCCATCGCGTTGGGCTCGGTCAAATCGAACATCGGGCACCTCAAGGGGGCAGCTGGCGCCGCCGGATTACTGAAGGCCGCCCTGTCGCTTCGGGACAAGGTACTGCCGCCGAGCGTGCATTGTGAGCATCGCAATCCCAATATTGATTTTGACCACTCTCCGCTTTACGTCAATACCGAACTGAAACCGTGGACCATGCCAGCGGACGGCGTGCGCCGGGCTGGCCTGAGCGCTTTTGGTTTTGGCGGCACCAATTTCCACGCGGTGCTCGAAGAATACATTCCTCACAGACTGAATGGTAACGGCAAACGGTCGGTCGTGGTCAACGAGATACCGACGACGGTGAAAGAGTCAATTATGAATACGGAAAGCGCTTCCCGAACTTCTAATGCTTCTTTTTACAAAGCTCCTTTACGCGGAGCTCTGGTAATCGGCGCTTCTTCGGAAGCTGCACTCGTCGAGCGATTGCGGGTGGTGGAGAAAGAAGCCAAAGCGGGCCAGGCGCCGGCGCTCACCGCACCGGCTGATTCCGACTTGCGCGCACCCGAACGCGTGGCCATCGACTACACCAATGCCAAAGAACTGGCGGACAAGGCAACCAACGCGGTCAAAGCGCTGGCGCTCAATCAGCCGGCGATGTGGAAAGCCCTGCGGGCTCAAGGCATTTTCCGCGGTCGCGGTCCTGCGCCCAAGGTTGCGTTCCTCTATACCGGCCAAGGCTCGCAGTACGTGAACATGTTGCAGTCGTTGCGGGCAACCGAGCCGATCGTGGCCGAAACCTTTGCCGAGGCCGATCGCGTGATGACGCCTTTACTCGGCAAGCCGCTCAGCAAATACATCTTCGTTGACCACGCTGATGCCAACGCCGTTGCCAAAGCCGAAGACGATCTCCGCCAAACTGAGATCACCCAGCCTGCTGTGCTAGCAACTGACCTGGCACTGACCCGGCTACTGGCCGCCTACGGCGTTGAACCCGACTTCACCATGGGTCACAGCCTGGGCGAGTACGGGGCCCTGGTCGCCGCCGGAGGTCTGCCTTTTGTTGACTCGCTGGAAGCGGTCAGCGCTCGCGGGCGCGGCATGACCCAGGTAGCCATGGACGACAACGGCCGCATGGCTGCGGTGTTTGCTCCGCTGGAGGAAATCGAACGCATTCTGAAGACGATCAACGGTTACGTGGTAATCGCAAACGTCAACAGCAACCGTCAGGCAGTGGTCGGCGGCGCCAGCAAGGCCGTCGAGCAGGCCATGGAAGCCTTCACCAAAGCTGGCTATGAGGTTGCTCCGTTGTCTGTGAGTCACGCCTTCCACACCTCGATTGTGGCTGGAGCCAGCAAGCCCCTGCGGGAAGTTTTGGAGCGGCTGCACCTTCAGTCGCCGCGCTTGCCCATCGTCGCCAACACCAACGGTGAGTTCTATCCCACCGGACCTGACGTCGTGCCGCAGATGCTGGACATTCTCACTCTGCAGGTCGCTTCCCCGGTTCAATTTATTAAGGGCCTGCGCACACTGTACGATGCCGGCGCTCGCATGTTTGTGGAAGTTGGACCCAAAAAAGCGTTGCAGGGATTTGCCGAGGACGTGCTCGGCGGCCGCAACGATGTGGTCTCGCTGTTCACCAATCATCCCAAGGTCGGCGACGTCGTGGCGTTCAACCAGGCGCTGTGCGGGCTTTATGCGGCGGGACTGGGACGCGGCATCGGCGAAGCCTTGGCCGAGCCTGCGGCGGCTACGGTTTCTTCACTGGCGGAGATTTCTAAGCCTATCTCTGTAGCAGCATCCGTGACCGGTGCTTTTACTGCATCAACCGAACGGTCGAATGGCAATGGTTACAGCGAACTCGGCCGTTTCTTCGCTGATGTTCTGGATCGCGGCTACGAGATTTACCGCGGCAAGAAGAACGTCTCTGCGGGCGCCCCGGTAGTCATCACCGGAGCAGCGTTAGGTCTGCCCGGAACCGGGCACATCTTCGATGACGGCAACGTCGCCCGCATTTTGCGAGGCGAGCAGTTTATCGATTCCATCCCTGCGCGTTTCCGGCAAGGGATGCTTGCGAAACACATTACCCGGCTGGTAAAGAGCGAGAACGGGGAACCACGGTTCGAGACCATCAGCAGCGTCGCAGACGTTATCAAGCTGGCGGGACGCGGAGGCGCGTTTAACGTGGAAGAGGAATTCGGAATTTCCGCCGATCGTGTGGCTGCCCTGGATCGGGTGACGCAGTTGGCGATGGCCGCGGGCATCGATGCATTGCGCGACGCCGGCATTCCGCTGGTCATGCGGTATAAAACCACCAGCAAAGGCACACAATTACCCGAGCGTTGGGGATTGCCAGAGTCCCTGCGTGACGATACCGGCGTGATTTTTGGTTCTGCCTTCCCCGGTTACGATTCGTTCGCCGATGAGATGTCGCGCTATTTCGCGGACCACGAACGCCGCGAGCAGTTGGCCACACTCGAGAGCTTGCTCGCGCGCGCGGTCGAGGGAAATGGTCACTCCACGCTGGTGTTGGAGATAAAACGGCGCATCGAGGAGTTACGCGCCGCAATCGCCAAAAATCCATACGTCTTCGAACGGCGCTTCCTGCTCAAGACTTTGTCGATGGGACATTCGCAATTCGCCGAATTTATCGGCGCTCGCGGTCCCAACACTCAAATCAACTCTGCCTGCGCGACCACGACGCAGGCGGTGTCGCTGGCGCAAGATTGGATCCACGCCGGGCGGTGCAGCCGGGTAATCGTCATCTCAGCCGACGATGTCACTTCTGATCACCTTATGGATTGGTTCGGGGCCGGCTTCCTGGCCAGTGGAGCTGCCGCTACCGACGACGCGGTCGCTGATGCCGCCATCCCCTTCGACCGCCGGCGGCATGGGTTGATTATCGGCATGGGCGCTGCCGCGTTGGTGGTGGAGAGCACCGACGCCGCGCGGGAACGAGGCATTCAGCCCATCTGCGAGGTGCTGAGCACAGTGACCGCCAACAGCGCCTTCCACGGGACGCGTCTCGATGTGCAGCACATCGGCCAAGTGATGGAGAACCTGGTGGCCAAAGCTGAAACGGACAGCGGCATTTCGCGTCGTGAGATCGCGCCACACATGGTGTTCGTTTCGCATGAAACCTACACGCCGGCACGCGGTGGCAGTGCCTCGGCCGAGATCCACGCGTTGCGTCGCGTCTTTGGCGAGGTCGCGGATCGCATCGTGATTGCCAACACCAAGGGTTTCACCGGTCACGCCATGGCTACGGGCATCGAAGACGTGGTCGCGGTCAAGGCCCTCGAAACCGGCTGTGTGCCCCCGGTTGCCAACTTCAAGGAGGTCGATCCGGAGTTAGGACAGCTGAACCTGTCAAAAGGTGGGGCCTATCCGGTGGAGTACGCCATACACCTGGGAGCGGGTTTCGGTTCGCAAATCAGCATGATGCTGATCCGCCGGCTGAAGACAAAAGACGGGATCCGTCCCAGCCCGAACGCACTGGGCTATGCCTACCGTATTGCGGATGACACCGTGTGGAACGCCTGGCTGAGCCGTATCGCCGGGCGTCCGGCCGCCGATCTGGAAGTTGTGCAGCGCACGCTGCGGGTGCGGGATCATGCGTCGGCAGCGCGAGTGGCTGAAGTAGGTCAGGCGTCCTACCCGGCGTCGACGCCGGCGCCAGCCAAGCCTATACCGGAAGCGAAGACGGCGATCGCAGTTCCGGCTCCTGAAGCGAAGCCGGTAGCGGCAGCGCCCGTAGCAGCAGCCAACGTGACGGTATCAGTCGCGGTGCCTGCTCCGGCGTCACTGAAGGGAGAAAGTGAATCTGTAAAGGAGCGCATTCTCGCGCTGGTAGTCGAGAAGACTGGCTACCCGAAAGATATGCTGGATTTAGATCTCGACCTCGAGGCCGACCTCGGTGTCGACACCGTCAAGCAGGCGGAACTGTTCGCCGCCGTCCGCGAGATTTACAACATTCCGCGCGATGAGAACCGCAAGCTGCGCGATTACCCTACATTGGCGCACGTGATCCGTTTCGTCTTCGACAAGCGTCCGGACCTGGCGGCCGCGCCTTCAACACAAAAGGAGGAAGTCAAAGTCACGACAACCCCTGTGGTCTTTGAGAAAACGGCAGCAGTATCTGCCCAGAGCGTCACCGGCGATTCCGTCAAAGAACGCATTCTTGCGCTGGTGGTGGAGAAGACCGGCTATCCGAAAGACATGCTGGATCTGGATCTCGACCTGGAAGCCGATCTCGGTGTCGACACGGTGAAGCAGGCGGAACTATTTTCGGCCATCCGGGAGATTTACAACATTCCTCGGGATGAGAACCGCAAGCTGCGCGACTATCCCACGTTGGCTCATGTGATCCGCTTCGTATTTGATAAGCGACCCGACCTGGCGGCAACTCCCGCGCCGAAGGAGGAAGTCAAGGTCGCAACCGCCCCCGTGGTCGCTAAACAATCGGAACCTGCCGTGGCACCTGCGCCGGTCGTCACGGGCGATTCCGTCAAAGAGCGCATTCTCGCGCTGGTGGTGGAGAAGACTGGCTATCCGAAAGATATGCTGGACCTAGATCTCGACCTCGAAGCCGATCTCGGTGTCGACACGGTGAAGCAGGCGGAAATGTTCGCCGCCATCCGCGAGATTTACAGCATTCCGCGCGATGAGAACCGCAAGCTGCGCGACTATCCCACGTTGGCGCACGTGATCCAGTTCGTGTTTGATAAGCGTCCCGACCTGGCAGGAGCGCCCTCGACTCCATCATCGCCGCCCGTGAGCGCGGCCACCGTGCCTACGCCGTCTGCCGTTGCGGTCCTAGCACCAACGGACGACGCGATCAAAGAAAAGGTGCTGGATATCGTCGCCGAGAAGTCGGGCTATCCCAAAGACATGCTGGATCTGGATCTCGATCTGGAAGCAGACTTGGGCATTGATACCGTCAAACAGGCGGAGATGTTCGCAGCCGTACGAGCGGCTTACAACATCCCACGCGATGAGAACCTGAAGCTGCGCGACTTCCCTACTCTGGCCCACGTGATCAAGTTCGCCCGTGACCGGCAGCCCGGCGTTGTCAAGGAGGCTTTAGGTTCCTCCGGCCCACAAGAGAAAACAGAACCAATGCAGAAGAAACCCGCAGTGTCCGTATCTGCGGATGCGAAACCGATTACAGCCCCGCGGCCGTCCTCTGCCAGTTTCGACGCCGCTGATCGTATTCCTCGCCGCGTGCCGGTTCCCAACCTGCGCCCGCCGCTCGCCATTTGTAAGTCGACAGGGGTGACGTTCGCGGCCGGTCATCGCGTAGTCATTATGCCGGACAAATCCGGGGTGGCTGACGCGCTGACGCAGCGGCTTCAGACCTTGGGTGTTGAAGTGCGGCGGATTGAAGACACAGTGGATGCAGACACGCTGGCGAACTCTCTCAAAGGCTGGCTAGCCGCGGGTCCGGTGCACGGAGTTTATTGGCTGCCCGCACTGGATGACGAGGGAGACCTCACCAAGATGGACCTGGCAGCGTGGCACTCGGCTCTTCGAGTCCGGGTCAAGTCGCTTTACGCAACCATGCGCATCCTGTACGAGCAGATTGCGCTGCCAGGCACGTTCCTGGTTTCAGCGACGCGACTGGGCGGACAGCATGGTTACAATGAGGCCGGTGCGACATCGCCGTTAGGTGGCGCGGTCGTCGGCTTCACCAAAACGTACAAGCGAGAGCGAATGGATGCTCTGGTTAAGGCTGTCGACTTTGAAGCAGAGCGAAAGCCATCAGAGATCGCCGAGCTCCTGATTGGCGAAACCCTGCGCGATCCGGGCGCCGTCGAAATCGGCTACAAGAGTGAGCAACGCTGGACGGTTGGGCTGCAAGAACAACCCGCCAGCGATGGCAAGCCCGGGCTGATCCTGGACAGCAATACCGTCTTCCTGGTCACCGGGGCGGCCGGAAGTATCGTATCGGCCATCACTGCCGATTTGGCCACAGCCTCCGGTGGCACGTTCTATCTGCTTGATCTGGTCCCCGAGCCTGATCCCAGTAACCCTGACCTGCAACGCTTCGTGACCGATAAGGACGGCCTCAAGCGTGATCTGTTTACCCGCATACAGGCACGCGGCGAGCGCGCCACGCCAGCCCTGGTAGAAAAAGAACTGGCGGCTCTCGAGCGAGCCCGGGCAGCTAACACTGCCATCGAGGCTGTGCGCGCGGCCGGCGGGACTGCGCACTACTTCAGCGTCAACCTCACGGATGCGGACAGCGTAGCCAAAGTCATTCAGCAGGTGCGCGAGCGCAGCGGGCGAATCGACGTCCTGCTGCACGCCGCCGGCATCGAGCGCAGCCACTTCCTGCCGGACAAGGATGCGCGTGAATTCGATCTGATCTTCGACGTGAAGAGTGACGGCTGGTTCAATCTTCTACACGCCATCGGCGACATGCCGTTGGGAGCAACGGTGGCATTCAGTTCGATTGCCGGGCGCTTTGGCAACGCCGGACAAACCGATTACAGCTCGGCCAACGACCTGTTGTGCAAGATCACTTCGAGCTTCCGCACCACCCGGCCGGGCACGCGCGGCATCGTCATCGACTGGACGGCATGGGGCGGCATTGGCATGGCCACTCGCGGCTCCATTCCCAGGATGATGGAAGTGGCAGGCATCGACATGCTCCCGCCGGAGGCGGGCATTCCTCTGATTCGCCGCGAACTCACCGCCGGCGGCACCAAGGGGGAAATCGTCATCGGACAACGACTCGGTGTTCTGCTGGATGAGTGGGATGCGACGGGCGGGCTGGATACCTCAACGTCCTGGCAACAACCGCTGCGGCAAGGGGTCATGGTCGACAAGCTGGCCGGCATGAGTTTGCAGAGCGGCCTCAAGATCGAGACTACGCTGGATCCGGCGATTCAACCGTTCTTGCATGACCATCAGATTGACGGAACGCCGGTGCTGCCCGGAGTCATGGGCGTCGAGGCGTTCGCCGAAGCTGCAGTGTGCTTGCTTCCGGATTGGCAGGTTGCGGCCATCGAAGACGTGAACTTTCTGGCGCCGTTTAAGTTCTATCGTAATGAGCCGCGCACGCTCACGATCGAAACCGTCATCCGTCCCGAGGGCGACTCGCTGTTGGCGGATTGCCGCTTGACCGGAAGCCGTTCGCTGCCGAACCAGACCGAGCCGCAAGTTACAACGCACTTCACGGCGCGCGTGCGGCTCACCAGACACCCGGCTGAAGCTGCCACCACTCTGCCGCTGGGCACGCCGTCAGGACATGTCATTGAGGCGGGCGACATCTATCCGCTCTATTTCCACGGCCCCGCATACCAGGTTGTCGAACGGGCGTGGTGGGATGGAACGCAGATGGCTGGCTTGATGTCCAAGCGCCTGCCAGACAATCATCACCCCGCTGACCTACCGGCCATAACTTCGCCGAGGCTGATTGAGCTTTGTTTCCAGACTGCCGGCCTCTGGGAAATGGGCGTGCAGGGCCGGATGGGCCTGCCATTGCACATCCACAAAGTGCGTTTGTACGCCGCACCGGATGCGACCGCAGGCAGCCTGTTTGCTGTCGTCACACCGGATACGGATCAAGCGAGCTTCCATGCTGAGGTCGTAGACGCAAAGGGGAAACGGTATCTGCAGCTCAGTGGCTATCGCACGGTAGCGGTTCCCAATGCGGTGGATGCTGGGCGGTTGAAGGCGTTGCAGGCGGCGATGTCACTGGAATCGGTGGCTGCATGAAGAACAGGATCTGGTTTGTCCTGACGATCTGCTGATCGGGGGACTTATGGAACACGAATTTCAACGCGTAGCCATCGTGAATCGCGGCGAGGCCGCCATGCGATTCATCCACGCCGCCCGCGATTTCAACCAAGAGCACGGCACGTCTCTGCGGACCATCGCACTGTTCACCGAACCTGACCGGCGTTCCATGTTTGTGCGAGAGGCGGACGAGGCCGTTTGCCTCGGTCCGGCTCTGGTCCTTGATCCCAATACGCAGCAACTCAAGAGCAGCTACGTTGATTATGGCCGCCTCGAACAGGCGTTAACCGCGGCGCGCGCGGATGCGGTCTGGGTGGGATGGGGATTTGTGGCCGAGCACGCCGAATTCGCCGACCTTTGCCGCGAGATGGGCATCGTGTTCATCGGCCCGGATGGCGATGTGATGCGGCGTGTGGGTGACAAGATCGCCTCCAAGCGATTAGCCGAGCAGGCGCAGATACCGGTCGTGGCGTGGAGTAATGGGCCGGTGGAGACGGTCGATGACGCCTTAACCCATGCCGAACGGCTGGGCTATCCGCTCCTTATTAAGGCGACCGCCGGAGGCGGTGGTCACGGAATTCGGCTCGTGCAATCGGAGGACCAACTCCCGCAGGCCTTTGCCAGTGCCCGGGCCGAAGCATTCAAAGCTTTCGGCGATCCGACAGTCTTCATGGAGCGGCTGGTGGCCAAGGCGCGCCACGTCGAGGTCCAAATCATTGCCGACGATTACGGAACCATATGGGCCGCCGGCGTCCGCGACTGCACCATACAGCGGCGCCAGCAGAAAATCATGGAAGAAGCGCCCTCGCCGGTGCTTTCTCCGGAGCAAGATCAGGCGCTGCGCGAGGCGGCCGTGCGAATCACTCGAGCCGCGGAATATCACAACGCGGGCACGGTCGAATTTCTGTATGAACCCGAAGGCAAGCACTTCTCCTTCATGGAGATGAACACGAGATTGCAGGTCGAACATCCAGTGACCGAATGCACCACCGGGCTGGATCTGGTGAAGCTTCAGATACACGTCGCCCGTGGCGGCCGGCTGGAAGGCGAACCGCCGCGCACTACCGGCCACGCGATTGAGGTTCGGCTGAATGCGGAAGATCCTGAAAACAATTTTGCTCCGGCCCCAGGCGTGATTGAGCGATTCA
Organism: Terriglobales bacterium; assembly: GCA_049591935.1. Taxonomy (GTDB): domain Bacteria; phylum Acidobacteriota; class Terriglobia; order Terriglobales; family Acidobacteriaceae; genus JABCZH01. The sequence goes on along the minus strand of JBAWFN010000123.1, from coordinate 54,268 downwards.
GAATTCCGCCGGGACCGGGAGTGCGCATCGACACTGGAGTTGCGGAAGGCGATGCCATCCCGTCGGACTTCGATTCGATGGTCGCCAAGATCATCGCTTGCGGCCGGAACCGCAAAGAAGCGCTTTCCCGACTGCAGCGGACACTGCGTGAGAGTGTGGTCGTCATCAAGGGTGGAACCAGTAACAAGGCGTTTTTGCTGGAGCTGTTGAACCGCCCCGAGGTGCAGAGTGGAGAATTTCATAACGGGTGGCTGGACCGCCTGGCGGCAACCGGGGACCATCTCTCCAGGGGTTATGCCGATGTGGCACTGGTGCAGGCTGCGATCGAGTCTTACGATGCCCAGTTGGCTGTGGAGCAGGCTCAGTTCTATGCGTCGGCCGTGCGTGGCCGGCCGCATGTTCAGAATGAAGTAGGCCGGATTGCAGAACTGCGGTATCGAGGCCACAGCTATTCACCCAAGATTTATCGCCTCGGCCCGCAGCGATACCGCGTGGAGGCTAATGGCTCACGCATCGATGCCCAGATCGACCGATTGGACCAGTTCGAGTGTTGGCTCACCGTCTTCGGGCGGCGCTTTCGCATCATTTCCGTGGTGCAAGGACAAAGTTACCGGATCGAAGTGGATGGCGTGTCGCACCACATCGATCGCGACGACGGCGGCGTGGTGCGTGCGCCCGCACCGGCCGTGGTGGTTTCCATTGCCGTCAAACCGGGAGACACGGTTGCCGCCGGGGAGCGTCTGGCTGTTCTGGAGGCCATGAAAATGGAGATGCAGGTCGTAGCTCCATTTTCCGGAAAAGTCCGGCAAGTGATGATCATACCCAACGTGCAGGTGGACACCGGGGCCCCACTCCTGCAGATCGACCCTGTCGCCGGTGGTAATACCCTTGCAGCGGCGGAACGAGTCGTCTTTGGCGCATCGCTCGCCTCGGACGGAAACAGAGAGGGCATTCAATCTACCTGCCGTCAGAACCTGGAAGAACTGCGCCAGTTCATGCTGGGCTTTGACGTGGATTCAAAGCACACGGCCAGGCTACTGGAGGAGTGGAGCCAGAGTTGTCCTGTGGACAGCGACGAAATCAGAAAAGGCGAAGATGAGATTCTTAACATCTTTGTCGACATCCGTTCGCTGTTCCAACGCGAGCCGGAGGTAAACCACCGGGCAAGTGGTGAGGAACCCAGCGCCGAGGCTTACCTGTTTTCCTACTTGCGCATGCTGGAGACACGCGGCGAAGGGCTTCCGCCAGCCTTCGTTAGCGCGCTGCGGCGCGCGCTGGCTCACTATGGCGTGCAGACGCTGGATCGTTCGCCCGAATTGGAAGAGAGCCTGCTCTGGATCTACAAATCGCATCAACGGGTGGAGCAGCAGATTGCGCCTGTCATAAGCATTCTTGAACGGCGCCTGCAGCGTGTTCAGAAGCTAGCACCCCAAGCTGAGGAGCCCTTTCGGACGCTCATGGACCGCATGGCCTCCATGAGCAATGGACTGTTTCCCGCGGTGACTGATCTGGCACGCGAAGTGCGCTATCGCTTCTTCGATCAACCGCTGTTTGAGCGGGTACGTGGACAAGTGTACGAGCAGATGGAGGCCCATCTCGACTATATGGCGGTCAATCCCGAGGCCGCGGATCGCCACGAACGAGTTCGCGCGCTGGTCGAATGCCCACAGCCTCTGCTGGGTCTGCTTTCCGGCAGGTTCGCGGACGCCGACCCCGCTATGCGCAACCTGATGTTGGAAGCGCTCACTTGGCGGTACTACCGGATTCGCAAGCTCACGAACTTTCGCACCCTGGTCGTAGACGGGCATTGCTATGCATCGGCCGAATACGATCATGAGGGAAAGCACATTCATGTCTTCACCACGCATGCTGAGTATTCGCGGCTCTCCGAAACGGCACGGACGATGTTTTCAATGATCACCGAAGTGCCGGTCGATCATGAGATCGTCATCGACTTTTACGTTTTCCACTCCGCCCGGCTGGGCGATCCTGAGGTTACGCAGCAGGAAGTACGCGGAATGCTCGACCAGGCAGGATTCCCCTGCCCGATCCAGCGCATCGTGGCGTCCGTCACCGGGTCCGGTCAGGGTCTGGGCCTGGGGGCACAGCATTTCACCTATCGTCTCACCGGGAACGCGTTTGAAGAGGAGAGGCTCTACCGTGGAATTCATCCCATGTTGGCTAAACGCCTGCACCTCTGGCGACTCGGCAATTTCAAGATTGAGCGGTTGCCGTCTGTCGATGATGTCTACCTCATCCATGCCATTGCCCGCGATAACCCGAAAGATGAGCGGTTATTCGTCTGTGCGGAGGTTCGGGACGTAACCCCGGTGCGGGACGAGGCGGGCCGCGTCGTGCAACTCCCCCATCTGGAACGCATGTTGATGGAAGCGCTAGCCAGCATTCGGCTGTTCCAGTCGCGGCGACCGGCCCATCAACGCCTGTGCTGGAATCGGATTCTGCTTAACGTGTGGCCGCCGTTCAATCTTGGGCGGGATGAATTGCGTGATCTGGTGCGCAAGCTTGCGCCTTCGACTGAAGGCCTGGGGTTGGAACAGGTCATCGTTCGTGCCCGCATTCCCAATCCGGCCACCGGCGAATTGCGTGATATGGTGGTGCGCATCTCCAGCCCTGGCGGCAGCGGTATGCTCATCACCTTCCGGCCCGCTGACCAATTGCAACCCATCCAACCCCTGACCGAATACGACCAGAAGGTCGTCCGCATGCGGCAGCGCGGGCTCATTTATCCGTACGAAATCATCAAACTGCTCACGCCGGCTCCCGAACACACGCGGGCAGAATTTCCCGCAGGCGATTTCGTCGAGCATGATCTTGACTCTGCTGGCCGTCTGGTCGCGGTCGATCGTCCCTACGGCCAAAACAAAACCAATGTCGTGGTTGGGGTGATTCGCAGCTTTACCACCAGGTATCCCGAGGGCATGACCCGCGTTCTGCTGCTGGGAGATCCGAGCAAGGACCTGGGCGCGCTTGCCGAACCAGAATGCCGGCGAATCCTCGCGGCTTTGGACTTGGCCCGTGCAAAGGGTGTTCCTTTGGAATGGTTCCCCATCTCGGCTGGGGCCAAGATCTCCATGGAGAGCGGAGTGGAGAACATGGACTGGATTGCCCGCGTCCTCCGTGGCTTGGTGGAATTCACACAGGCGGGCTGCGAACTAAATCTGGTGGTCAACGGGATTAACGTCGGCGCCCAGCCGTACTGGAACGCCGAGGCCACCATGCTCATGCACACACGGGGCATTCTGATCATGACGCCCAAAGCGGCCATGGTGCTCACAGGAAAGCGTGCCTTGGACTACTCCGGCAGCGTTTCGGCTGAGGACAATCAAGGCATCGGCGGCTACGATCGCATCATGGGCGTCAACGGCCAAGCCCAATACTGGGCGCGCGACATCAATGAGGCCTGCCACATTCTGATGCACCACTATGAGCACACCTATGTAGCTCCGGGCGAGCGTTTCCCGCGGCAAGCGGCGACGAACGATCCCATTGATCGCGATGTGCAGGTCTATCCGCACGGCAAGAACGGCAACAGTGAAGATGGTTTCGAGCTGATTGGAGACATCCTGTCGGACGAGACCAACCCTGGACGCAAGAAGTCCTTTGAGATTCGCAAAGTGATGATGGCCGCAATCGATCAGGACCACGCGCCGCTGGAGCGCTGGGCTGGAATGCGCGCCGCTGAAACTGCCGTAGTGTGGGACGCCCACCTCGGCGGCTACCCCGTCTGCCTGATCGGTATCGAATCCCGGCCAGTGCCCCGCTTGGGATTTGTTCCGGCCGACGGGCCCGATCAATGGACCTCCGGGACGCTCTTCCCGCAATCCTCCAAGAAAATAGCGCGGGCGATCAACGCGGCCAGCAACAATCGGCCAGTGGTGGTTCTGGCCAACCTGTCGGGCTTTGATGGCTCGCCGGAGTCGATGCGCCGGCTGCAGTTGGAATACGGCGCCGAGATCGGGAGGGCGGTGGTGAACTTCAAGGGTCCAATGGTTTTTTGCGTGATCTCCCGTTATCACGGAGGAGCCTACGTAGTCTTCTCGCGGGCGCTGAACGAAAATCTCGAAGTCGCCGCATTGGAAGGAACCTATGCCTCGGTCATCGGGGGTGCTCCGGCGGCGGCCGTGGTTTTCGCCGGAGAGGTTGAGGCCAGAGCCCGTAAAGATGCGCGCCTGCAGAAGTTAAGCCAGGCGATGGCTCAGGCGGAAGGCACGGAGAAAGGCCGGTTGCGCACCCAGTGGGATGAACTTTTCAAGGTCGTGCACTCGGAGAAGCTGGGCGAGATGGCCTCCGAGTTTGACCGCGTGCACAGCGTCCAGCGGGCTCTCCAGGTGGGTGCTCTCAACTGCATCATTCCACCTGCAAACCTGCGTCCTTATCTCATCGATGCGGTCGACCGCGGGATTACAAAAGAACAGAAATCGGCTTTAACGGAATTGGATGCCGCGATAACCGAAGTGCCGATAACGGAAGCGGCCTAGTCTTGGCCCAGAGTGAATGGCATGAATGTTTATTGGCTGGAACAAACCGAAGCAGATGTGCCCGCGGAAAATGATTGGCTGAGTCCGAGTGAAGCGGTCCGCTTAGAGGGCCTGCGCTTTGCCAAACGCCGCACCGACTGGCGCTTAGGGCGCTGGACGGCAAAACGCGCCCTGTCCGTTTGCCTGGATCTGCCTGCTCATCCCCAGGTGTATAAGAAAATTGAGATACGCCCGGCTCCGTCCGGCGCCCCTGAAGTTGTTCTCGCTAATCAACCGGCCGGGCTCACCATTTCACTCAGCCATCGCGATGGCAGAGCGGCGTGCGCTGTGATGATGTCCGGCGCGGACATCGGTTGCGATCTGGAAAAAGTCGAGCTGCACAGCGATGCCTTCGTCGGAGACTATTTCACCAGCGAAGAACAGGCGCTGGTGGCGCGTGCGCCCGTGGCGGACCGGACGCGGCTCCTGGCCCTGCTGTGGAGCGCGAAGGAAAGCGCGCTCAAAGCGTTGCACGAGGGCCTTCGCCTCGACACCCGGTGTGTGACGGTGATTCCCTTCGCCAAGTCATTCGACTTCAATGGCTGGAGCCCGCTACAAGTTCGTTATACCGGTGGTCAGGTTTTCCATGGCTGGTGGCAGCAAGCAGACGACATTTTGCGAACCGTGGTTGCCGCTCAGCCGCTGGATTCTCCGGTTCCCCTAAGGATTCCGGCGCATTGTTTCGACAGTGCTTCGCGGTGCGCTTAGCGACCGGTGATTTGGATGTAGAAAGTTGTATGGACCGCGACCAGAAATTCGATTTCGACTTCATCATCATCGGTTCGGGCTTCGGTGGCAGTGTGTCCGCCCATCGACTGGTGGAAAAGGGCTATCGGGTTGCAGTGATGGAGATGGGCCGGCGCTGGACGCCGGATAACCTGCCGCAAACCAGTTGGTCCCTCCATCGCTGGCTCTGGCGTCCCAATATCGGCTTGCGCGGTTTCTTCAACATACAGTTCTTCAAACACGCAACCATCTTCCATGGCTGTGCAGTGGGTGGCGGATCAATCACCTATGCCTGCACTTTGCTTCCGCCTCCGGAGAAAGTGTGGCAGGCGGCGTCTTGGACGGGATTGTCAGACTGGAAATCGGAAATGCCCCTGCACTATGAAACCGCCGGACGAATGCTGGGCATCGTAGAAAACCGAATCCTCGGACCGGCCGATCTTCTTCTGAAAAAGGCTGCAGAAGCCGCAGGCTCAGGGCAGACTTTCTACTGTACGAAGGTAGGCATCTTCCAGCCTGCGGCGGGAGAAGCGGGCGGCAAAACCTTCCCGGACCCATATTTCGGCGGAGAAGGTCCGTCGCGGACAACCTGCATCGCCTGCGGTGGGTGCATGATGGGCTGCCGGTATGGCGCGAAGAATACGCTGGATGTTGGCTACCTATATCTGGCTGAAAAGCACGGGGCGGAGGTCTTTCCAGAGACTCGCGTGGTGAACGTCAAACCGCTTAATGGCTCAAGCGATGGCAGTACGGGATACGAAGTGGACACCGTCAAGTCTACGGCGCGGATTCGCCGTCATCCCCGGCAATTCACATGCCGAGGTGTGATCTTCTGCGCATCCTCGCTGGGCACCATGGAACTGCTTTTTCAGCTCAAAGAAAAAGGTTCATTGCCTGCCATCAGCAGCCAGTTGGGTCAACACGTGCGCACGAATTCCGAGTCGCTCATCGGAGCACGCACGCCGGGTTACTCACAGGATGTGTCAGAGGGCATTGCCATCGGCTCCGGTGTTTATATTGACGAGCACACGCATATTGAAGCCGTCCGCTACCCAAGAGGTTCAGACGCGATGGGATTTCTGACGACAATCCTGACCGATGGCCGTCCTGGTCCGCGGCGGATCGCCCTCTGGCTGAAGAACGTCATAAAGTCGATGCTCCGCCATCCCTTCAAGACGGTGCGGGTATTGCAACCACTGGGTTGGGCACGGGAGTTCGTGATTCTGCTTTGCATGCAGACGCTCGATGGAGAGATCGAAATGCGCTGGCAGCGACCCTGGTTCTGGCCGTTCCGGAAGTTTCTGGTCAGCCGGGGCGAGAAAGTGCCGACCTATATTCCCAAGGCCAATGAGTTCGCGAAGACGCTGGCGCGGCTCACCGGGGGTTTTCCCATGAGCATGCTTCCGGAAATCCTCTTCAACGTTCCGGGCACCGCACACTGCATCGGGGGTTGCGTCATCGCCGACAATTCTACCCACGGCGTAGTGGATGCTCGCCACCGGGTCTTCAACTATAAGAACATGTACATCTGTGACGGATCGGTGGTGGCCGCGAATCTCGGGGTCAATCCCAGCCTGACCATTACCGCCCTAGCCGAACGGGCGATGAGTTTTATCCCGCCAGCGGCAGAGACGGAGTGGGATGACGCCGCTGAGAGTGTCATCGAAGACCAGGCGGTTACGCCCTAGCGAGTTCCGCTAGGTTCGGCCTTGTAGGACGCGCCGCCGCGGGGCTTGACCCCACGGCCGATCCCGCTTGCTCGAGCAATTCTCAAATCATAGTCATTCTGAAGGTTAAGCCAGAACTGTGCCGGGAGACCAAAGTACTTTCCCAAGCGAATGGCGGTATCGGCGCTAATCGCCCGGCCTCCGCGCACCACCTCATAGATTCCGGGGAAGTCGAGAGCCTTTGCCAGTTGGTAGGCGCTTAGGCCGGCAGGCTCCATGAATTCGGTCTTAAGAATCTCTCCCGGATGAACTGCAAACACCTTCCTGACTCTGGTCATAGTGCCACTCCACTAGTGATAGTCCACAATCTCGACATCAAAGGCGTCTCCATCCCGCCACACAAAGCACACCCGGTATTGATCATTAATGCGGATGCTGTGCTCTCCCTCCCGATCTCGGTGAAGCGCTTCCAGCCGGTTTCCCGGCGGTACCTTAAGGTTCTGGAGCGCGACCGCCGCGTTCAGAATGGCGAGTTTCATGAAGGCCCTTCGCTGCAAATCAGCAGGAAGATCTCGGCTCCTGCCTGACTGCCACAGCCTTTCCGTCTCCCTATCGCGGAAACTAGCAATCATTGTTCACGGTACTAACGTAGCACGATACTACCGTATCGCATTACTACTGTCAAGCGTCAGCAGTCTATATCCGAGTCCGACCGAGGACTGACTTACACCTACGCCGGGGCGGGGGCAGCTGCAGGTAGCAAGCGGTCCAGTATCGCCTGTTCGCATTGGAGCCACAAACGTCCTGTATAAAGCAGGGCGCTGCACTGTAGCGTGATCCAGTCCCTGGTCATCAGAGGCGAGCGGAACTCTTTGCGATTCTTGATCCAGTGCTGGGCAACGTGACGCGCGATGGTGAAGCCCATGCCACTCTCAGATCCTCCGATGTCGCCCAGGATTCCATCCAGCGTGAACATCACTTTGGACAACATGATTAGCGGTCCGGGGAACTTGACACCCTTCATTGCCAAGCGTTCCAGCAACAGCATCGCATCCACGCCGCTGGGCAGACGCACCACCGGCAGTTCGCCAAGAAAATCCGTGACAAATTCCGCAACCATTTTTCCCCTGGGTGAACTGCCACGGATGTGCTGCTGACTGAGCGCCAAAACTTCGTTGCAGGTGCCCACCGGGTCGCGCAGAGTCACCATCAAAAACAAGAGCGCGAGATGGCGGCGCTGCTCGCGGCTCAGGCGCTCCCGCAGCGCCCAATCGATGATCGTCAGCTCGCCAGTGCGGTTGTTGTAGAGCAGATTGCCGGCATGGGGATCGCCGTGAAAAATGGCGTCTTCTTGCGCCGCCAACAGAGGAACCGCGACCAGCGCTTCAATGAGCTGCTCGGCAACTTTTGTGCGCCGTGCGGCCGGCAGCCGGGCCGCCGCGTTGGTTACCTTGATGCCGTGCTCTTCGGTGAGTGCGGTGATTCGGGATGTGCACAATGGTTGAATCAGCCGCGGGACCCGCACTCCAGACATAGATCGATACAGACTCCAGGCTTCGAGTAACGTCTTCTGCTCCCTGGCGAAGTTGACCTCGTGCCGCAGCAGGCGCCGCACTTTCTTGAAAGTATCGGGCAGCAGTTTCGCGGGAAATCCGTAATTGTGTTGCTGGTCACTGAAGTATTGGGCCAATCCCTCCAGATAATCCATGTCCTCAGAAAAATATTCGGGGATGTGAGGCTTCAGGACCTTGAAAACACCTCGCTCGCGCTTTCCGCTCTCTGGGTTGCGCCAGGAGAAGCGCACTACCGCACTGACGCTGGCCTCCGAAAGTATGGCGGGAGCGATCCTCACGGCGTATTGATCGATCCGTGGCCCCAACTCTTGCCGAATGATCGCGCCTACGTCCTCGGGCCGGACATCACGAATTCCATTCTCCAGCCGGGCGAGCGCATTCCGCAAAGCCGGACGAAGATGCTGGTTGCGGGCGATGACTTGTCCCAGCTTTTGCAAGCCGGGCACTTTTGCGATCAGCCGCAACAACCGTGCTTCAGCGGACGTGTTTGCTGGCAGCTCAAGCTGCTCCAGAAGTTTCGGGGCAAGGCGGGCGGGTGAGAGCCGCGCTACCACGAACATCATGGCGTCCCGGACCGGTGGACGCCATTTCAGATAAGCCTGCGGAACTAATCTTTCGACGGGAACGATCTCGTCGACGATCCAGCGAGCCATGGTGTCCCGCATGGCTTGGCCAGCCGGGCTTCGCAGCGCGGCCTCGATGGCACGGGTCTGCTCGGCGGCGGTGGCGCCTTTAGGCAGGAAATTTGCAAAAGCGGTGCGCAACTGCTCTGGGCCACCCTGCCGCAAACCGCCTTCGGTGACAGTCGAAGACCCCATAGGAGCTACCCATTACTAAGGATAAGCCCATGTCGAGTGACTCCGCTGTGATGAACGTCACCGGATCATGAAGCCCGGCGCGATCGGACGGTACCTGTTCGCCGGGTTCAGTGTTTCTGAATCACCTTCGCGATTCGCTCAAAAGCCCAGTCAATCTCCTCGCGGCTGATGACCAGCGGCGGCGCGATGCGAATCACTCGGTCATGCGTCTCCTTGCACAGGATGCCCTCTTCCTTCAGCGCCTCGCAGTAGGGACGCGCGGGGCTGTGCAGTTCTATACCGATCCACAAGCCTTTGCCGCGCACTTCTTTCAAGTCGGGGCTGCGCAGGGTTTGCAGCAGGGTCAGGAAATAAGCGCCTAGCTCGGCGGAACGTTCTACCATTTTTTCTTCGATAAGGACCTGGAGCGCCGTCCGCGCGATGGCGCAGGCCAGCGGATTGCCGCCGAAAGTGCTGCCATGGTCGCCGGGTTTGTACACCCCAAGAATCTCGCGAGACGCCAATACGGCGGAGACCGGATAGAAACCGCCGGCGAGAGCCTTGCCCACGATCAACACGTCGGGCGTGATTCCCTCGTGCATGTAGGCAAACAGTTTGCCGGTTCGTCCCAGGCCGGACTGAATTTCGTCAGTCATCAGAAGCACCCGGTTTTGGCGACAGATTTCCGCCGCTTCGCGGAGATATCCGTCGGGCGGAATGACGATTCCGGCCTCGCCCTGAATGGGCTCTACCAGGAACGCGCAGGTATTCGGAGTGATGGCCTCGCGCAGCGCGCGGGCATCGCCGAAGGGAACGACTTTGAACCCGGGAGTGAATGGGCCGAAGCCATCGCGATATTGTTCGTCGGTCGAAAAACCCACGATGGTGACCGTGCGCCCGTGAAAATTGTTGGCGCAGACGATGATCTCGGCTTTGTCCTGAGGAATGCCCTTTACTTTGTAACCCCACTTGCGCGCCGTCTTGACCGCCGTTTCGACCGCCTCGGCGCCCGAGTTCATGGGCAGCACCTTGTCGAAGCCAGTCAGGTCATGGAGTTGCTTGTAGAGCAGGGGAAGTTGCTCGTTGCGGAATGCACGCGAGGTCAGGGTGACCTTCCAGGCCTGCTTGGTCAGTGCGTTCAGAATCTTGGGGTGACAATGTCCTTGATTTACCGCGGAATACGCGGCCAGGCAATCGAGGTAACGTTTGCCCTCGACGTCATGCACCCACACGCCCTCGGCGCGCTCGATCACCACGTCGAGCGGCTTATAGTTGTTAGCTCCATATTGGTTTTCGAGTTCAACGAATTCCGGGGTGCGCATAGGTTTCTCTAAGAGTTCGGTGGTCATAATGTTCCTTTCACATTCTAGTAGCGCAGGCATCTTGTCGGCGGCGCTATGTTTGTCAATCTTTGTCCAGCAACATGGTCAACAGCGCCATTCGCACGTAGAGCCCGTTCATGGCCTGGCGGAAATACATGGCTCTGGGATCAGCATCGACCGACTTGTCTAATTCCACTGTGCGCGGCAACGGATGTAGGATCATTGCGTCCGCTTTCATGCGCTGCACGACTGTCGAATCGATCGCATAACGCCTGAGCCCGTCTTTTTCCCGGGCATCCGTATCTCGAAATCGCTCGGGCCGGATTCGAGTCTGGTACACCACGTCCACGTCCCCAATTACCCTGTCGATATCCGACTCCAGTTCGTAGCGGACGCCGTGCTCATCGAGATAATCCAGGATGTCCGGTTTCATCTGGAGCTGTGGTGGGCTGACAAAGAACAGCTTTACCCGTTCAAACTTGGCCAGCAGATAGGCCAGCGATCGCGCGGAACGCCCCTTGTCTAACTCGCCAATGATGGCCACGCTGAGGCCATCCAGCGGACGCTGCCGGTAAATCGTGTACAGGTCGAGCAAAGCCTGGGTGGGATGCTGCCCGCCATTGCCATCCCCCGCATTGATCACCGGCACGGATGAAACCTCCGCGGCCCGCCGCGCACCGTGCTCTTCCGGGTGCCGGATCACAATGACATCGGAATAGCCGCTGATAATGCGGATGGAATCCTCCACTTGCTCGCCTTCGATTTCGGAAGAAAACGCGCCCGCTTGTTCGGTGGATAAGACCCTGCCGCCGAGGCGATGCATGGCGGCTTCAAACGAGAGCCGGGTGCGGGTCGAAGGCGCATAGAAGAGCGTGGTCATGATGCGGTTCTGGTAGTCGAGGGAGCCGCCGCGCGCCACTATGCGCTCCATACCTCGCGAGCGCTCGAATAATTCCATGAGCAGAGGAACGGTGAATTGCTGAGACTCCACCACATGTTTCAGTGGCGTCCCGCCTCGCAGAGCCGATTCTGAAGCGGACGGCTCGATCGGCTGGACAGGTGTGATCGTCGGTGCCGGCATTAGCGTCCTCCCACCGGGAGCTCGAGCTGTACGTCCAGCTCGACTTCCGCGCGATCGTGATCGGGGAACATGTGTGTGCCGGCAGACCCACTTACCGCCTGGCACAGGTTCTCGCATGAAGTAATGATGGCTTCGTGCCCGCCGTTGCGCAGAAAGCGCAATACTGATTCGATCTTCGGGCCCATGTTCCCGGGTGGGAAATGGCCGGCTCTCGCGTACTCCTCCAACTCAGCCGCATCTACGCGCCGCAGCGGACGCTGTGCAGGCTTCTTGTAATCCAGATATACGTAGTCTGTGTCGGTTGAAATAACGAACAGATCTGCGCCAAGGTGTGCCGCCAGCGATGCGGAGGCGAGGTCTTTGTCGATGACCGCCTCGACGCCCTGCAGTTTTCCGTTGCTCCAGGCCACAGGGATCCCTCCGCCTCCGCAAGCGATGACCAGCACACCTTGCTCAACCAAATCTCGAATGACCTCCAGTTCAATGACATCAATGGGCTCCGGCGACGGAACCACCCGGCGATAACCTCGGGCCGCGTCCTCCACGATTTCCCATCCGAGAAGGCGCTTGCGTTCCTCTGCATCGGCGCGTGAATAGAAAGGTCCAATCGGTTTGCTGGGGTGCTGCATGGAGGGATCGTGGAGCGACACCAGGCTCTGGGTAACAACCGTCGCGACGGGCACGTGCAAATCGGCCAACTGCAGCTCGGTTTGCAACGATTGCTGGAGCAGATATCCGATCTCACCCTGGGTCGCGGCGCCGCAAACGTCGAGCGGCTGCCCAGGGACTTGGCTGGCTCCCCGTTCTGAGCGCAGAAGTGCTGCCCCAACTTGCGGGCCGTTGCCATGCGTGAGCACGACCCGATAGCCGGCACGGATCAGGCCGACGATCTGGGCCGCCGTCCGCTGGGCATTTGCCCGTTGCTCGGCGATAGTTCCTTTTTCTCCCGCCCGGATCAGGGAGTTTCCGCCAATGGCAAGGAGCATGGTCTTCATAAGTCGCGGCTTCGAATGGAGCGCCGGGCGTCACCGCCCGGCCTCGCTCCATCTATGCGTGTACTAGGTCTTGCAATTCCATCAGTCCTGGCAATCTGACGAACTCACTCTTCATGAGTTCGAGCATGATTGCCTTTTGTGCGTGCAAACGGTTTTCCGCCTGCTGAAACACCAGCGACCGGGGTGAGTCGATCACATAGTTGGTGACTTCATCGCCGCGGTGTGCGGGCAGGCAATGCAGAAAGATGGCATCGTGCTTGGCCCGGCGGAACAGAGTCGCATCGACCTGGTAGGGAAGGAAGATATGCCGGCGCATTTCAGCTTCGGCCTCCTCGCCCATGCTGGCCCAGACATCGGTGTAGACCACATCCGCGCCAGCGGCCGCCTCTTCGGGGTCATTGGTCACTGTGCACGTGCCACCCGTTTCGGCGCCACGCTCCTGAGCCCAACGCACAGATTCGGCATCGAGCTCGTACCCTGGGGGAGTGGCTACCCAAACGTGCGCGCCTAATTGTGCCCCGGCGAACACCAGAGAGCGTGCCACGTTGTAACCATCGCCGATGAACGCAATCTTCAGGCCTTCCAGATTGTGTTTTGCTTCCCAAATGGTGAGGTAGTCGGCCATCGCCTGGCAGGGATGACTGTAGTCGGTGAGTCCATTGATGACCGGAATGCTGGCGTACCGCGCCATCTGCTCCACCACCTGATGAGAGAAGGTGCGGATCATGATGCCTTGCACCATGCGTTCCAGGTTCTTGGCCACGTCGTAAACAGATTCGCGTTTACCCAGATTGATCTCGGCGGGAGAGAGATAGACGGAGAAGCCGCCTAGTTGCTGAATGCCGACATCGAAAGTTACCCGGGTGCGTAAAGAAGGTTTCTCGAAGATCATGGCCAGGGTCTGGCGCCGGAGTGCTCCGCTGAAGGCGGTTGGATCAGCCTTCACTTGGCGGCCAAGAATGAGCAGGTACTGGATCTCCGAGGGCGAGAAATCGCGGATCGAGAGAAAATCTTTGCCATTCATTTTTCAGCTCCTGCCAGTACTGGCTCGTGCTCGTACAGAAACTTGGCAAGCATTTCGGCCAGACCGGGTTGGGTGAGTTCTTCGACTTCATAGGTGACGCGCAGGTTTGGCCTATCGATCTTGATTACCCGCGCAAGGTCAATCGGAGTAGCGATCAGTACCAGATCGCACGGAGTGCGGTGGATGGTTTCTTCCAGTTCGTGTCTTTGCATCGCGCTGTAACCCATGGCGGGCAAAAGGTTCGTCAGGTGTGGATAACGTTCAAAAGTTCCGCGGATGGAGCCCACCGCATAAGGCCGCGGGTCCACCAACTCTGCTGCCCCATATTGCCGCGCCGCGACCACACCAGCGCCGTAGGGCATTTCTCCGTGAGTAAGGGTTGGGCCGTCCTCCACCACCAGTACTTTCTGTCCCTTCACCAGATAGGGATCGGGGAGGGAGACCTGGCAGGCCATCTCAAGAACGGCAGCCTTTGGGTTGTGAAGCTTTATGTTCTGGCGAACCGTCTCAACGTCACGCTGGTCGGCGGTATCGACCTTATTGATCACGATCACATCCGCGCGGCGCAGATTGACCTCACCGGGAAAGTAAGCCAGTTCATGCCCCGGACGGTGCGGGTCCACGACCACGATTTCCAGGCCGGAGGCATAGAAGGAAGTGTCATTGTTTCCTCCATCCCACAAAATGACATCGGCCTCCTTTTCCGCCTGGCGGAGAATCTGTTCGTAGTCCACTCCCGCATACACCACGGTTCCCTTATTGATGTGCGGTTCATACTCTTCGCGTTCCTCGATGGTGCATTGTTGAAGGTCGAGATCCTCCATGGTGGCGAAACGTTGGACCGCCTGTTGCGCAAGATCGCCGTAAGGCATGGGATGACGAATGACGACTGGTTTTCGCCCCTGCCGGCGCAACTCTTCGGCGACCAGGCGCGAGACCGGACTCTTGCCGCATCCGGTTCGCACCGCGCACACCGAGATGACCGGAACCGACGACTTGAGCTGGGTGTGCTCGGTCCCCAGTAACCAGAAGTCAGCGTCAGCCGCTACCACTCGAGAGGCGATGTGCATCAAGTTCTGATGGGAAACGTCGCTATAGGAAAACACCACCGCGTCGATCTCATAGTCGAGGATCAGGTTTTCCAGATCCTTTTCCTCGAAGATGGGAATGCCCTCCGGATACAGGCGCCCGGCAAGTTCCGGCGGATATCGCCGGCCGGCAATATCAGGAATCTGAGTGGCAGTAAAAGCGACTACCTGGTAGTCAAGGTTATTGCGAAATAAGACATTAAAGTTGTGAAAGTCCCTGCCTGCAGCGCCAAGAATCAAGAGCCTCTTCATGGATGTTCCTCCAGCGGAAATGGTCAACTTGGTATCTTCTCGCTTGCAGGCGGAGGCGGCTGTAGCGCACATCACAGCTAAATGTGAGATGGGGCACAACGAGAGACGCTATGAAGACAGGAAAGGAGTTAGCAGCGGTGTGCCATGGTCATCGATCACCGCGGTGGGGTTAGCCAGCGTGGTTCAACCGAATCGCCGCCGTACCAGAGAAAAACGGGAGGAGGCCTAGGGCGCTGCCATGCGGTTTCCGCGCCCAGCAAGGGAATGCCACGGGCGGCTGGATCGCGATTGTCCTGCGCCTGAATCTATGGTAAACAGGCTGGACGATCCTGAGGGCCGGCAGCGCCCAGTCTAGCCTCGCCCCGTGCATCGCACTTTCCGCACCCCGAGGTCTATATGTTCTCCCAGAACTTCCCTTCCCGGAATCTCCCAGGAGCTCTCACGTCACCGACCCGCTTTTCCACCCTAGCCGTCGTGACGATGGGGCTACTGCTTCCAGTTCTGCTCGCGGCCCAGAGCCCGCCCCAGCTAACCTTGCTCGATCCTGTACCCGCCTTGCTCAGCGGCCCCATGGTGACGACCAACGTCAACCTGCTGGCAACCAAAGGACGGCCGGTGCAAGGCAGCTCAGCCGACGGCGCCAGCGAAGTGGTGTTGCGCGTGCCCGCGAATGCCGCCGACGAACAAATTACTTTCACCGTCATCAACGACCGAGGCCAGCAAAGTAGTTCGGCCGCCGAGGACGGTGGTTTGGCCGCGATCGGATCCGGCGGTTTTACTTTGAGCCAGCTCACGGTAAGCGCCGTGAGCACATCGCAAGGGCCGATGGCGTTTGCCATTTACGGCGCCCCGGTGGACTTCCCCCGCCCCGAAGGGCAGGACGTAAACGCGACTGATCGCTTTATTTCGCTGAACGTTTTGGCCGTCGATACCGGGCTTTCCTCTAACACGCAAGTCACACTGCTGCGGCCGCCGTTGGGATTGATCCACGGGCTGTGGGGCAGCCCGGCTTCCTGGGCTGACTTCACTCCTTTGATTACCGACCCGCGATTCACCATCGGGATCGCCAACTATTCGCAGGTGATAGGCGGGCAGATCAAAAGCTATCAGCCTTCGCTTCCGATATGGGCGCAGTCCGCCGTCAAGAACGCGCAGGCCAGTTCCCTGGGCTTCGCCTACAACGCGCCCGTAGTCTTGCAACAACTGGCGGCTTTCGTGAATCAGTTCAAGGCCGGAACCAATGCTATCGCAATTCCCGTGACCGCAGTGCAGATCGACATTGTCGCCCACAGCATGGGAGGCGACATTACACGCACCTTCCCCACGATCAAAGGTTTTTACGGCAACACTACCTTTGGGCTGGGTGGGGTCCATAAATTGATCACCATTGGAACTCCGCATTGGGGTTCGCCGCTGGCGGGTCACCTCCTCGACAACAACAATCAATGTGTGCGCGGGGTTCTGGCGACCTCTGGAAGCATGAGTTTCAGCTCGGTGACTTTCAAGAATGGCAAGACCACAACTGGAGGCGTTGACGACCTGCAAGGTGACGGGTTCGGTAACGGCTTGAGTCCGGCTCTGCAAGCACTGCAAAATCCTATTCCCCACCCCTTGCCGACCGCTCTGATACAGGGGTTGGAGTCGCAAAGCCAGTTGGACGGGCTGGACACGTCTTCTGTGGCGCACGCCATCCGCCTGCTCTGTTCTGGAGATTATCTAGCCAAGCATCTGACTTCGACGGGTTGGCCGGAAATTTTTAACCAGGAAAGCGATTCGATTGTGCCGGCGCTGAGTGAAGTGGCGGGACTGACCGATTTCACCCAGGTGGATGGCGTGATTCACTCGTCGAGCGCGGAAGAACTAGGCTTCGGTCCCCCGGCGGAACTGGATGCTGCTGGAGATATTCCCGCGGTCGTCACGAATTTATTGAATACTCCGGTGACGAATGCGGTGTATGTGGGGCTGCCGCAGTAGGAAAGCTGCACTTACTATCCGCTTCTTGCCGTCAGAGTGATCTGCTGTCGGTGCGCTATAGGAACCAAAGGCGCAAACGCCAAAAGGCCCGGGACAGGACTCGATTCCTGCCCGGGCCTCTTCTCAGGCACCCCACTCCGGAGTGGTAACTTAGGACAAAATCCCCAACATACGCAGCGTGGTGACCAGCGTCATCAGCATAATCAACCCCGTCACCACGTATTCGGCGACCAATCCTACAGCGCTATGTAGCCGATTGTGTCGCGTAGAATCACTCATACTCTGCCTCCAAACCCTGCTCTTTTTTCGAGGACACAACCAGATTGCACCCTGCCGGGGAAATCGACAATAGCTCGTTGGTGGGATTTCCTCACCCCTGTAACAAGCTGGTGGTGACCCAAGTCACGCTAGTCCGCCTTAGCGCAGACAATGGGTTTACGTTGGTAACTGGCGTGAGTGACGAGGGTACTGCCATGATCTTCCAGCACAGGAGGAGTTATGGTCCGGAACAGGATCGTCTTGGGGCTGGCCCTGCTTGCGGGCGCCCGTTTGTCACTTGCCGATACGCAGCCCGCGCCACAAACTGCACGCCAGGCGCTGATCGAGATGTTCTTCAGCAAGACTGCTGGCAGCCTGGAAAAGCACCTGCCGGAGGTCACCCGGGCGGCCATCAGCAAAGCAAGGGCGGCATCCGGAACTTCGATGGTCGATGGATTGTCGCTGTGGACGGGCCTGCTTCAGGCCCACAACCAGCAATTGCAGACCTTCGATGCCGGGTCCATGCTCCTGTCGGTAGAGGACCCGGTGCAGCACAGTAAATTTGAAATCATCGTGGAACGCGATGATTTGCGGGCCGACGAGGATTCGATTGAGCTTTCGTTTCAAGGCTACAAAGACGGTCAGCCGCAGAAAATTGGCGTCACGCCGCGGCTGACTCTCACCATGAAACAGGAAGCGGGAGTGTGGCGGCTAAACGAGATCACGGTGGCGGTGCGGATGTCGCTCACCGATCCAGAATTACTTAAGGCGATCACCACGAACGCGAATGCTCGTGCGGCCGGCAACCAGGGCGTTCCTTCGCCGCCGAACACTCCCCAATACCATGCCGCCAACGGAGGAGATGAGGCTACGGCGCTCACGTCATTGAGAGTGCTTCTGGCCGCCGAGCAGATTTACGCAAAACGGTATCCTGCATCCGGTTTTACCTGCTCATTGCCAGACCTGGGCGGAATGGGAAGCGGGGGCGAGGCAAATGAACATCAGGCGATGCTGCTGGATCCGCGGCTGGCCACTGGCAGGAAGAATGGTTATGTATTCACGACGACTGCCTGCGCGGGAAATCCAATTTCCCACTTCAAGGTCACGGCAGTCCCCACCGAACCCTCGGCAAACCTGCGCACTCTGTGCAGCGATGAGTCGGGACAAATCCGCGTTTCCCCGGACGGCAGCGCAGGGTCTTGTCTCCGTGCCGGCGTGCCGATGCCCTAGCGGATCCCGGGGTTGGTCAAACTTCCATAATGGCCCTTGCCGGTCTTGAGCAAGTAGGCCATGTACAACACAATGATCAAATTGATCACCAGAACCGAGATGTGAAGCACGTTTTGCCGGCCAATCAATTTGTAAATCTCAAAGGGCACGTACAAAGCCCCGGAGATCAGCGCGATCCACTCTGCCCAGGTTCTGGCGTACCAGAGTCCGTAAGCCTCCACAAAACGAAGAATCGCATAGGTACTGCCGACCGCGGCCACGGTCCACAGCTTGGCATCGGTCAAGGTATCCGCCCAATCGAGAAACAACTGTGCGAAGTGATGGTCAGGACTGATGTGCAGGATACGAAGCATGCCGTCGGCGAAATCCCAGGGATCGCGCCCCACCATGAACACCACTACCAAGGCAGCCAGCAGAACGATCAGGCCTTTGGTCAGCTCGAACGAGGCAATGGCACGAAGTGCCTGGAGGTTATGGTCGTGAGCCTGAGGCCCGGACTCGGCGTTGGCATTCACTGGGCGGGTCCCCGCACGGCGGCTCGCAATTCGGTCACGATCTCGTGGGCGGCCTTGCGGGCTGCTTCCTGCTGGGTTACCTCGAAGGAGATCGCGCCCACCCGCGCGTGGCCGCCGCCGCCGTAGCGTTCGCAAACTTTGGCAAGATTCACGAGCGGCGGCGAAGGCGCCCACGGATTGGAGCCCACGGAAACTTTCACCCGAAAACTACTCTTGCTCAGGCCGACGCTGTAGATCGACCCCGGCTGCAGGTAGTAGGGGACGAATTTATTGTAGCCCTCAAGCTCAAGGTCGGTGACATCGAAGAAAAGTGTGCCGTCTTTCAATTCCGTGCGTTCCCGAAGAATGGCAATCGACCGCTGGTGACGTTCCAGTAGCGGCGGCAACAATGAGGCCACGAAGGGCTGTTCCAGAATCTCTCCCAGCGGCTGGCTGGCGAGTAAAGGGATGAGCTGCGGCAGGAACTGATAATTCTGGTTAGACTCGATGATCATCGTCAGCTTCATCGCCGGAGCCCGCATTTCGACCGCGGTACGGGCGTCGGGATACAACGCGCCGTCAATGATGTCGGTCCAGTGCACCAAATCGGCCACGGGCGTGGGATCGAACCCGAAGCGCTGTTGGGCAACGGTGGCGATGAGGCTGGTGCAGGACTTGAAATCGGGATCGTAAAATTTGCGGTTGCTTTGGTCCTGTTCGAAATGAGCGGCGTCGGCGGGGTTCAGGAATGCGCTTTGATGATGATCAAACCACCAGGTAATCTTCGGCGAACTGGAATACTTGAAGTCCACAATGGCGTTTTCGTCGCCGTCAAAGTCCTTCTCATTAAATAGGGAGCCAGCCCGGTGCAACAGTCCGGAGAAGACGAACTCCACGTCGCTGCGGATCCGTTCGCGATAGAAACGGGAGAAAAGCGCCGCCGAGGATGCGCCGTCAAAGCACTTGTCATGAAAAAACACCCGAACCTTCAAACCCGCCTCCCCGCGTTAGCCAAGTGAAACAGACTACCGGAAAACCTTGCGGAAGGAAAATCAAATAGGCGGTAGTGGGTCAGTTTGACGGTTGAGGGCTACTCAGACTTTGCGTCCTTAGCGGCGGTTCTTTGCGATCTTTGCGGTAAGAAAGCGGTTAACCGCAAAGGCCGCCAAAGATCCGCAAAGCCCGCGAAGCATTGCAAACCAAACTGACCCACTACCAGGGAGACACAGCTGAGTTGGCTACGCCCGTTCGGCGAAACCGCCAATGATCGGCAGCTTGAACAACTCACCCTGGAAGGCCTTGACCACCACCACCAGCCAGAGAATCACCCCGGCAAGCACCACCAATAGGACCACCAGCCCCGCCAGCAGGTAGCCGAACCTGGGGATGAAAGTCAGCACCGCGAAACACACCCGTAAGCCCACGCCGATGGCAAGGCCGGCGATGGTCAGAAAAATGGATTGAAACGAGTGGAAGCGTACGAAGTGGTTGCGCTTGAATGGCATCATCCGGAGGAAAACCAGAGCTGGAATAAAGGTGACGTAGGCGAGTGCGCCGGCCACATTTTCCTTTAGGAAACCGGTACTGGCCACGGCGCCGGGTACGGCGATCATCCTGCGGCCGCAGCCGGGGCAGAAGGCCGCTTCGTCGGGCATTTCGGCGCTGCATTGCGGGCAGGAATTGGACATGGCTCTCTCAGACTACATGACGTTTCTTGCGGCAATCTTCGCACACTCCATAGATCTGAAATGTATGCCGGGTGGTGGCGTAGTGGTGCTTGCGCCCAATCTCCTGCTCCAGATGGTCCACTTCCGGCGAGAAAAACTCCACCGAACCGCCGCACTCGGTACAGACCATGTGATGGTGGCTGCGCCGGTTGTACTGGTGTTCGAAACGGGCCACGCCATCGTGGAAGGCGACTTCGCTGGCTAATCCGCATTCCGCCAACAGCTTCAGAGTGCGATATACCGTGGTAAAGCCAATGCGCGCGTCTTTCTTTTGCACCAGCCGGTGCAATTCGTTGGTGGAAAGGTGGTCGCGGGTCTCGAGAAAGGTCTGCAAAATAGTGTCCCGCTGCGCGGTATGTTTCAGGCCCACCCGCTTGAGGTGCTGATGCAGGATCTGCTGCGCCTCGCGAACCATCTCACGCGAGATGCTGGGTTGATCGTCAATACGCTTCTGCAGCATGGGCGGCGGTTACCCGTTTCCTGCCGAACCGAGGCAGTGGGTAAACTGCATGATACTGGGCTTTCGGAGATGCCGCCAACCGCTCTTTCCGGGTGGCGGGTCAGTTCTGGCATTTAGACCCCGAACTGTCGCAAGTGATGATCAAAGTGGAGGTAGGCGTGGCGCATGCGCTCGGACCTGGACATTTGCCCAAACATGGCGTGAGGAGAAAATTCACCTTCCCCAGTACAGAAGCGCCGAAACAAACTGCGGAGTTCCTCCAGGTCGGTTGCAAAGTTCACGGGGGGCGTGCCACCCTGCTGTTGGTCCATTTCAGGGCGCGTCTTGAAGCCGTGCGGCCACCGAACTGGAACCCAGAGAGCAAGCGGCTTCAGGATGGTGCGCATGAACCGGCTGTGGGCCGGACTGACGTACCTTTCTCCCAGCGCCGACCGCAAGGCGTCGCTCAGATGACAAATCATCTGATGGGCCGACATGGTTCCCCACCTGCGGAGCGCGTCCGGGCGGAGGTTGGCCAAGCGGTTCAGCACTTCAGTTCGGTCGCGCAGGTTGAGCAGAGTCTTCATCTTGGATTGTCATTTTACCGGGCGTAAGTCAGAGCATCTGTTTTTTCGCAGCCTGCTAGAATCGAGAATTCATGGCCAGTAGTGTCCTGATTGAGCCCCGCTCCCGTTTCTGCCTCCCACGTGTCGTGGCATGGGCGACCGGCATTTTCGTGCTGTTGGCCGTAACTGTCCTCGGATGGCTTTATTCGATCGCCCGATCCGCGTTACCTGAGTTGGATGGCAAGCTGCAAATCCCGGGCATCACTGCCTCGGTAACAGTGCTGCGCGATGAACACGGTATACCGACCATCGACGCCGCTAACCTGGACGACCTGTTCTTTGCGCAAGGTTACGTAACAGCGCAAGACCGCCTGTTTCAGATGGACGGAATGCGGCGGTATGCAGCGGGGGAATTGGCCGAAGTGGTTGGGCCCGGCGTTCTCGAACACGATCGCCAGCAGAGAATCCTGGGGTTGAGAATCGCCGCCAGGAAGACGATTGAGACGATTTCAGCTGCTGACCGGGCGCGGCTTGAGGCCTATGCTCGCGGAGTGAACGCTTTTGTCGAATCTCATCGCGACCGCTTGCCGATTGAGTTCCGCATTCTTGGTTACTCCCCGGGGCCGTGGACCAGCGAGGACTCGGCGCTGATCGGCGCGTATATGGTGCAGGAGTTGAGCACAACTCCTGGACAAGCGCTGGTTCGAGAAAAGGTTCTGGCCAAGTTGGGGCCGGAGCTGACCGCTGACCTTTATGTGAATTCCTCCTGGCGCGACCGGCGTCCCACCGTCACGCGTCCTTCGCTGGTGCAGGATACTGACGATGATGATTCCGATTCGGATAGTTCCGTAGCAAGTCTGCTTGGTGAGGGAAGGCCTGATACCAGTGAGGTGGCGGCACCTGAGATTCTCTCCCGAGTTGACCACAGCAAGGCCGTGCGAGCATGGCTCCGGGGGCAAGTCGCGGACGTCTTTGATGATCGCTTCTTTGACCATCGGCCGCTGGTGCTGGGCTCTAACAACTGGGTGGTGTCGGGGGCGCACACGGTTTCAGGCAAGCCGCTTTTGTCGAACGATATGCACCTCGGGCACCAGATGCCTAATCTGTGGTTCGAAGCTCACCTTCGTTGCAGCAGTCCTGCATGCGGGAATTTCGATGTAGCTGGAGTCACGCTGCCCGGTTATCCCTACGTGATTGTGGGACACAACCAGCGCGTCGCTTGGGGCTTCACGAATGTCGGCCCGACCATCGAAGATGTCTACGTTGAGACATTCAATGAAAACGGCCAATACCTCACTCCCGAGGGATGGAGATCGCCCGAGCAGCGTCACGAAGCCATTCATGTGAAAGGCCGGCCGGAGGTGGCTCTGGACGTGGCCGTCACGCGACATGGACCGATCATCACCGAACTGGTTCCTGGAGAAACCCGCAAGCTGGCGCTGCGTTGGACGCTGTATGACGGAGTTCGTAATCCCTTTTTTGCCGTGGACTCGGCGCAAAACTGGGAGCAGTTTGTGCGTGGCTTCTCGGAGTTTGACGCGCCGGGTCAGAACGTCGTCTATGCCGATGTTGACGGCAACGTCGGGTATCACGCCACGGGAAAGATTCCCATGCGCGCCTCCGGCGACGGCAGTTTGCCCGAAAACGGCAGCGACAACGAGCACGAGTGGACAGGCTACATCCCGTTCGACAAGTTGCCCAGCGTCTTCAATCCGCCATCGGGAATCATTGCCACCGCCAACAGCCGGATTACGCCCGACCAATATCCCTATTCGATCAGTTCGCAGTGGGAAGCACCGTGGCGGTCGGCCCGCATCTACCGGGTGCTGGAGTCAGGCAAGAAGTTTTCCGCCGCCGACATGCTGGCCCTGCAATCCGACATCTATTCCGATCTCGATCGCATATTCGCTGAGAAATTTGTCTACGCGATCGACCACGCCCAACGATCTTCCGTCCGGGCCAAGGCTGCAGCTGAAATCCTGCGGCAGTGGGATGGACGCATGACCGCGGATTCCGCGGCTGCGACCATTGCCGTCCGCGGGCGAGAAGAGTTGGCACGCTTACTGCTGGAACCGAAACTGGGTCCAGCGCCCGTGAATCCCGGGCAGATCGAGTCCAGCTTGAGTTGGAAGAGTTATGACTGGCTGATGGAAACCGTCTGGCTGGAAACCGTGGCACAGCACCAACCCAAACGGTGGCTGCCCAATGGCTATGCCAACTATGAGGAATTGCTCAGCGCTGCGATCGAGAGCGCGGTCACGGCATCCGACGTTCCGGCCGACCTGAATGCCTGGAAATGGGGAGGCTTCAATCCGGTGGAGATCCAGCATCCCATCCTCGGCAGGATTCCCCTTCTGCGGCGTTGGACCGGCCCCGGGTTGCGCCAGCAATCGGGCAGCGGATTCACGGTCAAAGCGGTGTCGCGAACTCACGGCCCTTCGGAGCGTATGACCGTGGACCTGGCTGATCTCGACCATTCCACGTTGAACCTGGTGACGGGCGAGGCGGGAAACTTTCTCAGTCCCTACTACATGGATCAATGGCAGGCTTGGTACGAGAACTCAACATTGACGTGGCCGTTTTCCCCTCCTGCGGTGCAGAGGGCAAGAGTTCATGGGCTGGTGCTGGAAGGGGCGAAGTAAAGCGCCTGTGGCGTCATCCCGCCGGACTCGATCAGCAGTTCGGAACCGGCTCAGGAGGTTTGGACGCGCTTCATCTTTCGGGTCCGGCGCACTAAGGCAAACAATCCATCGAGCAGGTCGCCGGCGGCGGATCCACAACCTTGACGTCGATGTTATATCCGACAAGGTCGGTGGTGGTGCCCTGGGGGGTGGGGACCTGCACCAGCAGTTGATCGGTAGTGGTGTCGAAGATCTGGAACACTCCTCCTTCGCAAACATAGACCACATGACGGCCGGCGATGGGCGCGATGGCGGTGGCATCTCCGATTTGCGGCGGTACCACCACTGTCGAGGTGATCGTATTGTAAATCGACAAGCAGCCGCGCACCTCACCCCCGAGCTGGGTAATGCTTGTGCAACTGCGCGCCCCGATGAACAGCTGCCCGAGCGACCCCATTGCCATCCGATTATGATAGCCGTCGGTGATGATGATGGGGCTAGGGTTGGTGACGTGCATCGAGCTCACATCGACGATGTTCAGCGTCCCGCAGGTGGTCGCCGCTGTGCCTGCGCCGCAAGCGGTGTGCGGCGGAGTACCACCAACATAAAGCATGCCCCCACTCAGCAATCCGTAAGTTGCGCCGCTCAGCGAGACGGTCGGACCGGGCGCAGGACTGCCCACATCGAACGTAGTAATCCCCGCAGTAACGCCTCCCGGGCATTCCGCACCGCAGTCAAAAATGTAGGCGGTGGCGCTGTCGGCGAAAACGGCCCACACCGGACGATCAAAACAACAAATTCCTCCCACCGGCTGCCGGGGATCGCTGTTGGTGCCAATCAAACCTGTAGCAATAACGGTGACGTAGTTGGAGTTGTCGCTGAATACTAATAAGCGGCTTCCGTCAGGGCTGAGCACGATGTAGTGAGCCGCCGGTACTGGAATGGTTGCTGTCACCGCTCCCGTGCCCAGGTTCATGGCAATCACGGCACCGGGAGCCTGCCCCGGCACGGAAGCTGTCGGTACGGCAGCGTAGGCAGTCACGCTGTCATTGGCGATGACGATGCTCTCGGTCAGGCCCGGCAGGCTGATGATGGGCGCAGCGCTCTCCGTGGCCTCAATCGCGTTGTCGATCACGGCAAGGTCTCCCGGCGGACTGAACACCGCGGTAAATCGAAGGTCAGGGGAAACCACCATGAGCCCCGGCTGGGACACGATTCCGAACAAACTGACCGTCGCAGGAGAAAGGAGGTCCTGGGTGGCATCTACGATGTTAATCACTGCGCCGCCGCTAGACAACGGATTGGAAACGAACGCCCGAAACGTGAGCCCACTCATGTGCCGGCTGCTGGAGGGACTGGAGCCCCCGCACGAGACAATCGTCACACTGGCAGCCACCAGAACCGCCAAGCCAATCAAGGTTTTCTTCAAACCCGGGACTCCAAAAGAGATGAAGAACAGAGATTTAGATGCAAGAAACGGGATTATAACAGAGCACTGGTGCGGGGAATCTGGCGGCCCGCTCCAGCTGTAAGCAGCAAACCCGCCGGTTACACCGCTTCCGGAGGGTGCAAAACCGGCAGTCATCTTGTATTCTCGACTGATACCCTGACTTTTAGTCTGAACCCCATGGCAACCGATCTATTGGCGCGGATCAAACAGTCTCCCGTCTTATGCGACGGGGCGATGGGGACGTTGCTCTACGCCAAGGGCATTTTCATCAATCGCTGCTACGACGAACTGAACCTGACCCAGCCCGAGCTGATTCGCGGGGTCCATCGCGAGTACCTGCAGGCCGGCGCAGAGATCATTGAAACCAACACCTTCGGCGCCAACGCTTTCCGCCTGGGCCGCCATAGCCTGGCTGACCGCATCCGCGACATTAATCTGGCCGGCGCCCAGATTGCGCGCGAAGCTGCGAAGAGTTTCGACGTCTGGGTCGGCGGTTCAGTCGGGCCGCTGGGGATTCGCATCGAGCCGCTGGGAAAGACATCCTTTGAAGAGGCGCGCGCGGCTTTTCGTGATCAGATTGCGGCATTGGTGGAAGGCGGCGTTGATGTGCTGATCCTTGAAACCTTCGGCTATCTGGAGGAGTTGCATCAGGCCATGCTGGCGGTGCGCGATGTCAACCCAAAGCTTCCGGTGGTGGCACAGGTCACGATTGACGAAGATGCCAACTGTCTTGATGGTTCCACTCCCGAGGCTTTCACTCCCCGGCTGGCGGAATGGGGAGCAGACGTTGTCGGCTGTAACTGCAGCGTCGGGCCGGTGGCAATGCTGGACGCGATCGAGCGCATGCGGGCCGTCACTTCCCTGCCCTTGGCGGCGCAACCCAACGCCGGCATCCCGCGTTCGGTGGAAGGGCGCAACATTTATCTTTGTTCGCCGGAGTATATGGCGAGCTACGCCCGCAAATTCGTAGCTGCGGGAGTTCGCCTGGTGGGAGGCTGCTGCGGAACCACCCCCGATCACATTCGGGTGATGAAGTCAGCGCTGCGTGCAGGTGAAGCACGCGCCCGGGTCGGTTCTTCGCCCGCGGCGAAGCCCGCCGGACCGGCTGCCATTCCCACGGTACCCATCGTGCAACGCTCCCGGCTGGGCGCTAAGCTGGCCGGGGGCGAGTTCGTCACCATGGTGGAGATTGTTCCACCCAAGGGTACGGACATTCGCAAGGAAGTGGAAGGCGCACGTTTCCTGAAGTCGGTGGGGGTGGACGCCATCAATATTCCGGACAGCCCGCGAGCTTCGGCTCGCATGAGCAATCAGGCGCTGTCGCTGCTCATCCAGCAGGAAGTCGGGATCGAAGCCATCCTGCATTACACGTGTCGCGACCGCAATGTGTTGTGTATTCAATCTGACCTGCTGGGTGCAGCCGCCACCGGCATTCGTAACCTGATCTGCATCACTGGGGATCCTCCGAAGATGGGCAACTATCCGGATGCCACAGCGGTGTTCGATGTGGATGCCATCGGGCTGGTGAACATTGTTCACAATCTGAACCGCGGTATGGATATTGGCAACAACCCGCTGGGCCAGGGAACGTCATTTGTCATCGGCGTGGGGGCGAATCCCGGGCTGCCAAATATGGACGAGGAAATCCGCCGTTTCGAATACAAAGTGGAAGCCGGCGCCGAGTACGCGGTCACCCAGCCCGTATTTGATCTGGGCTTGCTGGAGAACTTCCTGCGCCGCATCGAGCACTGCCGGATTCCGGTGGTGGCCGGCATCTGGCCGCTGGTGAGCGTGCGCAACGCCGAGTTCATGAAGAACGAACTCCGGGTGTCCGTGCCTGATTCGATTCTGGAGCGGATGTCGCGGGCTGCGACGCCCGAAGCGGCACGGGAAGAGGGCATTGCCATTGCCCGGGAAATGGTGATGGCCATCCGCGAAATGACGCAAGGGGCGCAGATCAGCGCACCCCAGGGCCGCTACAACTGTGCTGTAGACGTGCTGGAAGCCCTGGGAACATCGCGTTCCACTTCGGTCTAGAGTTCACCCCACTTGGGCCGAAACCTGTTTTTTCTCTGGTCACAGTTGGCTGTAAAGAGGGTTAGAATACGCGGAGGAGCAATCCCCTTGGCCAAGTTTGAGGAATCCATTCAGCGCCTGGAGAAAATTGTTCAGGAACTGGAAAAGGGAGAAGTCCCCCTGGAGAAGTCGCTGACGCTGTTTGAAGAGGGGATGCAACTTTCCGCCACCTGTCGGAAGGAGTTGGAACAAGCCGAAGGTAAGGTGGAAATTCTGCTGAAGCAAAACGGAAAGCTCCAAGCGGAATCGTTCGAGCCCACAACCATGACCGAGGCCTCGTCCAGCCGTAAATAGCGCGCGCCCGGTCCGACCGCGTGCAGTAAAGACGCCGGAGAGAAGTATGCAGTCGCTAACAGTGGTTCTCCTCCAGGGCGATGCGGCAGTTGCACAGCCTCTGGCTTCCGCGTTGTCTCAGGCGTTTTCTTCCGTACAGCAGGTTCAGTCGTTGGACGAATTGCGAAACCGCATCGCCAAACACCGCGCCGAGGTCGCCATCCTGGACATTGAGGCGACTCCTCTCCATGAGGTCGAGCATCTGTCGCAGGATTTCTCTGGGGTCTGCATCGTCTGCACTCATCGTGTTGCCGACGAAGGAATGTGGGTTGCGGCCTTGCAGGCTGGGGCAGTGGATGTCTGTCCCGCAAATGACATTCCGGGCATTGTGCGTGCAGCGACGGGGAACGCTGGCCGGCGTCGTTCGGCGGTTGCCTAGTCGTCCTGTGCGCGGAATCTTCTCCGCGCTGGCTGCGATTCAGGGTTTTTGCCGTGCCAAATTTCTCCCGACCCCTTGCTATACTCACCGTCATGCTCAAAGACACACTGGAGGACGGCCGCAAGCTGGCAGATGCTGCGCTGGAACGCTTGCTGCCCGCCGCCAGCCGCCACCCGATTTCCATTCATCAGGCAATGCGGCACAGCGTTTTCGCCGGAGGCAAACGCCTGCGGCCGATTCTGTGCATGGAAGCTGGGCGCATGGTCGCCGGTTCCCTTCCCGATGGAATCGAAGAATTGGGCGCAGCTCTGGAAATGTTGCACACCTATTCACTGATCCACGACGATCTGCCCGCGCTGGACAACGACGACCTGCGCCGCGGCCGGCCGACTTGCCACAAAGTTTTCGGCGAGGCAATTGCGATTCTGGCTGGCGACGCCCTGCAAACTCAAGCCTACGAAGTGCTGGCGCGGTTGCAGTGTTTAGCGACGGCGCGGGTGCGGATTATCGAGGAGATTGCCCGCGGCACGGGCACAATTGACGGCATGATCGGCGGCCAGGTGGTGGACCTGGAAGCCGAGCATCAGAAACCGAGCCTCGATACGCTGGAATACATCCATCGCTCCAAGACCGCGGCACTGATCACGGCTTCGGTGGTCAGCGGCGGTCTATATGCTGGAGCGGACGAAGACGCTGTGCGCAACCTGCGCGAGTTCGGCCATTCTATCGGCTTGGCATTTCAAATTGTTGACGACGTGCTCGACGTTACCCAGACCTCCGAACAACTGGGCAAGACCGCAGGGAAGGACACTGCGGCGGAAAAAGCTACGTATCCTGCGCTGTTTGGGATTGAGGAGTCATTGAAGAAAGCGGATGGGCTAGTAGCAACCGCACTCGGTTCGCTGGACAGCTTTGGAAGGCGGGCGGAGAGCTTGAAGTCGCTGGCGCATTTTCTCGTGGAACGCAAGAAGTGACTATTGATTACTTTGCTGGTTTCCTCTGCGGGCGCTCTGTGGTAAAAATAATCAGGCGATGGAGTTCGCCGCAACCGCCCGGATCGAGTTGGTAAACCTTCCCGGCTGATAACTCCTACAAACTATGTAGGGGAGAACTCTGTCGTGAATTTCCTCAAGAACGACCTTCTCATCATCTCGATAGGCGCAATCGTTGGCGCCAATGCCCGCTACCTGGTTTCCCGTTTGGCTGCCAAGACCTTGGGGCCGGTGTTTCCCTACGGGACGCTCTTCATCAATGTGACTGGCAGCCTGATCGTGGGATTCTTCATGGTTTGGGCAAGCGAGCGGGTGCTCGTCGATCCCCGCTGGCGTTTGCTGATCGTAATCGGCTTCTGCGGTGCCTTCACCACATTTTCCAGCTACGCCTTTGAAACCATGGCCTACTTCGAGCAGGGACAATGGCTCCTGCTCTGCACCAATGTCCTGAGCAACAACCTTTTGTGCCTTGGTGGGGCACTGGCCGGCATGGCGCTGGCGCGGGTGATATAAAATGCCAAACGCGATGGCAGTACAGGTCACCATCTACCTCAACGAAGCCGACAAGTGGCACAACCGGCCGCTGCACATGGAGATCCTCAACTATCTGCGGAAGGAAAACGTCTACGCGGCCACCGCCCTGCACGCCGTGGCCGGATTCCTGGGACGGCACCGGGTAGAGACTGGGCACCTGGTGGATGCTGGCGGCAAGCTGCCCGTGATTATCATTTTTGTGGACACCGATGAGCACGTCAGCCGCGTCCTGCCCACGTTGAAAGAGATGGCGGCGCACCGGCTGATCGTGCGGGAGAATGTAGTGCTGGAGCAGGGGAATCTGGACTGAGAGGGTCTCTCTAGCCCCAGCATTGACCGTATGATCTGTAGAACTAATCCGCCATCGCCATGCGTGCCTCGGTCAGTTCGTAGGCAGACTGAAGATTCATCCACAGCTCGGGCGAGGTCCGAAATCGGCGAGCCAGCCGCAGCGCTGTATCGGCCGTGATCCCGCGCTTGCCCCGGACCAATTCATTCAGGCGGTTGGTCGAAATTCCGAGTTCCTTCGCCAAAGTCGCCTGCGTTAGCTCCAGCGGCTTAATGTATTCCTCCAGGAGAACTTCTCCTGGGTGGGTTGCGATACGGCTTTTCGGAATCCCCATACTTTCCCCTACGTTCATACTAAACCTATCGGTTGCCATGCCTTCCGACTTCTCTGTATCCTTGCTCGACTGACATGCCTTCGCCGCCACTCGACATTCTGGCCATTGCCGCGCATCGCGACGACGTTGAGCAAACTTGTGGCGGAACGCTGCTGAAGATGGCGCAGCGCGGACATCGCACCGGGATTCTTGATCTCACGCGCGGCGAGATGGGCACGCGCGGCAGCGCCGACGATAGCCGGCGCGAAGCGGAAGACGCGGCGCTCATCTTGCAGGTTTCGTGGCGGCTGGCGCTCGACATTCCCGACGGCCGGGTGGAAAATACCTGGGAAAATCGGCTGAAAGTCGCGCAGGTGATTCGCCAGCAGCGCCCACGAGTGGTCATTCTTCCCTACTGGCAGGGACGGCATCCCGACCACTACACGGCGAGCGTGCTGGGATATGAAGCGTGCTTCTTGGCAGGATTGGCAAAGTTGGATGTGAATCAAGCCATTGGCACTCAGCCGTCAGCATTCAGCCAATCGAGTGCAGTGATTACGCAACTGCCTCCGCACCGTCCTTTCAAGATCATCTATGCGACTCTGTACTACGACGTTCGCCCCACTTTCGTCGTGGACATCAGCGAACAATTCGAGCCTCGCTTTCAATCGCTGATGGCTTACAAGACCCAGTTCAGCGATCAGGAAGCCGGCAAGGACCTCTTCCCTGCCCAGGCCGAGATTCGTTCGCGCATCGAGTCCATGGCGCGGTTCTACGGAATGCTGGGCGGAGTAACCTATGCCGAGCCGTTTCTGCAGAAAGAGGTCGGCCTGGTCGAGGACCTGACGCTGATTCCAGTGAAGTCGATTTGAACTGCCCGTGACGGTTTCGTCAAATCCGCTGCTGAACAAACTGCGCGGCGCCGACCGTCGCTCCATTGGTCAATCCAACCAGATCGTAGCCACCATCCTCCGGCGTCCTGAGCTCTTCCCTCAACTGATGCGCGGACTCTGGAATGCAGACCCGCTGATCCGAATGCGCGCTGCCGATGCTGCGGAAAAGGTGTCGCTGCGCAGGCCCGATCTGTTGCAGCCTTTCAAAGCCAAGTTGCTACGACTGCTGGACGAAGCTACCCAGCAAGAGCTGCGCTGGCATTTAGCCCAGATGGTGCCCAGGCTGGCTTTGTCGAAAAAAGACCGCATGCGCGCCGCCGCCTCGCTCCGGTGTCACTTCGAGGACAAGAGCTCTATCGTGAGGACCAGCGCCATGCAAGCCCTCACCGATCTGGCAAGCGCAGACGCCAAGTTGGTCCCGGAGCTAAGAGATCTGCTGATTACACTCACGGAATCGGGAACCGCCGCCATGAGAGCGCGCGGCCGCAAGCTTCTGCGGCAACTCGACCGGTGAACTCGATCTGATTTTCGCTGCCGTGTTACCCTGCCTCTTCTAAGTCTACGAGGAGAGCCGCATCAACATCCCTCGATTTTTGCGGTCCGACTGGTTTGCTGCCGCCGCCATCACCGCGGTGCTGGCAATCCCCGCTTTGCTGGTTATTTTGAACGGCGCGGCGGTGACTGATCCCGACATCTGGTGGCACCTGCGCACGGGGCAGTGGATGGTCGACCATCACACCTGGCCGCGCACCGATCCGTATTCCTATTGGGCAGCCGGTCATTCCTGGGCGGCTTACAGTTGGATATTCGAACTGCTCATGCTGACTTTGTACCGGCAGTGGGGATTGCCGGGGATCGTCTTCTACACTGCGGTTGCGGCCCTGCTGATTGCCTGGGCCCTGCTCCGTCTGCTGCGCCGCTATCTGCGCCCCGCCGAGGCCGCGGGCCTTACCGCTCTCGGTATGTATCTGCTCTACCCCATGATCTGGCCACGGCCGGGAATGTTGACGATTGTGTTCTTCATTTTGCAACTTGGATTCGTATTGCGAGCGCGGCTGGACCATGACACCAGTCGAGGTTGGTGGCTGCCGGTTCTCTATCTGGTCTGGGTCAATTTTCACATTCAGTTTATTTACGGACTCTTCATTCTGGTGGTCGCGGCGCTGGAACCTTTCATACGCAAACTGCTGGGAATGACCGTGGACAACAGAGACTGGTCCACTTCGCGAAGCTTGGGGAAATTGCTCGGGGTTAGCCTGCTGGCGACCTTGGTCAATCCCTACTTTATTTCCATTTACGCGGTGGTTTGGGAGTACGCCCATCAAACCAAAGCGTTCCAGTACATCATTGAACTACAGGCCCTCGATTTTCGCCGTGTGAAGGACTATGTGGAGCTGTTCCTCGCGCTGGCCACAGCCTTTGTGATGGGATGGAAACGACAGGTGCGGCCGCTCTTGGTGATTCTCGTGATCGCCGCCGCATTCGCTGCTTTTCGGGCTGAGCGCGACGCCTGGTTTCTGGTTGCGGTCGGCTTGGCAGTGATCGCGTACTCCCTCAGGGGTGAAACCCACTCCGCCGGGTTGCCACAACAACACAAGGCATTCGTTGCGGCTGCGGTCAGCCTCATCCTGGTGGCGGGAGGCATCTTCAGCCACGGCTCCAGCCCGTCTAACCTCGCATCCGAGATGGCGGACGCTCTTCCGGTACGCGCCTGCCAATTTCTCGAAGGCGGACACTACACCGGGCCTTTGTTCAACGTTCTGGATTGGGGAGGATATTTAATCTGGCGATTGCCGCAAATGCAGGTGGCAATCGACGGTCGCACCAATCTTTACGGTGACAACTATCTAAGCTTGATGGAGGATAGTTGGGACGGCAAGCCGGTATGGGCATTCAACAAGGAATTGGGCAATGCCAAAGTGATTCTCGCTCCCAGCGCCTTACCCTTGACTTCGATTCTGGAGAACCTTCCCAAATATCAAGTGGTTTACGATGACGGGTTTGCAGTCGTGCTGGTCGCGAAATGACTCTTCCGTTCGGGCTGGTGTGACCGCTATTTCTTGAGGGCGACCGCAACCCCGTCCCTCACCGGCAGGATCGTGGTAAACAAATCAGGCGAGCGGTACAGAAGACGATTGAATTCCAGAATCGCCTTGGTCGAAGGCTCGGTGTTCTTCTTATCAGCGACTTTGCCGCTCCATAAAACGTTGTCGGTCACAAACAGTCCGCCTTTGCGCAAGCGAGGACCAACTAATCGGAGAACGCGCGGGTAATCTTCCTTGTCCACATCGCAAAAAATTACATCGAACTCCCGCTTCTGCTCGGAGAGCAACTCCAGCGCATCACCGACCCCCCCCGTGATCCGATCCGCGACCCCCGCTCGTTCGAAATACTTGCGGGCTTCGGTCGCGTTCTTGCGGTCTCCATCGGTGTAGAAAACGCGGCCATCTTTGCCCACGGCGCGCGCCCACCAGATGGTCGAATAGCCCACGGCTGAGCCCATCTCAAACACCGTCTTGGCGCCAATCATGATGGCCAACTGATGCAGAATCCGGCCTACCACTGGCCCGACAATAGGAATGTCACGCTTGGCCGCTTCCGACTCGATTTCCAACAAAACCTCGTCCCGTGGAGGAAGCAGGGAGTACAAATAATCTTCCACCGGACCGGCG
Source organism: Terriglobales bacterium (assembly GCA_049591935.1). Classification (GTDB taxonomy): domain Bacteria; phylum Acidobacteriota; class Terriglobia; order Terriglobales; family Acidobacteriaceae; genus JABCZH01. The sequence goes on along the minus strand of JBAWFN010000123.1, from coordinate 19,964 downwards.
GTAATGCCACCCATTCGCCAGCCTGGAGGGTTCTCTTTCGATTGCGGCAAGTTCGCTCCTAAGGTATCCGTTAAGAAATCGTTTCTCCCGGCTTCATCTCCCGCACTTCCACGTCAGGGACCAGCCTCCGCAGTTCGGCGGGAGTGCCGGTGAGTATCGGAAAGGTGCCGTAGTGCATGGGGATGACGGTTTGCGGCTTGAGCAGTTTGCACGCGTATGCGGCTTCCCTCGGTCCCATAGTGTAATGGTCGCCGATCGGCAACAGGCAGATTTCAGGGGCGTAAATCTCGCGAATGATTGCCATGTCGCCGAAGACGCAAGTGTCGCCAGAGTGGTAAATCTTCACTCCATTGGAAAACTCGATCACATATCCTGCCGCCTCGCCCCCGTAAATGACTTGGCTGCCGTCCTCAATCCCGCTGGAGTGCTCGGCGTGCACCATGGTGACTTTGATGTCGCCGACAGTTTGCGTCCCGCCCTTGTTCATCCCTGACACTTGCTTGACGCCTTGGCTTTGTAGCCAGCTACACAGTTCATATATCCCCACCACCATCGGATTGTGCTTCTTGGCAATTTCAACCGCATCGCCGATGTGGTCGCCGTGTCCGTGGGTACAAAGCATGACATCCACTTTCGAAAAGTTCTTCTCTTTCTCAGGGCACTTGGGATTTCCCTTGGTCCAAGGATCGATCAGAACCGTCTTGCCTTCCGGAGTTTCAATGCGAAAGGTCGCGTGACCTAGCCACGTAATTTTGATTCCGTTGAGTTTCATGATTGCGCGTGTAGCTCCTGGCGTTTTGCATTTAGCAATTGGCACCTAGCAATCAGCATCGAGTCATTCGAGTACTTTGCAAACCGGCAAAACGCGACCCACCAAATGCCAAGTGCCAAATGCCAAGTGCCTAGTTTAATATGAACCGCGATGCCGGAGCTGAAGGTTCTTATTTCGCGCGAGCAGATTGCCGCCCGTGTGGCCGGGATGGGTGCTGATATCACTCGCGATCTCTCTGGCCAGCCGGTGATTTTTGTCGGCGTACTCAAAGGAGCGGCCATTTTTCTGGCCGACCTGGCGCGGCAAGTGCAACTCGACGCCACTTTTGACTTCATCGGAGTCTCCAGCTACGGCAACCGTCCCAGTCCGGCGCAGGAATTGCAACACGGATGGGATTCCACCGGAGAAGTCCGGCTCACCAAGGATGTTGATCAATCCATGCGAGACCGCAATGTGATTCTGGTCGAAGACATTCTCGACACCGGCCTTACTCTCAATTTTCTCAAGCGCGTCCTGATGGGACATCAGCCGAGGTCGTTGCGCATTGCCGCGCTGCTCGACAAGCCTTCCCGAAGGATACAGCCCATGCAAGCCGACTACGTGGGATTTGCCATTCCCGACGAATTCGTGGTGGGCTACGGCCTCGATTACGCGGAACAATACCGCAACCTGCCCGATATCTGCATCGTGCCCCGAGGGGTTTGACCGTGGTCGCGGGGCAATTTTCCTGCCAACTCCAACCTCGATTCCACAGCGACGACTGATATCATAGAGACGTGGAAATCGTTGTTGCAGACCCCGAACTTCAAACCAAAGTCGAGCCCCTTCTGCTGGAAGTGGCAGACGTGGTCAACACCACGCTCGACCTGGACACGACCCTTCGCCGGGTCGCGGAATTGGTTCGCAAAGTCATTGATTATGAGATCTTTGCCATCCTGCTGCTGAATGAGAAGACGCAGGAGTTGCGCTTCCGCTTTCAGGTGGGATACACGCGCGAGGTCGCGGAACGGCTCAAAATTAAAGTCGGCGAGGGGGTGACCGGAATCTCCGCCCAGCGCCGTGAGCCCATTCTGGTGGCAGATGTCACCCAGGATCCGCGCTACATTTCGGCCATCCCCAAAGTCCGTTCTGAGCTGGCGGTGCCGCTCATCGTCAAGAACCGGCTGATCGGGGTCATGGACCTCGAGTCACCGTTTCCCAACCATTTCACGGAAGAGCATAAACGACTGCTGACGCTGATCGCGTCCCGGATGGCGGTGGGCATCGAAAATGCTCGCCTATACACCCGTACCACGCGCCAGGCTCGCACCTTGGTTTTGCTCAACGAGATTGCGCGCGAGCTCACCTCGATTCTGAATGTGGACGAACTGTTGAAGCGCATCGGCGAGCTGCTCAGTCGGCTGATTGATTACCAGATGTTCAGCATTTTGCTGCTCGATTCCACCGGACAAAAGTTGGAACACCGGTTTTCGCTGCGCTTTCAGGAGAACATCCAGCTTAAGCATGAAGTCCCGCAAGGGCGAGGTGTGGTGGGGTACGCTGCCGAGCACAAGGAAGCCGTGTTGGTGCCCGACGTAAGCAAAGACCCGCGCTATATCAAACTTAATCCCGAGACCAGGTCGGAGCTGGCGGTACCGCTGATCTACAAAGACAAAGTCATCGGCGTGCTTGACCTGGAACATACGCGGCGCGGCTTTTTCACCGACGACCACAAGCGAACCGTAACCACGCTGGCGGCGCAAGTTGCCATTGCGCTCGAAAACGCCCGGCTCTACGAACAAGTTGCACGCCAGGAACAACGCCTGGAGCGGGATCTGGCGCTGGCCCGCGAGCTGCAATTCCGGTTGCTGCCTCATGCTTTGCCCAAGCTGGCGAATTTGGAAATTGCCGCCAAGTCCATGCCCGCGCGCGCCATCGGTGGAGACCTCTACGATTTTGTCAGCTATTCCCTTTCGCGCACCGCCATCATCGTGGGAGATGTGAGCGGGAAAGGCGCGCCGGCTGCGATCTACGCCGCGCTGGTCAGCGGCATTCTTCGCTCCCACGCGCCCATCGAGCCTTCACCCGCCGAGATGCTGTCTGCACTGAACTTCTCGCTGGGAGAACGGCGCATTGAAGCCCAGTTTGTGTCGTTGATCTATGCCCTGTGGGACGATCAGAACCGTACTTTGCGGATCGCCAACTCCGGATTGCCGCGGCCACTCTACTGTCACGACGGGAAGATCGAACTTATCGAGATCGCCGGATTACCCTCAGGATTGTTCGACGACGCGGAATACGACGAATTGAGTTTCCGCGCCAAGCCTGGCGACATGTTCGTATTCTTCAGCGATGGCATTCTCGACGCCCGCAATCGCGGAGGGGGTATGTTCGGGCGCGGGCGCCTGGATGAGGTCGTGAGTCAGAACCTGAGCTCTCAGCCCGATGCCGTGGTCAAGGCGATCTTCAAAGCGGTGGCCGAACATGCGGCGGGAGAAGAGGCCTTTGACGATGAAACCGTGGTGGTGATTCGCGTCAAAGGCCCAGCTGGAAAGCGCAAGTGACTCGGCCCATCTCCCAAGCCGGAGGGCGGCCTCCGGGATTTCTGTACCGTACGGGAAATCGGGCGCGCGCGGCCGGAACCGTCCTTTCCGTCCTTTACTGCGAGCACAGTCCGCTTCCTCTGCTGGCAGAGCGTTTCGGCACACCGCTCTACGTCTATTCGACGGCCGCGATTCGCGACCATGCACAGGCATTCGAACAGGCTTTTCAGCAGGTTCCTCATACCCTGTGTTACTCGGTAAAAGCCAATTCGAACCTTGGGGTTTTGCGCCTCTTGGCGAAGATGAATTGCGGGTTCGATGTGGTTTCTGGTGGGGAACTGAAGCGCGTCCTGAAAGTAAGCCGCGCCGCAGCTCGGAAGACGGTCTTCTCAGGTGTGGGCAAGACAGCAACGGAGATGGAGGCGGCTCTTGCCGCCGACATTCTGTTGTTTAACGTGGAGAGCGAATCGGAGCTATCCGCGCTGGCGAAGTGTGCTGGCCGCCTCAAAAAAACAGCCCGGATCGCTTTGCGGGTGAACCCGGACGTCTCCGCTGAAACTCATCCTTACATTTCCACCGGCCTGCGTGAGCACAAATTTGGAGTACCGATTGCTGATGCGGTGCGCCTGTATTCGAAGGCTGCCACCGACCACCGCCTGCGCGTGGCTGGCGTCAGTGTCCACATCGGTTCGCAAATTGTGGACGCACAACCCTTCGCCCAAACGATGGAGCGGGTTGCCGAGTTGGTTCGCCAGCTTCGAGCGAACGGCCACGCCATCACGTATGTCGACGCCGGCGGAGGCCTGGGAATTGATTACGAGCACGGCGTTTCGGATTTCTCTGCTCGCGTCGCGGCTTATGCCCAAGCCGTATCGACGCCGCTGCGCGGCTTGAAGGTGCACCTCCTACTCGAACCCGGGCGTTCGATCGTTGGTCAGGCGGGCATTCTGCTTACACGAGTGATTTACAAGAAGACGAACCACGGGAAGAACTTTCTAGTGGTGGACGCCGCCATGAACGATTTGCTTCGCCCGGCTCTGTATGGCGCTTACCATCAAATCGTTCCGGTCAACGTGACCGCCGAAGGTCCCCAGGAAACAGTGGACGTCGTCGGGCCGGTATGTGAAACGGGAGACTTCCTGGCACGTGACCGCGAATTGCCGGTGATGCAGGAAGGCGACCTGGCGGCTGTGCTCGACGCGGGCGCCTATGGAATGTCACTAGCTTCCAACTACAACACCCGGCCGCGTCCGGCGGAAGTATTGGTCGAGGGAAAAAGGATCACACTGGTGAGACGGAGGGAGTCGATTGCTGATCTGCTTCGGCTGGAAAAAGCGAAGTAGCGCCGGCATCGTAGCGGCTGTCTCAGGAGCGTCCCGCCCTCGGGGCCTAATCTCCCGTCGAGTACTGCGGCTTGCGCGACGCATCCCAAACCACTTTTCCGCCCACAATCGTCTTCAACACGGTCACGTCGCGAATGTTCGCCGGATCGATGGAGAAAATGTCGCCGCTCAAAATCACCATATCCGCAAGTTTTCCCCGAGTGATCGAGCCTTTTTCTTTTTCTTGAAACTCCGCGTACGCCGAGCCCATGGTGTAGGCGCGAACCGACTCTTCCACCGTCAGCTTTTGCTCGGGGAACCAGCCGTTGGGATTCTTGCCATCAAGCGTGGCCCGGGTCACGGCGGCATACAAACCCAGCATCGGATTCAGCGGGGCTACGTCCCAGTCAGTGCCGAACGCCAGATGCACCCCATGATTCATAAACGTCCGGAATGCGTACGTCCTGCTGGCACGATCGTGGCCGATGTACCCTTCAGCCCAGCGTCCATCGTCGATCGCGTGATAAGGCTGCACGGAGGCGATCACATGCAACTGCGCGAAGCGGTCGAAGTCCTTGGCGGCCATGTGCTGGGCATGTTCGATACGGAAGCGGCGGTCGGCGGCGCCATCAGCGTTCGCAACCTCGGTGTACAAATCCAGGATCATCGAGATCGCCTGGTCGCCAATCGCGTGGGTGCAAATTTGCAAGCCGGCAGCGTCGGCCTTCATCATGCGATCGCGCATCCGGGAAAGCGGCTGCATTTCATCGGAGAGCAGGCCGTGATTGTCCGGCTGGTCTGAAAACGGCTCGAACAAATAAGCGGTACGCGATCCCAATGAGCCGTCGGCAAACGCCTTCACGGCGCCGATCCGCAGATAAGGTCCGCCAAAAGCATGGCGAATTCCAATTTTTACCTGATCGTCCACTTGCGTAATCAAAGGCGCGGCGTAAATGCGCGTGGTGAGTTCACCCGCCTGCAAGAGTTCGGCAAAGGCAGCGATCTCCGCGTACTCGGGATCCATGGTTTGCACGCTGGTCACGCCTACCGAAGCGGCGTGTGCCAGTGCCCGCTTCGCCGCCCGCATAACCTGATCGCGCGAAAGAGGAGGAATCACGCTGGCTACCAGGTCCGTGGCTGCATCTTTGAGATCGCCAGTGGGATTACCCTGGGCATCGCGCACAATCGTGCCGCCCGGAGGATCGAGTGTCTGGGCGGTCACGCCGGCCAGTTTCAGCGCGGCGGAATTCGCCAGAGAAGAATGTCCGTCATAGCGGCTCAGAAAAACCGGATTGTCAGGCGTTACCGGATCGATCCACTCCTTCGTCGGCAAAACCGATCCCGGCCACTTGGTCTCATCCCAATCGCCGCCCTGTATCCATTCGCCCTTCGGAGTCTTCTTGGCCCGGGCGGCAATGCGGCGCACGAACTCATCAAGACTGGCAACATCGTTAAGCTGCACGCTGTCCAGTTGCAGGCCTCCACTGACGAAGTGCACGTGGGCGTCGTTAAAACCGGGAAGCAGCAGCTTGCCTCCAGCGTCGATCATCCGGGTTTTCGGTCCACCAAGAGTCGCGACTTCCTGATTCGTGCCCACCGCGATGATTCGATCTCCAAACACCGCAACCGCCTGTGCCCGGGGATGCGATTCATCCCCGGTCCAGATGTTAGCGTGAGTGATGATTAGGTCGGCTACCGGATGGGATTGCGCGGCGGCAGCGCTCGCCAAAAGAACGCAGGTCGCAAGCAATGCTCGAAGAAGATTCATGATAATTCCTGGACCTATCGTTGTCCCCACTTCAGTTTGGCGCGCAACACATCAAAGAAGGTGCCTTGCACGCGCAATAGTTTTACCTGGTGCTCGGATTTGCGGCAGCGCACGCGGTCGCCATCGTACACCGGCATGCCGACCTGGCCGTCCACACTGAGGTACGCCTCGTCCTGCCCGGTATTGACGATCAGTTCGATGCTGGAGGTATCGGGAACAACCAAGGGCCGGTGCGTCAAGGCATGCGCGGAGACCGGGGTAACGAGGAACGCGTTGACGGTGGGCATCACGATGGGGCCGCCGGCGGATAGCGAGTACGCGGTGGAACCGGTGGGCGTCGAAACAATCAAGCTGTCGGCTTTGTAGGCGGAGACGAATTCTCCATCCACGTACACATCGCAGCTGTTCAAGCGTGAGATGGTCCCTTTGCCGACCACGATGTCGTTCAGAGCGTCGTAACTGGACACCACCGTACCCTGGCGCACCACTTCGCCGTGGACCATGGAGCGGGTTTCGACATTGCAGCGACTGTTCTCAATGCCCTCCAGCGTGGGATAAAGCTGGTCGAGCGGGACCTCAGTCAGAAACCCCAGTGACCCCAAATTTACGCCCAGCACCGGAATTCCGGCCTGGGAAACCGCCCGCGCGGCGGAGAGCAGCGTGCCATCACCGCCCAGCACCACTACGAAATTCAGGGGCCGGGAAGCCAACTGCTCGCGGCGGACGACTTCAGTGCCCGGCGCGTGCGGCTTGGTCTCTTCATCCACCACTACCTGGTATTTGTGATCCCGGAACCATCGCAGGAGTTGAGGCACAACGCTTGCCAATTCCGGTTTTCCCGGCTTAGAGACAATGGCTGCGGCTTTCGCGGTTGATGAGTCCTTGCTGGCCATGAAGCTGCATTGTACCGAAAACTGAGAGAAATCTGATGGCAGGTAACCGAGATGGCGTCATAAAGCGATGAACCACAAAGGACACAAAGTTCCACAAAGGATTCAGTGTCGGGTTTTCCTTGGTGCACCTTTGTGTCGTTTGTGGTTGGTTGGTTTCGATTCGCCAGGCTATCCGAGCACCGCGTACACCAGAAATTCGCGATTGCCTTCTGCGCCGAGGATGGGTGAGTCGATGACATCAGTTTGGAGGCAGCTTTGAGCGATCAACGCCTGGCGCACTCTTTCCACCGCCGCGAGTTGTGCAGCTTGGTCGCGCACAATGCCGCCTTTTCCCACCAGCTCGCGCCCAACTTCAAATTGCGGCTTGACTAGCACCACCATTTGCCGTCCCAATGGAGGCGAGGGAAACGCGGCCGTAATTACCGCAGGAAGCACTTGCGTTGCCGAGATGAAGGAAACGTCCATCACGATGAAGTCCACAACCTCGCCCAATTGATCCCGCGTCAGATAGCGGGCATTGGTCTTTTCCAGCAGACGCACGCGCGGATCCTGCCGCAAACGAAAGTCGATCTGGCCGTGGCCCGTGTCCACGCCAATCACCCGCGCCGCCCCATGTTGCAGCAGGCAATCGGTAAAGCCGCCGGTGGAGGCGCCGACGTCGAGACAGACTTTGCCGGTCACATCGATCTTCCAATACTCCAGCGCTCTCTCCAGCTTGAGTCCGCCTCGGCTGACGTACTTCAAGGCTTCGCCCAACAGCCGAATCTCTGCATCAGCTTCCACGCCGGCACCGGCTTTCTCGACCTTCTGCCCATTTACTAGAACGTTTCCGGCAAGGATCATGGCCTGCGCACGCTCGCGTGAAGGCGTGAGGCCACGCTCGAAAATCAATTTGTCGAGTCTGGTTTTCATGGTCGGCTAGTCTTAATTCTCAAAAGGAAAGCCGCCCGTAGGCGGCCTTGAGCTTATCCTGCATAATCCGCGCTGTTATCCCGCCACTTCCTCCAGCAGTTTCTGATCAATATCAAAGTTGGCGTGGACGTTTTGCACGTCGTCGCTGTCTTCGAGGGCTTCGAGCAGACGAATCATGGTATTGGCATGCGCGCCTTCCAGCTTGATGTAATTCTGCGGGACCATGGTGACGCTCGACGAAGTCGGCTCAATTCCGGCTTTCTTCACCGCTTCGAGAACTGCTTCAAAGGCCGACGGTGCGCACAGTACTTCCCAGGTTTCTCCTTCGTCTTTCAGATCTTCGGCGCCGGCGTCAAGCACAACCGCCATCAGATCATCTTCCTTGGCCGCCGTCTTCGCAACCACGATGTCGCCTTTTTTGTGGAACATCCACGAAACCGCTCCGGCCTCGGCCATGTTGCCGCCGTTCTTGCCGAAGACGTGGCGAATCTCGCTGACCGTGCGATTGCGGTTGTCGGTGTTGATGTCGAGCAGAATCGCGACGCCGCCAGGGCCGTAGCCTTCGAGGGAGAATTCCTCATAGGTAGCGCCCGGCAATTCGCCAGTGCCGCGCTGGATGGCCCGCTTGATATTGTCAGCGGGCATGTTCTCCGCCTTGGCGGCGAGGATGGCGCCACGCAGCCGGGGATTGGTGTCGGGATCACCGCCGCCATTCTTGGCGGCAATTCCGATTTCCTTAATCAGACGGGTGAAAATCTTGCCGCGCTTGGCATCGAGCGCGCCCTTCTTATGCTTGATTGTGGCCCATTTTGAATGGCCGGACATGGCTTTACCTCACCCTAATGAAGTTGATCGCAACCCATATCAGTGCGCTGGATTCGCCCGTAGAATACCTCACGGATTTGCCTCGAATCTTATGCAGGCGAACTGAGATTATAGCACGAGGCACCCCCGATCCTCTGCGGACGCGGAGCGATCTCCCGACCTAAGGCCCGAGGTTTCTTCGCGGCCTTTGCGAAGGCTTTGCATCCTTTGCGGCTACAGGTTCGAGCCATGAGGCAACCCAGAATAGCGAAAGCGTTGCATCCATCCCCTCATGCTAAACTCAACTTATCCCCACGGCGAGGAAAACCAGATGAAATTTGGGGTCATCATCTTTCCCGGGTCGAACTGCGATCACGACGCTCACTGGACCATCGGCCACGTCGCCCACCAGCCGGTCACGTTTCTCTGGCACGACTCCCACGACTTGCAGGGCTGCGACGTCATCATCGTCCCCGGAGGTTTCGCTTACGGCGATTACTTGCGCACCGGCGCTATCGCCAAGTTTTCGCCGGTCATGGAATCGGTGCGCAAGTTTGCCGATGGCGGCGGGCTGGTGCTCGGCATCTGCAACGGCTTCCAGATTCTCTGCGAAGCGGGATTGCTGCCGGGAGCGCTGATCCGCAACGTGGGACTGAAATACGTCTGCAAGCCGGTACACGTGCGCTGCGAAGCCAGCGACACGCCTTTCACCAGCGCTTGCCGCGAAGGCGAAGTGCTCACTATCCCCATCGGCCACATGGAAGGCAACTATTTCTGCGATGAGGCCACGCTGGCCGAGCTGCGCCGCGACCGCCGCATAGTTTTTCGCTATACCGACCTCAACGGCAAGATCACACCCGAAGCTAATCCCAACGGATCGCTCGACAACATTGCCGGTATTTGCAGTCCGGGGCGGAATGTGTTGGGAATGATGCCGCATCCGGAACGTTTCAGCGAAGCCGAATTGGGCGGCACGGATGGGTTCAAGATTTTCGAATCGCTGGTGGGAGCCATGGCCGAGAAGTAAGCGCAGCCATCCAACCCAATAAAGCCAGAGCCCTTGGCAACCTGCTATAGTAGCCTGTCCTCAAACAAAGAGACCCTGGCGGACGTTTACACTCTCATACGAATGAATATCGAACGTGCAGTGATCAAGACACCGTTTTTCTTATTATTTTGGTTCGTCATCCTGGCGCCGGGGTTCGCCGCGGCGCAGACTGGCGTTGCTCCACGATGGGAAGTCTTTGGAGGGTATTCCTATCTGCGGCTTGACAGTCCCACGTTCGGTTTTGCGAATTACTCCAATCTGAATGGCTGGAATGCCGCCGGCACCTTTAACCTGAACCTGAAATGGAGTGCAACCCTCGACCTGAGCGGCCATTACGGTTCGCAACTGAGGGACTTCACCTACATGATTGGCCCGCAGTACACCTGGCGCCGCGACAAGTCGAAGTTTTTCGTTCACGGTTTGTTCGGGAAGGCGCAAGACCGGGTGAACATTACGGTCGGAACCAAGAGCGGATTCGAAGGCGTAGGCCGCGCCTTTGCAGGCGGAGGCGGCTATGATTGGGACTGGAGCCCACGCATCACGTTTCGCGTGGTGCAGGCGGACTATATCGGCGGCAACTCGTTCGGTAATACACAAAACAATATCCGGGTTTCCACCGGCGTGATCTTCCACTTCGGACAAATTGGTCATCATCCCAGACTGTGAACGGAGACGAAACGGGTTGCACCATCCATTTTCTCGAAGGCCCTCAATGATGCCGCGTAAAGGAACGCTGCCGTGGTTGCTGGTTTTGCTGCTGGCTGGATTGGCCGGCTGCGGCGGCGGCCCCAGTTCCAGCTCTGGCACCGGTACCAGTCCCGGCACCAGTTCCAATCATCTGGTCTATGTGAGTGTTCCCGAAGGTAACACCATCTCTGCATTCCGGGTCAGCAACACTTCCGGCAACTTCACCAACCTCGTGGGCTCTCCGTTCCCGGCGGGGAACTCCCCCGGGGCCATGTTGGTTCATCCGTCTGATCAGTTCCTCTATGTGGTGAATCGAGCTGAGGATACCGTTTCCCTCTTCAATATCGACAGCACAGTGGGTTCGCTGGCCGAGGTTCTGCCTCGGGCCGCCACCGGTGTAACTCCAATTGCCATGACCATGACCAGCAACGGAAACATGCTGTTCGTGCTCAATCAACTCTCCGGCAGCATTTCTGTGTATTCCATCAAATCCGCAGATGGCGCGCTCGCCCAGGTTACTGGATCTCCGTTTCCCACCGCTCCTAACCCGGTTGCATTCGCCGTCACTCCTTCGGGAAAATTTCTCTATGTGGTCAATAGCAACCTGGCCCTGGTGTTCGCCTATACCATCTCTGGGACGGGAGTTTTGCAGCAAGCTGGGCCTCCTGTGGCCGTCGGCACGGGGCCCTTCGCCGTCGCCGTCGATCCTGCCGAAAAATTCGTGTACGTCGCGAACTCGCAGGCAGACACGGTTTCGATCCTATCCATCAACTCCACGACCGGCGCGCTGAGCGAGGTCATTGGGTCCCCCTTCGCAACCGGCACCAGTCCCATTTCCATCGCGGTTGCCGGGCCGTACGTTTACATCGCCGACCAGGGCACCAACGACATTACAGCGTTCACCATCGATTCAACCACCGGCTTTCCGACCGTGATTACCGGGTCACCTTTTGTCATCAATACACCGCAGTTGCTGGTCGCCGACCCGAACGCCAATTTCATTTACGTGCTCGCCGTGAGGTCGGTTTTCGTCAACGAATTCTCCCTCGATCCCAGCACTGGCGTGCTCACCGTCGGCCCCGAGTCGTCTTCTGTAATCACACCGCCGGTTGGGATCGCTGTCGGCAGGTGACCATGCCGGCGGAAGAACTGCTGCCGGACCGTCGGCCGGTGCTGCTATCGGAAGACCCAGATCGCTGACGTCATGGTTAATTTTGGAATCGTCGGTTTCGGCCTGCATGCCGTCAAGCGGCTGATGCCGGGGTTCCAGTCGGCTAGCCATTGCCAGGTGACTGCACTTTCTCGGCGCACTCTGGAGAAAGCTAAGGAGTCGGCCCGCCAGTATGCCATTCCCCTAGCCTTTGATTCGACGGAAGCTCTCTGCCAGTCCTCAAAGGTGGATGCAGTGTTGGTCGCCACTCCGAATGCCTGTCATGTGCAGGATGTGCTCTTGGCGGTCCAGCACGGCAAGCCCGTGCTGTGCGAAAAACCCATGGCCGTTAACGCCGGCCAATGCCACCAAATGGTCGAGGCGGCTGCCAAGGCCAATGTGCTGCTGGGTGTCGCACAGGTTTTCCGTTTCGAAGAAAGTGTGGCCCGCTTACGCGACCGCCTGACGGCGGGGCAAATTGGCGAACCGGTTTTTGCGCGCTCGGAGTTTTCCTTCCCCGGCGCACGCGGCCACCCCCGCACCTGGATCGGTGATCTGGCTGTCTCTGGCGGCGGGCCGATCGCCGACGTGGGCGTCCACTGCGTGGATGCCCTGCGCTTCGTTTTGCAGGACGAAGTTGTACGGGTCAGCGCCCGCGGACTTTACGACCCGCGGCCGGGTCAAGTCGAAACCGCAGCGGCGATGATCCTGGAGTTTGCCCGGGGCACTTTGGCGACCGTCGGCGTATCGTTTCGCGCCGAATACCGCACGCCATTCGAACTGGTTGGTGAAACCGGAGTCTTGCGCGCGGATGATGCCTTCAACGTGGAACGGCCGATTCAGTTGGAACTGCGGCGCGGCGGAGCGATCGTAGAGACGGAGAGCGTCTCCAACCAGTCTGCCTACACACGACAGGTGGAAGCCTTCGCCGCCGCGGTTGAAGGTAAAACCAGGTTTCCCGTGCCCGGCGAAGAGGGCTGGCGCAATCAGGAGATTCTGGATGCCGCGTACCGCAGCCTAAAGAGCGGCCGAGCCGAAAGTGTTCTCGCGGTCCCCGCGAGCGCAAGCCGATAGAGCTTCTTGTCAGTAGAGAATCAGCGTCACCCAGTACACGCCGCTGGGATAGGTGGCAGTTCGGGCATAGCAACTGCCGACAGCAAATCCCCGCGCTCGGCGATCGTCGATCACCCGGGCTGCACTGTCGGGCACATTGTCTGGACGCATGGTGGTGTAGCGCAGAACGGCGTGATTGCGTGGTCCCGGCGCGTTAATCGAGTCAGCTTGTGCCATGGAACACGCCATCGTTTTGGCGGCGGTGTTGTCGATCCACTGCAACGGTTTCATGGCTGCGTCTCGCCGGGTGCGGGTAACACTTTCGGCAATGGTCGCGTCGGCGTCGGGTGCAGAATACGTCGGCAGACTGTGTCCGAAGTCTTCGGTCACGTACAACACAAAACCATTCCACACTGCCCCGATTCCGGCGATGTTGTAAGCAGGGTTCAGAAGGTTTTCGCGATGCGGCGGTGAGTGCATCAAACCCTCGTGTGCCTGGGTGACGCTGCCTGCGTAAGCAACGTTTTCTCCCGCGTGGTCAAGATGCCAACTGCAGTTGGCCGCCAGGCGTTGAGCAAGTGCAGGCTCCCCGGGAAGCTGGTGCGAAAGTTGCTGCTGCTCGACCATGGCCGCTGCGTGCGCCCTCGCTGCCTGGGTCATCCCGGCGTCCTCTTGCAAAGGCGCCAGTCCGGCCTGTGCCCGGGCTGCATTGGCCAGGCGCAGCAGATCACGTTCTGCACCGGCATCGTAAGTCGTAGAATCGCGCGTAGCGTCGCCGGCAGCTGGACGTGGAGATGCCGTGGCCGCGTTTGCCGCTGCCGTTGGCGTGTTGGCGTCCTTGACCGGAACCGGAGTTCCCATCAGGATGAGTGCCAGCGAACTTATGAGGACCCGAAACATGTCTGCTTGCCCACGCTTCAGGACCCGGGAGTCGAACTTGCTGCTTTGCTTCTTACACGATAGGCACTAGAATCCGACTAGACACGATTACAGCGGAGAGATAACGAGTGTCCGTCTTCTCATTACCTATCGGCCTATTGGTCGGACTCGATCTGATACTTTTGGCACTGCTTCTGCTACTGTTCCAGCGCAGGTTTGGCAATTCGTCTCAACATGAAGCACTGGCACGACTTACAGACCAGGCCGAGACCATTCAAAAGACCCTTTCTGGACAATTTTCGGCCGCCACCGCGGATATGGCCACGCGGTTGGAGCAGACCAAGGGCGATCTCCGCCAACAGGTCAGTGATCGACTGGGGGACGGCTTTGCTTTAATTCGCGGTGCCGTCGAAGAGCAGATGCTGGCCGGCCGGCGTGAGCAAGCCGAGAGACTCACTGAGGCCCGCACCGAAATGACCTCATCCCTTGCCCTCACTACCTCTCAGCTCAAGACTGAGTTCGACCATCTAAGTGAGAAAACCGTGCAGAGTCTGGACTCGATCCGAGACCGGGTTGACGCTAAGCTTCTGGCCATGACGGATCAGGTTCAGCAAAAGCTCGATCAGAACATCAAGGAGGGCTTTGCCCAGTTCGAAAAGGTGCAGCACCATTTGAAGGCCGCGGAAGAACAGCTCCGCGAAGTCGGCGCCATCGGCCACTCCATCAACGACCTGAATAATCTGCTCAAGCTGCCTCATCTTCGCGGCACTTTCGGCGAAGCCAGCCTGGAGCGCCTGCTCGCCGACTTTCTTCCCGATCACATGTTCGAGATCCAGGCTTCCCTGCCCGATGGCGGCGGACGTCCCGACGCAGTCATCAACTTCCCCGACCGCCGCCTGCCGATTGACGCCAAGTTTCCCCGTGAACAAGTCTTGGCGTTATTCGAGAGCACGGACGAAGCCGAGATCGAAGAAGCGCGCCACGAATTTGTGCGCGTAATGAAGGCCGAGGCCAAGCGAGTCAAGGCCTACATTCAACCCGAAAACGGAACCACGGATATTGCTCTTCTCTACCTTCCCAGCGAGACGCTGTACATGGAAGCCATCCGCAACCGTGAACTCGCCGACTGGCTGAACCAGCAGCATGTGTTTCCGGTTTCTCCCAACACTCTGCTCATGACTCTCAAGACTATTTCGCTGGTACACAAGTGGTATGAAATGGCAGGCCGCTTCGAAAAGAGCCGCGTGGAACTGGCGAAGGCGCAAAAGTCGTTCGACTTTTTTCAGAACCAGTTCGACAACGTGGGCAAGAGCCTGAACAAAGCTCAGGAGGCCTTCGACACCGCCCAGCGTCACTTGAAGACCTATCGCGGTCGCGTGACCGTTCTGAGCGGCCAGGAGCAACTGGAGTTGGACACGGCGGCCGCTGTGAGGACCGACGAAGAACCTTTGCCGCTGATCGATAAAAGCGCCTAAGCCCGTGTAGGCCATCTCAAGCGCCGATCTTTTTTGCGCAAATATATCCTTGACGCACATGTGCTTTTAGGGTATATTTCAGACATGGACGCCCCTAAAACACTCCAACAAGCAATCGCTTGCTTCTCCGATCCGCAACGCGCCTTCGAGTACGCTATGAAGTTTCGCTGGCCGGATGGCAAGGTCACCTGTCCACGTTGCGGCAAAGCAAAACACTCGTTCATTAAGACCCGTCGCATTTGGTTCTGCTATGAATGCAAGAAGCAGTTCACGCTGAAACTCGGAACGGTATTTGAGGATTCCCCGCTCGGACTCGATAAGTGGATGGCGGGATTCTGGATGCTGGTCAATTGCAAGAACGGCGTCAGCAGTTGTGAACTGGCGCGGTCGCTCGGCATCACCCAGAAGGCGGCATGGTTCATGCTGCAACGCCTTCGGCTTGCTGTCCAAGACGACTTCTTTGGCGGCAAACTGGGCGGCGAAGTAGAAGTGGATGAGTCCTTCATCGGCGGCAAGGCCCGCAATATGCACCTGAGTGAGCGCAAGCGGCGCATCACTGGGACTGGAACGAAAGATAAAACTGCCGTCATGGGAATCCTCGAACGCGGCGGAAAGATTCGCACCACGGTCGTACCGAACCGCAAGAAACATGCCCTGCAATCTGAGGTACGCAAGCACGTCGAAGCTGGGGCGGCGTTGTACTCCGATGCTCTGCTCTCGTATGAAGGACTCGCCACAGACTACGCGCACAAGGTCGTAGATCATGCGGCGCAATACGTGGACGGTCGCGTACACACTAACGGCCTTGAGAATTTCTGGTCGCTGCTGAAACGCGGCATCTCTGGCACGTATGTGAGCGTGGAACCGTTTCATCTTTTCCGTTACCTTGACGAACAAACTTTTCGTTTCAACAATCGCAAGGGCTTAAACGACAGCCAACGCTTTCAACTCGCCATGAGCCAGATTGGTGGCAAACGCCTTACCTACAGCGAACTGACTGGCAAGGAAACCGACTCGCTCCACCACGAAACGACAGGGGCGGGGGAAGCGATGCAAGTCCCCTTCTAGCCCTTGTCGGGACGTTTCCGCTTTGGTTTCGTAGTCAGCTTTCGGCCCTTCTTTCGCGCCTTCCCGATGGCGGTCTTGGGGACTTTGAAAAGTGCTATCATCCCCCGTTCAAAGTTCTCAAGTGCTTTCGGGCCTTCTGTATATTCGCGTTCCTTCACGATGGGGTAACTCCGTGACTGATTCAACAAAACCGCCAAGATTATATGGGCCTGATAATAGACCACTACCCTCTAATGAAGATAGAGGCTCAACCCATACAAAACATACAGCAGGCCCAACGCCACCAAAAAAGGCCAAGTCTCCGGCCAAACGACTTCATAGGCGCACTTTAGCAATTTCGAAGGTAGTGATTTCCTTGCTCGGCATCTGCGCCACGCTAATCGGTATCTGGAGCGTCTATCCGCGAGTTTCTGTGGCACCAACAGGTGACACCTGGAATGATCACAATCCATTGTCTATTCCTTTAACTGTCTCGAATAACGGTATATTTGAGATTTATTCTGCTCACCTTTATTGCGATGTCGACTATGTATGGAACTTCTCCCACATGGTCGGCATCGAAGACTTCAACCTTACGGAACCGACCGATCTCCCAGTTGGAGACTTAGCTGGCGGTGGTTCTACCACCACCTTCTGCGCGAACCCATTTAATATTATGAACGCAGGAGATCGCGTAGAAGCTCGTATACTCCTTCTCCTTTCATTCCGCCCAAGTTTTTGGCCTCGACAGGTAAGTAGGCCATTTTATTTGCAGGGGAAATCAGACGATAAAGGAAAACTGCATTGGATAATAACTTCCAAGTTTGCGCTTCGTCGAGAACATCCCCATTTACCCAAGAAATAGCACATAAATGGATTTCGTAACTAAACAATTCATTGTACTCGCCAAGAAACTACGCCAAGATTTACGCAAGGGCGTATCATCCCTTCACAATTATCTTGAGAATGAACGCAACGCTACACGCGACTATCGTAAGGCCCAGGATGCCAAGTCCATCCCACAGATAACTCTCTCCAGCTTGCCCTACGGCGTAGAAGTACGAAAGACCGCCGCCGACAAGCGTGCAGATGAAAAGTATCAGAACAAATATCTTAGAGTGCAGCGATTGACTGTAGTGCTGATCGCTGCTTATGCGGGAATAGCCGCACTCCAATGGATGGAGACCATACGAGCCACCGATGCAAACGAAAAGGCTGCTAGCGCCGCCGAGACCGCTGCCAAAACTGCAAGCGCGACTTTGCAATCTAGCCAATCGCAGTGGCGACTCGGGGAACGTCCCTATCTGTGGCCAAGTCCACGAGGAGGAGCAAAGACTTCTGGAGCAAGCGAGTCCCCCCAATGGGAAACCATGCAATCTGACCATAAAGGCGGATTCGTAGCAGCGATTGCCGTTGATATCAAGAACAGTGGGCGATCTCCGGCCATCGAAGTACTTGCTACAGAAACTCAATACTTCATCGGGCCATCCAAGGTAGTCCGAAAGCAAGCGAGTAGCTTTGTTCCAAACTACAGGGGGCTGCCATTTGCCAATATCATCCCGACAGTTGCCGGGATAACTCCGAAGAGTGCTGTGTCTCCGATCACGCAAGAACAGGCCGCTAATCTGGTTAATGGGTCTTGGGAGTGGTACATAGTCGGGGGCATAAGGTATAGAGATATCTTCATGCCAAGAATTGACCCTTACGAAACCACGTATTGCTGGCGAGTGAACCCCAGCGGAATGCCATTTGGCGCTTGCGAATTTGGAGATTCCGCGTTCCATACCGCCATAAAATAGAAAACCCAATAGCGCCAGCCCTGTCACGGCAACTAGAATTATACATGTGAGCCAAGTATATAGCTGCCCTTTTTTGCGGTTTTGGCGAAGACTTTGCATCCTTCGCGGTCAAAGGCTCTAACCGCGGGGTGCGCGAAGGGTTCGCCAAGCGCGCAAAGGATTATCTCAACCCGGCCCACTGTCTTAAAATAACTCCTTGCCACTCCCCACCGAACTCGACCGCCTCCACATAGTCCTGGTCTCCACACGCAATCCTCTAAACATCGGCGCAGCGGCACGCGCGATGAGCAACTTTGGAATTTCGCGCCTGCGAGTCGTCAATCCTTACCAGCCCGCTTTTCGTGAGGCGCGTTCCGCGGTCGGCGCGGCTGACATTCTCGCCAGTGCCGAACAATTCAAGAGCGTCGCTGACGCAGTCGCCGACTGCACACTGGTCGTCGCCACCAGCGCCGTGGGACAGCGAAGGGTCGAGCATCCACTGGAGCGTCTGGAACAGGGCGCGCGCCGCATTCGCAAACACCTGCGCACCGGCGAGGTTGCGCTCGTCTTCGGTTCGGAGAAAATCGGCTTGACGGCGAAACAGATGAGTCATGCCCATTTCCTCATGCGTATTCCCACGTTCGAGAAAAATATTTCGATGAACCTGGGGCAGGCCGTGGCCGTGTGCCTCTATGAAATAATCCGCGACGCCAAAGCCGCAAAGACTCAAGCAAAGACTCAATCGAAGTCCGCGCTCGCCTCCGCCGAAGAACTGGAACGCATCACCCTGATGCTGCTAGAAGCCATGCGTGGCAGCGGCTACCTGACGCGCCGCCCCATCACCGACGTCGAGGAAAGAATGCGCCGCCTCGTCCGCCGCCTCAAACTGCCCGCCCGCGACGCCATCGTGTGGCACGGCATCCTGCGGCAAATCGTGTGGAAGCAGCGGAAGGGCGTTCTGTAGCCTTTCCGTCGCCCGAGCTTTCGAAAACCGCAGAAGCCGCCCACCGGGACCATCAATGCAAATCCGGAACTCCAACCTGTGGCTTGGCCTTGCGAAGCGCGGCATTCACCAGCCGGACCAGGTTTTCACCGTCCCGGGTAAGGTCGAGTTTCGATTTCTCGATGTACGCTGTCGCACCTTCTTCCTTCAGTTTCTCAGCATTGCTCTGGGAGAGGCTGCTGAGCACGATCACCGGAATGCGGGCTGTAGCCGGGTCTTGCCGAAGCGCGTGCAACACGCGTTCGCCCCCCAACATGGGCAGCAGCATGTCCAGAATGATGAGGTCGGGCTGGCTCTCCCGAACCTGCCGTAGAGCCTCTACCCCGTCACGGGCCTCCGCCACACTGAAACCGGCGTCCGTCAGGACCCGTCTGCTTGCCATCCTCAGGAACGTGCTGTCGTCGACCAGAAGCAGCTTTGCCGTCATACATGACCTCCAAATCCTTGGCCGCCCTGCCCGCCAGACCGGCCGTTTCTATGAGCGCCGTCGATCCCTTGATGCCGGATACCGCTACGGGCAGCCTCGGTAAGTAGTCTGCCCGCAGCAGCCCTTCCTGGGTGTGATCCCTATCACAATGACTGGTTACGATGGTCTCGCCTTGGTTGTTACTTCGGACCACGGGCAGTCCGTCTGCGCAAGCGTGGGAGTGCGCCTACCCCCACATCCCACACCCGAGTTGACGGCGACTCACGCGAAATGTTCGATTTTACTAGTTAGTTAACATGGAGACCGGTTTTGAAACGCTCTACCTCCTATCCCCCCAACGCGTTGAGGCCATGTTGCCTCACGCCTAGACTGCTAGGTGCCTAGCTCCCGATTTTCACGGGATGTCCACCGCATGTACCCCCTC
>JBAWFN010000122.1:0-2371 GCA_049591935.1 Terriglobales bacterium | reverse complement strand
GAATAGTGGGTTCGGTCATTGCTCATAGCCTATCTAACGGCATCGCAGAAGCGCAATCCGCCGAAGGTTGGCCCCGCGAGGGGCAGAGTCTTCGCACGTAAATCGTAACCCACTCATTGGCAAAGCCTTGCCAGGGAAATTCGCACGGAGGACTTTCGGACTTGCGCTTTAGGTGTGTCCGTGCCATTATCTTACAGTCATATGAAAGCAAGTAGGTCGTTGACCAAGCTATCGGACCTGGCGTTGCAACAGCGCCGGCGTGGACTCGCCAAGATGTTACCACCGGCCGAGGAGACGCTGCGAGGGTCGTTGATCGAGCGCTATCTTACCTGCGGAAATCCATCTTGCAAGTGCGCTCGCGGCGAGCGGCATGGTCCGGTGTGGTATCTGACGATCACCTTGGGTCCGGGCCGGACGACTGGCGCGGTGGTGCCGCCCGAACTTCTGGAACGGGTACGCCGCTGGATTGAGAACTACCGGAAGGTTAAAGGCGATCTGGAGAAGATTTCGGAAATCAACCGCGAATTGCTGCGCCGCGAGCGGAAGAAGAAACGCAAAAAGTAAACGGGGGCCGATCAGGAAGGGTTGTTTTGGTGGATTGCATTTCTTACAGTCATTAGAATGCAAGATAGACCAAGCCACACGTTGCCATCTTTCGACGCATACGTCGACAAAGTCTTCCATCTTCGGGAGGCCCTCTCCTCACTCCGCGATGCCCGCCAGCATCCCGACATCCCTCCCGCCGCTGTGTTCCGGGCGTTGTTCTACGGCTTCGTCTTCCGCTTGCGCAGCTTCAAAGAACTCGAGGCCGATCTGGCCCAGCCCCAGCTCCAACAACACCTCGGGGCCTCGCGCCCCTTTCGCGACGACACCTTGCGCTACAGCCTGGCTAGTTTTGCTACCGAGCCGCTCGAACAGATGCTGGTGACCGTCAATCGCCAGCTGAAGCGCAATAAGGCCTTGGATCCCGGCCGGGTGCAAGGCCATCTCGTCGCCGCCCTAGATGGCATCGAGGTCCTTTCCAGTTTCAGCCGTTGCTGTTCCGATTGTTTGCAACGGCGGGTCAACTGCACCGCCGCCGATGGCCAGCCGGTCGAGCGCATCCAGTATTATCATCGTGCGGTCGGCTGCCAGATGGTCAGCAGTCCGGTCAAAGCCTTTCTAGGCCTGGAGTGGGTCGCGCCCGGAGAAGGCGAAGACAAAGCCGCGCTCCGTCTGCTGGCACGCCTGCCGGATCTCTACGGCAGCCGCTTCTTCGACATCTTGTTGCTGGATTCCCTCTATGCCCAGGCCCCGGTCCTGAATCTGGCCCAGGAAGTTGGTTGGGGTTTGGTCATCACGCTGAAACAAGAAAACCGCGACCTATACCAGGATGCCTTCGGACTCTTCTCGACCCGAGAAGCCGATGATCGTTTCACCGAACAGAACCCAAGTCAGAGACGGGAGGTGCAGCTTTGGAGCGAGGCTAACCTTCCTTTTACCAAGGAGTGCCCGAAGCCCGTCCGTGTGGTCCACTCCCAAGAAGCGGTCACCGAAAACCATTACCGCCGGGGCCAACTCCAGACAGAAACCACACTCCACAAATGGGTGTGGACCGACACACTGAATCCCCAAGTATTTTCTCCCCGAGTCGTGTGGCGACTCGGGCATAGTCGCTGGAAGCAGGAGAATAATGGCTGGAACGATCTAACTCAGAATTGGGCCTGGAAGCATGGCTTCCTGCACGCCTGCAAACACCGCCCCAAACAGCCTACCGCGGATGGCCCTCCGAAGGTGGTCCCCAACCGAGGGTTGGCCGCCGTCACGCTAGTTCTGCTGTTGGCGTTTACCGTTTGTTCGGCCTTTTGCCTGCTCCATTCCAAATTGGTTCGTCGCTATCATCTTTCCTTGCGCGAGGTCGCCCGGCAGTTGTACCGCTCGGTCTGGCAGCAGCCGCCAACCCGTGCACCTTAGTGGAGTGTCGCTTCCCGGCCACCCCTCTCCATCTTTCTCTTTCTTTCACTCATCCACTGAGTCCGGCCGCGTATTCCCTTTCGCCGCCTCGTTGACCCGCTCCGACCCTGGGGTATGCTGCTCATGGCACGAAAAACGCAGTGCGAATCTGCCCAACACCCCTTCCCATGCTCTTGTGCCGTCCTGACAACCTTTTAAACGCCACTGAAATGCGCAATGCGAAGTTCCTGGATGACCTATGCCAACTAGTTGAATTTTAAATGGTTGGTGCTATACTGCGCCTCAGAACGCGGTCTTGTACCTTCCTCGTCCTCGCGAAATCAGGGGCCGCGCGCCGGTTCTAGTGGGAGGTCACCATGGAAGCCATCACAGGGCCAATCCTGTACGTTCTCATCGCCTGGGGAGTCGTTACCGCCGT
>JBAWFN010000121.1:0-2563 GCA_049591935.1 Terriglobales bacterium | reverse complement strand
TTCAGCATTTCCTCGCTAGTCTCACCGGTCCCAAGTTCCAGGACGAAGCCACCTTCTCCGAGTGCCAGAAAGCGGCCGAGCAGGGAGCGCCGATCGCCCAGTTGGCATTGGCCCAAATGCACGGGACCCGCCGCGCCAACTCCAGGGACTTGATGCAGGCCTACATGTGGTACCTGATCGCCAGCGAAAAGATATCGGAAGCCGGCAAGAATGTGAGTTCATCGCTGACGACTGAGGAGCTGCTCCAAGCCGAACTGATGGCTGCAGACTGGTTGGCCAAGACCAAGGACGTCCTGCCCCCACGCATGAAGAGTGCAACCAGCCGCCCGCCCCGGAACAACGCCAGCGCGTCTTCTGCCTAGCCGCCGATCGCAAAGAAACAATTTTACGAGTTGCCCCCAGATTCCTTCGTAAGCTGCCCGATGGGGAGTCGCCTCCATCACTCTCTCACCTCGGAACTCTGCGGAATGCATTCACTGCCAACACTTCGCTGGTGTGACCTGGATGTTCTCGTTTAAGCCGTTCTTGGAGAGCCGTTATGTCACGGTCGCGACTTGAGGTCTGGAGACCAAACATTTCATAGCTACATTCGCAACCACCCACCGGACATTGCACGCACTCTGATCTAAGAGCATTCCGTGACTCGCCAAGTTCGGCCCGAAACTTCGGATGGGAGACTACGTCGGTTCTGTAGGCTTTCGGCATCCGTCTACATTGACACAATAATCTGAGATCGGAAACAAGCTTTTTTCGCGCTGACGGAGGCTACTTCGGCTGGTGGTTGATAAATCGCTGATTGCGCTGATCGACCCATCGAGCGGAGTGACGAATTGAGGATGGCTCACAAACCCAAAGCCTTTACTTGCTCCTCGGTTTCGTAGCCGAGCCAGTGTGCCACCTCATGCCAGACCACCCGTTTCACTTCGGCCTGCAAATCTCCTTTTGAACACCGCAGAATGGGGCCACGAAAAACAAAGATCAGCTCGGGAGCATACTTCACCTGGGTGTGTGACCGTTTCGTCCTGAATGTGCCGCTGTACAGCCCCAATAACTCAGTTCCACGGCGCCATTTCCTGCTGTCCGATATGTCTTTCAATACGTCCGCAGGAGGCTCGTCAAGCACTTGAATGCCGGGGAAATCTGGAAGGTCCCTGATCTCCTGCGGCAGACTGCGGTACGCCCACTCAACCATCTTCTCAAAGCTGTCGGGATTTGCCGGGTCGGCCATGACGCCAACTTTGCCATCCGAAAAGCTACGGTCTGCCGTTCCCTGTGGCAAAAACGCGCGAATGAAACGTCAATGTTTCACCGAGGTGTGCCAGAAAATACGTGGCGCCGTGGTTGCCGGGATAGAGGTGAAATTCGTGCCGGATGGCTTCAGCCTGGAGTTGGCGATGGAGTTCCGCAGCGCCTTTTTCATCCCTGTCATCGACCGATCTGCTTCCAGCCCAACACACTCTCGCGTGAACTGGTCCACCAATGTCAGAATGCGGAACGAGCGCCCGTCCGCCAGCTTGTCGCTCACAAAGTCCATGCTCCAGCACTGATTGGGCCGCGTGGCGACGCCGCTCGGGACGGGCCGTCGTCGCGCCATCTTCCGTCGTTGCTTCGTGCGCACAATCAACTCTTCCTCTCGATACAGCCGGTAGATCCGTTTGAGTGCTATCGCCTGATACCGACAGTTGAGAATTTCGGCTTTGCGTGCGAGATCGAGCGAGGGCCCCAGTCTGGTGGGTGGCCGCTGCGCAAAAAGCCGCCCGAAACCGAGCTGTAGTTTTGGTTATGCCTCTCATTTCGCCGCTACCAACGCAGGCTGAGCGGCGGCGAGCTGCGCTTTCACCTTCCGCAATGTCTCGCGAGTCTCGCGCACCTCAGCCTTCAGACTCTGCATCGCTGCGGCTTCTGCCCGAAGCAGATTCTGCTGCTGTTTGATCTCCCGCTGCTGTTCCTTGATGGCGTTCAGCATCGTCCAGATAATCGGATCGTTGTTGACCAGCAGATAGCCTTTACTGTTTTGGGTCACCGCTTCCGGGATGACCTTCTGCACGTCCTGCGCGACCACTCCGATGTGTTCGTCGGTGTCGCGAATGCCCATCGCATTGTCGGGCTTGTAGCGATAGTGAATCGGATGAATCTTCATGACCTGGCTCAAACCGGGAGTGAAGCCCCCGTTCACGGTCTTGAGCCGGGCATCGGAGAAGGTGCCCCAGGAACCGCCGCCAGGTTTATCCGCGCTGCCGTTCACCGTGAGCAAGTTGTCGGGCGAGGTGGTGCCGATGCCCACGTTGCCGTGTTGCTCGATGGAGATGCGGCGGTTATAGTCCGTGTAGAGGTCGAGCCCATATTGATTGGGGCCCGCGGTGCGCGAGGAAGACATCCCTTCTCCTGAGTCGATGCCGAAAGTTAGATCGATGCCGGTTCCATTAGTCAGGCCAGTGGAATCGAAGGCAACGATGCCGCCCGCCACGTCCAACGTATGCCCCGGTGTGGTCGTGCCGATGCCAACGTTGACACTGGTGCCGCCATTCACTCCGGTAATGCCGCCCAACACCAGAGCATTACT
>JBAWFN010000120.1:0-8770 GCA_049591935.1 Terriglobales bacterium | reverse complement strand
GAACAGCGGCGGCGCGTCTTGACCGACGCGCTGCTATTCGCCACCGCTCGAAAATACGGATGCGCGGTGTTATCCCGCAACGTTTGGGACTGCCTATTTATGTCCTCAGCCAAGCGCGGAAATTGACGAACCGAAGCCAATAAGACACGGCGTTTCAATGTCTTACCAATTTTTATCTGTCCAGGAGGGGCCAAATTTATGAGACGGCGGCGAGAGATAACACAGTCTCCAGCAAGCAGGGGAAGGCGAGACGTGGTTGTTCCCTCCGGCTGCGGCGGGGAGTTGGAAGGCGGCAACGAGCAGACTTGTCAGTCATCACGCTGCCGACCCGCAGTGTGCCTACTGCGAGATGGAGCTGGCAGTAGCGGAGAACACGTTGTTGGCGTTGGCGCCGATTAAGCGCACGGTTCCCACGACCAGAACCAGAATGACGGCCAGCAATACCGCGTATTCAGCGATATCCTGGCCTTCATCATGGGACCAAAGCCGGCGAAGAGCATTTGCCATACTTGCCTCCATTCGACGAGTGCAGCGCTGCGATCCACATTCTACTCCACCAGGCTACTGGCTGATCGAACTCGCGACACTGGAGAACACGTTGTTGGCGTTGGCACCGATCAACCGGATGGTGCCCACCACGATCACCAGAATTACCGCCAGCATCACCGCATATTCGGCGATGTCTTGACCTTCCTCGTTCGACCACAGCCTACTCCAGAATTTACCCATATGCACCTCCCGTGCAAAATGCAGCGACATCCTTAATACTTGTCGCCCTTTGGGGGTAGGGCGGATGGGGCGTCGCTCCAGGCGTTTGCAGATGCAGCTCAAGATTGTCCAGAGCGAGCCTCGATTCGAATGAGGCGCAACATCATACCTCACATGGTCAAGGCAGCGTACGACATTTGGAGCCTAACCCAAATGAACGAGGTCTTTCGGCCCACAGGTTGGCTAGGATCGCAGCAGCGCAAGCTGCTTCTTCACATCGGCCGCGTCGCTGTAGTTGGGGTTGATCTTCAGCACCTTTTCCAGGTGCTGGCGGGCCAGCGCGGGTTGGTTGGTCTTCTGGTAGGCAAGCCCCAAATGATAGTGGATGCCGGGGTCTTCTGGGGCCTTGTTCTTGGCGCTCAGCTTCAGCGCCTCCTGGAACAAATCAATCGCCGGCTGATAGGCCCCCTTCTGGAAGTAAACCCAGCCCAGCGTGTCCGCCGCGTCCGCAGAATCCGGCAGCCCGCGGCGGGCAGTCTGGGCCAGCGCCATGGCAACGTCCAGATTGCCTCCCAGTTGCAGCATCACATTGGCCAGATTGTTGGAGGCAAGAGGGTCATTAGGGGCCAGGTCCAAAGCTTCTTGATAAGCGGTCTGGGCCTGCGTCCAATCGCGCTTCGATTCGTAAAGCTCACCCAGCAGGATGTGGAAGTTGGGGTTACGCGGGTGGTCCTTGATGGCTTGCTGATAAGTGGCGATGGCCTGGTCAACTTCTCCCTTGGCGGCCTGCACTTCACCCAGCTTGATCAAGGCATCGGAGTTGCGGTCGAGCTCCACAGACTTCTTTAGCGCAGTCTCGGCACCGTTCAGGTCCCTTTCATTTCTGAAGAGCACAGTTCCGAGCAAATCGTAGAAGCCGCTATTGGCGGGTGACTTGGCGATTTGAGCCTTTGCCGCGGCAATGGCTTTGTCGATCTGGTTCTGCACCAGGAAAATGTTGATCAGTCCGCGCAGAGCATCGCTGGAGTTGGCGTCGCGCTCCAAAGCATCCCGGTAGGCTTTGCCTGCCTGATCGTATTGCTTCTGCACGAACCGTAAGCTTCCCAATTGCACATAGCCCACCGGGCTCTGGGGCGCGACTGCAATCGCCTTGTGGACGTCCTCCTCGGCGTCCTTAAGGTGGTTACGGTTGATCATGGAAATCGCGCGCAAGGCGTAGCCGTCCGGCGCTGCGGGTTGCAAATTGATGATTTCAGTGGCGGCCATTTCGAGCGCCGTCATGTCGCCCTTGCGCAGGGCGACTCCGGCCAGGTCTTTTTGTGCGTCCACCAGATTGGGGCGGCGGCGCAGAGCTTCTCTCCACTCCGTCTCGGCGCGACCGGAGTTGCCGGATTTCTCCAGTGCAACTCCATAGTAGTAGTGAGCGAGGGCATTCTCGGGATCGTTTTGCAGGGCGGCCTGTAACGTAGAACTGGCATCATTCAGACTGCCGTTCTGGATCTGCATCTGGCCGCGGTTGACCAGAGCGTCAGTGTCTTTGGGATATGCGCTCAGAATCTCATCATTCAGTTTTCCCGCTTCCGCCAAACGATTTTTCAGGATGAGGAGTTGAACGTAATTCTTCTTCACCTGAAGGTCTTTGGGATGCTCCTGGAAGAGAGTGCTGTATTCGGCCGTGGCCTGATCCATGTCTCCCACGGCGAAGTAAAAATCACCCAGCAAGCGGTAGCCCACGGAGTTATCGGGGAAGTCATGCTTGGCGCGGCGCAAAAAGTCGATCGCCGCTTCCTTCTTGCCTTCTTCCAGGTAGAGACGGGCCATGGCGCCGCGAGCCCCGGGATCGGCGGGATCGGATGCGATTGCGTTCCGGAAGCATGTTTCGGCATCGCTCCAGCGGCCGTGCGACTGGTAATAGCTGCCTAGAATGAGCTGTGCCTGGGTCGACTTGGAATCGAGTTCCACCGCCTTCTTGAAGCTGGCCTCGGCAGCGTCAGGCTGAAGGTTCTGCTGTTGCAGCAACCCCAGCGTCAGGTACGAATCCGAGCGTCCGGGTTCGAGCGTGATCACCTTTTCCATTTCTGCGATTGCGGCGGGGAGGTTCTGGCGGGCGGCCAGCAGGTTGGCAGCCATGAGATGCACTTGCCATTGGTTCGGCCACTTCTTGAGCAGCAGATCAACTTGTTCCTGCGCCTGCTCCAGGTTATGACTGGCGATCAGCAAATTCGTCAGGTCGAGACGCGCTTGCCGATTGTCCGGATCCAGGTCCGCGGTGCGCGCGAACTCCTGGTAGGCTGGCGACCATTGCTGCATCTTCAGGTAACTCTGTCCCAGTTGATAGTGGGCCTCGGAGTACGCGGGATCGACGCGCGTGGCATTTAGGAATTGCACCGCGGCTTCGGAGTACTTGCCCTGTTGAAAGTATTGCTGGCCGCTCCGAAAGTATTTGAGCTTGCGCACATTGGGGTCACGCGAACATCCAGAAAAAGTTGACGCTGCCAGTGCACAACACAGAATCAGACGCGCGGAAACATTCCTGAGCATGTCTTTCCCAGTGTACGCGGAACTGTGCTTTGACCAACTGGCCCTAAAGTACCAGGGACGGGATAGTACGAGCAGTGTCGGGTGAGGGTTGTGCCCTGCAACCGACAAGTGATAAGGAGCATCGGGGCAAGTCCTGCCGCGGGCTGAAAAGGCACTCGAAAAAACAGAGCGTCACCCTGGCCAGTAACGCCGCTAGTAACTAGAGATGAACGGCCATGGAGGAGCAGAGACTTTCGGATAAGACACTCACTGCCTGCTTTTATGTCATGGATAAAGCCTTATCTGTATATGTCTTGTAAGTGGTGTCTGCTCGTGAAACTGAGCCTGCCTGACTGCCTGGAAAAAGCGTTGTGCGGTTGCAAGGACTTGCAACGGGGTCGCAAGAATTATCATTCTTGACAATAGCTGCAGCTGAGCTAGAGTAGAGACCGTAGCAGTAGAAGTTGTGGATTTAAGCGAGTTCCCCTCCCAGCATTTCCCCGAATGCAGCTCACGAGTCCATGCGACTGTTGACTTAATGAGGAGCAGGAAATCATGCGAACCTATCGCAATTTGTGGCTGGCCGTGGCGGCCGTGGCATTGTCCATCGCGCCGTGTGCTTTCGGCCAGGGCCAAGTCAATATCAACTTGACCAGTGCGGGGAACAACGTTATGGACGGCGTCTACGTCGGGCCGTACACCGCCACGGTCAACGGAAGTTCTACGCAGATCATCTGCGATGACTTCAGCGATGAAAGCTATGTGGGCGAGTCCTGGACGGCCAACGTCACCACGCTCTCGAATCTGAACGGCACCAAATGGGGTGGCATGGCCAACGCCACTCAGCTTTATGACGAAGCTGCATGGCTGGCTACGCAAATGCTTTCCAAGACCTATTCCGGTAACCCAACCCAAGTGGGCTATTTGGCCTACGCACTCTGGGCGACATTTCAACCCAGCCAGGTTGAGAATTGGCTAGGCGCGAACTCTGCTGCCTGGCTCGCGGTAGAGAGCTGGCTGAGTTCCGCCGCGGGACAGCATTTCACGCCCGGTGAGTTTTCCAATTTCTTCCTCTATACGCCCAACACGAATTATCCAATCACCTGCAACGGACAGTCGTGCGCCAACACGCCCCCGCAGGAATTCTTTGGATTCCTCTCGGCGCCGGAAGGCGGATCAACACTGATGTACATACTGCTGGCCACGCTGGTGTGCGCGGGAGCCATTTGGCTGCGCTCGCGCCGGCCGATGGAAGGGCCAGTAGCGGCCGTTTAACGACCGGTCACTCAAGTTTGAAGAGGGCTCCGGCTTCTTGTTGCTGGAGCCCTCCCAGCCCTCCCGTCAATTTTTCCACAGAGTTTTCCACAGTCCCCTCCTGATCAGAGCGAGTAGTGTCCGCAGCTGACTTGCATACGCAAGACAATACACGGCCAACTGTCAGACAGATAAAGACTTAGTTGCACGTTGCAAGATCTTGCAACGTGTGCAGAATTTAACAGCCTTGACAGCACGGACCGGGGCTGTAAACTCGCTGACGGTATATTGTTGGTTCGCGTGGCGATGAAGTCCTATTTCAAATTCGGTGTGGTGTCTTGGGTGATCGCGCTTTCGATCAGCGCATTCGCGGGGTCCATCCAGACTTTTGATTACTCTACGCCCGTGACTGGTGTGCCGAAGACCACCTTGGATGCAACGTTCACCTACAACGACAAGACAGACACGTTTACCAAAGAGACGCTCACATTCGAGGGTGGCGTCTTCAATGGCGTCTCAGTGACCATCACCAAGCCGCAAAAGGGAGACACTTTCCAGTTCGATAAAAAGGTTGACGGCGACACCATCGTGTATACCATCGTGTTCAATCCGCTGACCGGTACCTACGATGCGTACGGAAGCATCACGAAGGGCAAGACAGAGGGATATTTCCAGTACAACACAATGGCTCCGGAAGGCGGCACGCAACTCTCCTACCTCGCGGCATCCGGACTGGTACTGTTTGCCGGAATCTTGCTCGCAGGAAAACAGCGCCGCCAGCTCGCCGAAAACTAGCCAAAAATCCAACCAACCATTTCTGACGAGTTTTCACGCCCCGCCTATTTGCGCTAATCTTGCAGCATGGTGATCCGGAGAGTCCTGTTCGCCCTTCTCGGCTTAGTGATCTTCTCTCCTGTGGCATGGGCGGGCGAACATCCCGCATTGCATCCGCAAACGGTTTCGACGTTTTCCATCGTGGCCCGCGATCCCGCAACCGGGCAGATGGGGATCGCGGTTGCCTCGCGATACTTCTCCGTGGGATCGGTTGTGCCTTGGGCGGAGGCAGATGTGGGAGCGGTGGCTACGCAAGCCAACGTCAACGTGGGATATGGCCCCAAGGCACTGGAGCTCTTACGCCAGGGATTGAGCGCGCAGCAGGTGGCAGATCGGTTGCTCGGAGAGGACACATTCCCAGACAAAGACGGCCGCCAGTTTGCGATTGTAGATCGCAAGGGCAATGTAGTAACTCACACCGGGCCGGATGCGCCTCACTGGGCGGGTGGGCAAAAAGGCGCGACCTGGGCCGCGCAGGGAAACATCCTGGTGGGACCGCAGGTTCCGGAGGCGATGGGCAAGGCATTCGAGGCGACCACGGGCGAGCTCGCCGAGAAGCTCTACGCGGCTTTGAAGGCTGGCGATGCCGCGGGCGGGGACAAGCGCGGCCGCCAATCCGCGTCGATGTTAATCGTGTGCAAGGGCTGCGGGCGGAACATGAACAACGACCGTTATTTGTATATCAACGTGGATGACAATCCCGATCCGTTTGCGGAACTGCGGCGCTTGCTGGACTTGAATCTCACCTACAACTACCAGGATCAGGCCGACAATCTACTGATGAAAGGCAGCCTGGCTGAGGCGCGCGTGGCAGGTGAGAAAGCTGTGCACTACGCGCCCGAGAACCGCGACAGTCATATGGAGTTGGCTTTCATTGACTACGCAGCGGGAGACAAGACCGCGGCGCTGAGGGAGTTTGCACTCGCCGCGAAGGACAACCCAAAATTCAAGCAGCAGTGGGATGCAGAGATGCCCTATTTTCCCCAAGCCAAGCAGTTGGGAGAAGACAAAGCCTTCCTCAACCAGTTGTTTCCGGAAAAGTGACTGGAAATCTTCCGCAGCTTGGTATGGAACGATCCACGATGAAAACTGACGGCAAACGAATCCTTATCGGGGGCGGCGGATCCCGCCTTACCGCAACCTTCCACGTTTTTGGCTTACCCGAGGCGCTCTGCTTAGTGTGGGGAGACATCCGTTAGCATGGAAATTTCCCCCTCCTTGGCGATCCGCAGCGAAAACGTCTGCCGTCATTACCAGATGGGAAAGGTGCTGGTACGCGCGGTGGACGGAATTTCCATCGACATTCGTGCCGGGGAATTTGTGGCTCTGCTGGGCGCGTCAGGATCCGGTAAGTCGTCACTGCTTAACCTTATCGCCGGGCTTGACCGCCCGAGCTCTGGCGAGGTGACCGTCCATGGAAGCAACTTGGCCGCGCTCTCCCGCGAAGAGCTGGCCAAGTACCGCCTTCATACCGTCGGAATGGTCTTCCAGTCCTTTAATCTCATACCCAGCATGTCACTACTCGAAAATGTGGAGCTCCCCTTGCGTTTTGCCGAAGTCGATCGCCGCGAGCGTTCGACTCTTGCGCGACAGTCTCTGGAACGTGTGGGTTTGAGTGGACGGCTTGCGCATCGGCCGATGGAACTCTCGGGTGGTGAACAGCAGCGCGCTTCGTTGGCGCGGGCATTGATTAACCGGCCCAAGCTTCTTCTGGCCGACGAACCGACGGGCAATCTGGACAGTCGTACCGGAACGGAGATTATGGAGCTTATTCGTAGCTTCAATCATTCCCTGGGTATGACGGTGTTGATGGTTACGCACGAGCAAGTCCTCGCTCAGACGTATGCCGGGCGGATGCTGCATCTGGCGGACGGAAGGATCGTCGATGACGTACCCAACCCCTCATCGGTGGCGAGGGCCACGTCTCGAGGAGACGCACAATGAAGTTGTACGACGTCGCCGATCTTGCTGTCCGCAATCTGCGTGAGTCCATCTTTCGCAATTCGCTGACCACGGTCGGAATCTCCGTCGGCGTGGCCTCGCTGGTCGCCATGCTCTCGCTCGGTATTGGTCTGCAGCAGTTGGCCTCACAGCGACTGCAAAAGTCCGGCCTATTCGACACTGTCGTGGCCACCTCCCGGCGTGATCTCCGCAACTTCCGCGAACAACGCGAGGATGGCCCCATACCGGCCGAGAGTCCCGCGCTGGATGAGCCGGCGCTACGGAAAATCGAGCAACTCCCCGGCGTTGTCGAGGCCTACCCCGACATTCGGTTCATTACGGAGTTCCGTTTCGACGACCAACCTCACTTGGCCATGGTGGCCGGTGTTCCGCTTTCCGCCAGGAACAACAATGATGCCTTCGACGCAATGCAAGGCAGTTTCTTCTCGGCGGAGGCCAGTCCAGAAGTCATCCTGCAGAAGTCGTTTGCGGAAGAGTTGCTGGGCATGAAAACCAAGCCCGGCACGGATGACGCAGACATTGCCGAACTGGCCAAGCCTCTCCTGGGAAAGGAATTGACGATGCATTATGCAGAGCGTACTGCGTCTCTGTCATCAACCGCCACCGCTGACGGCGCGGCGTACTCAGTGGTTTCACGGCAGCAGGTACTGAAAATTGTGGGAGTGACGGATCTCGATCCGGATAGCTTGCGCGGTGCTGCCCGGGCGCGCGTCTTCCTGCCGCTCAAGCTCGCGCAAGACCTGCACGTCATGCAGTCGGGCCTGCGCGATACCTCCCCGAGCAACGCTTCAACTTATACCTCACTCAGTGTGCGGGTGAGAAACCCCAATCAGGTGCCGGCGGTGGAGGATGCCATCAAAAAGATGGGATTCAATGCTTTTTCCATCGCCGATGCCACCCGCAGCATGCGCCAGTTCTTTGCCGTGCTCGACGGCTTCCTGGCCATCTTTGGAAGTCTGGCCCTGGCCGTGGCTTCCATCGGAATCGTGAATACTTTGGTGATGGCCATCCTCGAACGCCGCCGCGAAATCGGAATCATGAAAGCCCTCGGCGCCAGTGATGCCGACGTGCGCGGCCTCTTCTTCGCCGAGGCCGGCGCCATGGGTCTG
Source organism: Terriglobales bacterium (assembly GCA_049591935.1). GTDB lineage: Bacteria > Acidobacteriota > Terriglobia > Terriglobales > Acidobacteriaceae > JABCZH01. Next base: position 383 of record JBAWFN010000120.1, on the reverse strand, counting down.
GTCGGCGGTGCAAGCGGAGTCCTGCTGGGTTGGGTGATCGGACGCCTTATCAATTTCGGAACCAACATCTATCTCGCGCGCCAGCATTTTCCTCCGGCACAGGTCTGGTCAGTGCCGCTGTGGCTGGTTCTCGGCGCGATCGCGTTTTCCTTCGTTGTCAGTCTGCTGTCGGGTCTCTACCCAGCGGCCCGGGCTGCGCGTCTCGATCCCGTGCAGGCACTGCGCTACGAGTAAACTGGTAACATGCGACGCGGTTTGCGATGCTCTGCGCTATTTCTTGTTCTGCTTCTGTTCGGTCAGGCCCACGCTCAAAGTCGGATCGATTGCAACACGCTGGAAAGCCGTATCCTCGGTCAAACGGTCCACTACTGCGTTATGCTGCC
>JBAWFN010000119.1:0-48730 GCA_049591935.1 Terriglobales bacterium | reverse complement strand
ACCCACCGCCGCATAATAAATGGCCCGGTCAAAAAACTGATCTAACAATTCCTCAACTTCGAGTTCCCCGCAAATTTCCGCGGGCCGATCCAGCACCGCTTCCTGTTTCAGGAAATCCCAAAGGTTTCTCTTAGTCAGGACGATCGCCCAAATGAGCTCACTCAGAGGCACGCCTTGCTGAGCCCGCTTCGCCCCAATTCCCACGTAACGCTTCTCGACATCCAGCTCGCTTTTACCCAGCAGCCAGTCTGCCAGGTGCCGATAGATTTCATGCACCCTCTGTTTGAGCTCCTCAGGCGGAACGCTGACGTGGTAGTTGGGGAGCAAAGGGGAGTTCTGTGTTCTTTCGAGGAGGCCTGTCGCCAGGGCGTCAGCGTGGGTCTCCACCAACCGGAGAAGTCTGTATGCCAGCATCATCGCCGTCCCTCCTTAACTGCAATCTTCGACCTTAGTGCTCGAACCGGCTAGGGCAGAGCGCACAGCCGACTGTGATCTCGGTCACATCAGCTAAGGAGTCCTGCCGTTTCCGGGCTTTCCTTGCAAGTACTTCACTCCTTTGGACTTCGGTTCCAGACGGAGCGTTGTGGGTTCCAGCTGTGGGCTTCCTTTTCAAACTCCCCGGGCTGCCTTTGGGCACACGCCAGCTCTTTGGACGAATCCGCGGCGTTCGTGTGTTCGGCCAAACACTTCTCGAGCTTCTCGCGGACGCCGCTGTCGTTCAGCAGACCCATGAGTTCGGCACGATGCATCGGGTCCAGTCCCTGGAGCAGAGGACACCTTAGAAGGTCTTGGTCTGTCATTGATTTACTCGTAGCGCGAGATTCTTATTGCCACGACCGCCGCGCACCCGGTCAGTTGCAATTAGAAAACTTCTCGGCCGCTGAGGCGGTGACCTCAAACACCAGTCATCGTGAGACGTGTCACATCCAGTTGCTTACCATTCCCCCGAGGTCAGGTATTCATGGATCGATTTCGCCGCCCGGCGTCCAGCGCCCATGGCCAGAATCACGGTCGCACTTCCGGTAACGATGTCGCCGCCCGCGAACACGCCGCGTCGTGACGTGCGCTGCGTCGTCACGTCAGCTTCAATGTAATTCCGCTTGTTCGTGTTCAGCCCCGGTGTGGTGCTCTGAATCAGCGGGTTCGCGCCCGTGCCAATCGCGATGACGGCAACCGACAACGGCAACTCGAACTCCGAGCCTTCGACTGGCACTGGGCGCCTGCGTCCGGACGCGTCCGCTTCGCCCAGTTCCATGCGCATGCAGCGCACCGCATTCAGCCAGCCCTTGCCGTCCGACAGGAACTCGATGGGATTGGTCAGCACCCGAAACTCGATGCCTTCCTGCTGAGCATGTTTCACTTCTTCCTTGCGTGCCGGCATCTCGGCCTCGCTGCGGCGATAAATGACGTAGGCCTTGCTGGCTCCCAAGCGCAGAGCCGAACGAATGGCATCCAGCGCCGTGTTGCCGCCGCCAATCACAGCCACATTCTTGCCGTGCAAATCGAGCATAGGCTCGTCATACTTGGGAAACTCATAAGCGTGCATCAGGTTGATGCGCGTCAGGAACTCGTTGGCGGAGTAGACGCCGTTCAAGTGTTCCCCGGGGATATTCATGAACTGAGGCAGTCCCGCGCCGGTTCCAATGAACACGGCGTCGTAACCCTCCTCGCCCATTAATTCGTCGAGGGTCACGGTTTTTCCGACCACCACGTCCGTCTCAAACTCCACGCCCATGGCGCGCATGTAGTCGATCTGCTCGCGGATGATCTGCTTGGGCAGACGGAACTCCGGGATGCCATAGACCAACACGCCTCCGGGCGTGTGCAGCGCCTCGAATACGTGGACCCGATGTCCCTTTTGGATGAGGTCGCCGGCCGCAGTCAGACCGGAGGGGCCGCTGCCTACGATGGCAACTTTCTTTCCCGTCGGCGGCGCTTTGGGCAGGTCGCGGATATCCAGATGGCGCTGTTCGTAATCGGCGACGAAACGCTCCAGATATCCAATTCCCAGCGGCTGAACCTTTTTGCCCATCAGGCAGCCACCTTCGCAATGGTCTTCCTGCGGGCACACCCGCCCGGTGATGGCCGGCAGCACGTTGTCTTCGCGGATCTTGGCAGCCGCGCCCATAAAATCGCCCGCCACAATCAACTGTACGAAGTCTTTCACCTTCACGCCCACCGGACAGTCATTCGTGCAAGCTGGCTTAGCGCATTCCAGGCAGCGCAGCGCTTCCTGCCGCGCCAGTTCCTCGGAATAGCCCAGATTTACTTCGGTGAAATTGGTGGCGCGCAACAGCGGAAGCTGTTCCAGCATGTGTTGCCGCGGCACTTTCATGCGCTCTTTTAGTGGCAGAGGATTCAACGAGGGCTGCTTTGTGGTCTGGGTCACCGGCTGTCTCCTTGCACTGCACACGCACCGTGTTGGTCGCTACGAACGGTTGCCAGCTGCGTCTCGGGTTCGTGCTGAAATTCTTCCATGGATTTCTGTTCTGCTGTGCGGTACATCGAATTGCGCTGTACCAGTACAGAGAAATCCACGCGGTGCGCATCGAACTCAGGGCCGTCTACGCAGGCAAATTCGCTCTTGCCGTCGACCAGCACACGACAGCCGCCACACATGCCGGTGCCGTCGATCATGATCGGATTCAGGCTGACGACGGTGCGGATGTGCTCTTTCCGCGTCATCTCCGCCACTGCTCTCATCATTGGAATGGGACCGACTGCCAGCACCAGGTCGATGCGCGTGCCGTTTTCGATCAGCTGCCGCAGCTTGTCGGTGACGAAGCCTTTGTCGGCATAGCTTCCGTCATCGGTAGTGAGCATCAGCGCATCGCTGACCTCGCGCAGCTCACGCTCCAGAATGACCAGCTCCTTGTTGCGCGCACCCACGATTGAGATCACGCGATTGCCGGCGCGTTTCAGCGCCACCGCCGTCGGATAAGCCATGGCCGTCCCCACGCCGCCGCCCATGACCACGACAGTGCCGAAATTCTTGATTTCCGATGGCTTCCCCAGCGGTCCCACCACATTCAGAATGTGATCACCGGTGTTCAGAGAATTGAGCAGGTGGGTGGTCTTACCCGCCGATTGCACCACAATGCAAATCGTTCCACGTTCGGGGTCGGAGTCTTCGATGGTGATGGGAATTCGTTCGCCCTGCTCGTACAGCCTCAGGATTACGAATTGCCCTGGTTTTTGCTTATGTGCAATGCGCGGCGCCTCGATCACGAACCGCTTGATGCCCGGCGCCAGAAACTCAGCGTGCAGAATGTTGAACATGTGTCCCCATAGGTTGCCTTACAGGATGATATTGTCGGGAATGTGGAGCGAAGTGGCTGTGACATGAGTCACCGGTGAACGCGAGCAAAGTCACAACGCCCCACTCCAGCAAGATTCCAAACAGTTTCCTCAGGGTGCAGGCTGGCTCTGAAGTCCTGATTTCCGCCGCTAGTCAGCCTCACAGCGCCTGGTGATGGTCATCACAGCGCGATGGGTGTAGGAGGGGCATACTCATATCGTAAGTTCGAGTGAGATGCCTGACGGGAGGTGCCTCATGAAAACCTGGCGCATCATCATTCTGATTCTTGCGGCGGTGGCTGTGATTCTGCTACTCGCCCCGGTCTCCGCGGGGCAAAAGTCCGGAGCAGGCGTTACAGTTCCGAAGTATGATCCCGCGACCGAGGCGACCTTCAAGGGAACGGTAGAAGAGGTAAGAGACCGGGAATGCGCGATGAGTCGCGGCATGGGCTCGCACCTGATCTTGAGATTGTCTACTGGCAATACGATTGAGGTCCACCTCGGATCCACAAAATTCGTAAAAGCTTACGACCTGGTCTTCAACAAGGGTGATGTGGTAACCGTGCTGGGCATGAAGGTGCAGTTTGAAGGCGTGGAAACCATCTTTGCCCGCGAAGTCACGCGCGGAACCGACACCTTCATTTTCCGTGACAAGGACGGGACGCCGGTTTGGTAGCGGGCATGCCGCACGGCGCTATTGAGATCGCCGATCCTCAAAGGCTGCTGTTCCTGCCCTTGATGCCCGATTAGTGTATCTTTTCCAGGCATTGATGGATACGAACGCCCACCGTCGCCCCGCGCATTACGCCAGTAACTTGGCGATGATCTCCTTCCGGAACAATAATGTTGCCAGCACTTATTGCGTCTTGGAGGCACTTGTGGCTTGGCCATTCAAACGAAAATATCCCCGCGTCAACCTGGTTGTGCAGGCAGAAATGCGCAGCTCGGCGAAGAATTATCCCTGTCGCGGCCGCACGGTCACGGTCGGGGAGGGCGGTTGCTACATTGAAGTTCTGGAGACCTTGGAACCGTCAACCACGGTTGACGTGGTGCTTTGGCTAAATGGAGAGAAAGTGCTGGCGAAGGCCGAAGTGGCGAGCAATGATCGCCATATCGGTAACGGGCTCAAGTTCGTGTCCATGGCCCGGGAAGACGCACAGAAACTGAAAACATTCCTGAAAGTCGCCTCTCAAGAGACCGTGCCCACCGTCAGGGTGGATACCGCCGTCCCTGTATTTGAAGTGACGAGGTTTACGCCGGCGTCCGCCTAGAGCCATCTAGGCGAGGCACCGGGCAATCACCATTGTGATGTCATCCTGTTGCTCGCTGCCGCCGCTGAATTGCTGAACCGCCTCAACCACTGCCTGCAGAAGCGGTTCTACAGGAAGTTGAGCATGGCGCCGAAGGCTATTCAGCAGCTGGGACTCCCCAAACTCTTGCCCGTCCGCGTTCTCTGCTTCGGTGACCCCATCGGTGTAAAGTACGAGCGTGTCCCCTGGAGCAAGCTGCACTTCTGCAATCTCGCAACGCCAAGCCTCAAACAGTCCCATCACGGTGCAAGTCGAATGCAGCCGCTCCACCTGCGATCCTGCCGAAACCTGATCGTGCGGGCCTCCCTGGGCGCGCAGCAGGAGCGGGGGAAGATGTCCACAATTCGCGTAGCGGAGCTTGCGGCTGGAGTCGTCGTAATCCGCAAAGAACAAGGTCGCGTAACTGGCATCGTCGGTACTCTCATAGAACAGCCGATTGACGGAAGCGAGCAGTCGCGGCAGGTCGTCAACCGCCATCGCGTATTGACTGCGCAAGTTGGCCTGCAGGTTGGCCATCAACAGGGCGCCGGAGAAGCCCTTTCCCGCGATATCCGCAAGCAGCAAGCCAAGCCGCCCAGGCGCCAACTCCAGAAAGTCATAATAGTCGCCACCTACCGTGCGCGCCTGAATGCAGGCGCCGGTGTACTCCAGCGTCTTCATCGCGGGCAGCTTTTGTGGAAACAGCCGGGCCTGCACCTGCCGCGCGATTTCCATTTCCTGAGCGGTGCGACGATCTGCCTCCATCCGTTCCGCCATCTTTTCTGCAAGACGAATATTTTCCAAAGCAATGCCAGCCTGGGCCGCGACCGAATCGAGTAAACGCTTATCCTCCCCGGAATAAGGTTCCTCGGAAAGCCGTTGCCCCAGAACGAGCACGCCAATCAGGTTGTTTTCACGGCCTAGAATAGGCACCAGGCATTCCGGTGCGAGTGGCGCCAGCACACTTAACTCTTCGGTGTGGGCGAAATCAGATGGCAGCACTTCCCACGTTTTTCCGCGGCTCGCAAGTTCCACCAGGACAGGCGCGCTTGCTGCCAGTGTTTCGAGCGCCGGAAGCGTTTCGGAAATTGCCGTCAGCCGGCCATTGCCGGATTCGAGGTAACAGGCCAAGGTCTTGGGGTGCAGTGCTTCACGCACGTGGCTCTCGAGCAGGGTGACCAGTTGGCGGCGGTCGCTCACTTTTCGGGTCTTTTCCGCCAGGTCGTGCAAAATTACACGCGAATCGTAAGCGCTGCGAAAAAATGCCCGGTCGATGCGCACCGTTCCTCGCTTCACCAGAGGCGCCGACGTCCAGACCAAGACAATCCCGAATACTGCGCTTAGAGCCATCCCGACATTCGCGTCCGCACGGACGAATCGCGAAAAAACATGAGTAAAGAGAGTGATAGCGCAGGCCGCAACTACGAACATCAAGACGATGAATCCCCTCTGCACCAGAACGTACCGTGCGCTGCGGCGCAGCAACAACGGAATGTCCATCACGCGGTGCTTCACCACCGCATAGGCAAACGAGAGTGGATACAGAAACACCACCAGCACCAGCACGGTATCGAGCCAGAAAGACGGGCGATATCCGGCGAAATCCACCGCCATGCGCTCGAGCACGATGGGAAGAACGCCAGCCACGGTTCCCCAAAGAATCACTCGGGACTTGCGCCGCGCTTCCGCAGGGACGGCGGCCATGAATGAATTCTGCGCCAGGGAAATCATGCCCAGGGCAAGTAAGTCGTAGTTCAAGCCAGCGTCGATGAGATCCGCGTTGCGGCTGCCTAGCAGGCGGGCCACCACTCGTGGAAGGTGCGGATCCCCAGTCCGCAAACCCGGAAGGACCATACTGACTCCAAACAACAATCCCGCCCACTTCAACCACGGTAAGCGCCTATCCAGAGGCGATCGCTGCGGGAACACTGCGAAGAAGAGATAGAAGAGCGGACCCAGCATTCCCGCAAACACCGCGCGATAAGCAAATACAAACGTGCGCAGTGCCGGAGAGACGCCCGGGGAATTGGCAATCCCTGGGGCGCCGACGAAAGCGCAGAACAGCAATGCCAGAAGCCATGCATTTGGATCCTCCAGCCTCAGGAACAGGACGGCGAATCCCACCAGAAGAAAAGGAATGGGGAATGATCCCGTGATTTGCAGCGCGGAGGACCGCGCCAGGCCCTCGGACGCTTGAGCCACCGCGACCGCCCGAAAAACACCATGCAGAATCAGCGGCTTGGGCTCGCGGGCGCGGTCTACAGTTAACTCCACCGGGTCGCCTGGCCGACCATAGAGATAGGCGTCGGTGGAAGCAATGTCAGTGTCGAGCGCTCCCCCATTTATGCCAATAACGCGGTCGCCAACGCGCAGGCCGGCGCGTTCCGCAGGGCTTCCTTCCTCCACGTCGTCAACTGATTGCGAGTGCGTCTTCTCGTCATACTGAGGGTTATGGTGCTTATTGAAGCCGAGTTCCACCGCCGGGCGTGAGCGACGCACACCGTACATCCAGAGAGAACCGTAAGCGATCGCAACCACGGCAAACAGGGTTGCCAAGGTCGCCAGAAGCGGTTTTTGAAGCAACGCGCGCCCACGCATGAGTTTACAAAGCCTACCGTGTCTCTCGCCCGCTGAAGCAAGCATTATAAGGTCAGGTGCGGATAGGAAACGAAGCAGACGTGCCAGCAGGCGCCCCTCATGTGACTCCCAATGAAACCTGTAGGCACGGTGGCCAGACGGAATAAAAGATCAGAAGTTGGGTTATCTGAAGAGAACCTAATTTCGCCGCAGCGGCACGCAAGCCCAATGGTAAATCCATTCGATCTCAAGACGGCACTAATGGCCAAGCACGCGCAACACGTGGTGCTGATTCACTTTCCGATTGCGCTGTTTATCGCGGCCGTGGCTTTCGACCTGGCCGCGCAATGGACCAAGCGACGGAGCCTGGCGGACGCGGTGTACTACAACCTATTCGTAGCAGCGATTTCGACGCTCCCCGTGCTCGCCACGGGCATTCTGGCATGGCAGTTCCAACTCGAAGGGCAAAGGCTGAAGGGGGTCCTGCTGCTGCATCTACTGCTGGCGTGTGCTTCGAGTGTGGTGATTTGGCTGGTCTGGTGGGTGCATCTCCGCGCGCGACGGTGTGCGGCAGCCCTGCCGAGCTACCGCCTGGCTCTCGAACTTGTGGGAGTCGCTCTTATTGCGCTGACCGGACATTTGGGCGGTTTCCTTAGCGGAGTAAACGCACCCGGCTAGTCGAGGGAATAAAAATGCCTGGCGCCGGTTATCAACCCAGAGGCTACAAGACTGGAGCGCAAATGGCTGACAAACAAGATTTCATCGATCAGAAGTTGCAGGATCTCAACCACGACGGCATCGACCGTCGCGGGTTTCTAAAGTGTATGGCATGGGCCGGTACGGGGCTGGTCTGGACCTTAAGCGGCGGCATTCCCGTGTCTCGCGCCTTCGCCAAGAATATAGGCAAACACGCAGGCCAAGGCACAGGTTTCAGCTTTGTTCAGATCAGCGACAGCCACATGGGATTCAACAAGCCCGCCAATCCCGATGTGACGGCAACTCTTCAGGCTGCAGTGGACAAGATCAATGGCCTGTCAACCCAGCCGGATTTTTTGCTGCATACCGGCGACATCAGCCATCTGTCGAGACCCGAACAGTTCGATAACGTCGACCAGATTCTAAAAAGCGCCAGCGCGAAGGATGTCTTCTTCGTGCCCGGCGAACACGACGTGCTCGACGACAACGGAAAGCAGTACCTGGAACGTTACGGAAAAAGGGCCCAAGGGGCTGGATGGTACAGCCTTGACCACAAAGGCGTGCACTTCATTGGCCTCGTGAACGTCATGAACCTGAAGGCGGGTGGACTCGGATCGCTCGGCGACGAGCAGCTCGAATGGATGGCAAAAGACGTTAAGCATCTGAAACACAGCACGCCGATCGTGGTGTTCGCGCACATACCCCTTTGGTCGGTGTATCCCGAGTGGGGCTGGGGCACCGAGGACAGCGCGCAGGCGCTGGCCTACCTGAAGAAATTCGGGTCCGTGACCGTTCTGAACGGGCACATTCACCAGACCATGCAAAAGGTCGAAGGAAAGGTAACTTTTCATACGGCGATGTCAACCGCGTTCCCCCAACCGCAGCCGGGCAAGGCAGATTCTCCGGGACCGCTGAAAGTGCCCGCCGGGCAATTGCGCAGCCTGCTGGGCATCACCGATGTGAATTACGTCAGAGGGCAACATTCTTTGGCGGTAGTGGACTCGATCCTGGGCTAGATCGCCATAGATGCGGACGACACGAGAAAATCAAATTTAGAGGGAAGCAGACAATGAAGGGAAAAAATGTGAAGGTTAACGGCGTGGCGGCACTGGTGGTGATTGCAATGTTGCTGTCCGTCGGATCTTTGAGCGTCGCGGCGAACGACCAGCCCTCGGCTGCAACCGCGGAAGTGAAAATCGACAACTTCAGTTTTGGCCCGCAGACCCTCACGGTACCCGTCGGAGCGACCGTTACCTGGACAAACCGCGATGATATTCCCCACACCGTAGTCAGCACTGACGGTGTGTTCAAGTCCAAGGTGCGGGATACGGACGAACAATTCTCCTACACCTTCGCCAGGGCGGGAACCTATCCCTATTACTGCTCGGTCCATCCCAAAATGACGGGCACGGTCGTGGTGAAGTGACGCTGGGCATCGCCTCATCCCGGCTTGAAGGAAAGTTACAACTCAGAAACGAGGGTTGATATGTTTGAAGGACTGTTTCAGCCAATCCATCTGCTGGTGATTTTCGGTATTGCCCTGCTGGTGTTCGGACCGAAAAAGCTTCCCGAACTCGGCAAGGGAATCGGGGAGGGGATTCGCGGCTTCAAGTCCGCCATGCAGGCGGACGAAGAGAAGCCGGCTAACACAGCAACCCCCAGGTGAGCTCCCGCGCGGCTCTTTACCAAATACGCACGCGGTCTGATGGCGCGAGGTAGAGCTTTTCGCCAGGTTGTGCGGTAAACGCCGTGTACCACGCATCCACATTGCGCGCTGTATCCGCCCGGTACTGTGCGGGGGCGTGCGGGTCGGTCATCACTTGCTGGCGGAGCGCGGCTTCCCGTGATTTCGATCCCCAGTTCTGCCCGAACGCAATGAAGAACTGCTGGTCACCGGTGAACCCATCCTGCACCGGTGCGGTCTTTCCCGCCTTGAAGATAGCGGAAACTAGAGAACTGGCGGAGAGGGAGGGATTTGAACCCCCGATACCCTTTCAGGTATGCCGGTTTTCAAGACCGGTGCCATCAACCACTCGGCCACCTCTCCGGAACTACTACAGTTTTACTACAGTCTGCGGTTTTGCCAATTGGAAGAGACTCGAACCGTGCTTCCGCAAGTCCGATCACTTCACCACTGCGAGGTTATTGGTCACGGAGAACACTCCCGACACGCCGTTGGCGCGGATACCGGCGACATTTTTGTCTGCCTGGTTATCCACTACTCCTTCCAGGGTCACGTGGCCACCCTTTACGATGATGCGGATCGGTTGCAGGGTTGGCATGGCGTACTTCTGCATCTGCGGGTAGCCGTAGATGGCGCGGTAAAGCCGGCGTCGCAGACCGTCGTCCATGGGAGAAACCGGCAGCACTTCAATCTGATTGTCAACTTTTTCGACTCCCTCGATCTTTTTGACAGAGTTTTCAGCGTCGGACTTCACCGTGGGATTGGTGACTTGCCCAAACAAACTAACGTTGTAGCCGTCGACCTTGTAGGCGAGGTTGTCAAACACGGTTAGATACGGCAGCATGACCAGTTCGTGGCGCACTTCCTTTTGAATACGTTCTACCGCTTTTGGGGTAACCTCCCGCTGCTGCGCAAAGACTGGGAGGGACGCAATCGACACCACCACAACCGGCAACCACCTGGAATTGAGTCGCATCGCGGTGCTCCTTACGGTGAGAATTGTGATTTCACAACTGCATCGGGAGTTCTCGCATCAGTATAGATCAGACGTTCCAGGCCAGGATTTTCATCCCGGTAGGAGAACAGCGGGTCTTGGAATCACAGAAGAAGGTTACCAACTCGGAACAACGCCTTATATTTGAGTCATTTGCGCTTGCCTGAAACGCTTGCCGTGCGCATAGAATGTTTAATCGGTAAGTTTGGATTTACAAGGAAATTACACGGACAACGTCAAAAGCAAGCAACCTACACATCAGCGACAGAATTCTATTTGAGCAGCGCAACAAACGGCGATGCGCAGGGTTAGCTACAGCACAGGGGGCGACCCCGTGAGCGGGAATTCAAGGTGAGTCCTATGACAATCTCAAAGCAACACCAGGCAGGTAGAGGGTTCGCGTGGGCGAAATTGACAGGCATCGCGCTCATGACATTGGGGCTTTGTCTGCCTGCGTTCGCGGCATTGGGCGGCGATCTGAGTTCGGTGCAGGCCGACCAGGCGCATATGAAGGCCAGCCTGAAAACAACGGTAGGACAGGCCTATACCTTGCAGGAGATAAAGACTCCGGCGGGAACCATCGTGCACGAATTTGTCTCCGCTGACGGAAGGGTGTTTGCCGTCGCCTGGCACGGCCCCTTCATGCCTCCAATGCAGCAGATCCTGGGCAGCTACGTTCAACAGTATTCTGCCGGAGTTCAGGCCCATCACGCAGCCCGCGTGGGCCGCGGTCCTTTGAATATTCAGGAGCCGGGATTGGTGGTGCAAAGCAACGGGCATGCGCGGGGATTCTTCGGAAGGGCATATGTCCCCGGGATGTTGCCGCCAGGCGTCACCCCAGACCAAATTCGATAGTTACACAGATATTTAAGGAGGCAGCCGTGCGCAAGCTCTTATCGTTGGTTATCGTTGCAGGCCTCGGATTTCTCGCGGGATGCGGAGGCGGGAGTAGCGGTTCAACCCCGGTGGGTGTCTCCCCGGGGGGCGGCGGAGGTACCGGCACCGGTTCAGGAAACACGTTGCCCATCGCGGTTGACGGTGGGCCAGTGTCGGGTGTCATCTACCCCGACGGTGCTTTCACCAGCGTGACCCTTTGCAATCCTGGCACCGCGACTTGCCAGACGATTGACGGAATTCTGGTTGACACCGGTTCTTTTGGCTTGCGAATCCTGTCTTCCGCCATCACCCTCACCGGCTTGCAGGCGCTCACCTCGGGTAGCAGCACCCTCTACAATTGCATCAATTTCGTAGACGGCTCCTTCCTTTGGGGTACCGCGGCAGTGGCCGATGTCGAAATGGCGGGTGAGAAGGCCACGTCCGAAACGGTTCAGGTGATTGCGGATCCGACGACCTTCACCATCCCCACCGAATGTTCGAGTAACGGGATCGACGAAGACAACCAGGCGGGATTGGGTGCCAATGGCATCCTCGGAATCGGGCCTGAACCGGTGGATTGCGGAGAGGCTTGCGATCCCAGCTTCAACGGCAATATTCCTCCGGTTCCGTCCCCCTATTACCTGTGCTCTACGTCTTGTACAGCTACCAGCGTGTCGATCAGCCAGCAAGTGCAAAATCCAGTGGCATTGTTTCCGGTCGATAACAACGGAACCATCGTTGAGCTACCCACCCTTTCCGGAGCGGCGGCCTCCGAAACTGGCTCGCTGATTTTTGGCATTGGGACCGAGACCAACAATCAAGTTCCCGCCACCGCAGCCATATTTGCCCTCGACTCGGAGGATACCTTTTCGGTTACTTACAAGGGGCTTACCTACAACAGCACCAATGGCACGCCGAGTTTCATCGACCTCGGATCTAACGGTCTGTTTTTCCCCGACGCCACTATAACGGTATGCACCGACGTGACTGACTTCTTTTGCCCAGCCAGCTTGCTGAGTCTTTCTGCCGTCAACACGGAAACCGTCGCGGTAACAGGCGACACCAGTACGGTTGATTTCAGCATTGACAACGCTGACAATTTGTTCGCCGAAGGCAATGGCGCCGATGCCGCATACAGTACTTTAGGTGGACCGAACACCGGTGGCGGATTCGATTACGGTCTGCCGTTTTTCTACGGCAGGAATGTGTTCACCTCGATCGATGGGGGAGTGGTTCCGTCGGGTACGCCGCCGGCACCCTGGTGGGCCTACTAAACCGCGCGGTTTGATCATTTCGAACTTGACCCACGGCTCCATGCCGTGGGCTTTTTACTTTTTGCCTGCGAGCGATTGCCGCCCGGCAGTTGGAGAGCGCCACAACCCTAGTTACACTATCCCGCATGAAGAACTTTGACGCTCTTTCTGAACAGGAGATTCTGGCGCTGGCGATTTCTTTGGAAGAAGAAGATGAGCGGGTGTACGCCGATTTCGTCGAAGGCTTGCGTCAGGACTTCCCCGCATCCGCGACCGTGTTTGACGGAATGCGGGTAGAAGAGTCCGGGCACCGGCGGCGGCTGATCGAATTGTATCGGCAGAAATTCGGCGAACACATTCCGCTGGTTCGGCGGCAGGATGTCCGAGGTTTCCTGCAGCGGAAGCCGGTCTGGCTGGTGCGGCCGCTCGGGCTGGACACCGTCCACAAAACCGCCAGTGCCATGGAGGTGGAAACCCGGCGTTTTTACGAGAAGGCGGCGGCGCGCACACAAGACGCCGGCATCCGCCAACTGCTCGACGATCTGGCCCAGGAGGAACGGACGCACCAAGACCGCGCCCAGGAGTTGAAAACAGAAGAACTGCGCCCGGAGGTCAAGCAAGATGAAGAGCGGGCACGGCGGCGACTGTTCGTGCTGCAAATCGTGCAGCCCGGCCTCGCCGGGTTGATGGACGGATCGGTGTCAACTTTGGCGCCGGTGTTCGCAGCCGCCTTTGCCACACGCAGTAGCTGGGACGCGTTTCTGGTCGGTATGGCCGCTTCCATCGGGGCCGGCATCAGCATGGGTTTCGCCGAGGCGCTTTCCGATGACGGCAGTCTCACCGGCCGTGGGCATCCCTGGGTCCGCGGCGCCATCTGCGGCGCCATGACGGCTTTGGGTGGAGTCGGCCATACCTTGCCATTCTTGATCCCCAGCTTTCATGTTGCTTTGATCATTGCTTCGATCGTGGTGATCGCCGAACTCGGGATCATTACCTGGATCCGCCATCGTTACATGGACACGCCCACGATTTCCGCAGCCATGCAGGTGGCGCTGGGCGGAGCTTTGGTGTTCGTGACCGGAGTGCTGATTGGTAGCTCGTAGCAGAATCAGGCAATACTGCGTTTGAAGCGCGAACCACGGGTGCGAGTTGGCGCGGCGGTTTCGACTCGGTTGCGGCCGGCTCGCTTCGCCCGGTAGAGGGCTTTATCCGCTGCCTGCACCACTTGCTCGACTTCCTTGGCGCCGGGGCTAGGCTCGGCGACTCCTATGCTGACCGTAACCGACAATTCCTGTGGGGAAGGCTCGGCCAGCACACGGCGCATCCGTTCCGAGCGAACCGTCCGCTGGCTGCGCTGGTTTCTGCGATCCGTTCCTCGGGAAATACCGCGGCGCTCGGGCAAACCACGGAGATGGAATACCGAATCCTGAATCGCCACCCGCAGCGCCTCGAGATGCGGCAACACCTCTTTCATGGACTTGTCCCGAAAGAGAATGCAGAATTCTTCTCCGCCCACCCGATGCGCTTGGCCGTTGCCCGTCACCTGGCCGAGGTGCGTGCCCACCATTCGCAGCACTTGGTCGCCGGCATCGTGTCCAAAGCGGTCGTTGAATTTCTTGAAATGGTCGATGTCGACCACCGCCATGGCATAAGGTCGCTCGAGGCGGAGAAGCGCGTCGTTGAAAGCGCGGCGCGAAGGCAACGCGGTCAATTCGTCATGATAAGCGAGGAAATAGGAGTTCTCGATGATCGAGCTCAGCAGAATCAAACCGGCGGTGGCAAAGTACGCGCTCCCGAGTCGCCCCGCTCCACCCGTTTGCAGGCCGGCAAAGGCCGCTGCCAATGACCACAGCAGCCCACTCTCGAGAGGCTTGGGACGCATCAATAACCGGACCAGCAGAAACGCGAAGCCTCCCGCGAAAGTCAACAATGCGAGTTGCGGAATTGGCGTCCACGAAAATAGGTTGCTTTGCAAGAGCCCGGCATGAAGAAACCATGGGCTGGTGGTCGCTCCCGGCCGGCAAATGAGCGCTACAAAGACAGACTCGAAGAACAGTAGCCCCAGCCGGGAGGCTATCGCGGGCACTGCCCATCCGCGCTCCCGGGCCTGTGAAAACAGGACCAAGTTGACCGGCAACAGAACCGCAATGGCCTCAAACGCAATGCGTCCGGGGCCGGCCGATACAATTCGGCCGCCGGAAAAAAATTCCAGGGTGCGGTGCGACAGCAGCAACGTAAGCAGTACGAACATCACGCGGCTGGAATGAAACCGCCAGGCCAGCACCAGGGCAGCGGCAAAAACCGTGTAGTAATAGAAATCGATGGCCGCTGCCGGGAGGGCCAGCCATCCGCCGTGCAGCAACCCGGCGGCCAGCAGCAGTAGTACGCCCCCAGGGGCACACCATTGCTGCAACACTTTTCTGTTGGTCAGATCCACGCTGCGGAATCCTTCTGATTGGATTATCCGCAACCCCGGGAGCGGGCAGTGAGTGGCATGGCAGGTTCCTGCAGAGCGCGCAGTTTCCCGCTCATTTCCGGCCCCCACTCAACTCGTAGCCGACCCCGCGGATGGTATGGATCAAGCGCAGAGCGGAGCCATCATCAATCTTGCGGCGCAGGTATGGCCTACGGGTGTTGGAAGTGATTACTCCGGCGGTCGGGGTCCTGCGAGGCGAGGCCTAGCATGGCGAGTGCCAGCAGCTGGGCCTCATCGTTCCGCAGCCACTGCGAAGCGGCGGTTCCGCCCTGCGCCGAACCGGAATGCAGCTTCAAGAGAAGGTTGTGGCGGCGATTCCGCTGGCGTCACAGCGCCATCCGCCTGCACGGCTCCGTATATTGTGCTCCTTCTTGTTTCGAATCCGCCGCCCGGCAGTGTTTTACCCGCTTGTGCGCGACCGTCCTTTCGGCTCCCCCGGTACGCCACCGCGTGCCCCTCGGGCTGCTCATGATTTCCCGCGGGCAGTTAACCAACCCGCAGTTGAGGTCGGCGTTGGAAGCGCAGCGAGTGGACGGCCGCCACCGTTTGGGAGAATGGCTGGAACGACTGGGCTTTGCCACCGAGCAGCAAGTCACGGCAGCGCTTGCCCGGCAGTGGGCCTGCCCGGTGCTTACGCCTACAGCCCATTGTGACCCGGCTTGCGCCCGGCTTCTTCCCTACTGTCTGCTGCAGAGTTCTCACATGGTGCCGGTACAGTTTGTGGCCTCGACGCGCACCTTCCACCTGGCATTTTGTGACGGAATTGACTACATCGCGCTCTATGCGATTGAACAGATGCTCAATTGCCGCACCCAACCCTGTCTCGTTACCCGCAGTGCCGTGGCCCAGACTTTGCAGCACCTGGAGCACGAGCGCCGCCCCACCGACATGCTGTTCGAAGGCTGGCGAGAGCCTTCCGATCTGGCGCGGATTACCTGCGGATATGTGCTTAAACTGGGCGCAGAAGAAGTTCGCTTGGTGGGCTGCGGAAGCTTTATTTGGGCGCGTCTTTCTAAAGGTAAAGATGTTGCCAATCTGCTGTTCGACCGGCCGCGCAACCTCTCACCGGCCGAAACCCGGGGGTTCGATCTTCCCACCATTCCTTTCGCCGGCACCGGGTAAAGCTTTCGTACACCCCGCCGATGGAGCTAAGGGAAAAGCCAAACTCTGGCAACCACCTCGCCGGTTTCTGGGGGATGCCAGATTGGCCCGTGCCAGCACCCCAAGAAGGCCCATGGACAAAGTACGCGCGCTGATCGTCGACGACTCCTCGGTGATGCGAAAAATCGTGGAACGCTCGTTACGCCAGGCCGGACTCGATCTCGCCGAGGTCAGGGAAGCAGGCAACGGGGCGGAAGCATTGGGAGCATTAAAAGACAGCGGCGTCGACCTCATTCTGTGCGACATCAACATGCCGGTCATGGATGGGATTGAATTCCTGCGCCAGCTTCAAGGGCAGGAGAACGCCAAAGGGGTTCCCGTCGTCATGATCACCACCGAGGGAAGCGAGTCCCATGTGGTGCAGGCCCTCTCCATGGGTGCCCGAGGCTACATCCGCAAACCCTTTACTCCCGAACAGGTAAAGGAACACGTGATTCCTCTTCTGGAAAAAAAGCCATGAGCAGCGCCAGCCCAAAAGCTCCGTCCTCACCCCATGCCTTCCAGCAATGGCAGCCCCTGCTGGAGTTGGCCGTCCGGGAAGTGTTTGAGATGATGGTGAACTGCCAACTGGACAGCGGCGGAAAGCCGGGAACGTCCCCCGGGGAACTCACGGCCATGGTGGGTTTGGCGGGCCAGCTTTGCGGCCTGGTCTCCGTGCGGTGCAGCGCCAAGTCAGCGGCGTCGATGGCGTCGCGCATGCTGGGAACCGAAATCCAGCCGGGCGACAAGCAGATGTTTGATGCCATCGGCGAGATCACCAACATGGTCGCCGGCAACTTCAAGAACAAACTGACCGGCATCGCAAACAAATGCATGTTGTCGGTTCCCACCGTGGTTAGCGGTTCCAACTACAGTTGCCGCTCGATGGCTGACACCGACCCCTTGCGGCTGACGGTCATCTTCGAAGGGGCCCCTGTGACCGTCACAGTCGAAATTCATAGTTAACCCTCGTGTTCCATCGGGCAGGTCTTGCCCGCCTCGCGCCGGCTTCCCGGCAAGACTTTCCTCGCGCCCGTAATGGATGTTTCCGGCTCACGACACTTGCCAGGGAAATCCGCTGCTACCAGACCCGCTTACGCGCAACCTACCCCAAAACTGTTTTTGGCGCACCGCGTGCTTGAACTCGTGTGGAGAAGCAAAATGGACAGTGGATACTACGCAGCTTGCGCAGGGCTAAGCGCACAGACTCAGGCTCTGGATCTGATCGCCAACAATGTCGCAAACCTTAACACCACTGGCTATCGCGCCCAACAGCAAACCTTCCAGTCCCTGGTGGCCAGTGCATCTGGAGAGTTCGCCAATCCGCTGAATCGCGCCCTCAACAATTTCAACGTGCTGGGCGATACGCGGACGGACTTGAGTGGCGGCAGCTTACAGGCGACCGGAAATGCCACCGACCTTGGAATCGAAGGAGAAGGGTTTTTCGTCGCCCAAACTCAGGCCGGGACGGCTTACACCCGCAACGGAAATTTCCAGATCTCCAGCACTGGCCAACTGCTGACCCAGGCCGGGGATCCCGTTCTGGGCGAGCAGGGGCCGATCAACGTTCCCAGCGGGCCGCTTTCGATCAGCGCCGATGGCACTTTATCCGTGAACGGCGCAGTGGTGGACACCCTGCGCCTGGTTGAATTCGCGCCCGGCAGTTCCCCGGCCGCGGTGGGCACTTCTTATTATTCTGCGCCAGACAACAGCGTGCAGCCGGCCGCTCATTCATCTGTTCGGCAGGGCATGCTCGAAGCCTCAAACGTCAGTCCGGTCACGGCCGTAGTCGACCTTCTCGCCATCCAGCGCCGGGCAGAAATGCTGGAACGCGCCATGTCAGCGTTCTATTCCAACTTCAACAAGGTCGCAGCCAACGATCTTCCACACGTGTAGGGGGAACCATGTTACGAGCCTTGTACAGCGCCGCCAGCGGCATGAGCGCCCAGCAGAATAACCTGGACAATATTGCCAACAATCTGGCCAACTCGAGCACCGCCGGCTTTCGCGCGCGGCGCTTACAGTTTCAGGATCTGATCTACCAAAATCTGGTGATGCCAGGCGCCGCCGCCACCCAGCAAACTACGTTGGTCGCGGGGTTGCAGATCGGCTTAGGGACCCGTACTGCCGCTTCCGAAGTTGTGCAACTGCAAGGCGACTTGAGCGCCACTGGCAATCCCCTGGATCTGGCGATTCAGGGCAATGGATTTTTTCAGGTAACTCTGCCCACGGGTGAAACCGCCTACACGCGCAGCGGAGAATTTCACCAGGACGCACAAGGCAATGTAGTGACCGCCGACGGCAATCCCCTGTCTCCGGCAATTACCATTCCGAGCGGCGTCACGTCCGTTACCGTAGGCTCCGATGGCACAGTCAGCGTCACCCAGGCCGGCCAGCAAGCCGCGCAGCAGGTGGGAACCATCCAGCTCGCACTCTTTCCCAATGCCGGAGGACTGAACAGCGTTGGCAGCAACCTGTTTCTGGTCACCACTGCGTCCGGCGATCCCGTTACCGGCACTCCCGGAGGAAGCGATGGATTGGGATCGATTCAGCAGGGCTTCCTGGAACAATCCAACGTCGACGTAGTGCAGGAATTCGTCAACATGATTGTGGCCCAACGGTCGTATGAAGCCAGTTCACGGGTGGTGCAATCCGCCGATGAAATGCTGCAACAACTCAACAACATCTCACGCTGAGGCGCCGTGAAACTTGCGTTTTACAACTCGTGGCTGGAATCGATGCTGCTGCTTGCACTGGCACTCTTCTCCGAATGCGGAGCGGCCCAAACTGCGGTTCTACTCCGCGCCGCCACCGTGTCGCGCGACACCATACACCTTTCCGACCTCTTGCCGCCGGAGACTTCCATCACCCTGCGCCAGGCCGCCGAACAGATCGAGCTCGGAGCCACCCCACAGTGCCACACCATTCGATCTTTCGAGCCGTCAGACATTGAAAAACAAACTTCCTCGTGGCCGGCGCTTCAAGGTCTCTCCTTCCCGAGTGTGGTCTCGGTGCAACGCCTATGTTTTCCCATCCGCCGTGAGGCGGTGCAGCAAGCGATTTCTGAATTCGTACCACAGAACGACGCGGCTTTGGCGGCGCTACCTCTGCACTGGTCTGAGGTCATCTACGCCACCCAGGAGAATCCGGTACTAAAGGTCGAGCAAGCGCTGCCCGATCCGGCTCGGCCCGCTTTGCAAATCCGTTTGCGTTGTGTCGAACGCGCGGTTTGTCCCAGTTTCCTGGTTAGTGTTCCCACTACGCTACGGCGGCATCGTCTTTTCGCCGCGTCGGTTTCTGCTGCCGAAGCTGCGCACCCGAAGAAAAAGGGCGACACTCTGGTGAAATCCGGTCAGCGCGTGATGTTGGTTTTCGACGATCCCCCCCTGCGCATGCAGTTGCTGGTCACCTGCTTGCAGCCCGGTGTCTTGGGCGAACAGGTTCGCGCCATGGATCCCTCAACTCATCGGGTGTTCCGGGCGGAAGTCACCGGCGCCGGAACCCTGATGGCGCATCTTTGATTCGAGGACTTATGTTGAACAAATGCCGGATCGCAGGGCTGACCATCATGCTGATTCTTCTGCTGGCCCCGTTCGCGTTGGGGAAAGCCAAGAAAATTCAGCGCGAAAATTTGGCCTCATATATCCAGCGCATGCAACCCCAGGGTCCGGAACCGCCCTCGGGCAGTGCGGGGAGTCTTTGGGCGGACAATGGCCGCCTGGCGTTTCTGACCGGCGACTTCAAAGCTGGACGGGTCGGTGACTTGATCACCATCGTGGTGGTACATGACACTGCCGCCACCAATGCCAACAGTGTCGCCACCGCCCGGACTTTCGCAGCCAGTTCCGGCATAACCGCACTGGCCGGGGAGTTAAAAACCGGCGGCGTACAGCAACTATTCTCGCCCAGTTCCTCGCAGGCCTTGACGGGCGCATCATCCGCTGCCACTACCTCCAGCTTGCAAACAACTTTGAGCGGCCGGGTGGTGGCCGTGCTTTCCAGCGGCCTGCTGGTGATCGAAGCCGAGCGCGAGCTCACCATGAACAATGAGCAGCAGACGGTCCTGCTCCGCGGCCTGGTGCGCGGCGGTGATATCGGCCCTAATAACACCGTTGCATCCAATGCCATTGGCAATCTGGAACTGGAACTCAAAGGAAAGGGCGTGCTCAGCGACGGCACCCGTCCGCCCAATGTGGTGATCCGCACTCTGTTGCGAATTTTCGGTTTCTGAGAATTGCCATGAATCGCACCCTCATTTCGTTGCTGGTTCTCCTGTGGCTAAGCCCGTCGTCGTTGAGAGCGGACGAAACCTTGCAGAAGGCATTGATCCGCGATGTTGCCTCCGTGGAAGGTGTGCGCGATAACCCCGTCGTTGGTTATGGGATCGTGGTGGGGCTCAAAGGCACCGGCGACAGTCAGCAGACGATTTTCACCACCCAGACCCTGGCCAACGTTCTACAGCACATGGGGGTACAGATCCCGCCGGCCACAGTAACCGTCAAGAATGTCGCCGCGGTTTTTGTGACTGCCAATCTGCCTCCCTTCGCCACCCCGGGAACTCGCATCGATGTGACCGTTGGATCCGCCGGAGATGCCAGAAGTCTTTCGGGAGGTTTGCTTTTGCTTACGCCCCTCTATGCCGCCGATGGCAAAACCTACGCAGCTGCCCAGGGGCCCCTCACGCTCGGCGGCTACACCGCAGGAGGTCATGGCAACTCCAAGCAAGTGAATCATCCGACCACCGGACGCATCCCCGGCGGGGGAATTGTAGAACGCGACAGTTCATTCGATCTGCACACCTTGACCAAGCTCTCCTTGATGCTGAACGAGCCAGATTTCGCTACAGCAGGGGAAGTGGCGGGCGTCATCAACCAGGAATTTGGCAAATCCGTCGCCACCGTCGTCGACAGCCGCCGAGTTGATATCGACAACGCAGCCGCCGGCTCCGGCAGCGTCCCCGCCCTGCTGGCGCGGGTGCAAAGCCTCACCGTGGAAGTGCATCATCGCGCACGAGTGGTGGTGAACGAACGCACCGGCACGGTAGTGATGGGTAAAGATGTACGACTGGGCGCAGTCTCCATCTTGCACGGCAGTCTCTCGATTGTGGTTGCGACCGAGTTTTCAATCTCGCAGCCCAACCCGCTCGCCCAAGGCAGGACCGAGGTCGTGCCCGAACAGACTGTGAAGGCGGAAGAAGCTCCGGCGCGGCGGATTGAACTGACCGAGGGCGCCAGCGTAGAACAACTCATCAACGGACTGCAAAAAATCGGAGCCACTGCGGTAGACGTGATTGCCATCCTGCAAGCCATCAAAGCTGCCGGAGCTTTACAGGCCGACTTGGACGTAATATGACCGCAACCAACCCTTTGACCGCCCCTTTTGTACCCTCCACTCCTGCGGCAGACCATGCGCGCAAGATCACCAAGGCCGCCCACGAGTTCGAAGCGGTGCTCCTCAACACCGTGCTGGGGCCGCTGGAACACACCTTCTCTTCTCTTCCCGGAAAAGAAACGGACGCCGTTTCCGACAACTACCACTCTCTGGGCATGCAGGCGCTGACTTCGACTCTGGCGGCCAAGGGCGGAGTCGGCATTGCGGATATGATCGTCAAAAGCCTGTCGAAACGGGACCACGCAGGCAGTCTCAATGAGAAAAGCCCCGCGAGAGGTGCTTCTCTCGCGAGGCCTTTCTGAACTTCTGATCCGTACGAGAAATTTTCTCGCCGGCAGTTAGTGTTTCTTTTTCTTTTTCGCAGCCTTTTTCTTGGTTGCCATGAAGTTTTCCTCCGTGAACGATTTTCCCTTGTTAGATTTTCAAAACAAAACCTAATTCGCGAGGTCGCCCGGCACTTCGGGTGCGAACGAAAGCCTCACCCCAAGATATTGCGGAGTATTGTTTTGAATGTCAACACAATTCTGGCGGTGAAGTTTCACTTTCAGGCGACCCATCGGCCACGGTGTCGTAGACTTGCCTTCATCCATGGCACGCGATCCCATCGAGCTCGAGATTTTCAAGAACATCTTCCACTCCGTGGCGGAGGAAATGGGCGCAGCTCTGCGTCGCACCGCATTTTCACCCAACATCAAGGAACGCCGCGACTATTCTTGCGCCGTCTTCGATTCTGACGGCGAAGTTCTGGCCATGGGCGACCACATGCCGGTGCATCTGGGCTCCATGCCCATGTCGGTTCGCGCCATTCTCGATGCTTTCAAGCTCGGCCCCGGCGATGTCGCGATGTTGAACGATCCTTTCCGCGGCGGAACCCATCTGCCCGACATCACGCTGCTAGCGCCGGTCTATGGGCAGCGTCCAGGTTCCCACGCCCTGCCTGATTTCTACGTGGCGTCGCGCGCACATCACACCGACGTCGGCGGCGCGCATCCCGGCTCCATGGGACTTTGCCGTGAGATCTACCAGGAAGGACTTCGCATCCCTCCGATCAAACTTATGCGGGCTGGGAAAACTCAACCTGACATACTTTCGCTTCTTCTGAGCAACGTCCGTACACCGATCGAACGCGAGGGAGACCTGCGAGCACAACTCGCTGCCTGTCATACCGGAGCAGAACGCTTGCGCGAAATTGGCAAACGCTATGGCCTGCCGCGAACCCAGCGCGCTGCGCAGGAACTGCTCGACTACTCCGAGCGCATGATGCGGGCATTCCTGGCAAAGCTGCCGCGCGGGAGCTATCGCGCCGAGGATTTTCTCGACAACGACGGAATCAGCGATCAGCCGGTGAAAATTGCCGTCGAGGTCAGGGTGGCACGCGAGCAGGGGCGTCCGCGCCGTATGGTCACGGTA
This sequence comes from Terriglobales bacterium, assembly GCA_049591935.1. Lineage (GTDB taxonomy): Bacteria > Acidobacteriota > Terriglobia > Terriglobales > Acidobacteriaceae > JABCZH01. Next base: position 25,647 of record JBAWFN010000119.1, on the reverse strand, counting down.
GATTTCACCGGCAGTGGTCCGCAAGTGGAAGGCAGCCTGAATGCGGTCGAGGCCGTTACCTACTCTGCCTGCTTCTACGTATTTCGATGTTTGCTGACCGAAGATGTCCCAGCCACAGCCGGCCTAATGCGTCCCATTCGCGTCATTGCTCCGGACGGAACGGTTGTGAATGCCCGTCCACCGGCGGCGGTTGCCGGAGGCAATGTCGAAACCTCGCAGCGAATCGTCGATGTGCTCTTGAAGGCTTTAGCCCAGGCGTTGCCCAAACAGATTCCGGCGGCGGCCTCAGGAACCATGAACAACCTGACCATTGGGGGAACTGATCCGCGGACCCATGAATCCTTCGCCTACTATGAGACCATCGCCGGTGGGATGGGGGCGCGTCCCGGGAAAGCCGGTGTTTCCGGGGTTCACACCCACATGACGAATTCTCTCAACACCCCCGCCGAGGCGCTGGAATATGCTTGCCCGTTGCGCGTTCGCGCCTATTCATTGCGCCCCAATAGTGGAGGCGCAGGCAAGTACAGCGGCGGCGACGGCATCGTTCGAGAAATCGAAGTCCTCGCCGATGCCGAAGTTACGCTATTGGCCGACCGGCGCACGCGGGGGCCTTACGGGCTGGGTGGCGGAGCCGATGGCCTGCCCGGGAAAGCTACAATCACTCGGACCGGCAGTTCATCGCAAACCCGGCCCGGGAAGTTCCATGTGCGGCTGCGCAAGGGTGAGAGAATTCGGATTGAGACCCCGGGCGGCGGCGGTTGGGGCGAAGCTCAATTAGAATCTGAGACCTGAAAATCGCGAAGGGAGTTCTCCATGCATATCATCAAGTCAGTGGGCGTGTTGTCGGTAGCCAAGATGATGGGATTGATCCAGGCTTGCCTCGGGGTGGTTCTGATTCCTTTCTTCCTGTTGGTGGGATTGGCGGGCACCTTGGCGGGTAGGCAGGAATCACCGTTCGCCGGGATGCTCGGCCTGGTGCTGGCTTTTTGTATGCCGATTTTCTACGGCGTTTTGGGGTTCGTCATGGGAGCAATCGGCGCCGCACTTTACAACCTTTTCGCAAAATGGATTGGCGGGATCGAATTGCAGGTGCAATCTGCTAGTCCTCAACTGCCGGCAGCATCCCTATAACCATGACCGAGCTCGCGCAGCACTACCTTGAAGAGGCCCGCCGCCAGTTTCGCGGATACAAACGTCTGGGCGAGGGCGCGCTGGCCCAATTGAAAGATGAAGAGTTCTTCGTGGCCCTTGACCCCGAATCGAATTCTGTGGCCATCATCGTCAAGCACCTGGCGGGCAACATGCGTTCGCGCTCTACCGATTTTCTTACTACCGACGGCGAGAAACCCGATCGCCATCGTGACCAGGAATTCGAGCTGTCTTCCGGAACTACTCGTGCTGATGTTATGCGCGGATGGGAGTCAGGCTGGTCGTACGTGTTTTCAGCCATCGAAGCGCTGCGGCCCGAAGATGTGGCGCGCACGGTTACCATCCGCGGCGAACCCCACAGCGTGCTGCAAGCCATCAACCGTCAGCTTGCTCACTATGCCTATCACATCGGCCAGATCGTGTTTCTCGCCAAGCATTTTCGGTCCAACGATTGGAAGTCGCTGAGCGTCCCACGCGGACAGTCAGAGGAGTTCAACCGCAAAATGGCGGCAGAACGGAAATCTGCTCCTCGCGCGGGCCAAGCCTAGCCTGCGCTTCCGTGGTGCTAGAATGATCCGTTTTGCGAATACGATTCTGAGGCCTATCAGGTGCCCGTCATGCCCAAGACCATGCTCGCCGTCGTAAAGCCACAAGCTGCGCCCGGTGCGGAAATTCGCGAAGTCAAAGTTCCGGCCTTCGGACGCCTGGACGTCCTGGTCAAGGTCAAAGTGGCCTCCATCTGTGGCACCGATCTCCATATTTACGAGTGGGACAAGTGGGCACAGAACCGCATTCATCCGCCCCTGATCCCCGGTCACGAGTTCTGCGGCGAAGTCGTGGCCTTCGGCGATGAAGTCACCAGCGTGAAAGAAGGCGATTTTGTTTCCGCCGAGATGCACGTCGCCTGCGGCAAGTGTCTCCAGTGCCGCACCGGCGAGGCCCACATTTGCCAGAACGTGAAGATCATCGGCGTTGACGCCGACGGGGCTTTCGCCGAGTACGTGGTCATCCCGGAATCGAATATCTGGAAGCTTGATCCCGCCATCCCGCTGGAATACGCGTCCATCCTCGACCCACTAGGGAACGCCGTCCACACCGTGCTGGCCGGCGAAATTGCCGCGAAGACCGTGGCCATCACCGGCTGCGGACCGATTGGACTCTTCTCGATTGCTGTCGCGCGAGCCGTGGGAGCAGCCGAAGTCTATGCCATCGAAGTTAACGAACATCGGCGGCGGATTGCCAAAGAAATGAAAGCCGATGTCGTCCTCGATCCATCCACGCAGGACGTCAATGCAATCGTCATGGAACGCACCGGAGGCCTGGGCGTGGATGTAGTGCTCGAAATGGCCGGGCATCCCAACGCAATTCGAACCGCCTTTGACATCGTGCGCCGCGGGGGCCGCATCTCGCTGCTGGGCCTTACCTCCAAGCCGATTTCTCTCAACTTCTCCGAAGACATCATCTTTAAAGGCATTACAGTACAGGGTATCAACGGCCGCCGTATGTACCAGACCTGGTATCAGATGACCGCGCTGCTCAAGCATGGCAAACTCGACCTTCATCCAGTGATCACCGACCGCATCGCCATGAAAGATTTTCCCAAGGCTATGGAGCGGTTAAAAACTGGCGAATCCAGCAAGATCCTGGTCTATCCCAACGGCAACATGTAAGCGCTGTTCCTTGCCGCCTGATCGGATACAATCCTCATTCAATGTTGCGCTACTTCACCGCCGGAGAATCGCATGGCGAAGCGCTGGTTGCGCTGCTTTCCGGCATGCCTGCGGGGCTCAAAGTCGACCAGGCGTTCCTCGACCGCGAGTTGTGGCGGCGGCAGCAAGGATACGGCCGCGGCGGCCGCATGAAGATTGAGCGCGACAGCGCACACATCGTATCCGGCGTCCGCCAAGGGAAGACCATCGGTTCTCCCATCGCGATTCTGCTGGAGAATAAAGATTGGAAAAACTGGCAAGAATCGCTTCCCGTTGAGGAAGGCGATTCGGCGAAACATAAAGCAGTCAAGTCGCCACGTCCCGGACACGCCGACCTGGCTGGCGCTTTGAAGTACAACTTTCCTGAGGCACGCTATGTTCTGGAGCGAGCGTCTGCCCGCGAGTCCGCGGCTCGTGTGGCGATCGGAGGCGTTGCCAAACTGTTTCTGCGGGAACTTGGCATCGATGTTCTCAGCCACGTGACCTCGGTCGGCGCAGCCACCGTCAAAGGCGAGATTTCGTGGGAGCAAATCGCGGCGCTCGTTCAGGAAGATGAAGTCCTGTTGAACTGTGCCGAGGCCGAGACTGAGCAGCGAATGAAAGCAGAAGTCGATCAGGTCTTAAAGACTGGAGATTCTGTCGGCGGTGTTTTCGAAGTGGTCGCACATAACGTCCCGCCGGGTCTGGGCACTTACGCGCAATGGGATGAACGCCTCGATGCGCGCCTGGCCGCGGCCGTCATGTCGCTGCAAGCGGTCAAGGCAGTAGAAATTGGTTCCGGAATCGCGGCTGCGTCTTCCCCCGGCTCCGCCGTGCATGATGAAATAGGTTATGGCAGGTCGGCCACACTTTCGGGCTTTACTCGCAGCCGGAACAATGCCGGCGGAATCGAAGGTGGCGTCTCCAATGGACAAGACATCCGCGTGCGCGGATATCTCAAACCGATTTCCACGCTGCGCCGTCCATTGCAGTCGGTGGATTTCGCCACCCGTGAGCCGGTGAAAGCGGCCTATGAACGTTCGGATGTATGTGTTGTCCCGGCCGCAGGCGTCGCCGCGGAGGCTATGGTGGCCTTGACTCTGGCGCTCTGCGCGCTTGAGAAATTTGGCGGCGACTCCATGACCGAAACCTTGCGCAATTTCCAGGGCTACTGCCAGCAACTCAAGAGCTACTGAATGATCTATCCCATTGTAAAGTTTGGCGACCCGGTCCTGGAGCGGCCCACAGACCCGGTGACAGTTTTCGACGACGAATTAAGAAAACTGATCGATGACATGTTCGAGTCCATGTATGAAGCCCGCGGAGTCGGCCTGGCCGCGCCCCAGATCGGCATCTCCAGGCGGCTTGCCGTGATCGACATCACTTTTAAGGAAGATCCAGACGCCAAACTGGTGCTGGCGAATCCGGAGATTCTCCATACCGAAGGAAAGCACACTCAGCCCGAAGGATGTCTCAGCATCCCCGAGTTTCGCGAGCCGGTAACGCGCGCCCAGAAGGTTACAATTCGTGCCCAGGATGCGCACGGGAAGTGGTACGAGAAGACCGGAGAAGATCTGCTGGCCCGGGCTTTTTTGCACGAGACCGATCACCTGAGTGGCAAACTCTACATCAGCCACATCAGTGGGCTGAAGCGCGACTTGATGAAGCGCAAGATTCGCAAGCTGATCAAAGCCGGGGAATGGTAGGACGTGAAAGATTGAATCATTGAGTGATTGAATCGCTGACTCAATGTCTCAATGACTCAATCTCTCAATTTGGTCTTCTGCGGTACCCCTCGCTTCGCCGTGCCGACGCTGGAGAAACTAGTCGCGTCGGGATTTGCGGTGTCTGCGGTGGTCACGCAGCCAGACAGGCCTCGCGGACGAGGCCTGGAACTCGCGCCATCTCCGGTCAAGGCCCGTGCCGTCGAACTGGGGTTGCCCGTTACGCAACCCGCGAAGATCAAGAACAATCCGGAGTTTCAGTCCTTGATTTCTTCGCTGCACCCCGACGCCATCATCGTAGTCGGCTATGGACGCATGATCCCGCAATGGATGCTCGATCTCCCGCGCCATGGAAACATCAACTTGCATGCGTCGCTACTGCCGAAGTATCGCGGGGCTGCTCCCATCCAGTGGGCCATCGCCCGCGGCGAGCCCGCTACCGGCGTGACCACCATGCGCATTGACTCCGGCCTGGATACAGGAGACATTCTGCTGCAGAAAGAAATCCCAATCGTTCCCCAGGACACGGCGGAAACTCTCGCGCCGCGTTTGGCTGCCGTGGGTGCCGAACTAATGGTTGAAACTCTGCGCGGCTTGGAAGCCGGAGAAATTCATCCGCGTGCGCAGCAGCATGCCAAGGCCACTCTCGCTCCCATTCTTAAGAAGGAAGAGGGCCGGATCGATTTTCATCGCACCGCCCAGGAGATTTGCAATCGTCTCCGCGGCTTCCAGCCCTGGCCGGGCGCGTTTACGGCATTTCGTGGCAAGAGTCTGCAGCTGTGGGAAGCGAAGTCGGTACCGAGTCAAATTGAACTCGGCAAACTCGTGGTGCAAGGTGACCGGCTGTTTGCCGGAAGTGGCGAGAGCACGGCCTTGGAACTGCTCGAAGTACAGCCCGAAGGCAAGAAGCGTATGCCCGCGCGCGATTTCGTTCACGGCTACCACCCCACCACCGGAGAGCAGCTCGGCTAACAAGAACTGAGAACCGAGAACTGGCAACTGAGAACTGATTTCCTATGTCGATCTCGCCAGCCCGTGCCGCGGCCTTCGATGTCCTCCTCCGGGTTGACCAGCAAGACGCCTACGCCTCCGAGCTTTTGCACACATCGGATTACGCCAAGCTCTCCCCTGCAGATCATGGCCTGGCAACCGAACTCGTTATGGGCGTGCTTCGCTGGCGGTCCTTGCTCGATCACCGGATTGCGCAACAGTCTTCCCTGAAATTGTCCAAGCTTGATCCGCAAGTACTCACTTCCCTGCGCATGGCTGCTTATCAGTTGCTGTATCTCGATCGGGTGCCGCAACATGCGGCGGTTCATGAGAGTGTGGAATTGGTAAAACGGGCGCGCAAACGCTCTGCCGTGCCTTTCGTCAACGCAGTGTTGCGAAAGTTCGCCGGGCGCGCAGCAGTCCGGCCTGGGGAAGCTGCCACAGCGGCGGATTTGGCCGCACTTTCTGCCCACCCGCCGTGGCTGGTGGAGCGGTGGACACAGGCGTTTGGTCTTCCCGTCGCGCGGAAAATCTGTAGCTACGATCAAGAAATCCCAGCTACCTCAGTCAGCATCCCTGACCCTTCGACCATCCGCGAGCTTGAAAGTCAGAGCGTTAAGCTCGTGCCCGGCAATCTGCTGACCTCTGCACACCGTGTCATTTGCGGCGACCTCACCAGAACTCCGGCCTTCCGCGAAGGCAGAGTCGCGATTCAGGACGAGGCTTCGCAACTGGTGGCACTGCTCGTCGGCAAAGGTTCCCGCATCCTCGACTGCTGTGCCGCACCGGGAGGGAAGACGCGATTGTTGGCCGAACGCAATCCGGAGGCTGGCATCGTCGCCGTCGAACTGCATCCCCACCGTGCCCGATTGCTTCGCAAGCTCGTTCCAGCGAAGAATGTGCAAGTCGTCACTGCCGACATCCGTGATCTGCCCCCGGCGGAGTTCTTCGACCGCGTGCTTGTCGACGTGCCTTGCTCAGGCACGGGCACCCTGGCTCACAATCCGGAAATCAAGTGGCGCCTCAAACCTGAAGACCTGCTTGATCTCCAAACTCGTCAACTGACGATTTTGCAGTCCGCGATGCGGCGGGTTGCAGCGGGCGGGAGACTCGTGTATGCGACCTGCTCTTTGGAGCCGGAAGAAAACCAGACTGTGGTGGACTCTGTGCTCTCTGCAGATTCCTCGTTCCGGCTGGTAGACAGCCGCGAACAACTCCAGCAATTGCGTTCCCAGGGAGACTTGGCTTGGAGCGACATTAACTCACTCACTTCGGGACCGTATCTGCGAACCACTCCCGGCGTACATCCTTGTGATGGCTTCTTCGCAGCGACCCTGCAAAAGATCTGATCACTCATCAGCGGACTTCAAAGTTCACCGCCGAGCCCGTAACCACCTTTCCGCCGGGTGCAGGATCTTGCGAAATGACGACGCTGGCTGGCGACGGCCGCACCGCGGCCTGAGGCGTACTCGCGTCAGCCCCTGGGCCAGCTTCTGTGACCGTCCCGACCTTGAGCCCAGCGTCCTTCAACCTTGCAGTTACATTGCCCAAAGTCTGGCCCACCAGGCTGGGCATGACGAACGCCTGGGGCGCCGGAGGCTCAGACGCCAGCAAGCTGATCTTCGGAACCGAGATGCTGCCGGCGCTCGGAGTCGGATCTTGAGCAATCACCTGGTCGGCCTGCGTGCCGGGCAATGGAATCTGAGCCACCGCACCCACATCCAACCCGCGGCGACGGATGTTAAGCTCTGCCGCCCGCTGGCTTTGCGCCAGCACGTTGGGAATCTCCATCCGCTGCGGTCCTAGACTCTGAGCCACTCGAATCTGCCAGCCACGTCGAATCTGTGTCCCCGCTGCCGGTAACTGCGACAGAACTCTTCCTTCCGGTACCTTCGGACTGTAGTACTGACGTTCGACTTCAAATTGAAAGCCGGTAGCCTCGGCCACACGCCGTGCCTCTACCGGAGTCTTGCCCACTAGATCCGGGACGGCGACTTCGCGGCCGTGAATAGCCGACCGCATCGCCAGCAGCGCAGAAACCAGCGCCACCATCAGCAAAATCAGAGCTTGCAGCGCATGTCGAAAAAAGGACTTCATTTCGCGAGTGTGATTATAGCTTTCCCTTTTTGGGGAGAACAGGGCCACCATTGCCGGATATCCCGCAGTACCCGCAGCCGCGGCCCCTATACTGTCGTCATGGCCCCCGAAACCGATCTTCTGAGTTGGTTGCGACGCTACTGGGGCTACAGTTCATTTCGCCCCTTGCAGCAAAACATTGTCGCAAGCTTGCTCACAGGACACGACACCTGCGTGGTCATGCCCACCGGTGGCGGGAAGTCGCTCTGCTACCAGCTACCGGCACTGGTTTCAGAACGAACCGCGGTAGTGATCTCGCCGTTAATTTCCCTGATGCAAGACCAGGCCGCGCAACTGGCGCAGATGGGCATTCCTGCGGCCGTGTTGAACAGCTCCCAGGCTGCCAGCCAGCAATCTGCGATCATGCGCGAAGCTTGCGAGGGCCAGTACCGGCTGTTGTACCTTTCCCCGGAACGTCTGGCGCGGGCCGATACCATTGCCTGGCTACAGCGCGTTCCCGTCGCCTTCTTTGCCATTGATGAAGCCCATTGCATCTCGGAATGGGGACATGAGTTCCGTCCCGAATACCGTCAGTTGAGTTCTCTGCGGGCCCATTTTCCCGATCGCCCAATCGCCGCCTTTACCGCCAGCGCCACCCGGCGCGTTCGCCACGACATTTTGCGACAGTTACAACTCCGCGACCCGCACAAGTACATCGCCAGTTTTTACCGGTCGAATCTGCGCTACCTCATCAATGAGTGTGAGAACCGTGAGCAGCCCGGTTTGCTGGTAAGGGCGCTGCGGAATTATGCCGGCAGCAACGTCATCGTCTATGCACCGACCATAGCCAGGGTGGAAGAAACGGTGGACTACCTGGGGGAACAAGGAATTTCCGCGGTCGCCTACCACGGCAAGATGGATGCCGCGATGCGCCGGCGAAACCAGGAATCTTGGACGAGCGACGAAGTGCGTGTCTTGGTGGGCACGATCGCCTTCGGATTGGGCATCAACAAGGCCTCAGTGCAGGCGGTAATTCATCTTTCACTTCCCAAGTCGATCGAGCAGTATTACCAGGAGGCCGGGCGCGCCGGGCGCGACGGCAAGCCCGCGGATTGCATTCTGCTCTGGCAAAAACGGGATGCCGCACTGCTGACGTACTTCATCAACCAGATTACCGACGCGGCAGAGAAAGAACGCGCCTGGCAGCGCTATCACGCCATTCGCGGCTTCGTCGATTCCAAGCGCTGCCGCCACCGCCAGATTTGCGTGCATTTCGGCGAAACTCCGGCCTGGACTTCCTGTCAGTCCTGTGACGTGTGTGGTTGCGAATCCGAGTGGCTGGTGAAGTCGCTCGCCGTGGAGCCCAAGGTTGCTGCCGTGGTGGCCAGCACGCCTCGGCGCGCGCCCGAGGCCAAACCCGCGGCCCAGGATGTGGACTCCGAACTGCGCGAGTATCTGCGCGAATGGCGGCGATCCGCGGCCCGGCAACAAGGCGTCGCAGCCTTCGTGGTCATGCACGACACTTCACTCGACGAAGTGTGTCGAATGCATCCCACCTCCTCCGCCGAACTGTTGCAAGTTCCCGGCTTCGGCGAGCGCAAGACCGCTATGTATGGCCAGCAGATTTTTGAGGCGCTGGAAAGGTTTCGCAACGGAGCCCGCGCCAGCGCTGCTCCGGCGAAGAAATCCAAGCCCGTGGACGAGACTTTGAGCTTGCTGGCTCAAGGGCACACCCTCAATGAAGTCGCTGCCATTCGCGGCCGCCAGTTGGGCAGCGTAGTTGGCTTGGTGGCCGATCTGGTGGAAAAGGGCGAGTTGGAATTTCAGCCCGCGTGGGTGGACAAAGACAGGCAGGCGATCATCGCAGCGGCCTGCGCCCGGATCGGTACCGAACGCCTCAAACCGCTCAAAGATGTGCTGCCCCCGGAGTTTACCTTTGAGGAAATACGTCTGGTGGTGGCCCGATTGCGACGGAACCAGGCACGCCCCTCGGTGTTACCAGAGGATGTTAAGCGAGTTAGTTGAGGGGATAAATCGAAACTGCCCTCAGTGCGCTTCCTCCTCGGGCGGTGCAGCGTCCGGCGTGTCTATCTTGACCGCGACGGGCGGGAGCACGGGAGGCGGCTCGAACTCTCCTGGGTCTTTTCCCGCCAGCGCAACCTTCATGAAATCCATCCAGATGGGCAGAGCGGCGCGGGCTCCGCTCTCTTTTGCTCCCAGCGTCTTCTTCTCGTCATAACCCACCCAGACGCCGGTGGTCATTGCCGGAGAGAATCCTATGAACCAGGCGTCGGTGAAGTCATTCGTGGTTCCCGTCTTCCCCGCCAGCGGATATTTCATGCCGGCTGCGGCGATTCCGGTGCCGTGCTGCACTACCTCCCGCAACATCGAGGTCATGATGCGTGCGGTACGGGCGCTGATCACGTCCTTCACTTCGGGAAAGTCCTCCTCCATCACGCGCCCTTCGTAGTCGGTCACCTTAGTGATGTAGCGGGGCATGATCCGCACTCCGTCATTGGGGAAGACGCTGAATGCCGATGTCTGCTCGAACAAGGTCACCTCGGCAGCACCCAGCGCCACCGGAAGATACGGAGGCATATTGGAAGTGATCCCGAAACGATGCGCATAATCGATGACCGTCTTGATCCCGAGTCCGTCAGCGATTTTGAGCGCGGGAATGTTTCGCGACTGCGCCAGTGCCCGCCGCAGCGTAATTGTCCCTTCAAATTTCTCGTCATAGTTGTGCGGTATGTAAGGGCCGGATGCGGTCTCAAACGTCACCGGCGCGTCCAGAACCGTATCGTCGGGCTTCGCGCCCTGATCGATGGCGGCAGTGTAAACATACGGCTTGAAAGACGATCCCACTTGTCGCAGCGCCTGAGTGGCGCGATTGAACTTCGATTCCTCAAAATCGCGCCCACCCACCATCGCCTTGATCGCTCCCGTTCCGTTGTCGATGGCCAGCAACGCCCCTTGCACCCCGGAATCCTGCTCCAGGGTGACACGCGCTTTTCCGTCCCCGCCGAGCGAGAGCACCTTCACATAGACGACGTCGCCGGGCTTCAGAATCTCTGCAAGCCTGTGCTGGGTCCAGGCTGCGTCGGCCTGCAGAACAGTTGCACTATATCGGCCGAACTTCACTGTGGCCGTGCCCGCTGCCGTCGCCAACACCAGAGCATGCACATATCCGCCAATTTCGGGTTCATTGTCCCAGTCGGGATGCTGATAGCTGGCCAATGTCACCTTCGCCGCCAATACATTCTCCAAATGATTTCTCCAACCATGGCGTCGTTCATAGGCGGCCAAGCCATCGAGCACGGCGCGGTTGGCGGTTCGCTGCAAATCCATATCGAGCGAGGTGTAGACGCGTAATCCGCCCTCATGGACCTGATCCGTACCATATTTATTCTCCAGATAGCGGCGAATCTCCTCCACAAAATACGGCGCCAGCGAGTTAGGGTCGTGTTGCAACTTCAACTGCACCGGCTGGTTCCGGGCGTCATTGGCCTGCTGCGCCGTGATTTTTCCATCCTCGAGCATGGCATTGATCACCAGGTTCCGCCGTTTGATGGCCCGGTCGGGATGGTTGACCGGGGAATACAGTCCGGGGGCTTTGGGCAAACCCGCCAGCAGCGCCGCTTCATCCAATGTCAGTTGTTTCGCCGGCTTGCTGAAGTAATATTCCGAGGCCGCCTCGAAGCCATAGGCTCCGTGCCCCAGAAAGATCTGATTGGCATACAGCGTGAAAATCTGTTCTTTGGTAAACCGGCGTTCAATCTGGATGGCCAGCAAGGCCTCTTCGATCTTGCGGCGAAACGAGCGGTCGGGAGACAGGAACAAATTGCGCGCCAGTTGCATGGTGAGCGTCGACGCTCCCTGCACCTTGCCTCCCGACTCGATGTCGCGATAAGCGGCGCCGGCGATGCGCCATACGTTGACCCCCCAATGGCGATAGAAGTCCTTGTCCTCGATCGAAACTAGCGCCTCACGCAGCACCGGAGGAAAATCACCGTAATTGGCGACCACCCGCCGCTGCAGCGCAAAAGACCCGATGATTCGCCCCTGATCGTCGTAGAGTTCGGTGATCGAACTGGGCCGGTAGTGCTCGAGTTGCTCCACCTGCGGCAGGTCGGTGGTGTAAACCAGCAAGAGTCCAGCACTGGCTCCGACCAACGCCGACAGCAGCACCAGCAAGCCAAACAAAACCCGGCCCACCAGCTTGCGTGGCGCGACTTCGACGTCCACCGGGGGAAGGTCCTGGTAGATCAACTTCATGTGCGGTTACCGTCAGAATAGCAGGCCTCCTCAGCCATTAGGTACTATGCAAAAAAGCAGAGGATTTCCTTTGTGAACCTTAGTGTCCTTTGTGGTTTAAGCCTTTTGCTTGTCCTCTGAGACTCTGTGCCTCTGTGGTGGAGCTCTTGCTCTCCTCAGCAAGCGCCTCTACCCCGACCGAAAGACAATCTTCCCGCTCACGATCGTGGCCACCACTTTGCCGGTGAGCTGCCAGCCGTCGAACGGAGTATTGTGCGACTTCGAACGCGACTTCGCCGCTTCAAAAGTCCACCGTTTCTTGGGATCAAAGATAGTGACGTCGGCGTGGCTTCCCCGAGCCAGCGTTCCCCGCCCGCGCAGATCCACCACCCGTGCCGGTCCTGCGGTGAACAGCTCTACAATTCTCGTCAGCGGAATTCTATGTTCACGATGCAAGCGGGTGATAGCCAGCCCCAGCGCTGTTTCCAACCCCGTGATCCCGAAGCTCGCCTTCTCGAACTCGATAATCTTCTCGTGCGTCGCGTGGGGAGCGTGGTCGGTGGCGATCGCGTCCACCGTACCGTCGGCCAGAGCCACGATCAGCGCCTCGCGGTCCGCAGCCGAGCGCAGCGGCGGATTCATCTTGCAATCGGTGTTGTAGTCGCCTACGTCGGCGTCGCTAAGCGTGAAGTGATGCGGCGTCACCTCGCAGGTCACGTGCGCTTTGCTGCGTTTGCCCCGGCGCACCGCCTTAAGCGCGTCCGCGGTAGAGAGGTGCGCCACGTGCAATCGCGCTCCCGCGAACTGTTGCGCCAGTTGTACGTCACGGTCCACGATCGATGCCTCGGCCGCCACTCCCATGCCGCGCAGCCCCAGCCGGAACGAAGTGGTACTTTCGTTCATCGAACAGTTTTCGGTAAGCCGCGTGTCTTCCGCGTGCTGAATGACCGGCAGGTTGATTTCAGCCGCCAAACGGAGTGTGTCTCGCATCGTCGTTTCATTCAGGATGGGTCGGCCGTCATCGCTGACGCCCACCGCTCCGGCGCGCTGCAAGCCGCGAAAATCCGTAAGCACCGCGCCTTTGCTGGCTTGAGTGGCCGCGGCAACCGGAAAGACATTCACCACCGCGCCACGCTGCGCCTGCTGGATCCAGGTCACCCATTCCACCGAGTCCACCACCGGCGAAGTATTGGGCATGCAGCAAACCGAAGTGAATCCCCCCGCCGCTGCTGCCGCCGTTCCACTGGCAATCGTCTCTTTGTAGCCCTGGCCGGGCTCGCGCAGGTGTACATGTAGATCGATAAAGCCAGGAGCCACCACCAGGCCGCGCGCATTCAAGGTTTGATCGGCGCCGCCGCGAATTTTGTTGGGTGGAGCGATTTCCGCCACCCGGCCATCGTGCAGCAACACATCCATCGGGCCGTCGATCTTGGCCACTGGGTCAATCACGTGGCCACCCTTGATCAGCAACCCACCCGATTTGAGTTTGTCATGTGCCATTCCGTTCAATCCGCTATCAACTCCCGCGCAACGTTGTTCATTTGGCTCTCCCCACCGCCCGGGCCAGGATCGCCATTCGCACCGGCACACCATTGGCAACCTCTTCCACGATGACCGATTGAGGGCAATCCGCAACCTCCCAGGTGAGTTCGAGCCCGCGAATGATGGGGCCAGGATGCATCACCATGGCGTCGCGCTTGGCCAGTTTCAGCCGTGCCATGGTCATCTGATAGCGCGCAATGTAGTCCTGCAAGCGAATTTTCATCCCCGCCAGCCGTTCCTTTTGCACTCGCAGCACCATGACGACGTCCGCGCCGCGCACCGCTTCCTCCGCCGTGCGCGTGATGTGTAAATTGGGCGCCAGGCAGGTGGCTAACTCCGGCAGAAGTTCTGGCGGACCACAAAGCGTGATGCGCGCCCCGAACTTGCTCAGCAGGTGGATGGCGGAGCGTGCCACCCGGCTGTGATAAATGTCTCCCATGATCGCGACCTGCAGCCCATCCAGCTTCTTTTTGTGACGCAGAATGGTGTAAGCGTCAAGCAGCGCCTGGGAAGGGTGCTCATGCATGCCGTCACCGGCATTGATGACGGGAATCTTCAGGTGCCTGGCCATCAGCAACGGCGCTCCCGCCGCGGGATGTCGGATCACCATGACATCCGCTCCCACCGCCTGAAGCGTGTATGCGGTGTCGAGCAGCGACTCCCCTTTTTCGATACTCGACCCGCTCGAAAGCACCAGCGTCGTCATCGCCCCCATTTCCTTGGCGGCGATTTCAAAAGAGCTGCGGGTCCGGGTCGATGCTTCGTAGAAAAGCAGCAGCACGCGCTTGCCGCGCAGCAGCGGACGGGGCTTGAGCGGATTCATCCGCCGTGCCAATTGCAGCAGCCCCGTAATCTCCTTCGCGTCGAGATGTTCAATATCCAGCAGAGAACCGCGTGCGGTTTTGGTCATCACGTGCCCAAGACGACGGCACGGGCGAAACGCCCCTGCCTCAAATCTCTTCACCCTTGTTTTTCAACCAGCAAGACCTTTTCCTCGTTGTCAAGCTCCCGCAACTTCACTTCGATGATTTCCTGCGCCGTGGTCTGCACCTTGCGCCCCACGAAAGTCGCCTCAATCGGCAACTCGCGATGGCCGCGATCGATCAGTACACACAGTTGCACCTGCCGCGGCCGGCCTTGGTGGAACAGAGCGTCCAGCGCAGCCCGTGCCGTGCGGCCGGTATAAAGAACGTCATCTGCCAACACGATGTTCTTGCCGGTGATGGGAAATCCGATATCGCCCTTTTGCACTACCGGCTGCGACCCTACCGTGGAGAGATCGTCGCGGTACAGGCTGATGTCAAGCGTGCCTACGGGAACCGGCGTCTTTTCGATGCGCTGGATCATTTCTCCCAGCCGCTGTGCCAGAAATACCCCGCGCCGCCGGATGCCCACGATCCCCAGGTCCGCCGCGCCGTTGTTTTTCTCTATGATTTCGTGGACCAGTCGGACCAATGTCCGCTCAATCTCTGATGCCGACATTAACTGCGACTTCTCTTTCAGGTTAGCGGGACGAGTCGAAGGTCGTGGCGTCATGAACGCTGAATCATACGCGGGAAAAGCACTGCGGAGCAAGGTGGGGCGGCAGGCGTGGGTCAGTTTCACGGTTGAGGGCTACTCAGATTTTGCGCCCTTAGCGGCAGTTCTTTGCGATCTTTGCGGTAAGAAAGCGGTTAACCGCAAAGGCCGCCAAGGATTCGCAAAGCCCGCGAAGCATTGCAAACCAAACTGACCCAGCACCCGGCAGGCCACCGAACATACGCGGTCCGACTGCCCGCAAGCCTAATAAGGAACGCCGAGGGTTTAATAGGAGGTCTTGATGCTCAAACACGCCTCGAGCCTTCGTATACTGCTCAGGACGAGCAGCGAGCATGACCAAACCGCGCTGGAAACCGCCGACAGATCCCCGGGAACAGCGCCGTCGTCGTGAACGTGAGCAGGAACTCGCGGAGATCATTGATTATGGAACAGAGGAAGATTTCGTCGCTGCGGTAAAGTGCTACAACCCGCAGATTGGGAGTGAGGAGCTTCGTGACCTGATTATGCGGTTTCGCGCCGCCGTCCGCGAGAAGCGCGGACTTTTGTGACCACCCGAGCAAACTTTTGCTCTGCCTGCTTGAACTCTTTCTCAGACATGCGTCGCTGAGCTTGGGAAACCACGCCCTCGAAGGTCTGAATCAAAGAATCCATCGCAGGTTTCGATTTTCCAGCCGACGTTGCCATCCGAGAGGCCTTCTTTGGAGTTCCGCTACCCATATAGTGTAACGTACCCGGTCAACGGCCGTGTCCTCCAGGTCACCAAGGTCACGGTCCCTTTGCGAGATGGGCACCTTGCAGATCTTCATCGCTTATTCCTGGCAAGCTTCCGCAGAATCGCCCTCACGACGAAATAGCCCAGGACTAAGTAAATCCAGAAGACGACGATAATGAGTCTTAGGGAAGCCAGCCCGTGGTGGATTGCCGTCAAAATGAGCCAGACGTAGTAGGGCGCAAATACGATGATGGATATCACGCCTACCTGCCAACGTTTCGGAGGATCGCTCACCCACATGACTTCTGCTCCCCCTGCTTCCGTTACGACTGGTCTTTCCTCCTCATCATCGCCGCCCCAACCGCGCCTCCCAGGCTGGAAAGAATCAAAAAGGCCACCAGCACGAACCCCAGTCCTAGTCCCATCATCAAGGCCAAGCCAGGCGGGGTTTTCAGGTATTCGATCACTTGCTGGGCCTGCGGGTCGGAACTGCGCGCAGCCGATTGTTCCACGGCCTCCAGCAGGGCCGCCCGCAACTGCCCACCGCTATGAAAAACCAGCGTCCCCACGGCGCTGAAAACTGCGAAAATCCCGAAGCCCAACGCCCCGCTGACGGCACCCAGGCGCGCTCCCATCGCCGGTGTGAGGCTGCTGGCCGGCTTGCGACGACGGTAAAACACAACCGAAAGAACTCCGGCAGCAATCATTCCCAACCCAAACGCGCCCAGGGGAATGAACATCAGAAAAGCCGCAATCAGCCCCGCCAGCCCTGCCGATGGCAGAGCCTCCGACCATTGGATCGCCGTTCCGCCGGGGCTGGGGAACGAATCCCCGCTCAGTTCAGCCGCCGACGCCGCCTCCGCACTGCCTCCCCCCACGCGGATCTGCGGCGCGTTGCACTGTGGGCAGAAAGCAATGCCCTCTTCCACGGTTACGCCACACTTATAGCAGGGGTGTTCCACAGGACTTCAAGGTATCGCAGGCCGGGAAAGCGTGCAAGGAAGGTGCGTCCATTCTCCTCAAACGGACTGTCGTTTCCGCGTTCTCTGCGAGTGTTCTCTGCGGCCTCTGCGCTTTAAGGCTTTGATCGAACTTCAGAAGACAAAAAACAAAGCCTTAGATCGCGGAGATCGCAGAGAACAGCTGCAGATGTCGCGGAGAAGCTCCGCGCCGCTTCCCTAGATCTCCCCTTGCTTGCCTCGCGTGTGCACATAAACCATCTCTAAGCTCGAACCTTTTCCTTTTTCTCCAGGCTCCACGGCCACCACGTGCTGATTGTCTTCAGTACCGGCCTTCAGCTCAATCACGCTGCCGGTGTTTCCGCCCTCGCATTTCAGCTCTTTCGACTTGTGTGAACCATCGCTGCTTTCATCGACGTCGACATTGCTGTGGACATCTCCACCATGATGACTGCTGTGGCACTCCAGCACCTTGCCGTACTTCTTCAGCTTCCCACGATAGAAGTCGACGATCTTACCGGCATCGTCATCCGAGTCGTAATGCACCACCAGCAGCTTCACTCCGAACGCCGAAGTGAACAGAGCCAGATTGGCATTGCTGCGATCCTCATCACCCGTGCGTAACCGGGCTCCGGGATACGCCGGCAAGCCCATCTCGCGCAGGTCGACATCCTTGCCCACGTGCACGTCGCCGACTGTGCTTTTGAGATCGAACGTCTTATCTTTGCCATCGTCGTTGGTCGATTGCGCATTGACCCTGGCAGTTGTCAACGCCAGCACCAGAACCAGACTCAGAGCCAACGTAGCCGATTTTTGCCGGGTAAAACAATTCGAAACCATAAGCTCTCCTAAATTGTCCCTTCTTTGCCTCGGGTCTGGATGAACACCAACGCAAAATCCGTTCCGCTGCCCTGCGCTTCCACCGACACCATGTGCTGATTGTCCTCCGTCCCGACTTTCAGTTCGACAACGTTTCCACTGTCATTCCCATCGCAGCGAACTTCCCGCTTGCTGCTTTCGTGGCCAGCCTTCACCGTCAGATCGCCACCATGCTTGTCGGTGCGGCACTGGATCACATGCCCGAACTTCTTCAACTGGTCCTGATAGAACGCCTGCACTTTGCTCGGGGGATCGTCCGACTCATATTCGACCGCCACTACTTTGACTCCAAAAAAACTGCTGGAAATGTTGACGTTGGCGTTTTTGCTGTCGTTATCCTTCTTCTCTTTCTGTCGCGCACCGGGATACAGGGCAAGCCCCGTATCTCTGACGTTGGCCTGTTCGTCAACGTGAATGCCTCCCACCGGCGTCTGAATATCCACCTTGCTCTTGTCGCCATCACGGTCCTTCACGTCCACCGTGCAGGCCAGCACGGTCATCCAGCCCAGGAACGCGACCGCGATCAGGACTTTCGTTTTATTGCCCGGAATCTTGGGTATCGGCATGTTTAGAACCTCCTTCCGCGACCTGCGCCACTCGTTCGATCCCGGCGCCACGCGCGGCCACACCTGGGATGGTCACCGGAAGATGGCCGTGGATGGCAATCTCCCCGAACAACGCCTTCACCGCACTCACCTCGGCAATCGATACATTGGAGAAAGTGCAAAGATAATTCTGGACTCCCGGGAAACTTTGCGCCAAATACGGGTTCCCCATCGCTAAAACCACGGTCTTGTCTGCTCCCCGATCCAAGATCTTCTGTAGCAACGCCGCATTCCCATCTGCGAGGCTGACCGAGTTGGTCAACCCATTCGGTCCCGGCACCGCCCGGCCTGCTGTCGGAACCGCATACACGGCAGCCACTACGCTTTGCGCTTCATCGATTGCTTTCAAAACCCCATCCGACATACCATCCACAATTCTGGAATCGACGTAGACCACGTCGACATCCGGCACGCGTTTACGAATCTGGAGTTCCAGTGTCCGCCCCGCGTCCATGCGCACATCATCCACCAGCACCACCACCACCACTCGATTGCGCACTTCTTCCTCTCTCTGATACGGCAAGCCGGCTGGGGCAGTTCCCATTTCTTTCAGAGGCAAAACCTTGCCGTTGTCGCGCACCAGGGTGACGGCATCGTCGGAAACGCGCTGGCCCAGCGCCACATTGGCCGGCTGACCGACCAACTCAGAAAGGCTCCCTAGATCCACCAGCCGTCCCTTATTCAGGCCCATGGAAGCCTTTGCTTTCAATATCTTGAGAACGGATGCGTCGAGCTGCGAAGACGAAATCTCCCCGCTCCGAACGGCCTCCAACACTGCCTGATACGATGCCTCCAAATCCGCCGGAATAATCAGCAGATCGTTGCCTGCCTTGAACGCATCAACCGCCGCACGCCCGATGTGCGCCCCGTAGAGCCGCGTGAGGCCCGCCATATCCAGCGCGTCGGTCACCACAATTCCTTTGAATCCGAGATGCTCCTTCAGTAGCCCAGTGACTATGGCAGGCGAGGTTGAAGCCACACGATCGGCCTGCGGCTCCAGTGCCGGAACCGTCACGTGAGCCACCATCACCGCATCGACTCCCGCCTCAATGGCCTTGCGAAACGGTGCCAACTCGACCGCCTGCAGTCGGGCTGCGTCGCCCGTGACTTGCGCCAAACCCAGGTGAGAATCCGTAGCGGTGTCTCCGTGGCCAGGGAAATGCTTGGCCGTGGTCATCATCCCATGGGCCCGCGCGCCACGAATGTACGCCGCCACCAAATCCCCGACTTGCTGCGGATCCTCCCCAAACGAACGCGTATTGATGATGGGATTCACGGGGTTGGAGTTGACATCCGCGACCGGAAAGAAATTCCAGTGCACCCCGATGGCCCGTGCCTCCTGCGCCGTAATTCGGCCAAAGGCCTCGGCATATTCCAGCTTGCCCGCGGCCCCAAACGCCATGGCATGAGGGAATTCGGTTGCTCCATGGAGCCGCATCGCTAGGCCACGCTCGAAATCCGCCGCCACCAACAGTGGCAACTTCGAATCCTGCTGCAATCGATTGAGCAGCACCGCCGCCTCGTAGGGTTCATTGCGATAAAGAAAAGGTGGCTCGTAGCGCACCGTCATGCAGAATGAGCCGATGTGATACTTGCGCATGGTGTCGCGCAGTTGCACGTACTCGGGGTTATCGACGTTCAGAAACTCCGCCCGCACCCAAATCATGAACAGCTGCCCGACTTTTTCCTCGGTCGAAAGCTTGCGTAAAGTCTTTTCCGCCCACTTCTCGCCCTCACGGTCGAGGTGGACCGGGCCGGCAGGCTGGTATTTCTCCTTGGCCAACGCTGGATAAGCGAGAAGCAACCCGAGCAGAACCACCGCAAGTTTCCGGGGCATCAGTCAGAAGATAGCACGGCGGAGTTTGGCGTTCGCGTCTTAAATCTTTGTGCTACATTTAGCCCTTATGCGGGCCCGGTCGCGACTTCTGGAGACGTCCTCCCAACGCCCGGTTCGTCTTTTCGATCCCGGCGGCTACCTTCTGCCTTTGCGGTATTATCCACGTGGGACAACGGAGAGCCAAATACAGCATCCAACTGTTTGACACGGCATCTAACCATTCCAGAAGAGATGTAGCAATGGACTGTCCCACGGTGTTGTGCATCGATGATCTGCCACAAGTCTTGCTGCTCCGCAAGGCAGCTTTGGAGTCTCACGGTTATTGTGTCAAGATTGCGTCGAGCGGCTACACCGCGATGAAGATGCTGGAGGAAACACCCGTGACCGCGGTTTTGCTGGAGTACAAACGGGAAGGCATGGACGCAGAAGCCGTCGCCTGCCATATCAAGCAACGGTTTCCCAACCTGCCGATTATCCTGCTGTCAGCGTACTCAGGGATGCCGGAGCGGGTCCTGTGGTTGGTGGATGAATACGTGATGAAGAGCGAACTGCCGGAACGGCTGGGGCCGGCCATCGAACGAGCACTGCGCCTGCACCGGCGCGCGCCACATTCGAACGAACACGGCCAGCATCGCGGGGCGGCAGCCTAAGGACTCGCCTCGTGTTGGTCATGCCACTGCGTTTACACTGGCTTTGGAGGAGGTTCAAGAACATGAACATTTTCACACGCGCTACAGGCTTCTCAAAACCTCAATTGGGCAAGCAGAGTTTGGGTTCCCTGTTGTCGTTGGCTCTGTTGCTCACCACTTGGCCTCAGAACTTGTTGGCCTCTCAGGATCCGCAAGCTCCGGCGCAGGGCGCTCAAGCCACGGTGCAGGGCGGCCAGGCCACGGGCCAGAGCGGTCAGGCTCCCCCGTATACCCAGCAAACTCCCGAGCAGATCCAGCAATTGGTCGCGCCGATTGCGCTATATCCGGATTCGCTGGTGGCACAAGTCCTGGCGGCGTCAACTTTTCCCGAGCAGGTCGTCGAGGCCGACCGATGGGTGCAAGCGCATCCCGATTTGAAGGGCGATGCTTTGGGGCAGGCCGTGGATCAGCAAGCCTGGGACCCAAGCGTTAAGGCGCTCACTGGATTTCCATCTGTCCTCGGCAATATGGACAAGAATCTCTCCTGGACCTCATCTCTGGGCGACGCCTACTACAACCAGCAACAGGATGTGATGAATGCGGTGCAGGTGATGCGCCGGCGCGCGAGCGCAGCCGGCAATCTTAAATCCACTCCGCAGCAAACCGTAGATACCAGCGGTCAGGACGATGACATCGCCATTCAGCCGGCTAATCCCGATATCGTTTACGTCCCTGCCTACGATCCCTGGTTGGTTTACGGAGGTCCCATCGTGGCCTGGCCGGGATGGTATCCATATCCCGGAATCTGGTTTGGTGGTCCGTACCTCAGCTTCGGACTCGGCTTCGGAATCGGTTGGTACGGCGGTTTCGGGTGGGGTTGGGGTCATTGGGGATTCAATTGGCGTGGCGGATACCCGCTTTATAACCGCGGCCGCTACTTCTCCCAAAGCCGAACGTTTTATAACCGCAACACCTTCTACCGTGGTGGCGGGGTTCGCGGGGGAGCCAACGGCTTCCGCGGCGGGGTTAACGCCCGCGGCAATGTGCCCAGGCCTCCTAACGGGAACTTCAGCGGACGCGGTGGAGTGTACAACCGCCCCGGAGCCGCGCCCAGGCCTTTCAACGGGAACTCTCGAGCGGCTCGAGGCTATGCTGAACCCCGTGGTCAGAGCGGCGTCCGCTCCGGCGCTTTCAGTGGTTACGACCATGGTGGCCAGGCCAGAAGCTATTCGTCGCGCGGAAGCGCCAGCTTCGGCGGCGGTGGGTTTCACGGCGGTGGCGGAGGCTCTCGCGGCGGCGGTGGCGGGCGGCGGTAATCGACGTTTGGTCGGGTTCCGAGTAGCTTGTGAAATCTAGAAATGGAGAGAAGCGATATGCCACGAACCAAGCTGAACGTAAACCAAATTCATTGGGCCAATCTTTCTAAATTAGCCGCGGTCGCGATCCTTTTGACGGGATGTTTCACCAGTCGTTCGCTGGCCCAGCAAACCGGCCAGAAGACATTTTCATCGGCGGAGGACGCGAGCCATGCACTGGTCACGGCAGCGCAGAGTAACGACGAAAAGGCGATGCTCGACATCCTCGGACCCGAAGGTAAGGAAATCGTTTCTTCGGGAGACGAAACTGAAGACGTCAACAACCGAGCCAATTTCGCAAAGAGATATCAGGATATGCACCGTCTGGTGAAAGAGCCGGATGGAACCACCACCCTGTATATCGGCGCCGAGAATTGGCCCACGCCCATACCACTCGTGAACAACGGTAATTCGTGGTACTTCGACACTGAGGCGGGCGAGAAAGAGATTTTATTCAGGCGAGTCGGCCGGAATGAAATGTCCGCCATTCGTGTCTGCCAGGAACTGGTGGCGGCGGAAAAGGAATATCGCTCAACCCAGCACGACCAGTACGCGCAGAAGCTCTTCAGTGATGAAGGGCAGCACAACGGCCTTTATTGGAAAGCTGCCGAGGGC
This sequence comes from Terriglobales bacterium, assembly GCA_049591935.1. Taxonomy (GTDB): domain Bacteria; phylum Acidobacteriota; class Terriglobia; order Terriglobales; family Acidobacteriaceae; genus JABCZH01. Next base: position 3,094 of record JBAWFN010000119.1, on the reverse strand, counting down.
CAACCCCAAAGCCCCATTGGTCCCCTGGTGGCGCGTGCCGTTGCCCGAGGCTACGCCAATAGCCTCGAAGGCGATCCAACTCCATACCGCGGTTACTATTACCACATCTTGACACGTCAGGGAAAAAATGGCCCAGGCGGCGCCAAGAGTTACGTTGTAAACGGCAAAATGACCGAGAATTTCGCTTTTGTGGCTTACCCGGCGGATTACCGGTCATCCGGCGTGATGACGTTCGTTGTCGACCAGGATGGGGTGGTATATCAGAAGGATCTCGGCAAGAAAACCGAGGCTCTTGCGAAAGCCATGAAGAAATACGACCCCGACTCCACCTGGCAGAAGGCTGAAGAGCAGCAGGAGATTGCAGGCGAGCAGAAACCCTAATAAGAAGAACAGCGCATGGAAAGATCGGGACTGGATTCTATCCTCACGCCACAACGCCGAGGGAATCCTCTACCAGTGCACACGCCTCTTGCTGAATCGCCCTCTCATCCCCAAGACCCAGCAGCCACTTGACCTCCGGCTCCCGCCGGAACCAGGTCATCTGCCGTTTGGCATAGTTGCGATGCGCCTGTTGCGCCGCCTGCAGCGCGGAAGCCTCATCCATCTCACCACGGACCAGTTGCACCGCTTGCTTGTATCCGAGTGAACCCAGCGGCTGCGCCGACTCTCCGTATTTAGCCAGCAGACGCTGCGTCTCTTCCACCAAGCCTGCCTTGAACATGCGCCGTGCACGCTCATTGATTCGGCCATAGAGCGCATCCCGCTCGGGATTTAAACCAATCCGCAGGATTCGAAAGCCCCGCAGCGGGTCCCGTCCGTGCTTCCACATCTCGGTCATCTTCTGCCGCGAACCGAGACATACCTCGATGGCGCGAATCAGTTTGGGCAGGTCGTTCGCGTGTATCTGCTCCGCCGCATCCGGGTCCATCCGCCGCAAGACCCGATGCAAATGGCTCGTTCCTTTTCTCTCCACCTTCTCGCGCAGTCTTTCCCGCAACTCCTCCGATCGTTGTGGCCCAGGCGATAGTCCATCGAGCAGCGCCCGCAGATACAGCCCGGTTCCACCCACCACTACCGGCAAGCGGCCGCGCTGCTTGATCTCCTGTAGAACCTGCCGCGCTCTTCGTGCATACTCTCCCGCCGTGATGTAACCGGTCGGCTCCACAAAATCCAGCAGATGGTGCGGAGCGCTGGCGCGTTCGGCCGCATCTGGTTTGGCCGTGCCGATCTCGAATTCGCGATACATCGCCACCGAGTCGCAATTCACAATCTCACCCTCGAAACCCTCAGCCAGCGCCAGCGAAAGCGCAGTCTTCCCGCTCGCGGTCGGGCCCAGAACAACTACCAGCAGCGGTTCCTGTGGCACGGCTAGCGGGCACTCCAGGGGATGTGGTACCAGTAACGAATCAGCGTGAGGACCAGGATCAAGACAGCAATCACCAGCAGGCCAGTGGCTTCCATGGTGTTGACCTGCGGAGTGCGATGATGTTCGGCCGGGGGTGGCTCCGGCTGCCGTTTTGCTCCAGCGGCGGGCACGGTCTTATTGTAGTCCTGCAACCGCCGGTGACTCCAATTTCCTTGGAACCGGGTTGACCAAGGTTGCGTATCATCGTCTAGCGCCGGAGGCGACGTGTGCCCCCTCGCGCAGGAGCAATTTATGCAACGTCTTACATTCGGGCTCTTGGGTTTAGTGCTGGCGATCACTTCCCTGGCCCAGGCGGAAGACTGGTCGAAGACTTACACCATCTCGGGCAAACCCGATCTGCGGGTGGAGACCTCCGACGCCAACATTCGCGTGGATACCTGGGATCAGAAAACCATCGACGTGCACATCACCAGCAGCCGCTACAAATTCGGCGACAACGGTCTCCGCGTCATCGAGCACCAGAACGGCGACGCGGTCGAGATCGAGCTGCGCTTTCCCCATCATGTGTTCACCGTCCAGTTCGGCAGCTACAAGGTGGATATCGAAATCCACATGCCTCGCCAGGGCCGCGTGAACTTGCACACCGCTGACGGTTCCATCGAACTGTCGAATTTCAAGGGCGACATGGATCTGGAAAGTGGCGATGGCCACGAACAGATCGAATCGGTGGATGGCAACCTGCGGGCCCGCACCGGAGATGGACACATTCGCGTTGCCGGCCGTTTCGATGCGCTCGACCTCAATACTGGCGATGGCCGCATCGAAGCTCGTGTTTTGCCCGGCTCAACCATGGCGTCAAGCTGGAATGTTCGCACCGGCGACGGCGGCGTAACCGTGGAACTGCCAGAGAACTTTGCCGCCGACGTGGACCTCCACACCAACGATGGCCATATCAATGTGGAAATGCCGGTGACCGTCGACGGGCGATTAGGCGAAAAGAACATCCATGGGAAGATCAACGGCGGCGGAAACCTGCTGACCATCCACACCGGTGACGGCTCCATCCGACTGGAAAAATCGTAGCGCCCGAGGGGAAGCTACTGCATTTCGTTCTTGCTGGGGTTGTAGAGGAACTTAAAGCGCAACGCCAGGTACTGGCCACTGAACTCTGTGGGCAACGGCGGAAACGGATTGGAAGCCGTAATCCCACCCCAGGCCCCGCGGTCGAGCGCCACATCACCCGAACTGTATACCAGTTTCATCCCGGCCACGCTGCCGTCCTTGAGGATCGCAAATTCGATTCCTACATTGCCCTTCTTCATAATCGGCGCCTTTGCCGATTCCGGAATCAAGTTGTACCAATTCATCTTCACGTCGTGCAGAACCCGCGCCAGGTAGGGTCCAAAGTCGACCCCCATCGTGTCGCTGAGAACCTCGAGCCCGCCGTAGGCTGCTCCCTGCTTGCCCAGGCCCAAACCGAAATCGCCGTTGTCCCCGCCTCCGCCCCCACGGGTCGCAGCTGCCGCCCGGGCTGCCTGCTCAGTTGCTGATCCCACATACCTCGAGCCGCTAGAGAACGCATCCTTGGGCGACAGCGTCGGTGTCTGCAGTTTCGCGTTCAGATTCTGATCGGGTGGAGGCTGCGGTGGCGCCTGCTGCTGTGGCTGCGGCGCCGGTGCGCTCTGAGCTTCCGCCCCGGCCGCGGGCGGCTGCGGCGCCCCGCTCGGG
>JBAWFN010000118.1:0-60261 GCA_049591935.1 Terriglobales bacterium | reverse complement strand
ATATTCGCGTCCTCGGCGGCGAAGCAAACAACGGCGGCAGCGAATAACGCGGCCACGGACAACAAGACCGTTCTTGTTCTCATGGAATCTCCTCCTAGGATTTCTTTTGCTTGATTTGGTAAACGCGGCAAGTATACGCCTGCTGGGGCTGCGCCGGCGGTCGCTCTCGAAAGGATCAGCAAACGACTCGGGCCGTCGCGCCCAGATCCCTCGTATAACTACCGCGTAGCTCTCAACGCCGTCGGATGTTTGGGCTGATAAAGGCCAACCTCACCGCCGCCCGGCAGTTTCACCTTAGTGATGCTTCCCCAACGTTCCTCGTGGACGGGCCCGCACCCGACCTTCTTCTTTTTTCAACGACTCCATCATTGCCTTGAGGTCGTCGCACATGAAGTAGAACTCGTGCCGGTCGTTGTGCTCGGACGGGTGAAAGGCCACTTCCGCGCCCGGCATGGCGAAGATCAACCAGCCATGTCCGGCGTCTACAGACGGAAACTTGAGCACATCTTTAAAGAATGCGCGGTCCGCATCCGGGTCTTTGCTGTAAATGACAACATGGGCGCCCGTGATCATAAGGTCTTCACCGCCAATCGGCTGTCAGTCATGTAACTTCTCCGCGAACTCCGTTGCTGTTCTCCGCGAACTCTGCGTTTCCGGCTCTTCCAACTTGGAAACCAAATCTTGAATCGCGGAGTTCACAGAGAAGGCCCTTGAGTTCGCAGAGAAAACCAATCGAGCTATTTTTCCGTTTGATTCGCGGCCACCGGAACTAACTGGCCATCACGAATATAGTACTCGCCTCCGCGCCAGCGAATGCTGCTGCGAACAAAGCTGAACATCCAGATGAAAAACGCCAGTGCGTCCCACACCGGAATCAGCCACAGCTTCTTCCACAATGCGCGGTCACCCAACCCGCGCACGCCAATCAGCCACGTCATCGCCAGCCGCAGCACGAGATATGCGCCGAGATATCCCAACGCCACGGCGGCCGTGGGTCGAACCGCAATCGCGGCCAAAGACCAGAATAGACCCTGGGTGAATACCAGCCCGAAGTGACCCCAGGGACGCATGTGCCGCATCACTACCACCCAGCGCATCCGCTTGTGCAGCAGGTCAGGCATCGATCCATAATCAGCAACGGTGAGAATCGTGTAAGGAAGAAGTTCGACTTCATAACCCTGCTCTGCGATCAACCGTCCCACCAGAAGGTCGTCGCCCGGCTGGTTCTCGATGGCCTTGTAGCCGCCGAACCCGGCAAGCCGTGTGCGGGTAGTCGCGATGGTGGGGCCAAGCGCGAACTTCACTCCGTCCAGCTTACGCGCCACCAAAATGCCGGCGTAAAAGTCAGACACCATGCCGATGGTCTGCAAGCTCTCGGCTAGCGTCTTTTCCTCGGTGGGGACGTAGAAACAAGTCACTGCGCCAACTTTGGGATCAGCCAACGGGGCCACCACGGTGCGCAGATAATCGGGCCGGGCGCGCACGTCACTATCGCTGATGACCACCACTTCATTCCGCGCTTCGCTCACCAGCCGCGCCAGCTTGGCCACTTTGTCATTGGCGGCATTGCCGGAAGTCCCGAACAGCACGGTGATCCGCCGCTCGGGAAAATCGCGGGCAAGTTTTTCAAGGATCGGCACCACTGGGTCATCTTTGTCGCCAACGCAGAAAAGCAATTCGTAGTCGGGATAATCCTGGCGGCAGAAGCTGGCGAAATTTTCGTACGCCTCAGGATCGAGGCCCCGAAGCGGTTTCAGATTGCTGACTGGCGGAGTAAATTCGCTCTTCGGCCCCGGAACCGGGCGGCGACGAAAGAACCCCCAGGCGCTGTACAGGGAGATCAGATAATAGATAAAAGGAAAAGTTGCGATCCCCAGCACCGCATAAATGAACAGTGACACGGTCATCCCTGCACAGCTTAGCCAGATGGAGAACCGCTGTCAAAAATCCCCTTCAGAAGCTGAGCATACTCACATGGCTGCGGAGCATGTAGTACTCGTTGATAGGGCGGTCGTCTCGCAAGCCGGGAGTTTGGGGCGACAACGCGATCATCTGCTCGGGCGTCGTCTCTCGCGAGAGCAATAGGTCGAACTGTTTTTCGGCGGTTTTTTCCGGTCCCCATTCCAGCATGTCCGCAACCGCGGCCATCGGCATGCGATTCGCCAGTTCCGCCGCGTTGCGAACCGGAATTGGTTGGGAACTGGCCAGGAAGTGCCAACCCTGCCGTCCGTTCCACTGAAAGATTCGCACGTAAGGAAACGAATTTTGCAACGCACGTGCCACCGAGGCCTTCAACTGATTGTCGTTCGCAGCGTTGACGCCATCGGGCAGAAATTGTTGCAGGATGCCGCCCGGCCGTAGCCGCTTCTTCGCCACCGCGTAGAAGTCTTCCGAGTACAGCAGACTGGAACCCGCAGCCTGCACCGGCGGCGGCGGGTCAATGATGATCGCGTCATACTCTTCCGGCGAGCGCTCCAGAAAGCGCCGGCCGTCGTCGACCACCACCCGCGCGCCCGGCGCTGCCAAAACCTTTTCGCCATCCCGATGATAATAAGTAAACAGCTTGGGCACGCTGGGCACCAAATCGACGGCGGTCGTCGGGATTCCCCACGACATCGCCGAGCGGAACGTTGTTCCCATCCCAAAGCAGATCACCAGCGCATTGCGCGGCGGCTGGGCCAGCGAAGCCAGACTAAGATGCGCCATCATCTTGGGAATCGGCACCATCGCCGTAATGTTCACGCCGTTGATGATCAACCGTTTGCTCATACCCTCGCCGGTAGCGATCACCGTCGCCGTGCTGTCCCGCAAAACTTCGCGCTGCGGATACTGGGTCGCGAAATCCTGAGTAAAGAACAGAATCGCCATCGCCGCCAATGCAGAGGCTAAAGCGGCAGCGCGGGTCACTAACCCAGACTTGGCCGCGAAAGCTGCGTGAATCGCCATCGCCAGCCACGGCAGAGTCAACACCAGCGTAGACCAGCTCTCGCCCAGAAACGGCAACAGCAGGAACCCGCTCAGCAATGGTCCCACGATGCAGCCCAGTACGTTGATCCCATACGCTTTGCCGGCGCGGTCGGGATCGCCCGCAGACCAGCGATCCACCAGCATCGGAGTCAGGAACCCCATCACCGCAGCGAACGGCGTGACCCCGAGGAACACTCGCCCAGAGGAACCCAGCGCCAGCCTCACATCGGAAGTCACCAGCACAAGAACTCCTGCCGGCACCAAAGCGATCCATGCCAGTTCGCTCTCGCGCCCGCCGCGAAAACTCCACCAGCGGTAAATTCGTGAACCCAGAAATGTGGCCAGCAGGTAGGCCACCAGAATGATGGCGAACGCATACACCACCGGCCCAATGTAGGGGGTGAATAAGCGGATCCAAATCAACTCCATCCCCATGGTGGTAAGGCCGGTGAGAAAAAGCAAAAGTAGCGGCCTTCGGCTGGTGTCGAAACTCGCCGCAGGCGCGGCTGCAGCCGCCGCAACGCGGCCGGGACTCGCGCTCTTCGACGCAAACGCCAGTCCGAACGCGCTCACCGCAATCACCGCATTCAGGCACGCGCCAACTCGCAGAGTCTCGTGGAAGCCGCCAAGCTCGATCAGCACAGGCGCGAGCACCGCTCCTCCAATCGCTCCCACCACATTGGCCACATAGAGAAAGCTGAAGGAACGACTCGAGTCCTGGCCCACCTCCGATCGAATGGCAAACATCACCAGCGGAATGGTCGCGCCCATGCAGGCGCACCAGGGCACCAGCGTCCATGCCAGCCACGCTCCAGAAGCCAAATAGAATGCAGCCGAGGACACTGCTGCCTGCGCTGCCATGTTTTCCAGCAGTCGATGTCCGTATGAAAGTTGCAGAGGAACCACGAGCGCAGAACAGCCGATCAGCAACTCCGTCAAACCGTATAGCTTCAACGGGTGTGTCGCCAGGCGCTTCCCGTAAGCCCGCACCAGACTGCCCGCCGCCCAGGATCCCAGGCCCAGACCTCCCATAAACATTGAGAGCACGATCGAGGTCAGTGCTGTGGTCACCCCAAACTGCGCCATCGCCAGCCGCAGCCAGACCAGCTCATACACGATGCTGCACAACCCCGAAATAAAGAAGAAGGCAAAGTACCAGGCCATAATGATCCTTCAAGATAGCTTAGGTGGGAAGCAAGCCGTCAGCACATGACCGAGGTAACGGCATCCAGCACGGCTTTTGGAGAGAAAAACTGCTCTTGACGCATTCCCCTGGCCAGAGGACAATTGGCGCTCGGTTGCCGTCCCCGCTCAGGGATTTCAACCAAACCAGCCGTCCATCCTCGATTTGCAGGGGTTCGCAATGCGAAAACTGTGGTTGATTTCAATTCTGGTCTTGAGTGCAACCTTGGCTCTGTCCGAAGCGGCCCCCGCAGTTCCCGCCACCTGGCAGCAACTCGCCGAACTCACTCCCAGCGCTCGGGCGAAGAACGACTGGTTCGGCATCTCCATCGCCATGAGCGGCAACACGGTTGTGGTGGGCGACTTCGACGCCAACATCGAGGAGTATGGCACGGTCGATGTGTTCGTGAAGCCCGCCGGTGGATGGGCGAATATGACCCAAACTGCAACCCTGACCTCATCCGACAACGGCACCGGCTTCGGCGTCTCTGTCGCCATCAGCGGCGACATTATTGTAGTCGGGGCGGCGAACACTTCGAACTTTAACAAGCAGCAGTCAACTCCGGGCGCAGTTTATGTTTTCGTCAAGCCTGCCAACGGCTGGCAGAATATGACAGAAACCGCCAAGCTCACCGCCTCCGATGGCATGGATGGCGACGCCTTCGGCAACAGCGTGAGCATCAGCGGAACCACCATCGCGGCTGGGGCATTCTTCGTGAACAATTTCTCCGGCCGGGTCTACGTGTTTACTTGCAGCCGCCAGGGATGCACTCAAGCCGCCGAACTGAGCGCCTCAGACAGCGACGGCATTTTGGATTACCTGGGCTGCTCCGTCGCCGTCAGCGGCAACACGGTCGTGGCGGGCTCGTACGGTCACAACAATTTTCAGGGATCGGCATACGTTTACGTCGAGCCTGCCGGCGGATGGGCCAACATGACCGAGACCGCTGAACTGACGACCTACAACGGCAAAGCCAGCGACAATCTCGGATTCGCAGTCGCCATTAGCGGAGGCACCGTGGTGGCGGGCGCACCCGGCGCATTCAGCTCCTACGGCGCGGCCTACGTGTTCGTCGAGCCGCCGGCCGGCTGGGCAACCACGTCGAGCTTTGCCGCCGGCCTAGGCGCACCTGACGCAATCCAATACGACAGCTTCGGCCAGGCGGTTGGCATTAATGAGAACGCAAAAGGAATCGTAGTCGGCGCTCCCGGCGCGAACCTTGAGCAGGGCGCGCTTTACGCCTATGTCCGTCCGGTCGCCGGATGGAAAACCACCCGCACCGCTTACGCCGAAGCCACCGCCTCCGATGGCGCCTCCGCCGATCTCATGGCGACTTCTGTTGCCATCAGCGGCGCCACCGCGGTCGCGGGCGCGCCCAAGAGCAGTTCCCCCGGCGCAGCCTATGTCTTCGGACAATAGGTCAACGGAGGCGTTACTTCGCTTGCGCCACCTTCATCAGTTGTTCAGAGGCAATGACAAAACGTCGTGAACCGATTTCGGCAGCTTGTCGGCATTAGCCACTAACAAACTCACCTGCCACATTTGCGTCTCTGACAATCTTGGCCGGAAGCCCGGCATGCCCGTCAAACGAATCCCATTCGCAACTTTCCAATAACTTTCTCCCGGCTCGTCGTCCGTGACACCTTTTCCTTCCAGCAGCTTCGGCGGATGCGGATACATGCCGGCAGCGATTATGGTTTCCTTCTGCTCCGGCAGCCCGTGACACACCGCACAATGTTCGCGATAGAGCAGGGCGCCCGCAGCCAGATTGCCTTCGTCGGGTTGCAGCGGAACCGTCTTCGGCATCTCCCGGCTAATTGCCGCATCCAGAGCCCGGTGCGCCAGCTTCTTTTCAAAAGGCATGGGGGACGCCGAGGTTGCCACCGGAGCCTGCCCCGCCGCGAAGTAGCAGTAAACGCCGAGCACAATGGCAGCAGCGCCTAGAATCATTCCTACGACAAACATGGCAAACGCTCTCATCGACAGACTCTCCTTAGCCGAGAAATAACGGGAAAGCAGGAAAGTTGGTAGCGCTACCGGGAATCGAACCCGGGTTTGAAGATTGAGAATCTTCCGTCCTAACCCCTAGACGATAGCGCCATCCGGGCAGAACGTGATTATAACAAAGCGGTCGCGCGCGCTCAGGCGTGTCCCCATCCGCCGGCCATCTGCCGCCGTTCGACTTCTTCATAGCGCTTGCGCACCACCGGCCGCAACAAGGTGAACAACAGTGAAAACAGTAACCCGATCACGGTCAGCGGATACCAGATGCCAAATGGTTGATGCCGGGAGATCGCATAAAGGCCCAGCCCCAGATTCACCCAGCCGAACCACTTCATGAGAGTGAACGCCCCCAGAATGAAATTCCGGCCTTTGCCGCGGGAAGCCAGCACCGCAGCTACGATGGCCAGCATCACTGCGCACGAACCCATCACTCCTCCGCCCATCCCGCCATACCAGATACCGAAACGAGTGGGATCCATCCATGGTTCCATCATGTTGTGCCTCCCTAACCTTAGTGCACATACGCGGGCCGGCGGTAAAAGGATTCCATTGACAAACCTGCCTCTCCATGCCACACTTTGATGGGCGAATAAAAAGCGAATATCGCTTGCCCTCAGGGCAGTTCCTGCCCTGATGTTCCCTGAAATCTGAGGTTTTCTATGTCGTCTTTTCCGCTCTTTCCCACCGAGGCGGTGCGCCGCCCCGTGGTCTCGGTTACTTCCAACTCATCGCCGCGGATTTTCGACCGCCTGGCGGCGTTGCCCAAGCTGGCAGAGGTCACGCCGGCCTCACGGCTCACGCTACGGCCCCCGCCGGAAATGGCTCCGAGCGGAGTGCGCGAGATCGATGCCCTCACCAGCGGGCTGCCACGCGGCTGTTTGACCGAAGTTTGCGGACCGGTTTCTTCCGGCCGGACCAGCTTGCTGTTAGCGGTGCTGGCGACCGCTACCCATCGCCAGGAAGCGTGCGCGCTGGTGGATGTAAGCGATGCCTTTGATCCCTTGTCAGCCGCAAGGGCAGCAGTGCATTTTGAAAGCTTGCTATGGGTGCGATGCGGCGATGAGCAGGCAGCCGCAGAGCGGCGCAAGAATACAGCCCACGGCGCAAGCCGTGGGTGTGGGAGCCAAGAAGACCTAGCCCCGAAGGGGCGAAAGAGAGCCCACTCTGAGGGCAACGTCGACCAAGCGCTGCGCGTCACCGACCTGCTCCTGCAAAGCGGCGGCTTCGGCCTGGTGATCATTGACCTGGGCGATGTCCCGCTGAAATCTGCGCGCCGCATTCCGCTCACTTCCTGGTTCCGCTTTCAGCGGGCCATCGAGCACACCCCTACGGTGCTGTTCGTAGTCACGCAGGCACCCTGCGCCCAGACTTGTGCCGCGCTGCTGCTGAAACTGCAGACGGACAAAAAGCTGTCAGCTTTCAGCGATCCGCTCTCAGCTTTAAAGACGCCGTCTCATGCGGAACTCCTGCATGATCAGAAAATAGAAACTGAAATTCTGCGCTCGCGGATGCCACGCCAGCCCGCACCATCCACTACCGCCGCCTTCTCCACCAGAACCGTACGCGCAGGATGAAAATTCCTCACTAACTCAATGATTCAATCTCTCAATGAATCAATTTTTCTATGCCTTTTGCTTGCATTTTCGTGCCGGATCTTCCCGTGGAAGCGCTTCTGCGCGCCGAGCCCGGCCTGCGCTCGCAGCCTTTCGCGGTGCTCGAAGGAAAGCCTCCTCTCCAGAAAGTTTTCGCGGCAAACGAAAACGCTCGCCGCGCCGGCATTACGCCCGGAATGACCAGGCTGCAAATCGAAGCCTGCGCCGGCCTAGCGTTCCGTGCCCGATCTTTGCTTCAGGAAACTGCTGCCCATACTGCTCTGCTCGATTGTGCACAATCATTTTCGCCGCGAGTGGAAGATGCCGCGCCCGACACCATGGTTCTTGACCTGCTTGGCATGGAGTTGCTTTTCGGCAGCTCGCCGAAAATCGCCCGCGACCTCGCCCGCCGCGCCTTGGATCTTGGACTCACCGCCAACGTCGCCGTCGCCGCCAATCCCGATACTGCTGTCCTTGCCGCCCGCGGATTCCGCGGCGTAACTGTAATCCCCGAAGGCAACGAATCCCAGCGGATGGGGAACCTGCCGGTGGAACTTTTGTTCTCTGAACCACAGGGAGCGGAGCCGCTTTGGGAAACGCTCCATCGTTGGGGGATTCGTAATCTGCGCGATTTGGCCACTCTGCCAGATGTGCCTTTGAGTGAACGCCTGGGACAGCGGGGAGTGTATCTGCAAAAACTGGCGCGAGGCGAGACTTCGCGCACGCTGGTCCCAGTCGATCCGCCACTCGGGTTCGAGGAAGCTATCGAGCTGGAGTATCCCTTGACGTTGCTGGAGCCGCTGGCATTTTTACTGGGACGATTGCTGGATCAGCTTTGTGCTCGTCTGGCATCGCGCGCCCTGGCCACTCAGCAATTGCGCCTGGAACTGGAACTGGCCAGCGAATACCGGGAAGAAGACAGTGTGGGGACGGGCGACCCAGTCCGTCCCAGCCGAGCGCAAGCTCGGCAACACTTTTGCCGTACCCTTCATCTTCCTTTGCCTCTGCTCGACTCCAAAACTTTCCTCAAGCTGCTGCAGCTCGATTTGAAAGCCCACCCGCCCGGCGCGCCCATCGTCAAGATTCATCTGGCTGCGGAGCCGGTGCGGCCGCGGCCCGGGCAAAGCGGACTTTTTCTCCCCCCATCCCCCGAGCCGGAAAAGCTTGAACTCACGCTGGCGCGAATTGCGGGCATTGTGGGAGAGGACAAAGTCGGATCTTTGGAAATCATGGACACCCATCGCCCTCAGGGATACCGCCTGCAACACTTTGCCCCCCAAGACCCGCAAGAAAAAACTGAGAAGACAGAAAACTCAGATGATCTGGTTACTGCGCTGCGCATCTTCCGTCCTCCCGCCGCAGTCACCGTCACTTTGTGCGAAGGCAGACCAACTTTTATTTCCTGTCTTAAACGGAAAGAAACCCGTGGCGAAATCCTCTGGGCGGCAGGCCCGTGGCGTTCTTCCGGCGACTGGTGGGAGCAGGAAGGCTGGGCGCGCGATGAATGGGACATCGCGGTGCAGGAAGAAACCAGCATCGGATTGTATCGCCTGGTGCGCGACCTGCTGGACGGACGATGGCTGCTGGAAGGTACTTACGATTAGCCACGGATTTCCACGGATGAACACGGATAAATCTTTGGATAGCAGAAACTAAGAAATGAATTTGATTTTGATCCGTGAGAATCCGTGTTGATCCGTGGCCGATTTTGCCAATGTACATTGAACTCCACTCTCGCTCCGCTTTCAGTTTTCTCGAAGGCGCTTCCCTGCCCGAAACTCTAATCGCCACCTGCGCCAACCTGAATATGCCGGCCATGGCGTTGCTCGACCGCGATGGCGTCTATGGCTCGCCGCGTTTTCACATGGCAGCAAAGAAAATTGGACTGAAGGCTCATATTGGAGCCGAGGTGACAGCGCAACTTCTTGGCCACGGATCTACACAGATTTCCACGGATCAATGCAACAAAGAACAAACCATCAAGAATTCCTCTGTGTCTCTGTGCCTCTGTGGTGGATTTAGACTTCCCCTGCTCGTTTCTTCCCGCGCCGGCTATCAGAACCTCTGCCGCATGATCACCAAAATGAAGCTGCGCGCGGCCAAGAACGAAGGCGCTGTCTATGAGGAAGAACTGCAAGAGCATGCAGAAGGATTAATTTGCCTCACCGGCGGCCACGATGGTCGGCTGGCTCTTGCCCTCAAAAATGGTGGACTGGAAGCGGCGCGCCGCTCGATCGAACGCCTGATCGAAATCTTCGGCCACGCCAACGTTTACGTCGAACTGCAGCGCCATTTTCATCGCGAGCAGGAAGCTCGCAATCGTGCTGCCATCGAAATCGCCCGCTCGCTCCGGCTTCCTTTACTTGCAACCAATGGCGTCTGCTATGCCACCGTTCGCGAGCGCGAACTGTGCGATGTTTTCACCGCTCTCCGCCACCATCGCACTCTGGCTACGGCAGGACGTCTGCTGGCGCGCAACTCCGAGCGCCACTTGAAATCGCCGCAGCAGATGCACGCCCTTTTCGCTGACCTTCCCGAGACGATCGCCCATACGGCAGAGCTGTCTTCCCGCCTCGAGTTCACTTTCAAAGATCTGGGATATGAATTTCCCAAATATCCCGTGCCGGAAGGCGAAACCATGAATTCGTTTTTGGAAAAACGCACCTGGGATGGGTTTCACGAACGCTATGGGCGCGCTTCCCCGGACCTGCAACACCGCGCTCGCCGCCAGATCGAGCGCGAATTGAAGCTGATCGAAAAGCTCGCCCTGGCCGGCTACTTCCTTATCGTGTGGGACCTGGTCCGCTTCTGCCGCGACCAAAATATTCTGGTGCAAGGCCGCGGTTCAGCCGCCAATAGTGCTGTCTGCTACTCACTGGGAATTACTGCCGTCGATGCCGTCGGCATGGAACTGCTCTTCGAGCGCTTTCTTTCCGAAGAACGCGGTGAATGGCCCGACATTGATCTCGATCTGCCCAGTGGCGATCAGCGCGAGCGCGTCATTCAATACTTGTACAAACGTTACGGCCAACGTGGCGCCGCCATGACTGCCAATGTCATTACCTACCGCAGCCGCATGGCCGGCCGCGAAATGGGCAAGGCGCTGGGCTTCGATCCCGAAACTCTGGACAAACTTTCCGCCGCCGTTTCCACCTGGGAGTATCGCGATCAGCACGACACTTTCGATCACCGTTTTCGCGACGCCGGCCTCGACCTCAATCATCCCCGGCTACGCAAATATTTCGAGCTGTGTGTCGCGGTACAGGATTTACCGCGCCATCTCGGCCAGCACTCCGGCGGCATGGTGATCTGCCAGGGCCAACTTGATTCCGTGGTCCCCCTCGAACCCGCTTCCATGCCCGGCCGCGTGGTGGTGCAGTGGGACAAGGAAGACTGCGCCGACCTCGGCATCATCAAAGTCGATCTGCTCGGCTTGGGAATGATGGCGGTGCTGGAAGATTCTCTCCAACTCATTGAGAATCACTATCGCGAAGAGGTCAGCCTCGCGCACCTGCCCGCCGACGATCCCGAAGTCTATTCCACACTGCAAAAGGCCGACACCATCGGCATGTTCCAGATCGAGAGCCGCGCCCAGATGTCGTGCCTGCCGCGGTTGCAGCCGACGCGCTTCTACGACATTGTGGTGCAGGTAGCCATTATCCGCCCCGGCCCCATCGTCGGCCAGATGGTGAATCCTTATTTGCAACGCCGCCAGGGCCGCGAGCCCGTCACCTACCCGCACCCCTCGCTCGAACCCGTGCTGAAGCGCACGCTCGGCGTACCGCTTTTTCAGGAGCAGTTGTTGCGCATCGCCATGGTGGCCGCCAACTTCAGCGGGGGCGAAGCCGAGGAATTGCGCCGCGCCATGGGATTCAAGCGCTCCCAGGCGCGCATGAAAGAAATCGAGGCCCGCCTGCGTTCCGGCATGACCCAGAACGGCATTTCGCAGGAAGCCCAGGAGCAGATCGTTCTCTCCATTTCTTCGTTCGCTCTTTACGGATTTCCCGAGTCGCACGCCGCCAGCTTTGCGCTCATTGCCTACGCCAGCGCTTATTTGAAGTGTCATTACCTGGCCGCGTTCACCGCCGCCCTGCTCAACAATCAGCCCATGGGCTTCTATCGCCCGGCGACATTGGTAAAAGACGCCCAGCGCCACGGATTGAAAGTCCTGCCCATTGATGTGATGAAGTCAGAGTGGCAATGCACGTTGGAAACAGTTTCTGGTTTCCAGTTTCCAGTTTCCAGTTCGTGCCCAACAACTAGAAACCAGAAACTGGAAACTGGAAACTCGTCCGTCGCCCTCCGTCTCGGCCTGCGCTACGCCCGCGGGTTGCGCGAAGAAGCCGGACAGGCCCTGGTACGCCAGCGCGCTCTCTCTCCTTTCACGTCCATCCGCGATCTCATTCATCGCGTCCCGGAACTCCGTAAAGATGAACTGAATACCCTGGCGGAAATTGGCGCGCTGAATTCGGTTTCCAGTTTCCAGTCTCCAGCGCAGTTGGGCCAACGACCGTTTTCAGCCTGCCCTGAGCGACGCGAAGGGACGAACGACCAACGACCGAACTGGAAACTCCATAGAAGAGACGCCCTCTGGCAAGTCGAGCGTGCGGTCCGCCATTCCGGCCCTTTGCTTGACAGTCTTTCCGAACCCGACGCCAAATCCCCGCTGCGCCCCATGAACGCTGAAGAACGCCTGGTCGCCGACTTCCGCGGTACTGGCATGACCGTCGGCCCGCATCCCATGGCGTATCACCGCGCGCGCATGAAAGCTCTGGGAGTTCACCAAGCCATCGACCTCAAAAAAATCCCCAGTGGACGCCTTTTGCGCATCGCGGGATGCGTCATCGCCCGCCAGCGTCCCGGCACCGCCAAAGGTTTTGTCTTTTTAAGCCTGGAAGATGAAACCGGGGTGGCCAACGCCATCGTCAACCCCGATTTATTTCAACAAAACCGGCTCTTGCTGAGTTCTGAACAATTTTTGATGATCGAGGGGGTTCTGCAAAATCAGGACAACGTCATTTCGGTGAAGGCCCAACGCGTGTCGCCACTCCATATCACTCGCGCCGAAACCTCTTCGCATGATTTCTATTGACGACGATCGAAAACCAATGTTTCAGTGCGATTAATTTCTTGAATTCCGCACACATTCACAGCGAAGTGGTTTATCATTATTCCATACTCGTCATACATTCTTGTGAGCCAACCTCAGCCGTAGGCCGCTTCGTATTCGGGTAATCATACTTTCATCAACTGTATCCCTAAAGGAGTAACTGCAATGCCCAGAGCAAAAACACCCCGCGCCACCACCTCACCCAAAAAACAAGTTCTGACCATGCCGGAAGTGACCTCGACGCCGCAGATTCGGAAGGCGTTCCCCTCGGCGAACTCCCAGACCCTGGAACTCGAGGGCCAAATCCGCCAGCGCGCTTACGAGTTGTACCAGGAACGAGGATGCACTTCTGGGCAGGAAAACGAAGACTGGCTTCGGGCCGAACGCGAAGTTCTGGCTCGTCAAAACCACCAGCAGAGCGCGTAATTCGCGGGCTCCATCGGGCCGGGCCTTTTGTCCAGAATGGGAAAACACCGCGTTTTCTGAGATCATCCAGTTGCCTCGGCGGGTGGTTTCTGAAAAAATGGCAGAGGCTCCCCTATGTCCCAACTCGGTAGTTTCGCCCTCCTGCTGGCACTGGCTCTGAGCGCCTATTCTTTCCTGGCAGGAATACTGGCGCTGGCGCGCGAAGGCCCCAGTTCCGCCCGCCTGAGTGAGACCGCTCGCCGCGCCGGCATTGCCTCTTTTGCTGTCGTCTTCCTGGCAGCGTTAGTACTAGTCACCGCCGCGTTCCAGGACAACTTCTCCATCGCCTACATCTTTCATCACAGCAACCGCGACCTGCCCGTGCCCTACAAGTTCGCTGTGCTCTGGTCGGGGCAGGAAGGCTCTCTACTGTTTTGGTCGTTGCTGCTCGCGGCCTACGGCCTGGTGCTGCGGCTGCGCTACAAGACGGACCCGCGACTGTTCGCCTACGCCTCGGTCATCATTGCGGCGGTGCAGGTCTTCTTTTTATTGCTGCTGAATTTCGCCGCCCATCCCTTTGCCATCATGCAGGGTTCGCTCCCCGCCGACGGCAGCGGCCTCAACCCGTTGTTGCAATATCCCGAGATGGTGATCCATCCGCCCATGCTGTACCTCGGCTATGTCGGATTCACTGTTCCTTTTGCGTTCGCGCTGGCGGCCTTGATCATGCGCTATCCCGGCGAAAAATGGATCCACATCACCCGCCGCTGGACCATGGTGACTTGGGGCCTGCTCACCTGCGGCATCTTTCTCGGAATGCATTGGGCGTATTCCGTGCTCGGCTGGGGCGGATACTGGGGATGGGATCCGGTGGAGAACGCATCGTTTCTCCCCTGGCTGACTGGCACGGCGTTTCTGCATTCCGTAATGATGCAGGAAAAGCGCGGCATGCTGAAGACCTGGAACATGTGGCTGATCTTCTCCACTTTCATGCTCTCGATCTTCGGAACCTTTCTTACGCGCAGCGGTGTCGTCAGTTCCGTGCACGCGTTTGCTCAGTCCTCGATCGGGGACTGGTTCGTAGCCTTTCTGGCGATCATTTTCGTGACCTGCCTCTTTTTCTATATCAAGAACCGTTCGCACCTGCTTAGCGAGCACAAGTTGGAGTCGCTGGTCTCGCGGGAATCCAGCTTCCTTTTCAATAACCTTCTCTTGTTGGTGGCCTGCTTCACGGTGTTATGGGGAACCTTGTTTCCAGTGCTTTCGGAGTGGGTGCAGGGAACCAAAGTCACGGTCGGACCGCCATTTTTCAATCGCGTGAATATTCCCGTCGCTTTGTTGCTTTTGCTGCTGACCGCGCTGGGCCCGCTGTTGGCGTGGCGCAGGACTTCCACCGAGAGTCTGAAACGTAACTTCAGGTTCCCCGCGCTGGGTGCGCTGATCGTCGGTGCGGCATTGGTCGCGTTCGGCATGCGTCCGTGGAAAGACGTCAGCTACTTCTATTCGTTGGTGACCATCATGTTGGCGGTGCTGGTGGCGCTGACGGTAGCTTCTGAATTCGTGCGCGGCGGACGCGTCATTTCCGGGCACACCGGCCAGAACCTTTTCGCATCGATGGTGCAATTGACTCGCCGCAACACCCGCCGCTACGGCGGCTACATTGTCCACTTCGGCGTAATCGTGGTCGTGATCGGATTCGCCGGCGCCGCCTTTAACCAGGACAAAGAGCAGGAAATGGGCTTTGGCGACAAACTGACCATCGGCCCCTACACCATGGTTTGCCAGTCCTATACCCAGGACGATAACCCCAACTACGGCAGCGAGTGGGCGGTGATGAATGTCTTCAAGGGCGGAAAGCAGATTGCCACGCTCAATCCCGAGCGCCGCTTCTACAAAGCCAGCCAGCAAACCTCGACCATGCCCTCGATTCGTTCCACCATCGCCAACGATCTTTACGTTGTTTATGAAGGTCAGAACCCGGACACTGGCCGGCCCATTATCAGGGCGCACCTGAATCCTCTGGTGATGTGGATCTGGGTGGGGGTCTGGATCATGATTGTCGGCACCGTAGTCGCCATGATCCCTAATACCGCGCCGGTGCGAGTTATGGTTCCCGCCCGCGTTCAACCAGCCCCGGTGGGAGCGGGAGACTGATGTTCCCACCGACCAGACGGTCATTGCAGATCGTGGTTTTAGGTATCGCCATACCCATACTGATGGGAGCGGGAGACCAAGCCGCTCGCTTCAACGATCTTGGCCATCGCATGATGTGTGTCTGCGGCTGTAGTCAGATTTTGCTGGAATGCAATCACGTCGGTTGCACCTATTCCGACCGCATGCGCGCGGAACTGGTTGCCGCGGTTGATCGCGGCGACAATGACGATCTCACGCTGCAATCTTTCGTCCAAAAGTATGGCCCTCCCGTGCTGGCCGCGCCCACCAAGACCGGATTCGACCGCGTTGCCTGGGTCGCACCGTACCTGGCGTTGGTCCTGGGCCTTGCGCTGGTCATCTTCATCATTCGGGGCTGGAGATCGCGTACGCTGATCCTGCCCGCTGACGCCCCGGCGCCAGTGCATGGCGTGGAACTTGACCGCTTTCGCGCCCAAGCCCGCAAGGAGACTGAAACGTGACCGTCGCCCTCCTGGCCTGCATGCTGATCACCACCGCGACCCTGGTGTACGTTTTCTATCTGCCGGGGACGTTGTACCTTGGTCCGCGCAAGACCCGTTTGTCTTTCTTGCGGGAGCGCAGAGAAACCGTCTACGAGAACCTGCGTGATCTGAACTTCGAATTCAAGTCCGGCAAGTTTCCCGACGCCGACTATCAGTCGATGAAGGCGTCGCTCGAGGAAGAAGCCGCCGCAGTGCTGGCCGAGATTGCACACCTGGAAGAAGCCGCCAGAAGCGATGCTGCGGGTACCAAAAAAGGAGCCAGAGTTTGAAATCACGAGTAATTGTCGTCCTTATCATTCTCGCGCTCCTCCCGGCCCTCGCTTCGTCCCAGACTCTCACCGGTACCGTCACCAATGGCACCACCAATAAGCCCGCATCCGGAGACGATGTCGTCCTCCTCAGCCTGATGAACGGAATGCAAGAGGCCGGTCGAACCCAAGCGGACGCGAAAGGCAATTTCAGCCTCAAGCTCGATGCCAGCGGGCCGCATCTGATTCGCGTGATTCACCAGGGCGTCACCTACCACCGCATGGCGCCTCCCGGGACTACGTCGGTTGAAGTCCAGGTTTTTGACGTGGCGAAAAAGGTCGCGGGCATCCAGGTAACTGCCGATGTGATGCGTTTTCAGGCCCAGGGAAACGATCTGGGCGGCGTGCGTTTGTTTGCGGTGAACAACACCTCGAACCCGCCGCGCACCCAGATGAACGATCAGAATTTCGAGTTTTATCTTCCCGAAGGCGCGCAGATCGACCAGTCCATGGCTCAAACCGCCGGCGGTCAGCCCATCAACTCCGCCCCGGTTCCACAGAAAGAAAAGAATCGCTACGCCTTCATTTTTCCCTTGCGCCCGGGTGAAACCCAATTCCAGGTTGCTTTCCACCTGCCTTACAGCGGCCAGGCCAGCATCAATCCGCGAGCCATCTACGGTGCCCAGCACTTTGTCGTCATGGTGCCCAAGAGCATGCAATTCACTGCCGGGCAAGGCACGGCGTTCGTCGCCATGAATGATCCTCGTCAGTCCGACGCGGTGGTTCAGGTCGTGTCGAACACCACCGTCGGGCAGCCGCTCGACTTCAGCGTATCCGGCACCGGCACTCTGGCAGATGCCGGAGACGACAATGCGGGTGCACCGACACCCGCCGCAAGCGGCTCGACCACGGGCCGCGATTCCCGCCCGGGCGGCGGCTTGGGCCCGCCGATCGACGCACCCGATCCCTTGGAGAAATATCGCTGGTACATTCTCGGCGGCTTCGGCGTGGTATTGGCTGCCGGTGCAATTTTCGTCATGGGACGTTCCAGGACCACGGTGCCGCAGTTTGCTTCGGCAGAGATTGACGTTGTCGATCTCCCAGCCACCGCCAGGCCTCCTGCCGCAAATCGCTCCGCGCTTTTGCTCGACGCTCTCAAGGAAGAGCTATTCCAGCTCGAGGTCGAGCATAAGCAAGGGAAAATCTCGCAAGCGGAATATGAGAAAGCCAAGGCTGCACTCGATCAAACGCTGGAACGTGCATTGAAGCGCGGACGACCGGCGTCCTCGCCCGTCGCGTAACCTCAGTGATAGAAGATCGGCGTCCCCCCCCGACGCAACTGCTAAACGGCTAATCACCCCACCAATCCCCGAAGTGGTGCCGTCTACCATTTTGGGAAGAGTAGTCGCCGATGGTTTAGCTGCATCGGTTGGCAACCTTAGCGGCAGGCAGACTCCCGCCTAAAATATCTCTGGGACTCCCGAATATGACATCGCCAGGCGGCGCCCTCGGCGGCTCTTACGACTACCGGCTGGTTGCCCTGTCGGTATTGATCTCCTTGGTGGCCTCCTACGCCGCTGTCGATATCGCTGGGCGTGTCACCGCGACTCACGGAAAAATCCGGCTGGCTTGGCTGGCGGGGGGCGCTGGCGCGATGGGCACCGGCATCTGGTGCATGCACTACATCGGAATGCTGGCTTTCCGCCTTCCGGTAGTCATTGAATATGATTGGCCGACGGTGGCGACCTCGTGGCTGTGCGCGGTTCTTGCTTCCTGCGTCGCCTTATTCGTGGTGAGTCGGCAGCGACTGGGGATTCTCCCCTCTCTGTTGGGCAGCCTGGTGATGGGCAGCGGCATCGCGGGCATGCATTATGTCGGAATGGCCGCCATGCGGGTGCCGGCAACATGCACATATTCACCGGCGCTGGTCTTCCTCGCTGCGATCCTTGCCGTTCTCATCTCCTTCGTGGCCATGTGGCTGACTTATGGGCTACGCGAGGCACCCCACGGCTGGCGCTGGCAAAAGGCTGCCACCGCGCTGATCATGGGAGTGGCCATTTCAGTGATGCATTACACCGGCATGGCTTCAGCCAGCTTTACCGCTTCGGCGACGCCGCCGGATTTGACTCATGCCGTGGGCATCTCCTCCCTGGGCATTGCCGGAATTGTCATCGTGACCGCAATGCTACTTGGCATCGCCGCCTTGACCTCAGCGGTTGACCGCTGGTTTGCCGCCCAGGTTGCAGCCCTGGAGTTCGAGCGGCGCTACCACCACCTCGTCGAGGCGGTCGAGGTCGTCCTTTGGCGGAAGAACCTCAACTCTTCAGCCTTCAGCTTTGTCAACCAGGAAGCCGAATCGCTCCTCGGTTATCCCTTGGAGCAATGGCTTCGAAACCCAGCCTTCTGGATCGAACATACTCAACCCGAGGATCGTTCTCTGGTGGAATCCCGTTGCAGCAGCGCTGCCGAAGGAAAGCAGCCGCAACCGTTTGAGCACCGCATGATGGCCTCCAGCGGTGAAATAGTGTGGTTGAGAAGTTCAGTCCGTCTCGTGGAGGGTCAAACTCAAGGCAAGGAGCTGGTGGGAGTGATGGTGGATATCAGCGCACGCAAACGGGCGCAAGCGGCCGCCGAGGCAGCGACCAGGGCCAAAAGGGAATTCCTGGCCAACATGAGTCACGAGCTCCGCACCCCAATGAATGGGGTGCTGGGGATGGCGGAGTTGATGTTGGATACCGACCTTACGGCGGAACAACGCGAATTTTTGACCACGCTCAAGATGTCCGCCGATTCCCTGCTCGTCCTCATCAATGACATTCTGGAGTTTTCTGAAATCGAGGCCGGCCAGCTGAGCATGGATTCTAGCGAGTTCAAGTTGCGCGACATTTTACAGTCGGCGATACAAGCCTTCGCCCCCGCGGCCCGCCAGAAGGACCTCAAACTGCGCAGCGAAATCGCGCGGGAGGTGCCGGAGATCCTGGTCGGCGACCCCGTGCGGGTTCGGCAAGTGCTCATCAATCTGGTGGGCAACGCAGTTAAGTTCACCGCGCGTGGCGAAGTGAACGTTGCAGTCACTCGCGAAAGCGTGGCTCCGCCAGCTGTCACATTGCGCTTTACGGTCCGCGACACCGGCATCGGGATCCCACCCGAAAAGCAGAAATTGATTTTCGAAGCATTCTCCCAAGCCGACGGCTCCAGCACCCGGAAGTTTGGGGGCACCGGACTCGGCCTGACTCTCTGCGCCCGCCTGGTCGAATTGCTAGGCGGAAAAATCTGGGTGGAAAGCAACCCCGGCCTGGGGAGCCAATTCCACTTCACCGCACAATTCGCCTGCCAGCAATCCCTGCCCAGCCACGCTGGCGCAGCGGCCAGACAGGCCACTGCCGCAGGTTGACCGAAGCCGCCAAGCTCGGCGCTCACGCTTTCGATTCAGAGCAAAGAACCGGCAATCACCGGTGACAGAAAATTTCCCGCACCCGGAGGCCTTCCCTTACATCTGTAAGCCATGAACGATCCCGTCATCATGGAACTCGACTGCGTGTGAGCCACGAGGAGGAGCAGGTAAAACATGAAACCAATACTGATTCTTGCCGCAGTGGTTGCCGCTACCGCGAGCTTCGCCAGCGCGCAAGACATTGTCGGCGATTGGCAGGGGACACTGTCAGCGAACGGCGCAGAATTGCGCCTTGTGCTGCACATCACCAAAAACGCCGACGGCACCCTGAAGGCCACGCTGGACAGCGTCGACCAGGGCGCCAACGGCATTCCGGTAAGTTCTATCTCCCTGAAGGATTCAAGGCTGAGCTTGGGCGTGGATGCGGTTCACGGAACTTACGATGGAACGGTTGCGACCGACGGCAAGACGATCACCGGAACATGGTCGCAAGGGCAGGGGTTGCCGCTGGCCTTCAAGCGCGCTATAGCGCCGGTCAAAACTGAGCCTAAGCTAGCTAAACCGTCAGACATTGACGGAGCCTGGATGGGCTCTCTGGACACAGGCGTGATCAAACTGCGCGTCGTCTTCCACATCATCAACACAGAAGACGGTCTGACCGCTACGCTGGACAGTCCAGATCAGGGCACGAAGGGTTTACCTGTCACTTCCGTCACCCGCGACGGGGCATCGCTGAAGCTGGAAGCCAAACAGATCGGCGGTGTGTTTGAGGGCAAAATCGCCGCCGATCGGTCATCGATCGATGGGAGTTGGACACAGGGCGGGCGCAGCCTTCCGCTGGTGCTTAAGCCGGTGAAGGACAAGTCGGAGTTGGAGCGAAATCGGCCGCAGAATCCGACCAGGCCCTATCCCTACAAAGAAGAAGAGGTTTCCTACGACAACACGGCGCAGCACGTCACGCTGGCGGCGACGCTCACACTGCCGCCCGGTAAAAAGCCGTTTCCTGCCGTTCTGCTGATCACCGGTTCCGGACCGCACGATCGCGATGAAAGCCTTCTGGGGCACAAGCCGTTCCTGGTTCTCTCGGACTATCTCACGCGCAAAGGCATTGCCGTATTGCGAGCGGACAAGCGTGGCGTTGGCAGGTCCACAGGCAACGTCGCCACCGCGACGACTGCCGATTTTGCCACCGACGCAGAGGCCGGGGTGACATTCTTGAAGTCCCGCTCCGAGGTCAATCCTCGGAAGATTGGCCTGATCGGACACAGCGAAGGCGGCGTGATTGCTCCCATGGTGGCAGCACGCGATTCAGATGTGGCCTTCATCGTGATGATGGCTGGCACAGGTGTTCCGGGCGACGCACTCCTGGCCGCGCAGGTTGAAGCCATTGGGCTGGCCAGCGGGGAAAGCCCGGAAGAAGCCGCCAAAGGTGCGGCCAAGGAACGTGAGATCCTCACGCTCGTGGAGACAGAAAAGAATGAGGCCGTGCTTGAGAAGAGACTGAAGGAAAAAATGGGCGATGTGCCAGAGGCGCGGATCAGTGCGCAGATTAAGCAGATCAATTCCCCCTGGTTCCGCTACTTTCTGACCTACGATCCGGCGACCGCCTTGCGTAAAGTCACTTGCCCCGTGCTGGCGATTAACGGCGAAAAAGATACGCAAGTGCCTCCCAAACAGAATCTGCCAGCCATCCGGAGAGCGCTGGAACAAGCGGGCAACAAGCACTTTGAAGTCGATGAACTTCCCGGCCTGAACCACTTGTTTCAAACGGCGAAGACCGGCGCGCCCGCCGAGTACGCAGAGATCGAAGAGACCATGTCACCGGTTGCACTGGAGAAGATTGCGGACTGGATTCTGAAGCAGTAACTCCCCAGCAAGACCCGCCCAGATCTGCGTCTCCTTGTAGCAGCGCCACTTACGCCCGCAGCTTCGCCGCGCCTCCCTGCCCTGAATCCCCTCGCTTCAGCTACCATCTAATCTACTGAGAGAACCTATGGGCAACACCTTCAAAACCGCGTTCTTGTTGACTTTGCTGACTTTGCTGTTGATGTTCATCGGCCGCGCTTTCGGTGGTCAGAACGGCATGTTTCTGGCGCTGGGGTTGGCCGCCGTCATGAACTTCATCTCGTATTTCTATTCCGACAAGATCGCGCTGGCCATGTATCGCGCCCAGCCGGTGACTCGCGAACAACTGCCCCGAGCGTATGCGGCGGTCGAGCGCCTGACGCAAAAAATCGGCATCCCCATGCCGAAGATCTATGTGATCCCGAACGAATCGCCCAACGCCTTCGCCACCGGACGAAATCCCAGCCACGCATCGGTGGCCATGACGCAAGGGATTCTCGAACTGCTGAACGACGAAGAACTCGAAGGCGTGCTCGCCCACGAACTCGGCCACGTAAACAACCGTGACATTCTGATCAGTTCTGTCGCTGCCACCGTGGCTGGCGCAATCACCATGCTGGCCAGTATGGGACGCTGGGCCATGATTTTTGGCGGGTGGGGTGGCGGCGACCGCGACGACCGCCGTGGCGGAGGCATCGGCGCGCTGCTCATGCTGATCCTGGCGCCCATTGCGGCCTCGCTCATTCAGCTTGCCGTTTCGCGCTCCCGCGAATACCAGGCGGATGCCACCGGCGCCCACTTCACCGGCAATCCTTATGCCTTGGCCAGCGCGCTCTCCAAGCTCGACGCTTACTCTCGCCGCATTCCGATGCAGGCCACGCCTTCAACCGCGCATCTGTTCATCATTCAACCGCTACTGGGGATGAGTTTCGGAAACCTGTTCTCGACCCATCCGCCCATCGCCAAGCGCATCGAGCGATTGACCGGAAGACCGGCGGAGTTTACGCAGTAGAAAAGCGGCATTTGGCACTTAGCATCTAGCATTTGGCTTTCGAGAAACTGCCACTGACCGCAACTGGCTAAATGCCAAGTGCTAATTGCCAAGTGCTCTTCATAACCACCGTAACCGCTCTCCCTCACGTCCGCATAGTAGAATCGCTGTAATGTCACCTGAAACTGCCAGCGCCGTTTCTCACCGTGCTGCCCAACTGGAAGAAGCACTGTGCAAGGTGATCCGTGGCAAGGATGACGTCGTCCGCCTGGCCGTAGTTTGCCTGCTCGCTCGCGGGCACCTGCTGATTGAAGGCGTACCCGGCGTGGGCAAGACGACTCTAGGACAGGCCCTGGCCCGGGCTCTCGATTGCACCTTTCAGCGCGTGCAGTTCACCAGCGATATGCTGCCTTCTGACGTTCTGGGAATCTCCATCTTCTCCGCTGCGGTGCAGGAGTTCGAGTTCAAGCGCGGTCCGGTGTTCACCAATGTGCTGCTGGCCGACGAAATCAACCGCACCACCCCCAAGACCCAATCTGCTCTGCTCGAAGCCATGAACGAAGGCCAGGTCACCGTAGACGCCCACTCTTACCCGCTGCCGCAACCGTTCCTGGTAATCGCAACCCAGAACCCGGTCGAACATCACGGCACTTATCCTTTGCCCGAGTCACAACTCGACCGCTTCCTGATGCGGGTACGCATGGGCTATCCCGACAGCGGAGCCGAGCGCGAGATTCTGCGCTCCCATGCCGGGACCGCAAAGCTGGACGCGCTACGGCCCGTTCTCACTGGCGCAGAGTTGCTCGAGATGCAGAATGTAGTGACGCAGATTCGCGTGGATGACTCGCTGGTCAGCTACGCCCTCGCCATCGTTCAGAAGACGCGGCAGACCGAACACTTCTCGTTGGGCGTCTCCCCCCGTGGCTCACAAATGCTCTATCGCGCGGCCCAGGCCACTGCGTTCCTCGAGGGCCGCACCTTCTGCACTCCCGAGGACTTCAAGCCGCTGGTAGTTCCAGTATTTGCTCACCGGGTCGTAGTCAACGGTCTCTACGCTTCAACTTTAAAGAAATCCGAGCAGGCCGAGCAGGTGATTCAAGAGATCGTGGACGGCACGCCCGTGCCGATGTAGAGGCTGCGATCAGTCTCGCCCGCTATAATGTTCCGCTATGTCCTTTCTTCGATTTCTAATGTTGCTGTCCCTGATCGTTTGGATCGGGGGCCTGATCTTGTTTGCCTTCGTGGTCGCTCCCGCGGCCTTTGCTGTACTGCCAACACGGCATCTTGCCGGAAATCTTGTCGGTCGCACTCTGGGAATCCTGCACTGGATGGGCATCTTCTCAGGCTTCGTCTTCCTAGCCAGTTCCCTTCTTTACAGCCGCGTGACCCGCGGCAAGGCCCATCCGTTCGCTGCACGCAACCTCATGATCGCCGCGATGCTCATCCTCACGCTGGTCTCGCAATTTGGAATCATTCCGCGCATGGACACATTGCGCGCCTCGATCGGCGAAATTGATTCCGTCCCCCCCGACAATCCTGCTCGCATGCAGTTCGACGTTCTGCATGTCTGGTCCACGCGAGTTGAAGGCGGAGTGCTGTTGCTGGGGTTGGTTGCGATCTACCTCGCCGCTTCTAGCTTCTAGCTTTGCCGATCTAGGACTTCATCGTTTATTCTCATAAAGACTTCTCCAGTAGCTAGAAGCTAGTAGCCAGAAACGAATTCCCATGAAAACTGGCATCATCGGCCTGCCACAGGTGGGCAAGACATCTTTATTTCGCATTCTCACCAAGGCAAATCTCTCCGAGCGTGCCTACTCGAACCCTCGCGAGGCCCACGTGGGCGTAGCCAAGGTTCCTGACGACCGTCTCGACCGGCTGGCCGCGCTCTACAACCCCAAGAAGCTGACCCACGCCTCCGTCGAATACGTGGACGTCGGCGCCATCGGGCAAGAGGCGCTCAAGGAGACTGCTTACCTGGGCAATTTGCGCACGGTGGATGCCCTGGCACACGTGGTCCGCGCTTTTGACGATCCCTCCATCCCGCATGTGGGACCGGTCGATCCGTTGCGCGATATCAAGAACGTCGAATTTGACCTCATGGTCAGTGATCTTGGACAGATCGAGAAGCGCCTGGAACGGCTGGAGAAAGACCTCAAGAAAATGCGCACGCCGGAGCTCGAGAAGGAATTTGACTTGCTCAAGCGAGCCAAGGCGCACATTGAAGCGGAGCGTCCGCTGCGGGAAATGGAGATGACGCCCGAGGACAAGAAGCGTCTGCGCGGCTTCATGTTCCTCAGTGAGAAGCCGATCCTGTATGTCTTGAATATCGGCGAGAGCACAACCCTGGGAAATGACCTCGACAACGCAGTTGCGAAGCACAAGCTGACCGAAGTTGCTTCGCGGCCCAACGCCGGCGCCGCCGCCATCTGCGGCAAGGTGGAAGCTGAACTGGCGGAGATGAGCGACGCCGACGCTGCGGAGTTTCTCTCCAGCTACGGCCTCAAAGAGAGCGGCTTAGTACGCCTGATTCGTACCACCTACGCGTTGCTCGGCCTGATTTCTTTTTTCACCGCCGGCGAAGACGAATGCCGTGCCTGGACCATTCCCGTCCACACTCGCGCCGTGGAAGCTGCCGGGGCCATTCACTCCGACCTGGAAAAACACTTCATCCGCGCCGAAACCATCCGCTGGGACCAACTGCTCGACGCCGGATCCGAAGCCGAGGCCCGAGCCCGCGGCACCTTGCGGCTCGAAGGCAAAGACTACATCGTGCAGGATGGCGATGTGATGCATATCCGGCATAGTGGCTGAGAACCAGTTTTCAACTCAGAACTGGTATCATCCTTCGTCATCGCGATGCATCCCATTGTCCTCAGTCTTCTGCTCGGCCTGACCGCTGCCGCCGCCAACGTCTTCGGCGGCGCCATCATCGTCCAGAAGCACTGGGACCGCTCTTATCTCAGGTACTTCGTCGCGCTCGGTGCAGGATTCATGCTGGCAACGGCCATCGTAGAGGTCTTTCCTGCCAGCCTGGAACTGCGCGGCAAAGACGCCGCGTACCTGGTCTTGGTGGGTTACCTCATCGTTCACTTTTCCGAACACGTCGTCACTTCCCACTTCCACTTCGGCGAAGAAACCCACAAAGACCAATTCATCCACACTCATAAGGGCTATTCCATTCTCCTGGGGCTCGTCATCCATACCTTCTTCGACGGCATTGCAATCACTGCCGGCTTCCTGGTGTCCAACTGGCTGGGCTGGATCATCTTCCTGGCGATTTTTCTGCATAAGATTCCCGAAGGCTTCACCATCACCTCGGTCATGCTGGCCAGCGGCCGCAGCCGGCGTGTGGCTTGGGGGGCGTCGGTCCTGCTGGGAGCTGCTACCTTTGCCGGCGTGCTGGCCATGGCGGTGTTTCGACACCAGGTAAGCTACGGATTGCCGCTTTCGGCCGGCGTCACTATCTACGTGGCAGCGTCTGACCTCATACCCGAGGTGAATCGCGAACCGGGCATCAAGATGGCCCTACTGGTCTTCCTAGGTGTGGGATTTCTATTTCTGCTGGATCGCTTGTTCCACGTTCACTAGCGGTGCCCTTAGTCTACGACGTGCTTTGCCGTGTAGCCTTCACGCGCATTGACTTGAAACTTTACATCCTTGCCCTTCTGATCGTGGACTTTGAGCGGGCCGCCGTCCGCGGCGACTACTTCGACCTTTAACTTGCGATAGCTGCCGTCGAGCTTGGGATTCGTCGGGTGATACGCGATGCTGTACTGATGGCGGATGTCGCCGGCGATGTCGTGGAATATCTCCGGATATTCCGCCTGAAAACGCGGTTGGTAGAAGCGTCCCCCGGTCATGCGCGCGAAGGTCTGCATTTCGTTGTCGGCTTGCAGATAGTCCATCTGGGTCACCGGGATGCCGGCAGCCCCGCGTGTCCCGCTGGTGCATCGATTGACTTCGCAGTATTCCCGGATTATCCAGCCCGTACTGACACTAAAAATTGTCACGTCTTTGGTGGTTTTGACCTTTTTCACGATCTGGTCAAGGTTGAGCTTGCTGAAGCTGTCGAAGCCGCTGCTGATCAGGATGATGTACTTATGCCCCTCAACCCGGTCCACCCTGTCCAAGGTGTCGTACAAGGCGTCAAATAGGTTGGTCTCGGCGAATCCGGGCACACGCAGCGTATTCAAAGCCCCAAAGATGGCGCGCTTGTCCTGGGTGAAGTCCACCAGGATTTGCGGCTTCATGTCATACGACGTCACTGCCACCCAGTCGTCCGGCTTCAATGATTGGGTAAAACTGTAGGAAGCCTGCAGGGTCTCGATGGTGATGCCATAGAAAATGTCGGCAAACTCCACCAGCAACACCGCGGTGATGGGCGCGTCCGATATGCTGAAGTTGCTGATGCTCTGCTGCACGCCATCTTCATAAACCTTGAAATTTTCCTTCTTGAGGCTGGAAATAAACTGCCCGTTCTTGGTCGTGACGATCACCGGCACGTCCACCAGGGGCACGCTGATCTGGATCGAGTAGTCACCCATACCCTCGATCTTCTTGGGCTTGACCGGCGGTGGCGGGGGCGGCTCTTCTTTTTTCTTGGGGATCGCGTAGGGTCCAACATCGCCCTGCGGGCCGCCCGACTCAGGCGGGGCCTGGCTCTGCGGCCCGTTGCCGGCCGGCGGCTGATCTTGGGCCTGCCCCAGAAACGCCATCGCAGATACGGTTCCCACAGCCAAAACTGCCCAGACCGCGTACCTTCGGACGGCGCCAACCAGTGATCCAGAACCGCAGGAAAACATTGAAATCCCCTGAAAATCCTATGCTAGTATAGACGCAGAGCTTCGCGATTGGGATGTTTTGCCAGGCTTCAATCCCTCTCCCATCCGGCAAACTCTACACAACGGCGCGAAGTGTAAGTATTTTGGATTTTCGGGCTGGTTGGCGGCCCTCTGGGGAAGATTTTGTCATGAGATCAGCAGTTCTCACCGTGGCCGCATCCTGCCTGCTTTTGCCCTTCGCCTGTGGCCAAACCACCAAACCGGTAGAGACGCTTCCTATCAACCAGATTCACGCCGGAATGCATGGTGTGGCCTATACCGTATTTCAGGGCACCAAACCCGAGGCCATGCAGGTCGAAGTTCTCGGCATTTTGAAAAATGCCAACGGCCCCAAGGGGGACGTCATCCTGGTGCGGCTCGGCGGCGCCAAGGCAGAGTACAACGGCGTGGTGGCGGGCATGAGCGGCAGCCCGGTTTACTTCGACGGTAAACTGGCCGGGGCCGTGGCCTTCCGTATCGGAGAATTTTCCAAGGAACCGATCGCCGGCGTAACTCCCATTGCGGAAATGCTAGAGATCAGCGCTTTGGATCGAACTCCTACCGCCGTTCCGGTGGATAGCAAAACCGCCGCACTCCCCGCCCGCAAGGTCGCCAGTCCCGGCGTTAGCGGCGACTCCATCCAGGATTTTGCCAACTATCTCAGGCCGATCGAAACTCCGCTGGTCTTCGATGGATTCTCCGAAGACGCAATTCAGCGCTTCGCGCCGCAGTTTGCTTCGGCAGGCATCGTGCCCGTGATGGGCGCAGGCTCGGTGAGTGATGCCAAACAGCCCGAGGCCATCGAACCGGGCTCGGCGGTAAGCGCCATTCTGGTGCGCGGCGACATGGATATTGCCGCTACCTGTACCGTCACCTACATGGATGCCGCGCATCTGCTCGCCTGCGGCCATCCCCTGATGCAGTTCGGCATGGTGGACCTGCCCATGACCAAAGCTCAGGTACTGGCCACGGTTCCGTCGCCGCTCAACGCGTTCAAGATCGTAAATGCCACCGAGGCGATTGGCGCGTTTGTGCAGGACCGCCATAACGGAATTCTGGGTGAGTTCGGCAAGACGCCGGAGATGATCCCGGTCACTCTTACCATCCACGGCGATTCCAGCTCCAAGCAATTTCACTACGAGGTCTTGAACAACGCGCGCTTAAGTCCGGTCGCCATGTCAGCCACGGTGTTCAACGCCTTGCACGGCGTGAACGAATACGGCGAAGAAACCACTTACCGGATGAGCGGCCGCATCAACGTGGATGGCTACCCCGAGGTCGCCTTGCAAGACATGTTTGCCACCATTGACGGCGGCCAACCCGGGGCTATGCTGGCGGCAACCTCATTGGGTGAGCGCTTCAGCCGCATTTACGAGAACCCTTACAGCATGCCGGCGATTCGCGGCGTGCAGCTTGATTTCGACGTGGTGCACGACCGCCGCTGGGCCCGCCTGGAAAATGCCCGCACCGACGTCACCGAAGCCCGGCCGGGAGATGACATCGTTATAGAAGCCATGCTGCGGCCATATCGCGGCGAGAGCCTGGTGCAACAAATTCACGTCCGCATTCCGGCTTCTACTTCCAAGGGCCCGCTGCGCATTCTGGTCAGTGATGGCGACACCCTCGACCGTTTCCGCCACGGCGCGCCGACGTTTATTCACAAACTGGATCTGGCATCGACCATCGCCTATCTGAACAAAGAACACGTCAACAACCGGGTTTACGTCTCCCTGCTCGAAGCTGATCCCGAGGCCATGATTGCCGACAAAGTCATGCCCTCGCTGCCGCTCTCCATCATGAACGTAATGGAGGGCATGCGCGGAACCCAGGACATGGTGGTTTCCAACGAGTCGTCGGTCAACGAAGCCTCCACTCCAGCGCTCGATTACGTCGTAGCCGGAGCCCAGTTGCTCACCGTCAACATCAAATAGCCGGGGTCAATTCCCTTATCTCGAACCTAGGTTTTCTTCGCGATCTTTGCGAACCCTTTGCGCCCTTTGCGGTAGAGAGCTTTTAACCGCCGCGTGCATTCCCTCCCACTTTTCCGATAAAGTACTTATTCCCATGCTAGACCTGAATTTTGTCCGCGAAAACGTGCCCTTAGTCGAGGAGAAACTGCGCGCTCGCGGTTTGGATCCTGCCGTGATGTTGAAGGATTTCCATCAGGTTGACGCCCAGCGTCGTCAAGCCATCACCAGCGCTGAGACCATAAAAGCCCACCGCAATCAGAAGACCGACGAGATTGCCAAGCTGAAGAAGAGCGGCCAGGATGCCTCTGCACTAATCACAGAAGCCAAAGAGCTGCGCGAGGAAATTCAAGGGCTCGAAAAAGCCGCGGAAGAATACGACATCCGCCTGCGGGATATCCTCACGGGACTTCCCAATATGCCGCACCTAAGCGTGCCCGTTGGCAAGGGCGCTGACGACAACGTGGAAGTCGTCCGCTGGGGCGCGCCTCCGAAATTCGATTTCAAACCCAAGCCGCATTGGGAGCTCGGCGAACAACTGGGCATCCTCGATCTCGAACGCGCCGTCAAGATCACTGGTGCCCGCTTCGCTGTCTACTGGGACCTGGGCGCGCGCATGGAGCGGGCGCTGGCCAACTTCATGCTCGATCTTCACACCCGCCAGCACGGCTACACCGAGGTCTTGCCGCCGTATCTCGTGAACTCTGACTCCCTCTACGGAACCGGGCAGCTTCCCAAGTTTGCCGCCGATCAGTTTCGTGTGCCCCACGGCGAGACTGATCTCTGGCTGATTCCAACCGCCGAAGTCCCGGTCACAAATCTTTTCCGTAACGAGGTTCTGGACGGCGCGCGTCTGCCGATTTCGCTCACCGCCTACACTCCCTGCTTCCGCAGCGAAGCCGGGTCCTACGGCAAAGATGTGCGCGGCATCATCCGGCAACACCAGTTCCAGAAAGTTGAACTGGTGAAGTTTTCCCGTCCCGAAGCTTCCTACGAGGAACTGGAAAAATTGACCGCCAACGCGGAAGAGGTTCTGCAAAAGCTGGGCTTGCACTATCGCAAGGTTCTTCTCTGCACTGGCGACATGGGGCAATCGTCGGCGAAAACCTACGATCTGGAAGTCTGGCTTCCCGGGCAGCAACTGTTCCGCGAGATTTCGTCGTGCTCCAACTACGAAGCCTTCCAGGCCCGCCGCGCCAACATCCGCTTCCGTCCCGAGGGCAAGAATAAGACCGAATTTGTCCATACCCTGAACGGCAGTGCCCTGGCCATCGGACGCACCTGGCTGGCGGTACTGGAGAACTATCAGCAGGCCGACGGTACGGTGTTGATTCCAGAGGTATTGCGCCCCTACATGGGCGTAGACCGGCTGCTACCGAGGAAGTTTTAGCCAAGCAAAGCAACTTCCATCCCCTAACCGTTATCTGCATTGCTAAGCTTCGGAGAAGAACATAAACTGGGACAGGATCGAATTGAATACCACCATATTGGCAACGCCTGCGGCGCCGGTGCGAGGAATCTGGAGCACAATTCGCAGCTATATTCTCTGGTCCCATGAGCGGGGCACCGTCCAATACGATGTGATGGTCACTCTCATCCTGCTTTTTGTCTTCTTCTCACCTCGGCTCATCAATTTCAAAGATAAACCGGTGGAATACAACCCCCGGGCCGCAGGAGTTCTAGTCACTCCCGACGGTCAAAATGGATTCATCTACCAGATTGATGCCAAGGGAGTGCAAGGCAAGGATGACGACACCATTCGCGCCGAACTCCTCAGCATCATCGAGCCGGTTTCTGGTGAGGTCAGCATCTCCAAATATGAGGTGGTCCGTGATCGCTCGGGGCAAGTCCTGTCCTATAGAGTCTGGGTACAGCGGTAGGCAAAATGGTTCCCCGAGCGCTCCTGCGCCAGCCATTCTATGCCTGCTGTTGCTTTCCCTTGTCCATTCCGCGTGGGCACAAAAGACTCCGCTGCAGCAGGTGCTGGAGCAAATGGATCGCACCGCTGCGAACTTTCAGACCACGCAGGCGAATTTCGTTTGGACACAGTACACCAAGATCGTCGATGACACGGACATCCAGAAGGGAACGGTGTATTTTCGACGCAGCGGCAGCCAAGTTGAAATGGCGGCCGATATCAGCGATCCCGAGCCGTCCAAGTATGTGCTCTTTGCCGGCAGTAAAGTGCAGGTCTACCAAACCAAGATTGATCAAGTGACCGAATATAACGCTGGCAAGGATCGCGCCGCCTTCGAGAGTTTCCTGGTACTGGGTTTCGGCGGCAGCGGCCAGGACATGCTGAAGTCTTTCGACGTGGCCTACAACGGAACTGAGAAAGTCGATGGCATGGAAACCGCCAAGCTTGTTCTAGTCCCAAAGGCTGAAAAAGTCCGCAACACCTTCGATCACATCTGGTTGTGGATCGATCCGGCGCGAGGCGTTTCGCTTCGTCAGCAATTATTCACACCCGGCGGCGACTACCGTCTGGCTACCTATTCCGATATCCGGCTCAACCAGAAGATTCCCGACGGAACTTTCAAGCTGAAGACCACGGGCAAGACTAAGTTCTTGTCCCCAAAGGGTTAAAGTGCATTATGGCGATGCTTGAATGGCAAAAGATAAGGGCTGAAAAACCCGACATGGGGCGTTATACTGCAATCACGCCCCAAGGCAGAGAGCAAGAGGAAGCCGCGAGGGGTTTCACTTTCATGGCAAAAGTCTTTACCATTCCGGTCCCGCCCAAATTGGGACCCAGCCGGCGACGAGAGCGAAGTTCCGATCCCCGCTACGTGGATGGCCAGCGCTTGCTGGTCGAAGCCATGAAATATCTTACCCAAGCCGATCCCGTGACCAATCGCTCCGCCATCGAATTGCTATCCGAGCACGTGCGCACCCGTTTCCGCATGACCGACTCCCCGCTCGGCTGAGAAACCGGCGGAGATTTCGGGAACCTCTGCGTTTCCACCTGCACCCTCTTCAAAAAACAAACTTCAGGGCAAGCTGGATAATTCGGGGATCGCGCGCCTGCGTGATCTGGCCGAAATTGTTGTCGAATCCGTTGTGGTCCGGATTGAAGAATTGGGCATGATTGAACGCGTTGAAGAATTCGGACCGGAATTCGATGGTCTTGCTTTCCCTCAGTTTGAACAGGCGCCCGAAAGTCAGATCGAAGTTGTTCCGCCCGGGACCACGCAATATGTTCCTGCCGGAATTGCCAAAGCTGAAGTTGGGAACGTTGACGCAGTCGAAAGCGTTTGGGTTGAAGTAGAAATTCCCGCTGGTGACAGCGCCGCCCAGGCAGTTGGCCGTGGAAGGATCGAAACTATGCAATGACCGGGGGCCAAAATATTGAATGGGCCCGATCAGATCGGCTCGATCCAGGAAGATGTTTTCCTGACTGGAATTGTTATTGGAAAAAATCGTGAACGGGGTCCCAGTTTGAAAACTGGCGATTCCGCTAGTCTCCCAGCCTTCCAGTAGCTTGCGCGCGAACCCGTTCTGGATTCTCTCGGCCAGGGGCAGCTTCCAAATTCCGCTGATTACCAGCCGTTGCCTGACATCGAAGTTGGCCGATCCACGATCCAACGCATGATTAAACGGGTCGGTGTATACCGAACTGTTGTAGCGGAATCCGGATTGGTCATCGATGGTATGTGCGAGCGTGTACGCCCCACGAATATTGAACCCGTGGCTGAAGCGCTTATCCACGGTGAATTGGAACTGGTTGCTGCTCGAGGTGCCGCTGCTCAGATCAGTGAACAACTGCAAAGCTCCCGTGGGGCTGGAGTTGGGGTTCGTCGGGTCGGCGCAGCCGGCGAGTGGGCGTGCGCAATCAGGGTTGGTGAAGCCAAAGTTGGTCAATTGCTGCTGCATGATGCTTTGCACCGGAGCGTTCACATCCGTAGTAGCGATGGCTTTGCGGGAAAAACTGCCCACGTAGTCCGCCTCAATCATGGTGTCGGGCGTGACCTGATACTGGAAGCCGAAGTTCACATTCTCCGAATACGGAGTCCGGAAATGCGGGTCGACAACGTAGGCAAACTGGATTGCGGGGACGCCAAAGGTGGACCCCACTTTGCCGCCGGTGGGATAAGGGTTGGGCAGGCCAAACGGCGTGAACGGATCGGCGATGGCGTCGGAAGCAACTCCGGTGTATTGCGCGGGAAGAATTTGCGTAACCTGCCCGAACGGCGCCTCCCCGCCGAACTGCAGGTTCAGGGCGCCGTCTTCAATGTCATAAAAGATGCCATAACCGCCACGCATCACCAGCTTACCCTTGCCCAGCATGTCCCAGGCAAAACCGAACCGGGGCGCGAAGTTGTTGCGGTCCGGATAGGTGAGCCCCCGGTTCGGAGTCCCCGGATCTCCGGGGTAGAGAACCCCTTGCGGTGCGCCGGGGAATAGCTTAGATTGCTGCCCCGGGAAAAAACCCAGAATCTCGTTATGGGGATCTTCCAGCGGCGAATCGTACTCGTAGCGCAACCCATAACTCAACGTCAATCGCGGCAGTATTCTCCAGGAATCCTGGCCAAAGAAGTGCCAGTCGGTGGTACGAATCCCGTACACCGCTTTGGAGAATTGCGAGTACTCGTCGAAGAACCCGCCTACGAAATCAGCCAGGGGGCTGCCCGTAAAATTCTGATCGTTCCCGAAATCAAAGAGGCCGTTGTTATCGAAATCAAAAGCAAAGTTGTTTCGTACTCGGCGGATGTCAGCGCCAAACTTGATGTTGTGGTGGCCGCGGGTCACGGAAACACTGTCCTGCCAGTGGAACGTTACATCGTGGATCTTGGTCGGACCTTCGGGGTTGGGCCCGAGGTTGAAGCTCGGAGTCGTTATCACCGGCGGCGCGGTGCCGGCGGGATCATCGGGGCTCACATTGGTGAAGCCGAGGGCCGAGGGGGATGTGGTGTCATGCGGTACAAATTGAAGGACCGCGCTGCGATTGGCAGCAAAAATAAACTCATTCACCACCTTCGGGCTGAACGTGTGAAGCCAGGTGATAGAACCCAGCTGCGTCCGCGTAAAGCTGTTGAAACCCGAGCCCACCGGAACGTTGCCGCCAGTGGTGCCGCCATTTGTGACCTGGAAAGGAAAATTCTGGCCCAAATCATCGATGATGTAGGACGCATAGATCGAATCCTTCTCGCCGATGCGGTGGTCGACACGGGCGATGCCCTGGTCGTCGCGGTCCACGGCGATCGGCGACGATACAAAATTGTTGTTCGGCAAGTTGGGCAGCGGCAGGTATTTGGCAATGTAGTTCGCGATCACCGGGTTCACCGGAACCTGATTATTGGGATAGTTCGCGCCCGTGATGGGATTGATCAACTGCGTCTGCGGCAGCAATTCGCTGAAGTCGCCCTTGCGTTCGTCCGGGCTCAGCACTTGCAGGATCGGAGCCACTTCGCCTTCGTGTCTACGCACTCCCTGATAGGCAATAAAGAAGAAGGTCTGGTCCTTCTTGATGGGACCGCCCAGCGTTCCGCCAAACGTATTCCGCTTGAAGGGCGTCACTGCCGGCAGAAAATAGTTTCGCGCGTTCAGCGCGTCATTGCGGAAGAACTCAAACACGTCGCCGTGATAGCCATTGGTCCCTGACTTAATCACCTGATTGACAATACCGCCCGTAGTGCGTCCGTACTCGGCTTCGTAATTGTTGGTCAGGATCTTGAATTCCCCCAGTGCATCGGGATTGGGATTGACCACGGCATTGTTGCCCAAAAAATCGTTGTTGTCGGCGCCATTTACCAGAAAGGTCAGCGACTCGGAACGTTGGCCGCTTACGGAAAAGGGGTTGCCGCTGCCATCGTCTTCATCTGGAGGAAACACCCCCGCCTGCAGCAGACCGAGCTGGAAAGCATCGCGCTCCACCAGCGGCAAATCCACAATTCGGCGTTCGGTCTCAACATTCCCCAGGGTCGCGCTGATGGTGTCCACCTGGGTCACGTCCCCAGTGACTTCCACCACCTGGCTGGCCGCTCCCACCTGCAGCACAACGTCCAACCGGGCATTCTGATTGACGTTGAGGACAATCCCCTCCCGCACATATTTCCGAAAACCGGTCTGTTCCACGGTCACCCGATAGGTACCGATTGGCAGCAAAGTGAACTGGTAGGATCCATCAGCCAGCGTCACACTGCTGTGCGACGCGTTTGTGCCCGTGTTGGTCACGGTGACATTCGCCCTTGACACAACCGCTCCGGTCGCGTCCTTCACCGTGCCAGAGAGCGTGGCCGTCACCTCCGCGGCACGCATGGAAAACGCGCTCATCAGCACCATCACTAACAGTGTGATGGGAAAGCCGGTGCAGTGGTGACGTGAGCCGGCAACCAAGTTGAACTTCATAGACGGTTTCTCCTGACGACCAGGTACCAGACAAGAATATTTCCAGGTCATGATGGGGTGAGTGGCGCCCGACTTGGGGCAATGCTTGTGCAATCTCCTCACCAAACGAAGCGTTTCTCGCTGTAAGGGTTACTCGGTTGGATTGGCATTGTATACACAATCCGGAAGCGGAGAGTACTAATTTTTAAGAGTCATGACCCCGAGTCAATGGCGGCTGCATCAATCGTCTTCTGGAACAGGGCCGCCGCCAGTACGATCACCACGGGATAACATTCCATGGTGTAGCGGGGCTCGGGATTTTCCATGGTAGCCAGGAAGACCGATCGCAGAACAACAAACGTGAGCAGCAATCCCAGTGAGCGTCCGAAGCCGCCGCGGGCCAGACCGAGCAACCCGGCGCCGACATAGAGAAGATTGAGAATTCCCACCACCATGCTCAAGACCAACCACTTCCTCGGCTCGTCGAACTCCCACCAGCGCGTGTTGCACGGCAGCATCTCGGTCCGCGGACGCAGCCACATATCGGCGACACGCAACGCCGGCAACCAGACGTAGTAACGCCAGCGGGAATGCTGAATGCGCTGCGCCGCCAGTTCGGAGAAGCGCGCATCAAGCTCGGGCGTGACCTGCAACTCCTGGTTGTAGTCCGCCAGTAATTGTTCGGTTTGATCCCGCTGATCCTCAGAATCGAAAGCGCGGGCCGGGAGATTGTTGACATCGATGGGACTTCCTGGAGCCGCCCAATAGATATCTTCCACCGATGC
Source organism: Terriglobales bacterium (assembly GCA_049591935.1). Taxonomy (GTDB): domain Bacteria; phylum Acidobacteriota; class Terriglobia; order Terriglobales; family Acidobacteriaceae; genus JABCZH01. The sequence continues at coordinate 23,948 of JBAWFN010000118.1, read as the reverse complement.
GTAATCGGCCATCCACGTCTTTACCCAACCGTTGAATCCTCGGGGCACAAAATCCTCGTTCTGATTCGCGTAGCGCGGAGCCAGTGGCTGAAACTCATGGAAAGTTCGCAGATTGCGCAGAGTCCACGGGAGGAGAGGCGCAAGCGCGGCCAGCGCAACCAGCAAACCTGCCTTGATGATCAGCCAAGAGGATCGTTCCACAGACCGCCTCGACCGCGCGACCAATCGGGTCAACAGATAAAACCCCATCGCCAGCAGTAGCAGTCCACCATCGGGACGCAGCAGAATCGCGGCGCCAATTGCCAGCCCGCATCCCACCCACAATCGCGTCGGTTGCATGCTAGCCAGTCCGACCAACGCTAGATCCAGTGCCAGCACGGTGAAGAAGATTTCCCACGTCTCCGTCAGCGCTGCGGCGGTGTAGTCGGCAAGAAAGGGGCAGAGCCCCGCCAGCAGAAAGGCGGCTCTCGCCGCCCGGGGAGACACGCATCGGCGTGCGATGTCGGCAATCAGAAAGCAGGTCCCGAGATCCACGAATACCTGCACCATCAGCGCAGCGCGGTAATGTTCCATGCCGAAAATCGTGAAGACTACAGCCAGAAACGCGGGATACCCAGGAAGCCGAATGTAGCTAGGGGTCACATCACCAATTCCGCTGATCCCGAAAATGCCGTGCCGCAGCCAGTTCTTGGCGATGTCCCCGTAAACCAGCGAATCGGATACGACCGCGGGAAAGCGGAAAACAAAAAACAGACGCAGGGCAACGGCGGTGAGCGCCACGGCGACAAAAAAGCGGAAGTGTTGGCGCACCAGTTCGCGCACAGAGGCAATATAGCAGTTCTCAGTTCCGGCGCTTAGCCGTTAACCAGATGACACGCCCGGCTGGCTGAAAATCCACTCATTTTCCGGTGAAGACGTTTCAATTTGCCCGGCCATCCGATTGCTGAAAGGAGGGCATCACCTCACTGGTCCCCATCCGGAGATTAAAGATGTCTCAGACAATCGAATACCCGATACCAAATGTGGGCGCTCACTTTGGGGCGGAAGAGCACCAAACGCTTGACCCGGTAGATTGGAAAAGTTTCCGCAAGCAGGCCCACCGCATGGTGGACGATATGCTCGACTACACCGAAAACATTCGGCAACGTCCGGTGTGGCAGCCCATCCCGGAGGAGGTACGGGCGCGGTTTCACGACGCGGCTCCCCGGCTGCCGGCTGATCTCGCCGCCGTCCATGCGGAGTTCCTGCGGGACGTCCTGCCGTTCGCCGCGGGCAATGTTCACCCCGGATTCATGGGCTGGGTCCATGGCGGCGGCACACCCGTCGGCATGCTGGCGGAGATGCTGGCCGCGGGACTCAATGCCAATCTCGGAGGCCGCGATCAGGCTCCGATCGAGGTCGAGCGTCAACTCGCCCAATGGATGCGCGGGATCTTCGGTTTTCCAGAAAGCGCAACCGGATTGTTTGTCACCGGAACCTCCATGGCGAACCTGATCGCCGTGGTCATCGCTCGGGATGTGGCACTCGGCTTTGAGGTGCGCCGCAGCGGTATCCCCACCGGCAGCAGGCGGCTGACCGCATACGCCTCGACTGCGGTTCATGGCTGCATCGGCAAGGCAATGGATATTTCCGGCATCGGCAGCGATGCCCTACGGCGAATCCCAACCGACAGTCGTCACCGCATCGAGCTCGGGGCCCTCGAGCAGGCAATCCAAAGCGATCGCCATGCCGGCTTTACACCGTTTATGGTGATCGGCACGGCGGGAACCGTGGATACCGGAGCCATCGACGATCTGGCGGGCATGGCCGATGTCTGCCGGCGCCAGAGCGTCTGGTTTCATGTCGACGGAGCTTATGGCGCTCTGGCCATGCTGGCTCCTGATCTTGCCCCGCAACTCCATGGCATCGAACGCGCCGATTCGCTGGCCTTCGACTTTCACAAATGGGGACAAGTACCCTACGATGCTGGCTACATTCTGGTGCGAGACGGTGGGTTGCACAGAAACGCTTTCGCTTCTCCCGCAGCCTACCTCCAGCGGATGCAGCGGGGACTGGCTGCCGGCACCCCTTGGCCTTGCGACTTCGGACCGGATCTTTCCCGCGGCTTTCGAGCCCTGAAGACCTGGTTCACGCTGAAGGTGTACGGGATGGACGCGCTCGGACGGGCGATCTCCCGCACCTGCGAACTGGCCCGCTATTTGGAAAACCGTGTCACCCAGACACCAGAGCTCGAACTCATGGCTCCGGTGGAACTCAATATTGTCTGTTTCCGCTATCGCGCTCCCGAATCTGACCACGTCAACCAACAGATTGTCGTCGAACTCCAGGAGTCCGGCATCGTCGCCCCCTCCACCACCATGATCGCGGGCCAGCTCGCGATCCGGGCAGCCATTGTCAACCACCGTACCAGTCGCGTCGAAGTCGATGCTTTGGTGGACAGTACGCTGGTTCGCGGCCGCGCGCTTCAGAACCGCGTCGGGGTTGCGCTGCCGGCCCAATTGCATGCGCACAGGGTTTTGAAATCACAATTGCAGACCGTAGAGAAACAGTTGGCATCGCAATCTGCCTCGCCCGCCCTGCGCTTTCTGCGGGGCAATATCCTGGAAAAGATGGGCCGCAGCCTGGAAGCCAGAAGCACCTATGCAGCGTTACTCGCGATGAATCCATCTCATGTAGGGGCACTGAACCAGCTCGGAAATCTTCTATCCGCCGCCGGACAAAAGGCGGAGGCACGAAGACTCTTCTCCGAAGCAGTTGCCAGGTTTCCCGGCGATCCCATGAGCCGCGTGAATCTTGCCAGCCTCCTCATCGAGGACGCGGAACTGCAACCCGCTCGTGAGCACTGCGAGCACGCCCTGCGAATTGATCCGAACTGCCGGCAAGCGCATGCCGGCTTGTTGCTTGTGTTTACCGCCCTGGGGAACCCCGAGCGGGCTTCCTGGCATCGACGGGCTGCGTTTCAGAATCGTTGCGTGATCCCGGTGGCGTATCGCGGCGAACGGCCGCCGATCACGGTATTGGAGCTCATTTCGACCTCCCGCTGCATTTCCCGAATCACCCATTTCCTGAGCGACCGCGTTTTCCAGAAATACCTCGTCGTCACCGACTTCTACGACCCCAAAATAACCCTGCCCCCGCATCAACTGGTGGTCAACTCCATCGGCGATGCGGACTTGGCTGCCGTGGCGCTGGCGGGCGCGCAGTCACTCCTTGCCCATACCACAGCTCCAGTCATCAATCCGCCCGCAGCCGTGCTGGCCACGGGCCGTTGCGACATCGCCCGGCGCCTTTCCGGCATGCCCGGAGTCATCACCCCGAAAACCATCGCCTTCCCGCGGGAGTTGCTGGCTGCACCGGACGCCAGAACCACATTGATCCGGCACGGCTTTGAGTTTCCTCTTTTGTTGCGGACCCCAGGTTTTCACGGGGGTGAGCACTTTCTGCAAGTGGAAACCTTCGCTGATCTCCCCGCCACCCTGGAAAAGCTCCCGGGCCGCGATCTGAACGTAATCCAATATCTCGATGCCCGCGCGCCTGATGGAAAGACGCGCAAGTATAGGGTCATGATGATCGACGGGCAGCTCTATCCCCTACATGCTGCCATCTCCAGCCACTGGAAGATCCACTATTTCAGCGCTGAAATGGCGGACTATCCCGAACACCGGGCCGAAGATGCCGAGTTCCTGGAGGACATGCCCGGCGTGCTCGGGCGCCGCGCTATGGCCGCGCTCACTGAGATTCAGAAAGCGCTCGGTCTTGATTATGGCGGAATCGATTTTGGATTAACCGATAAAGGAGAAATCCTGCTGTTCGAAGCCAACGCGACCATGACCGTTCTCCCTCCCGCCGCCGACCCGCGATGGGACTACCGCCGGCCTGCGGTCGAACAGATTTACAAGGCTGTATGGAAGATGTTGATGAGCAGGGCACAGCCCTTTTCGGACCAAAACCCCAAGAAATTGCCGGTGGGGGCTTGATCTCTGCCGGCGCATTTCCCCAGAACCACAAACACAATAATAGAGTCCACGCAGGTCTCTTCCGTCAGACCAAACTGCTCCTCTCACCTAACCCGCAGCTACCAACCTTCTCTTCCCCTCGCCGACTCTCGCACCAGAGCCGGCTTCGGTTTGACCCCGCTTTCCATGCGGCTTAGGATGGAACTCAACCCTAACTCATGCCCCAACCGGTCTTCTACGATCCCAGGAAAGCGCGCTGGAAACGCTTGCGGCGCGTCTTTGACGCCTTGGCTGTCTTTTTCATGCTGCTGGTGATTTTCTTTATCTACAACGCCTTGCACGGCGAACCCTTGCCGAAGCTGTTGTGGAAGGCGGAAGCCAAGCCGTATCACGCACTGCGCGAGGCGGAGAACAAGAAGGCCCGCGAGCGGCGTAAGCTGGCCGCCACCAAGCGCGGGCACCATAAGAACAAAAACACACCCTTCAAACTCGACTCCGAGGAAGGCGTCCGTGCCGCTTTTTACGTTGCTTGGGATGCTGCCAGCTTTTCTTCTTTGCGTGAATACGCACACCAGATCGACCTGCTCTACCCTGAATGGCTGCACGTGCTGACTCCCGATGGCCGGGTGCAAGCCATCGACGAGGACAACGGCAAGTTTTTCCAGGTCGTCGAGGGTTCCACAGTCCATCCCGTGGACATCCGAGTGATGCCTTTTCTCAAGACCGAAGACACGGACATGGAAGTGTTCCCCATGGTGAACAATTCCGACGGGACCAATTGGGTTGATATCAGCGCTTTCCTCAACGACCCCGGCGCTCGCGCTCACTTTCGGCAACAAATCCTCGCGTTTCTGGCCACCGACAAATACCACGGTCTGATGGTGGACTTCGAGGAATTTCCCAAGAAAGGCCAGCCCGGCTACGACGCTCTGCTCAGCGAGCTTTCCGGCGCGCTCCACGCCAAAGGCTTGAAACTCTACGTCAGCGTGCAGCCGCACAACCAGGACTTCAACTACCCGGCGATCGCCGCAGCCGCCGACGGCGTCGTCGTGATGGACTACGACGAACACTACCCCGGCGGTGAACCAGGGCCTGTCGCTTCTCAAGACTGGTTCGCCAAAAACCTGCAGGTCGCCAGACGAGCCATCCCTCCCAACAAGTTCATCTGTGCCATTGGCAACTACGGCTACGACTGGCCCCAGCGCGACCGCCACGGCAAGCTGCCGGACGGAATGAAAGACACCAATTCCTCGGTGCAGGACGCCTGGCTGACCGCGCGGGATTCTGAGGAGGACGTGGATTTCGATAGCGACAGTTTGAATCCGCACGTCGGGTACATCGACGAACACAACGTCCGCCATGATGTCTGGTTTCTCGATGCGGTAACCTCACTCAACGAAATGCGGGCGGCCCAAGCGCTCGGAATCCAGACTTTCGCGCTCTGGCGCCTCGGCTCCGAAGACCGCTCGCTCTGGAAAATTTGGGACGTACCGGGTGAAGCAGATTCGGTGGAGAAGTTGAAAGACGTCCCTCCCGGCGATGACGTGGATATGGAAGGCATCGGCGAGATTTTCCGCATTGAAGCCGAACCCTCCGACGGGAAACGTTCACTCACCGTTGACCCCTCGTCGGGACTCATCACCGACGAGAATTTCGACCCCTTGCCCGAGCCTTACCGCGTGGCGCGCTACGGCTATAACCCGCGCCAGATCGCAATTACCTTCGACGACGGCCCCGACCCGGATTGGACGCCAAAGATTCTCGACATCCTCAAGCGCGAGAACGCGCCTGGCGTGTTCTTCCTGATCGGCCTGCAAGCCGACCGCTTCGGCGCTATCACTTCCCGCATTTATCGTGAAGGACACGAGATCGGCAATCACACCTTTACTCATCCCGATATCAGCAACATTTCGCGCCGCTTCAACGAACTGGAAATCAATCTCACGGAGCAGTTGTTTGCCAGCCGTCTGGGGATGCACACCATCCTCTTTCGTCCGCCCTATTCCATCGATCAGGAGCCTGACACCACCGATCAGGTGCGGCCATTGAAAATCGCACAGGACATGGGCTACATCATCGTGGGCGACAAGATTGATCCCAACGACTGGCTCCGCCCCAGTGCCGCCGACATCGTAGAGCGCGTGACTACCCATTTGCCCCCTTGTGCTCCCACCGATCGCTTCTGCGGAAGCATCATCCTGTTGCATGACGGCGGAGGAGATCGCAGTCAGACGGTCGCCGCTCTGCCGGGAATCATCGCAGCCATCCGCGCCAAAGGATTGGAAATTGTTCCCCTCTACACGCTTTTAGGGAAGACCAAGGCTGACGTCATGCCACCGGTTCCGGCCAATGCACGCTGGGCCGCACGCCTGGACCGCATTGCCTTTGGCTTGTGGGATTTCGGCAGCAACGGCATTCTTTGGATCTTCTTCCTGGGCGATTTGTTGATGACCGGGCGCCTGCTGTTTATCGGCGCATTTGCTATTTTCGACCGCCTGCGCACCTCGCGCCGTGCCGTCGCGGAGTTCGGCACGCCCACCGTGGCAGTGCTCATCCCCGCCTACAACGAGGAAAAAGTCATCGAGCGAACCGTGCGGGCTGCGTTGGCCTCGGATTATCCCCAGCTGCGCGTGATCGTCATCGACGATGGCTCTCGCGATCGCACCCTGGAAATCGCCCGCGCCGCGTTCCAACGCGAGGCCTCTTCCGGCCGCGTCCTCATTCTTACCAAACCAAATTCCGGCAAGGCCGACGCCCTCAACTTCGGACTGGAGCACTTACGCGATGAAGAGATATTTGTCGGCATCGACGCCGATACCGTCATCGCTCCCAACGCCATCTCCCGTCTCGTACCTCACTTTTCCAACCCCAAGGTCGCTGCCGTCGCGGGCAACGCCAAGGTTGGAAACCGGGTGAACCTCTGGACCCGCTGGCAGGCACTGGAATACATCACCAGCCAGAACTTCGAGCGCAGGGCGTTGAATGTGATGGGCGCGGTGAGCGTGGTACCCGGGGCCATCGGGGCCTGGCGAACTTCTGCCGTGCGCGAAGCCGGCGGCTACCACACCGACACCGTGGCGGAAGACGCCGATCTCACTATGAACCTGCTGCGGCGTGGTTATCGGGTGGAGTATGAGGACTTGGCGCTCGCCTACACCGAGGCGCCGATCAACGCTAGAAGTCTCATGCGCCAACGTTTTCGCTGGTCATTCGGCATTCTTCAGTCCGTCTGGAAGCATCACGCGGTTTTCGCCCGCAAGGGTGTACTGGGATGGGTGGCGCTGCCCAACATCGTGATCTTTCAGATCCTGTTGCCCCTGGTCTCGCCTTTTATTGATCTCATGTTCGCGGTGGGCGCCGTCTGGTACTTTGTCCAGAAACACTTCCATCCCGATTCCACCGATCCTGCCAGCTTCCAGCGGCTGGTCATGTTTTTTGCCGTGTTTCTGGTCATTGACTTTCTGACCTCCGCTCTCGCCTTCGCTTTGGAGCGCCGCCAGCCGGAAGCTAAAGAGGATGCCTGGCTGCTCAGCCAGGTGTGGCTGCAAAGGTTCGCGTACCGGCAACTGTTCTCGATCGTTCTGCTCAAGACCCTCAAGCGCGCCATTGAAGGCCAGCGCTTCGCCTGGGACAAGCTGGAACGTACCGCCGCCATGAGCTTTGGAACGCCGAAGAAGAGAGAGTCGGTCAAAGTCCCGTGAGCCTTCTCACCGCATTTGGCCTCTTGGCGGTCACCGCCATGGTGGTGTGTTACGCGTTCGAGAAGCGCAGCCGTTGGTTTGTCCTGGGTTTCGCCGCGGCCTGCGTGCTCGGATCAATTTACGGCTTTCTGCAAGGGGCCTGGCCATTCGGCCTCGTGGAAGCGGTTTGGTCCGTGATCGCTCTCCGGCGATGGTGGATTGGATCGTAACTTTCCGGACCATATCCGGCGGACATTCCAGCTGGTCGCTTCCACTCGACAGGACCGGTGTCGACTCCCCGATACCACCATCCAATGCACGCGGTTGCGCTTCGCTGCCTTGAGGGCGCTTGTCCGCTTAACCGTTTGCTATGCTTAAAAACATATGCCTTCGCGCTACGCCCAATGGATGTACGACTGGGAGCACCGGCTTACCTCGGTGGACAACAACCGGGTGGTTCGTCCACTGGAGTGGGGTGTGGAGTGGGCGCGCGACTGGCCTTGCCGCAACGGCTTTGCTCCCGGCCACATGCCCGAAGATGGCGAGCGGTTTCTTCGCGACTTCAATCGCCGGATCGTGGCTTCGAGCGACGACTTCTATGCTTACCAGAAGCCGGCTGACTTTCGCCTGGAGCGGCGCGAAGTTCAGGTTTTCAGTACCCGTGAGGTTCCTGATCTCAAGCTGGAAGAAAAAGTCCGCGGCACCCACGCCGATTTCCTGCGCTTCACTTCGCCGGTACGCTCACCATTTCCGGAAAATAATCTGGTCAATGCGCGCTGGTTTCCGACTCGCGGAAAACGCGCGGTCGTTCTCATGCCGCACTGGAATGCGGATGCCATCGCGTACACCAGCTTGTGCCAGGCGCTCAATCTGATTGGCATTTCGGTGCTGCGGCTGACCATGCCGTATCACGACATTCGCATGCCCGCCGAAACCACGCGCGCCGATTATGCCGTCTCCGCCAACATTGGCCGCACGCTCGATGCCTGCCGCCAGGGCGTCATCGATGCCCGCTGCTGTTTCGATTGGCTCGAATCGCAAGGCTACAGCCGTCTCGGCATTGTGGGCACCAGCCTCGGCTCTTGCTATGCCTTTCTCGCCGCCGCGCACGATCCCCGCATTCGCGTGGCCGCGTTCAATCATGCTTCAACCTACGTGGCGGACGTCGTCTGGCACGGCCAATCCACGCGCCACATTCGCGAAGGCATCGAGTCGCATATCGATCTCGACCGCCTGCGCCAGCTCTGGAGCGCGGTCAGCCCCATGTCCTATTTCGATCAGTTCGCGCGCTGGCCGAAGAAATCGCTCATTATTTATGCCAGCTACGATCTGACGTTTCTTCCCGAGTTCTCCCGTGACGCCGTCCACGAGTTCCAAAGGCGTGGATTGGACCACAAGGTCGTGGCGCTACCCTGCGGTCACTACACTACCGGCGAGACGCCGTTCAAATTCATGGACGGCTGGCAGATTGCGTCGTTCTTGCGAACCGCGTTCGATGGCGTCTAGACGTTGCAATGCGCGTTCGAGAAGGCGGTGCTGGTGGCGCGGGCGGGGTTTCGAGTATCGGAGATTGGGCGGGTAGTGGAGCGGGGGGTGCGGCGCAGCGGGTTCTCGGTGATTCGCGATTTGGGAGGGCACGGCATTGGACGGACGATTCATGAGGAACCGCGAGTGGCATGAGATCGGCTAAGTAGAAGGATTCTTAGGAGAACGGATGTCGATTACTGACCCTAAAGAGTTGGAAGGCATGCGTGCGGCGGGCGCCATCGTGCGAAAAATGATTGAGGCGATGAAGCAAGCGGTGCGCCCGGGCGTGACTACGGCTGAGTTGGACGAGGTTGGGGCTGAGGTCATGCGGCAGCATGGGGCGAAGTCAGCACCCATGATGGTTTATAAGTTTCCGGGGACGAACTGCATCAGCTTGAATGAGGAAGCGGTGCATGGCATTCCGGGAGAACGAGTCGTGCAGGAGGGTGATCTGGTGAAGTTAGATGTGACCATCGAGAAGGATGGATTCATGGCGGACGCGGCGGAGACGGTGGCGGTAGGCGAAGTTTCTGAAGAGCGCCGGCGTTTAATTCGCTGTGCGGAGTGCGCGTTCGAAAAGGCGATGCTAGTGGCGCGGGCGGGATTTCGGGTATCGGAGATTGGGCGGGTGGTGGAGCGGGAGGTGCGGCGTAGCGGGTTCTCGGTGATTCGCGATCTGGGAGGGCACGGGATTGGACGGACGATTCATGAGGAGCCGCGAGTGCCGAATTATGCGGATCCAGAGGCTAATTCGATCCTGACCGAAGGGTTGGTGATCACGGTGGAACCGATTATTGCGGCAGGATCAGGGCGGGCGGTGCTGGCGAAAGATGGGTGGACGGTGCGGACGGCGGATGGGAAGCCTTCGGCACACTATGAGCATACTTTGGTAATTACCAAGGGCGAGCCGATTTTGTTGACGGCGGCGTGAAGCGCTCTAAGAACAAAATCTTAAAACGCAAAGGTCGCAAAGAACAGCCGCGGAGTGCGCGAAGAAAACCGGCTTACGTCTTGATGTGGCAACTGGCCAGGCCTTTTTTCTCGAGATACTGCTGGTGGTAGTCCTCGGCTTCGTGGAAAGTCACGGCGGGAACAATCTGAGTCGCAATGGGCTTCGAGAAGCCATGAGATTTTTCGAGCGCGGCTTTGGAGGCGCAAGCGGCGGTTTCCTGCTCCGGAGTGGTGAAGAAGATTGCGGAACGATACTGGGTGCCGAAGTCGGGCCCCTGGCGGTTGACCTGAGTGGGGTCGTGATTCTCCCAGAAGACGTCGAGTAACTTTTCGTAGGAAAGTTTGGCGGGATCGTAGGTGACTTCGACAGCCTCGGCGTGGCCGGTGCGGTCGGTACAGACATCTTTATAGGTGGGGTTGCTGGTCTGGCCGCCGGTGTAGCCGACGCGAGTGGAGATGACGCCGGGCAACTGACGGAAAGTGGCTTCAACTCCCCAGAAACAACCTGCGGCAAAAATGGCTTTGGACATGGATCAAGGCTCCGATATTAAAGGTTGATTGTATTGGATGCGGGAAAGCAAAGCCACGCCGCAGATTTACGCAGATTTACGCAGATTCCGCAGGTCAATCAAAACCCACCACAGAGACACGGAGACACAGAGACAAGAGAAAGCACGGGGGGGGAGTCATTTGTAAAAGGTGGGTCAAAACTGGCGTTGGGAGCGCGATTGGGTGCTATAGTGGCAGGCCGCTGAGTGTCTGGCGACGGAAGCAACTTCTTGGGCGGGGAATGGACAATGAGAAGCTTGGGACGGTTGGCGGGAAAGGCCCTTGTGCTGGTTGCAGCGGCGGCCTTGCTGGTCAGTGGGGCACGGGCGGCCAGCAATGGAAAGTTGGTGTATAGCTTCAGCGGCGGGGATGATGGATCGAATCCGGCAACGCAGCTGACTTTTGATTCCACCGGCAATGGATATGGGACGACGGTCAGCGGCGGTTCTTTCGGATTTGGCACGGTTTTTGAACTGCAACGGCTTGCTGGAGGCAATTTTCAGGAGGTTGTTCTGTATAGCTTTTCGGGTGGCGCGGACGGGAAGAATCCTTATGGCGGCGTGACCTTCGATGGGAATGGCAATCTTTACGGGACGACGGTATCGGGAGGCAGCGGTGGAGTGTGTTCCGGGGACGGTTGCGGGGTGGTTTTCGAGCTGACCAATAGCGGCGGCAACTGGACGGAGAGCGTGCTCTATAACTTTACCGGCGGCAACGACGGATCGGGTCCCGGCGGCGGCGTGGTGTTTGACAAGACTGGGAATCTCTACGGAACGACGCCCGATGGCGGCCAGTTTAGCGAGGGAGTGGTATACCAGCTTTCACTCCAAGGCAGCACCTGGACGCAGACGGTGATCCATGCGTTCACGGGCGGCAAGGACGGAGGAGTGGGATCGCTGGGCTTGCTGCTGCTCGACGGGAGCGGCAACCTCTATGGCGTGGCGGAGGTGGGTGGAGAGCATGGCACCGGCACGGTGTTCCGCGCGTCTCCGGCCGGCGGTGGCAAATGGAGCTTCACCACGCTATACGCCTTCAAGGGCCTGCCCGATGCTGGTTTCCCTTATGGTGGCCTGATCACGGACGGAAAGAACAACCTGTACGGAACCACCTACTACGGCGGGACGGATGGGGTTGGAACTGTGTTCAAGCTGGATGGGACCTCAAAGAAGGAGAGCGTGCTATACAGCTTTAAAGAGGGGACGGACGGCGGCTATCCGACCAGCACCCTGGTGTTTGACGGATCCGGGAATTTGTATGGCACGACTTCGATGGGCGGATTTCCGGATTGCGACTGCGGGACGGTGTTCGAGCTGAGTCCGGCGAAGAGTGGAGTGAAGGAGACCATATTGCACCGCTTCAAAGAAAAGCCTGATGGTGGATATCCTTATTACGGGCTGAATCCGGATCCTTCGGGGAACCTGTTTTCGACTACGGCATCCGGGGGAAACAGCGAAGCGGGGATTGTGTTTGAGTTCACGCCGTAAGCTGTGAGCCTTGATGCACCCGGCTAGGCATAAGAGCCGGCTTCACTGCACCACGATTTTGCCGACGAACTTCTTCGGGTCCCGAAGAGCCGATGAACCATACATAATCGCCGCGGATGACTTCAGTAACATTTGCGCGGTCCTTTTCGGCATCTTGGCGCGGGCCGCGCATTGCAGCGACAATACTTTCAATATGCGGGAGTCTATGTGCGAAGCGTGGGAGGGAAGCGAACGTAAGGGGCTGCAATGTCTTGGTCTGTTTTGCTTTTTGGTCGTCACCTACGCGGTTTATCTTGGGATGCACCTGGGCGTGCTCCACACCGGGCCCGAGCAACTTTCCAGGATTTGCTTTATTTCGGCATTGCCGTTCGCTATTTTGGCCTACTCTGATAACGCCTGGTCCTCAAATGATGCGGCTTCACCCTGCGTAGCGGCATGGATCGCGGTGTGCGTCGCTTTTTCGTTCAAATGTACGATCTGTGTGATTGGACTGGCCGTTGCCTTTTTCCCGTTCATCCTTTCCGCACTCCTGGCGCACGGATTCGGCGCAGGCTGCCGGTTCTTTAAAGACCGCGTTCGCGGTCACTTCGCCGACTGACACATTCTTCGCACGGGACGAGTGTGGTCTAAAACGCTGAGGACCGAGGACGTATCCGTTTGGAGTTCCGGTCAGGATTCTTTGGCGCGTGCGGCGGAGACTCGCATGGGGCTTTCAGTTGCTGGAATTCTAAAGGGCTCCGGCGCTGGTCACGGAGTTGACGTGAACCCGAGCCTCGGTGTTCGAGACATCAATGGCAAAGTTCACGGTGACCCTGGCGAAGGTCTCGACCGGCTTTCCGTTCAGCAGGTAGGGCTTGAAACGCCACTGCTGCACGGCTTGCCGGGCGGCTGAAACCAGGATGGTGGGGCCACTGATCACTCGCAGCTCCTCGACCGCGCCGTCAGCGGCGATGAGCGCTTGCAGCAGCACCGAACCCTGTATGGACGTGGCCTGGGTTAGCAAAGGATAGGGCGGGTGTGCCTGAGCTTGACCAGAAGTGGGCGCGTGCTCCGCTGCGGCCGTTGCCGGGCCCCAGGTGGCGGAAGGCTTCGCGGAGGCAGAACTCAAGTGGTGCGGCGTCGCAGGCTTCGCGGAGCTGCCGACGAGGTGAGCCGCGCGATGAACGCGCGTAGAAGGTGCATGACCGGATGTTGCCGGGATCGATTGCAGGGCGGCAACGGGCGGTTTCGCTTCGGCGGCAGGAGCCGTGAGTGCTTGTAGCGCTGGGCTCGGCGCGGAAACCGGCTGGCCGCTATCTGCGGCTGCCGTCTCGCCGCTGTCATTGTCATTGTTATTAGCGAACAGAGAATCGCGGTCTCTCACCAGAACTGCCGTAATGGCTGCAAGCAGAAGGACCATTGCAATTACCAACCTGCGGCATTGCTGGTCCCCAAAGACTGCATCAACCCAGGTTGTGGTTCCCCGTGTTGGCGTTGCTTGCAGCATCTTCCACCTAGTCTTTTTTGTGCGCTACCAAGATGATGCGCTTTGAGATCAGGCGCAATGGCACAAGAGATCGATGGAGTGGCACGAGTGGGCCATGAGAGGGAGGAACGATGGTGGGGCGAATCCCGGGATAGTTTGGAGGGTCAAGTGAGGGTGGGCGCGGCCAATCGGCGACTTGGAGAGGGTTATTGTGGCAGTCCGACGCGGCGGCGGAGGTCAACAAAGCGGGGGTCGGAGCGAAGGCTGTCGAGACGCGAGTCCGTTGTCAGATATGTAGGCAGATAGTAGGAACGGTCTTTGTATGCCTGCTCAAGGAGAGCGAATGCCTGATCTTTTTCTCCCAGTCCCGCATAAATCACTGCGACGTTGTAGGGTGCGACCCAGCCATGCGCCGACAATTCTTTCAAATGATCCAGAACCTTCTGCGCTTCTGCTTTCTTTCCCGACACGGCGTAGGCATGACCAAGGCCTGACCAGATCTCGGTGTTGTCCTTTTCCACTGCGAGCGCGCGCTGAAACTCGGCAATCGCTTCCGGCAGTTTTCCCTTTGCTTCATAAGCCCGGCCCAGGAAACAATGAGCAAACCAAAAACTCGGGTCAATCTCGAGAGCGCGATCCAGTTGCTCAATCGCCGGGTTCAACTGTCGGGCAAATAAGAAAACCGCTCCCACGCTGAAGGCCGGAAGGACAGAGACCGGATCGGCCTGTTGTGCCCGTTTGGCCTCCACAACGGCCTCATCGGCTCGCCCCATCTGCACCAGGAACCAACCGTAGTACAAGTGAGCGTCCGAGCTGTTGGGACTGAGTTCAATGGCGCGTTTGAACTCGCTTTCCGCGGAAGCCCAATCCCAGTCATACCACTGGGTGACGATTGCCATGGAAAGGTGAGCGCCGGCATCGGACTCGTCGATCGCCAGGGCCCGCTTGGCCGCTTCCTTGGTTTTGGGCCCGGCTTCGCTGGGAGGTAAATACCAATCGTCCTGGTTCACGTAGTTGAAAGCCAAACCGCTGTAGGCCAGTGCATAGTTCGGATCGACAGCAATAGCCTGATTGAAGTAGTCGATGCCGGTGTCGAACCCTTCTTTGGTGAGTTTGTTGGTGTAGTACTTGCCCTTGAGGTAAAGTCGATAGGCTTCGGGATTCTCAGTCGATCCTTTGGTCAGCTTCTGCTGATCCTCTGCCGAAAGTTGTGAGCGCAGGCGCTGAGAGACCTCCCTCGCGATGTCGTTCTGCACCGCCAGCAGATCGGCCAGCTTGCGGTGGTACTGATTGCCCCACAGTTGTTTTCCGTTACGAACGTCGTCGAGTTCGACGTCAACGGTGAGGTCGTCGCCGCGCTGGGCGACGCTGCCCGCGAGCACGGCCTGGACGCGAAGTTCATCGCCGATCTTACGGACATCCGTCGCCTTGCCTTTGTAGTGAGCAGCCACACTGTGGGGAGTCACGCTCAGACTGGGCAAACGCGCCAGGCTGTCGTTGATGCTTTCGGTAATGCCATCGGAAATGTAGTCGGCATCAGGATCGTTGCTGCGATTCTCAAGCGGTAGAACGGCGATGGAATCGATGGCAGATGTCTTGGAGCCTTTCAGATAAATACCGGCCCCAGCGGCGATGATCACCAGCAGAGTAACGATGGCTAAAGAAATGTTACGGCGCTTGGTTCCGGAGATATCCGGCTTGGACGCAGCTTGGGGCGCAGGCGCCGTGGGCGTCGGAGACTCGGTGGGCGCATGCGCGAGGGTTGCGGCTGCTTTCTCAGGCGCGATCTCCAGGCCGGCTTTGCGCAGGCCGTCGATCAGGTGCTCGACGTAATCGGGCTTCCACCACTTGTCCATATCTTTGCGGACGGTGGAGGCGAAGTCGGGGCGGAGCTTGAGCAGGTCGCGCAGAGCTTTGCTGGCGGCATCAGTTTCGCCGAGCTGGCCGGAGGCCGCGGCTACGGTTGCGTGTTGAAACCAGTGACCCGGCAGATTGACTTTCAGCGCGAAACGAAGTGCGCCGCGGTAGTCGCCCTGGCGGTAGGCGTTGTAGAAGTCGGCGTACCAGTACCATCCGGGATGATCAGGATTGAGTTGCTTGGCGCGGTCTACCAGCGCGAGGCCGCGTTCCGAGTCGCCGGTATAGATGTTCAACTCGCCGAGAAGAGCGATGGAGCAGCCGTCGTTGGGATTGAGTGCGTAGGCGCGGTCGGCCGCGTTGCGGAAACTCTGGAATTCCTTATGGAAGAAGAGCGCCTGGGCCAGACTGCAATAGGCCATGTAGTTGGATGGCGCCACTTCAACGGCGCGGCGCGCGGCGGCTAATCCGCTGGCGAGGGAATCGGGTTGCAGGTTGAATCCCTGGCCGTAGTCCTGGACGCACAGGATGGCGAGCGATGCCCAGGCGTCGCCGTAGGCGGCCGCTTTCTGCACTGCCAATTCCAGGGCAGACCGGGCTGCTGAAAGTTCTTCGGGAGTGGCCCGCTGCGAGTAGCAGAAGCTGCGCAGCACGGCTTCGTAGGGGCTCAATTGCTCGGGGGAACGGCTGCGCACGGCTTCGCTCATGCTGCGGGTGAGAACGCCGTTCATATCGGCGACGGTCGAAACAATCCTCGGAACCAGGTCATCTTGCAATTGGAAAACGGCTTCCGGCTTGAAGTCGCGTTCGTAGTTTTCGGCCCAGAGATGAGCGCCGTCATTTGCATCGACGAGTTGCACCGCGAGCCGAAGCTTGGTTCCGGCCTGGCGCAGGCTGCCTTCCATCACGTAGCGCGCGCCAAGCTCCTTGCCGGCGGAGCGCACGTCCACTGACTCATTGGCATAGCGAGAAGTGGAACTGCGCGCGATCACGCGGAGGTAGGAAAAGCGCGACAGGCCGGTGACGGTATCCTCGGTTAGCCCCTCAGCCAGAGCGGTGAGATCGGCATTGTTGCCTGTGAACTTGAACGGCAGCACCGCGACCCAGAAGCCTTCGTCGGCACGGAGGGCGCCAGAGCCGGGTGCGGAAGAGCGCTCAGGCTTGACCGCAACGGTCACAGGTTGGCCTTCGTCAGGAATTTCAAGCCCTGCCTTGCGCAGCCCTTCGATCACGTGCTCGGCGAGTTCCGGCTCGTACCGCATGGCGAGCCCGGGGCGGGCGATCATGGCGAAGTCTGGCCTGAGCTTGAGCAGTTCCCGCAGTGCTTTGGCGGCTTCGTCACGCAGGCCGAGTTGTCCGTAGGCCATAGCGAGCGCCATGTGCGTAGAGTAGAGGCCCGGCAGGTTAATTTTGAGGGCGCAGCTCAGTGCGCCTTGGTAGTCGCGTATGCGGTACGCATTCGCGAAGAGCGGAAACCAGTACCATCCGGGATGATTGGGATTGAGCTGCAAGGCATGCTCGACCAGGGCACATCCTCGCTCCCATTCGCCCGCGTAGGCGATAAAGCTGCCGAGGTGGGCGATGTTGCATCCGTCCATGGGGTTGAGCGCGAGGGCCTTCTCGGCGGCAGTTCGGAAGGCCTGGATCTCCCTGCGGTAGAACAAAACCAGGGCCAGGGCTTGATAGCCGCGGTGACCGGAGGAGTCGAGCTCGACGGCCCGGCGTGCAGCCTGGAGAGCGCGCTCCAAGGGATCGGGTTTAGGGTTGAATCCCATCTGGTACTCATCGGTAATAGTGAACGACAGCATGGCCCAGGCATAGGCATAGCTCGGGGCCAGTTGGACGGCGCGTTCCAGGGCGGTCCGCGCTGCAGCATGCTCCTCGGGAGAGATGCGCTCGGAGTATCTGAAGCCGCGCAACACCGCCTCGTACGGCGTTAATTGCTCAGGACTCTTGCCCGCGATGGCTTCGGCCATGGTATGGGGCAGGATTCCGTGGGCGTCGGCGACGGTGGAGACGATGCGGGGGACGAGTTCGTCCTGGAGCGCGAAGACAGTTTCGGGATCGAACGTGCGTTCATAGTTCTCGGCCCAGAGGTGAGCGCCGGAGACGGCATCAACGAGCTGCACCGCGAGGCGCAGCTTGGTTCCCGCCTGGCGAAGGTTGCCCTCCATCACGAAACGGGCGCCGAGTTCCTTGCCGATGGCGCGGACATCTCCCGACTCGCTAGAATATTTCGCCGTCGAGCCGCGGGCGATCACCCGCAGGTAGGAGAAGCGTGAGAGGCCGGTGACGATGTCCGCGGTCAGTCCCTCGGCCAATGCCGTGAGATCGGCGTTGTTGCCGCTGTATTTGAAGGGCAGAACGGCGACCCAGAAGCCTTCCGCGGCGCGGGCCGCGCCAGAGTCGGGGGTTGAGGCAAGCTCTGGCCTGGTTGCGACAGCCGCCGATCTTCCTTCTGGCTCGATATCCAGCCCCGCCTTGCGGAGACCATCCATGATTTGCTCGACCAGATCCGGGTCCCACCATTTTCTGCACTCTTCACGCGCGGTCGCGGCGAACTGCGGACGCGCAGCCAGCAGTTCCTGGGCCGCGCTGCGGGCGAGTTCCAGCTCGCCGAGTTGTCCGTAGGTGGCGGCGAGGGCGAGTTCGTTGCGCCAGAAGCCGGGCATGTTGACCTTCAGAGCAAACTCCAGCGCGGCGCGGTAGTCGCCCTTACGGTAGGCGTCGAAGAAGGGTGGGAACCAGTACCATCCGGGATGATTGGGGTTGAGGCTGCGGGCTTTCTCCATCAGCGCACAGCCACGCTCCCAGTCGCCGGAAAAAGAAATCTGAAAACCCATGTAGGCGAGGGTGAAACCATCCATGGGATTGAGTTCCATGGCACGCTGCGCGGCGCTGCGAAAGGCTTGCGGTTCGCGCCGGAAGTACAAGACCGACGCCAGGGCGTGATGCGCCAAGTGATTGGAGGGGGCGGCGTCAACCGCGCGCCTCGCCGCGGCCAGAGCGCGTCCCAACGGGTCGGGGCGAAGGTTGAACCCGTGGTTGTATTCTTCGCGGTACAGCATGGCCAACATGGCCAGGCAATCGGCGTTGCCGGGGGATTGCTGGACGGCCTTTTCCAGCGCCGCCCTCGCGCCTGCGTGGTCGGCTACGTTGACATGCTTAAAGTAGGCAAAGCCGCGGAGCAGAGCTTCGTAGGGAGTCAACTCGTCCGGGTTCCGGTTGCGCAGCGTCTGGCTCATGCTGTAGGGGAGAACGCCGTGGGTTTCGGCTACGGTGGAGACGATACGGGGAACGAGTTCGTCCTGGAGTTCGAAAACGGCTTCGGGGTTGAAGGCGCGATCGTAGGTTTCGGCCCACAAGTGGGCGCCAGAAGTCGCATCGACGAGTTGCATGGCGAGGCGCAGCCTGGTTCCGGCCTGGCGGAGGCTGCCCTCCATGATGTAGCGTGCCCCGAGTTCCTTGCCGATGGCGCGGACGTCTCCGGACTCGCTGGAGTATTTGGCCGTCGAGCCGCGGGCAATCACGCGAAGATAGGAGAAGCGCGAAAGGCCGGTGACGATGTCTTCGGTCAAGCCCTCGGCCAAGGCAATGAGGTCAGGGTTGGCGCCACTGTATTTGAACGGCAACACCGCGACCCAGAAGCCTTCGTCGGCACGAGCCGCACCCGAGACAGGTGTGGCAGGCACAGAACGCGAGGCCGGGACGGCTGCCGCCTGTGAGGACTGTCGCTCCAAGTCGCGGAATTCGTTAGTCACATCGCGCGCGGTCTGAACGCGGTGACGCGGGTCTTTTTCCAGGCAACGACGGATGATGCGGGCCAGGTCGGGGGGCAAATCGGCGCGGGTGGAGGTGATGGCAGCAGGGGTGTCGCGCAGGATGGAAGAGGCCAGCTCCGCCGAAGACGTTCCTTCGAACGGGCGGCGACCGGTCGCCATCTCATACAAGATGATGCCGAGCGAGAAAACGTCGGTGCGATGGTCGAGCACGCGGCCTGAAATCTGTTCGGGCGACATATAGGCCGGAGTCCCCATAACGATGCCCGCCTGGGTGTGGCCGGCCGAGGTGAGGGTAGCGTTGCCGGGATTGTCGGCGCGAACGTCCTTGGCCAGGCCGAAGTCCAGCACTTTGACGCGACCGTCGTCGGTCACCATCACATTGGCGGGCTTCAGATCGCGATGCACGATGCCTTTTTCGTGCGCGGCCGCGAGCGCGTCGGCCAGTGCACTGGCGATCTCTACGATCTGCTCGACCGGGAGCCCGCCCTCGGGAATGCGGCGATCAAGCGACTGCCCTTCGACCAATTCCATGGTGAGGAAGTGGACGCCGTCAATCTCCTCGACGGAAAAGATGGTGACGATGTGGGGGTGATTGAGAGCGGCGATGGCACGAGCCTCGCGCTGGAAGCGACCCAGGCGCTCGGGATCGCGGGCCATATCGGCGGGCAGAACTTTGAGGGCGACGTCGCGTCCGAGCTTGGTGTCGGTCGCACGATACACTTCGCCCATGCCGCCGGCTCCGATGGCGGCGGTGATGCGATAGTGGGCGAGTGTACGGCCGATCAGATCGGGCCTCCTGACTCTAAACCAAAGCAGCGCCGATAGTATACCCAAAGGCCTAGTCAGTTCCCGCGGTCAAAAAGCTCTTAACCGCAAAGCACGCAGGGGGTTCGCAGAGGCTGCGAAGAACCCCGTCAGAAGCGGTTGACGCGGGGCGGATTCCGCAATAGACTCCGATAGCGGCTTCTCCTCCCGAGCCGGTTTGAGGTTCTGTGACCCTAACCCTTCCACCGCGTGGGATTTCCCGGCATGCCTTGGTGTTTTGTCTGGCCTTACTGCTGGCGCCATTTCTGCGCGCGGCCGTGGGCGGGACAGGGTTCAACCCGCAGACGCGACTGGGTTACCAGACCGGGGACCAGTGGGAACCGGCGATTGCTGCTGACGGTTATGGCCACGTGTACGTACTTTATCCGCAGTACGGACGAATGCCCATCTGTCCGGACTGTCCGTTGCCTTCCATGACGCTGCTGGTCAGCAACAATAACGGAGGCAGCTGGCTGCCGCCGCGGCAGATTACTTCCCACCTCACCGGACAGTTTGATCCGCAGATCGTGGTGGATCCGGCGGACCACCGGACGGTGTATGCGGCCTGGCTACAGAACCGGAACATGGACGCGTTGGTGGCCAAGTCGGTGGACTTCGGGCAGAGCTGGTCGGTGGTGATTGCGGACCGCGACGAAGAAGATGCCGACAAACCGGTGCTGGCGGTGCGAGGCCGGGATGTTTACCTGGGGTTCAATCGCGATGGCAAGATGCGGGTGGCGGCGTCGCACGATGGCGGTGTGACTTTCGCGGTCGGCGATGTCGATCCGGAATTGAGTTTGATACGGGCTCTGGGCGGCGGCGCCACGGTGGATGGCGAGGGCGGCGCCTATCTCGCATGGGCAGGCTATACCCACAGCAGCGCGGCCAGACGAGTGAATCTGTATATCAGCAAGTCTTCCGACGGCGGCAAGAGCTGGGCCACCACCCGGATGGCGACTTCGAGCGTGGCTCCGGATTGCGCGGCGTTTCACTGCGAGTGGGGGTTTTTGGGTGCGCAGATTACCATTGCCTCGGACGAAGCGGGCACATTGTATGGCTTGTGGAATTCGGGTAGCCGGTACGAGGCAGCACAAAGAATTTATTTTGCTTCATCGACGACAGCGGGAGAAACGTGGTCGGTGCCGTCTGATGTGTCGCTCGCACCCAAGGGCGTGGAGCACGCGTTTCCGGCGTTGGTAGCTGGGGCAGCCGGTGACGTGCGGATTGCGTGGATGGATACGCGGCGGGCTCCGCTATGGAACACGTATTATCGGAGTTCCAGCAACGGCGGCGCAACCTGGTCAGCGGAATCGCGGCTTTCGAGCTATGTCCCGGGGTATCGCTATATCCGGACGAAGGGCTATAGCTTCCCGTTTGGCGATTACTTTGAGATGGCGATTGACGACCAGGGCCGCACGCAGGCGGTGTGGGGCGAAGGGCTCAACTACCATTCGCCGGGATCGATCTGGTACAGCAGCGGGAAGTGAGCCAAGCCATGTTTTCCGCGACGGATTGTTGGCGAAAAATAATTTTCGGCTTGGCGGGAAAAAAAGCAGCCCAGAGATCAAGCGGCCATCTCTTGCTGGTCGATTCCGTTTACTTCGCCGCCACCAATGCAGGCGGAGCTGTGGCCACCCTCGTCTGAACTTTCTGTAGAGCCCGACGCGTGGTCCCAAGCTCAATCTTCAAGTCACGAATGGCTGCCGCTTGTCCCCGGAGGACAGCTTGCTCCTGCTGAAGCTCCCGCTGTTGTTCTTTCATGGCCTCAATCAACAGTGCGGTCAGCCGGCTGTAGTCCACCCCGCGAGCATCTTTTCCGTTCTCCTCATAACTGACCACTTCCGGCACCACGGCCCCCACTTCTTCAGCAATGACACCCACTTCGTGTTTGCCGCTGCCTTTCAGGTCGTAGGAGACGCCACGAAGCTGTTCGACTTTGGCAAGCGCGCCGTGAAGGGTTTGGATGTTCGTCTTCCAGCGGCGCGAGCTGTATGTAGTCCAGCCATCACTCAGTGGATGGCCTGCGCCTTGGGCGATGGTGAGGATGTTGGAGGGGGTCGCCGTACCGATGCCAACCTTGACTGCATACGCACCCGTGCCTCCTAACACCAAGGCATCGCTCACCCCAACCGTGGCATGGGCGCCGATGGCAGTCGCGTTGTGGAGGTTCGGGTCGGTCGCGGTGCAATTGAAGCCGACGCAGGTGAGATCGCTGCCTGTGGTGTTGGATTGGAGTGCGTCCATGCCAAGGGCTGTGTTCTGGCTGCCCGTGGTGTTGTTCCGGAGCGCGTTGGTGCCGATGCCGGTGTTGTCGCCGCCGTTGTTGCTTAAGAGCGCGAAGATACCGCTGGCGACATTGTCGTTGCCCGTGGTGTTGGTGGAGAGCGCACCCACGCCGCTGGCGGTATTGTCTGCGCCCGTGGTGTTGGCGGCGAGCGCGGCACCGCCGCTGGCGACATTGTCGCTGCCCGTGGTGTTGGCTTGCAGTGCGCCTTCGCCAATGGCGGTGTTCAGGCCGCCCGTGGTATTGGCGTTGAGCGCGCTCCAGCCGTTGGCCGTGTTATCGCTGCCCGTCGTGTTAAACGCGAGCGTATTGGCACCGGTGGCGGTATTCTGGGTGCCGGTGGTGCTGTTGGAGAAGAGCGCCTGGTACCCGATGGCGGTGTTGCTGCCGCTCACGGTGTTGTCGTACATGGCCTGAAAGCCGATGGCGGTGTTGAAGGCGCCCGTGGAATTGTTGGAGAGCGCACCGGCACCCATGACGACGTTGCCACTGCCCGTGGTATTGAGAAAGAGTGCCTCGAACCCGCTGGCGGTGTTGCTGCTGCCCGTGGTGTTGAGAACGAGCGCGCCGCCGCCGACGGCAGTGTTGCTGACGCCCGTGTTGTTGCTGTTACTGTTCCCGGCGAAGCCGAGGAACGCGTTCCCATTCCCAATGGAGCCAAAGGCAAACAGATTACTCCCAATCTGGAAGCTGCTGCCCGTTACCACGCCGGTCGCGCTCAGGTTCCCATTCACCGTCTGATTGCCAGTAAAGGTGTTGGCCGTGTTCAACTGCGGCACCTGGGTGGTGTCCAGATTCAACGTCGTACTGCCGCCTAACGCCACCAAGCCTCCACCCGTCAAGTCTGTGCCCGCCGTCACCGTCAGCGACGAATTCGCCAGCATGGCATTCGTCACACCCCCGGGGGCGATGCTCAAGGTGCCACTTCCGGTGATTGGACCTCCCATCAGCCCCGCGCCGCTGCCCACGCTGGTCACCGTGCCGTTGCCGGTCCCTGGAAACGTCTGCCCGGTGACGAAGGTGATTTTCCCGTTGCTGGCGATATTCAATCCGGTCTCAGATGGTTGGTTCGAACCCTGCGAGAACAGCAGGTTCAGCGACCCTGAGGCGTTGCTCGTGTCATTGTTCACTGCCTCCGCCTGCCACTGAAAGTTCTGCGGGACCGCGGCTCCGGTTCCGCTGCTAAATACTGAGGAGGTCATCTCCATCGGTTGTGAGTTGTAGCCCTGCTGGGCGGTGGCCGTGCCCGTGCTGGGTAATTGCAGTGCCCCGCGCGCGATCACGCCGCCGTTCACGTCCAGCGTCGCCGCCGGAGTCGTGGTGTTAATTCCGATCGAGGTTGTACCCGACTGAAACAATATGGAGTTGCTCAGAATCGTGCTCGAACTCCACAGCGGAATGAAGTCGCTGGTTCCCGACCCGCTCACCACCGCTGTCTTGTTCACGATAGGAGCCCCATTCCCCGGAGTGTCACCCGGCCCGGAGGACCCCGGAGCAGCCAGCATAAAGGCCGACGGTGGCAGTCCGCCGATGGTTGTCGCATCTCCCGCTTTCAAGGCATACGGCACAGCCAGCAACATGACGCGCGGCTGCTCGTCCTGCCCTTGCA
>JBAWFN010000117.1:0-40862 GCA_049591935.1 Terriglobales bacterium | reverse complement strand
GTCGATCACCGCCCGAGGGCCGGTCGCCGCTTGGGGGTGCGGTTGCTGTGCTGGTTCTAGTTTCGTCAGCCATGGTGCTCCTTAGAATCGGTCGTTGGTCGTTCGTCGTTGGCCTGCCCCGGTACTGCCTGCAGACCATTCGCGGTGCATCGTAGGCCGCTGGCCAAGGACCAACGACCGACGACGGTTCTCTATGCCGTGACTGCGGGCGCTGCTCCGGCCGGCTCTGCGGGTGTGACCGCGGGCGCGGGCGTTGCCGAAACCTTGCGGCGGGCGTCGCGGATGGCTTTGATCTTGTCCAGCCGCTTCTGCTCTTCATCAATGCGCACGGTCAGGAATTTGATCACCGGTTCGGTGACGCGCAGACGGCGTTCCAACTCGTGGATCAGACCACCGCTGCCTTCCACCGTGAGCAGGATGTACATGCCGTCGCGGAATCTGCGGACCGAATAGGCGAGGTGACGCTTGCCCATCTTTTCCACGTTCTTCATCTGACCACCCGAGCTGGTCACGGCGGTTTCCAGAGTAGAAATCAGCTTGTCCTGTTCTTCCTCCGGCATGTCCGGACGGACGATAAACATGAGTTCATAAGTGCGATTCATTCGTTTCTCCAAGTCCTTGGGCTACTCTTTCTCTTCGTCCAGCTTGCGGTTATAGCGGTTCATGGCCGCAGCTGGTCCTTCTTTCAAAATCACTCCTACCGCTTCCACAGCAAGGTCGAGCATCGGATCCACCAGCTTCAGTTGCGCTTTGCGGAAAGGCGAGAGCAGATAAGTCATCCCGTCTTCCACTTTGCGGTCGGGCGCAACTCCCATCCGGATGCGCAGAAAATCCTGCGTGCCCAGGGCCCCAATCACCGACTCAATCCCGTTGTGCCCCGCCGAGCTGCGGTTCCGGTGGATACGCAGCGTACCCAACGGAAAATCCAACTCATCCTGAATCACCACCAAGTCCGTTTCCGGCCTGGCGTCCTGCTCTGCCATCAGCTCACGAACCGAGAGACCACTCAAGTTCATGAACGTCTCTGGCTTGGCCAGCAAGACGGTCTCGGAGCCGATTACCACTCTCGCGGTCAGCGCCCGGCACTGGCGGTTTCTGACTTCGACCTTGCACTGCTCGGCAAGTCTGTCGATGACCAGAAAGCCCAGGTTGTGCGGCGTGAACTGATACTCGATGCCCGGATTGCCGAGACCAACGATCAGCTTCACGCAATTAGCTCTTAGCTCTTAGCTCCTAGCTTCCAGCCCGCAGCCATTGGCCACTCGCGCTTGCCAACGACAAACGACCAACGACCAGTTACTTCTTCTCTTTCTTCTCTGACTTCTCTGCCTTCTTTTCGGCCTTTTCGGGAGCAGCAGCCTCTGCACCCTCTTCTTCGGTCTCCTGTTTGCCCTTCTTGATGACCTCGGGCTCGGCGGGAGCGGCGGCGGCATCGGCTGCGACTGCGTCTGGAGTCGCCACGACTTCTTCCTTCACGGTGGTGATGTGCGCCACCGGCAAGTTGGCATCGGAGAGATACTTCCACTTGGGATCGTGCGGCAGGTCCGAAACCCGCAGCACCTTCCCGAAAACCAGCTCACTGACATCCGCCTCAATCGAGGTGGGAATGTCGCCCGGTAAGCATTCGATTTCCACTTCGCGCGTCACCGGCTCCAGAATGCCTCCTTGGGTCTTTACGCCCTCGGCAACGCCTTTCATCACGATCGGCACCCGGACGTGCAACTTCTGGTCCATGGCGATGCGCTTCAGGTCGATATGCAGCAATGCACCTTTGATGGGTTCGTATTGCCAGTCGATGATCATGGCCTGGGTGCGCTCGTTCCCGCCCATTGCCAGCTCGAAAATGGTGTTGTGGCCGGACGCCGAACGCAGGATGCGCGAAATCTGCCGCGGATCGAGGCTGACCGAGAGTGCCTGCTTTCCCGCACCATACAGAACTGCGGGAACTTTTCCTTCGCGGCGGACGCGGCGGGCATCATTCTTCGTGCCTGCGGTTCGCGGCTGTGCTTCCAGAACAGTGGTTTCAGTTGCTGTCGCCATAATTTTGATTCCTGTCTACAAAAATAACTTGCTCACCGATGTCTCTTCGTGAATCGACTGAATCGCGCGTCCGATCAAACCGGCTACTGAACGAACCACAATCTTTGGTTCCTTCTTCGCCTCTTCCGTCAGCGGGATGGTGTCGGTAACCACCACTTCCTTAATGCAGGACTGCCCAATGATTTCCACCGCAGTGCCCGAGAGCACAGGGTGCGAGCAGCAGGCGTAGACCGCGGTGGCGCCGTTTTCCATCAATGCGCTGGCGGTCTTCACCAGCGTGCCCGCGGTGTCAATCAAGTCGTCGATCACCAGACAAGTTCGGCCTTGTACATCTCCGATCACGTGCATGACTTCCGCTACGTTGGCTTCCACCCGGCGCTTATCGACGATCGCCAGCGCACAGTCCATTTTCTTGGCAAAAAACCTCGCCCGCTCCACGCCGCCCGCATCCGGCGAAACCACTGTCAAATTGGGCAGGTTCAACTTCCGGAAATAATCCACCAGCACCGGCGAAGCGAACAGCGGGTCGACCGGAATGTTGAAGAACCCCTGAATCTGGGCCGCATGCGGATCAATAATCAATGCCCGGTCGGCGCCTGCGGTGGTCAGCAAATCCGCCACTAACTTGGCGGAGATCGGAGCTCGCGGTTTGTCCTTGCGGTCCTGCCGCGAATAACCGTAGTACGGCACCACGGCGGTGATACGCCTTGCCGAAGCCCGCTTGAGCGCATCGATCATCAGGAGCAGTTCCATCAGGTGCTCATCCACCGGGCGCGAGGTCGGTTGAATCACGAATACATCTGCGCCCCGCACGTTCTCCTGGATCTGGACGTAAGCTTCTCCGTCCTTGAATCGCGTGACTAAAGCCTGATTGCGCGTCAGCCCCAGAAATTCGCAGACATCATCCGCCAACCGCTCATTGGCGGTGCCGCTGAAGATCTTGAACTTGTCATCCACGCGGCCGCGTTGCAGCGGCTTGCGCTCCGGTTTTTCCTCAGCGGTCATCTGCTGCTTCTTTTCCGTTGCTGTCGCAAGAGTGGCCATTTTTAGCTCTCAGCTGTCAGCCATCAGCTATTCGCTTCCGGCTCCCCCTTGCGCAAGCTGAGAGCTGAAAGCTGACGGCTGAAAGCTGCATTTCTGGCTGGGCCGCTAGGATTCGAACCTAGACAAAGTGCTCCAAAGGCACTTGACCTACCATTAGTCGACGGCCCAGTAACCCTAGTTTCCAGTTTCTGGTTTCTAGTTTCTAGTTTCTAGTTTCGGCAGGCTCTGCTCGAACAGAATACTAGAAACTAGAAACCGGAAACTAGAAACTTTCTCCAATACTGCCGTCGCGTCAGGGTGGTGGTTGCCAGTGCCTTCACACCCATTTTCTGCAACTTGGCTGCGGCCTTCTCGGCCGCCGCGCGAGTCGCAAACAAGCCGTAAATAGCCGATCCGGAGCCCGAAAGCGAGGCATAAAACGCGCCTGCGCGCTCGACCACACGTTTGACCTCAAGCAACTCGGGATATTGCGGAAAGACGACTCGTTCAAAGTCGTTTTCTATCCCGGTACGGACGAGGTCGAGAAGCGGGGTCTCGGCCCGGCCCCTGCCTCTGGCAGAGACACCGGATAAACCCTTCCCAGACTTGGCTTTGTTCTGGGCAATCAGCCACGCGGAAAGCACGCGACCGAACTCATTCATTCTATCGGAGGGCAGAGATGCCGTCAATTTAGCATTCTCTGTGTGGCGACGGCCGCCCCCGGCCGTCCAGGCCGAGCGAAGCTCGACAGGCTTTTTGTCGCCAGCTTCACGATCGCTTGCATCGCCGTGGAAGGGCACGGCTTCAGCCGTGCCGATAGGATCATCTAAGAAATCGGGCTTCAGCCCCTGAGGGAATTGAGCATCCCAATCTGCAAAGGCCTTCGGAGTCGATACGCCGACGTCGGGCGTCACGACCACGCACGCCACAGCCGGCAAGTCCGGAAGCGGATAAACTTCTTCTCCGCGCCCGACACCAAGTACGGTCCCGCCTGCGAGAAATAGCGGCAGGTCGGACCCGACTTCCGCAGCAATCCGCAGTTTCTCCGGCCCTGGCAACTCCTTTTTTAGCGTCCGCTCCAAGGCCAGGAGCGCCGCGACTGCATTCCCCGACGCACCGCCCAAGCCGCCTTGCACGGGCAAGCGTTTCTCAATCTCAATGACCACTCGCCCTCGCGCTTTCAGCGCCATCATGGCGCGCTCCACGATTCGATAGCAGGTGTTCGATTCATCTCTCGGAACGCGCGGATCTTCCGAGTGAATCTCAATCCCCGAGCCACGCCTCACTTGCACCCGAATCACATCATGGAGCGCGATCGTCTGATACACAGTCAGCAATTCATGAAAGCCATCCGCGCGCAGCGCACCAATGCGCAGCCCGAGGTTGATCTTGGCGAAAGATCGGACGGTGACAGCCATGGAGAGTTGATTTTAACCACAGAGGGCACAGAGGAACACAGGGGAATTGTGGTGCGAAGGTTTTGATCCGCGAGAATCCGCGTTAATCAGCGGCAAAAAGGGGGTTCTAGCTTCTCCGCTTGTAATAAATCGCGAATTCAAACCCTGGATTTGCCGGAAACAGCTCTGCCACTTTCCGCACTCGTTCTGCCATGGCTGCCGGCGCCAGCAGCGGGTAATCCCGCTCCCGCAGATCGTGGTAGTCCACGTCAATGTATAGCGACAGTAGATAGATCGAAATGGCGTCCGAGAAAGTTGCTGCGAAATATTCGTTCTTATGTTTCTCGGCATCCGGCGCGTGCGACGTGGCCAGCTTGCGCGACTCCCAGGCATCGAGCGAAGTCTCGCCCTTCGCGTTCGCTTCCACCTGCTTCCACACCAGTTCCGCGAAGGCCTGCGATACTCCCGCCCGCTCCACCACCGCGTGCCCGACGTTGATATAAAACTCGAAGGCGACGGAAAACTTGTCGTCCATCAGCCGGGTCGAGATAAACACGCACTGCGAGTCGCCCAGCTCAAGATTGCGATGGCACACCGCATTGTCACTGAGCGCGACATCGTAGCGGTCGGCGATGACCGTCTCATCGCCCTGATTGACGGTGAGTGGAACGAAATAGTAAGCCTTGTGATGCAGCGCTGCGGCGGCGGAGTCGGGCACGGCGGCGACCATCCGCTCTAAATCGGCGGCGGCGACAGTAACCTCGCCGGAAACGGCATAGCAGATGCCATTCGGCGCCTGCGCGACCGGAGTCTGGCGGACGACCTCGGCCGGAGAACGCGTAATGGCGGGCGCGGCTTGCGACATGAAATGTATTCTATCGCACTCAGCAGTTTCGCCCGGCGCGCTACAATCACAATATGCCCCCAGCCCGCCAGCCGCGCTGGTATGTCGTGCCTTTGCGGGTACTGCTGTTGACGTTTCTGCTGACGCTGCTTACCTTCGCCGTAAGTCTGTTTTTCGGCATTTTAGGGACCGTCATCAGCGCGCGCCTGCACGGGCTCCATCCAGACATGACACTCGCGTATCGGCACATCGCCTTGCCGATTGCGCTCGCCGCTGGCGTAGTCGCGCTCATCGTCACCACGGCCCTCGAAATCCGTAACTATCGCCAATCGCGCGCTCTGGCCCAGATCGCGCGCGCCAGCCGCTAACTCTGTGTCCTCTGCGGTTAGAATTAAGACATGCGGCCTCGCATTGCCATCCCTGTGCCTCACTCCGGAGATCCGGAATACGCCGGCCGGTCTTTGCCGCAATACGAGCGGGCGGTCGAGGTCGCCGGCGGGGAGCCGGTTGCCATCCCTCTCGATAAAACTCCAGCTGAAGTCATGAAGCTGATCGAGCAATGCGACGCCGTGTTGTTGCCAGGGAGCCGGGCTGACGTGGATCCGGCGAAGTACGACGCCCCCCGCAATCCCCACACTGCCACTTCTGATCCCGGCCGCGACACTGTGGACGAACTCCTGCTCCAGGACGCGTACAACATGAAGAAGCCGGTGCTGGGCATCTGCTATGGCATGCAGATGTTGAATGTTTACCGCAGCGGAACGCTGGTTCAGCACATCGAGTCGGCGATCAATCACGAAGCCGGAAGGAAGGTCGCAGTGGCCCACACGGTGGAAGTGGAACCGGCATCGAAACTGGCGGGAATTTTAGGAGGGACGCACGAGGTTCCCGTCAACTCGAGTCACCATCAATCAGCTGACGTGATCGGAGACGGCCTCCGCGTCGTGGCTCGCAGCCCAGAAGACGGAATCATTGAAGCGGTCGAAGGCACATCGCCCGATCATTTTGTGTTGGCGGTGCAGTGGCATCCGGAGCGATCCGTGGATGACGACGAGCCGTCGAGGGCGATTTTTCGGGCGCTGGTTGAGGCGGCGCGGGCAAAATCCTCGCAATCATAACGTCGGTGTCTTCTCCGCAATCAGCTTCCTAATCTTATCGACGAACTCCACCGCCGGCATGTCTTCCGTCTTCTCTTTTCCGCGGGTGCGGACATTCACCTTACCGGCTTCAGCCTCTTTATCTCCCACCACCAGCAGGAACGGAACTTTCTGCATGGCATGCTCGCGGATCTTGGCATTCATCTTCTCGTTGCGGCCGTCCACATGCACTCGCACTCCAGCTGCTTTGAGCTGAGTGGCAACCTTATTCGCATAGTCCACGTGACGCTCGGCGATGGGAATCATCACCGCCTGAACCGGCGAGAGCCACACCGGAAATGCTCCCGCATAGTGCTCGATCAGCACTCCAAAGAACCGCTCCTCTGACCCATAGAGAGCGCGATGCACCATGACCGGCTGCTTACGGGTGCCGTCTTCGGCCACGTATTCAAGGCCGAAGCGAGCGGGCAGATTGAAGTCGAATTGGATGGTCGAAAGCTGCCACAGCCGCCCAATCGCATCCACCAGCTTGATGTCAATCTTCGGCCCGTAAAACGCGGCTTCGCCGGGGATGGTCTTGTACTCGATCTTACGGCGCTTCAGCACACTCTCCAGCGACGCCGTGGCATGGTTCCATTGCTCCTCGCTACCAACAAAGTTCTTGCGATCATCCGGGTTCCAGGTCGAAAGCTCGGTCTGAAATTGCTCGAAGCCGAAGTCTTTCAACACATCCAGGGCAAAATCGAGACAGGCTTCGATTTCGCTCTCAATCTGCTCCGGCGTGCAGAAAATGTGAGCATCGTCCTGGGTAAAGCCGCGCACCCGCAGCAGCCCGTGCATCACTCCCGATCGCTCATAGCGATACACCGTCCCCAGCTCGCCCAGCCGTACCGGCAAATCGCGATAGGACTTCAGCGAGTCGCGGTAAATCAGAATGTGGAACGGGCAATTCATGGGCTTGAGGCGGTATTCCGCATCGTCAAGCTCCATGACATCGAACATATTTTGCGCGTAGTAGCCTTCGTGGCCTGAGGTCTGCCACAACTGCCGCCGCGCCACATGCGGCGTGTACACCAGCGAATAGCCGCGCTTGATGTACTCGTTGCGCATCCAGTCTTCCATCTCTTTGCGGATAATTCCACCCTTGGGATGCCAGAAGATCAGCCCCGGCCCGGCCAGTTCCTGGATAGAAAACAAATCGAGCTGCTGCCCCAGCACACGGTGGTCGCGCTTCTTGGCTTCTTCCTGCTTGTGGATGAAGTCGTCCAGATCTTTCTTCGAGAAGAACGAAGTTCCGTAAATGCGCTGCAGTTGCGGATTCTTTTCATCGCCCAGCCAGTATGCGCCGGCAATATTCAGCAACTTGAAGGCCTTGATTCTGCCGGTCGAAGGAATATGCGGGCCGCGGCAAAAATCCGTGAACTTACCCGTGCGATAAATGGAAATCTTTTCATCGGGCTTGGTGAATTGCTCGATGAAATGGCACTTCATAAAATCGCCTTCGTTCTTGAACGCGGCCAATCCTTGATCACGAGGCAGAAATTCGCGCGCGTAGGGAATGTTCTGCTGCACCAGTTCCAGCATCTTCTTCTCGATCTTTTCGAGGTCCTCGGGCGTAAACGGCGTGGGCCGGTAGAAATCGTAGAAGAATCCGCTCTCGGTCGGCGGACCATGGCCCAGCTTGGTTTCGGGGAACAATTCGAGCACCGCCGCCGCCAGCAAGTGCGCCGACGAATGGCGATACACTTCCAGGGCCTCGGGATCTTTCTCGGTGAGAATACGCAGGGTGGTGTCTTTTTCCAGCGGCCGCGTCAGATCGATGAGATCGCCGTTGGTCTTGGCTGCCAGTGCGGCATCGGCCAGCCGCTGGCCGATGGATTTAGCGACATCGAGCGCAGTGCTGCCCTTGGGTAGTTCCTTCACGCTCCCGTCGGGAAGCTGGATATGAATGTTGTCTGCCATAGGCTTAGCATTTAAGTATAAAACACCGGGAGGGGCAGCACTTTGCGCCCTTTGCGATTCCTTGGCGTCTTTTGCGGTCAAAGCTTTTAACCGCAAAGAGCGCAAAGCTATTCGCAAAGTTCGCAAACAAGAACTCTCGGACTACGCTGACGATCGGCTTACTCTCGTGACGCCGGCCTACCAACCCGTCTTCTGTCCTTTGTTCTGCTCATCCAGCCACTTCTGCAAGGGGGCGAAGTAGTCGAGAATGGCGCTGGCGTCCATCTGGCGCTGTCCGGTCAGGGTTTCCAGAGCATCGGGCCACGGCTGACTCTGGCCCATCGCCAGCATCTTATTGAGCTTTTCTCCGGCGGCTTTGGAGTTGTAGAACGTGCAACGATGCAGGGGCCCGGTGTAACCGGCTTCCTTGCACATGGCGCGGTAGAACTGGAATTGCAAAATGTCCGCCAGGAAATACCGCATGTAAGGCACATTGCCTGCGACGTGATACTTGGCACCGGGATCAAAATCCGCTTCACTGCGCGCCACCGGCGGCGCCACTCCTTGATACTTCAGGCGCATGTCCCACCAGGCCTGGTTGTAATTGGCGGGAGTAATTTCCCCAGAAAAAACCTTCCAGCGCCACTGATCGATCAGCAATCCAAACGGCAGGAATGCTACTTTTTCGAGCGCCTTTTTCAGCAGCAGGGGAATATCGGCATCGGCGGACGGCACTTTGTCGAGCAGCCCGATCTGCTGCAAGTATTCCGGTGTAACCGCCAGCGCAATCGTGTCCCCAATGGCTTCGTGGAAGCCGTCGTTGGCCCCGTTTTCAAAGAAAAATGGCTGGCCTTTGTAAGCCCGCTGGTAGAAATTGTGCCCCAGCTCGTGATGAATGGTGATGAAGTCCACGTCGCGGATCTGAATGCACATCTTCACCCGCAGATCGTCCTGGTTGTCGACGTCCCAGGCGCTGGCGTGGCAGACCACATCGCGGTCGCGGGGTTTGGTGAACAGCGACCGCTGCCAGAAAGTTTCGGGCAGGGGCGCAAAACCCAGCGACTTATAAAAATTCTCGCCATAGCGCACCATGCCTTTGGCATTGAGCTTCTTAGCTTGCAACAGCCCTGTCAGGTCGTAACCGCGGCTGTTTTCCGGCAAACCCAGCAGGGGGAAAATACCGTCCCACTGCTGCGCCCAAGGATTGCCTAAAAGATCCGCGGGAATCGGGCCGTCCGGCGGCACTACACCCGCTCCGTAATGTTCGGCCAGCCGGGCGCGTACATAGGTATGCAGCGCCAAGTACAGCGGCCGCACCTGTTGCCAGAGCCGCTCCAGCTCGGCGTTGAACTGCTCCGGCGTCATGTCGTACCCGGCGCGCCACATCGCTCCTACATCTTTGAAGCCCATCTCACGAGCGCCCTGGTTCGAAAGTTCGACGAAGCGCGCGTAGCGCTGGCGCATGGGCGCTCCCACCTTGTGCCATCCCAGCCACACATCCTGCAATGCCTTGGGATCGCGGCTGCTGCTCATGATTTGCTCGATTGCCGTGATGTCGAGACAGTCGTCCGGCTTGCGGCAATATTTGCCTTTGCCGTAGTCGCCGTCGAGAGAAGTACCGATTTCGATCATCTCCCGCCGCAATTTCGGATCCTTCGGCGCCGGGGCGGTAAGACCCAATTTCAGCAGCAAGAACTTTCGAGCTAAGGCAGGCGGCAGTGGCAGGCCGTCGAATCGCTTCGCCTGTTCCACCAGTTCCGTCACCGCCGCGGTGCTCTGCTCATTGGCGTCGGCCGAGATCGCCTCGGTATCGTCGGTAATGAAATTTTCCTGCACCCATTGCGCCCGCGCTGCTCTCACCGTGAGTTCGTTCAAGCGCACTTCCGCCTGACTGATGAACTGTTCCGCCTCTGCCACCGTGGGCTTTGAGGCACTCTGGGCTTCCATTCCCACCGAAAAACACAACAGCAGTAGCAGGCAGCGGAATTTCATGAAACCCTCCGGTGGAGATTATGAACGAGGCGACAGAAATTGTCAGCGTGGCATGACTCGCCCAGGGGCCGGTCGCCCACCGCGCCCCGCGAAATCCTCAGGAGTAGTACAACTCTTCCATGGCCTGCTTGACCTTCGCCGACAACTCCTCCATTTCGCGTGCTCCGTAGCCCGCGGTCGAGATGGGTTGCCCCACCCGCATTTCCAGCGGGCGGCTCTTGATGTGATAGGTGTTCATCGGCAGCAGCTCAAACGTCCCGACCAGCGCGACCGGCACAATGTCTACCTGCGCCTTGATCGCCAGGTAGAAGGCTCCGGGCAGAAACGGTTTGATTTCACCGTCCGGTGTGCGGCCGCCCTCGGGAAAAATCACCAGCGGCATGCCCGCTTTCAGACTCTTCACCGCGGAGCGGATATCGGCAATCGAGCGCGTCGGATTCTGCTGGTTAATGCAGACCTGTCCCGAGCGTTTCAGGTGCCCACCGATCAGCGGATACGACAGCAACTCCTTCTTGAATACGATGCGGAACTGAAATGGCAGATTGGCGTACAGGACGGGAATGTCCAGCGCGGAGGCGTGGCTCACGGCGTAAACGTGGGGCTTCGAAGTGTCGATCTCGTCCAATCCCGTCACTTTCACGGGAGAGAGGATGGTCGCCATGATGCATTTGGTCCACACCCGGGCAAAACTGTGCAAAATGCGCTCTCTATCGCCGAACCAGGATGCAGGAACCGAAGTGAATCCGAAAAAGACGGTGTAGGCCCAGATTAAGGGGTCGAAGATCAAATACGAGCGCAGGCGGCTCGCCCAGCCATACTTCCGCTCACCGGCCGAGACGGTTGTGGTCCGCCCGTGCAACAACGATCCAGGTTGGCCATCATCGGCCTTAGGTTCGTCATCCACGGATGAGTGCAATTCCGGCATTCAGACTCTCAACCCCAGCCGTCGCATGGCCTCTCCCACAATGTATATGGAACCGGTGATAACCACCACCCCGCGCGGAGCGGCCAGCACGCTGGCTCGTTCCAGTGCTGAGGGCACATCCGTCGCGGCCTCAATCTCAGTCGAAGTACGACTTGCAGCTTGGCGAATCTCTTCCGCCGAGGCGGACCGCGGGTTGTCCGCCGCGGTTGCAACAACTCGTTCGGCCAGCGGAAAGAGAATTTCCGTCATCTCGGCAATCGCCTTGTCGTGCATCGCCCCAAATACAAACGTCAATCGCCGGTCCTCATAGTAAGTAGACAAAGTAGACCGCAGCGCCCACGCTCCCGCCGGATTGTGGGCCACGTCGAAAACATATTCCGGAAAGTTGTCCCTGGCTGGGACAACCTGGAAACGCCCCGGCCAGTGGGTCTGGCGAATGCCGCGCTCGATCGACTCCGGCGTGACCGCGAAACCTTGCTTGCTGAGTTCCTCCGCCGCCGCTACTGCGAGGGCGACATTTCTCAACTGATGCCGCCCCACCAGCGGCGTTGCTACCTCGATTTGCTTGCCCATGACCTGCAGCGGATAGCAGAGCTTTCGCGTCGGATCGAAATAATTTGCGCTCCCCGGACTCACCGGCGGGACATACGGCACGGCACTGATGCCCTGGGCCTCCAAGTCAAGAATGGCGTTGCCAATCACGTCGTTAGCTTGCGGCTGTTGCGGCAGCGTCACCACAATCCCGCCGGGTCGAATGATTCCCGCTTTTTCGCGCGCGATTTCCGCCACCGTATTCCCGAGAAATTTCTGGTGATCGAGTGAGATGTCCGTAATCACGCTGACTCGCGGCTCGACCACGTTGGTGGCGTCCAACCGCCCGCCCATGCCTACTTCCAACACGGCAATCTCTACTTTGTTCTGCGCAAAGTACTCGAAGGCGATGGCAGTCAGCATCTCGAAGAAGCTGGGATGCCACGGCAATTCGCCTTCCCCGACCAGGCGCTCCGCCGTCCGCTCGACCAGGTCGTGAATCAAGGCGAACTCGTCATCGGGAATTTCCACGCCGTCTATCCGAATCCGCTCATTGATGCGCACCAGGTGGGGCGACGTGTACAGTCCGGTGTGCAATGCCGAAGCCTGCAAGATTGAAGCCAGCGTGGCCGCGGTCGAGCCTTTGCCGTTGGTCCCGGCAATAAGCACGCTGGGGAATCGTTGCTCGGGACGGTTCAGCGCTCCCAGCAGCGTCCGCATATGCGCCAAGTCGAACTTATGCGGGGGCGTCTGCGCCAGCTCGTGGCCCAACGCATACATGCGCGCAACCGCGGTTTGGTAGGACGGGGATCGGCCGTTGGCCGCTCGTCGTCGGTCGTTGGCTAGAATCTTGGCCACCAGCAGTCAGCTTACCAGTTTCACGTATCTGCTTTGGACTTTCCAGGAGGTTGAATCAGAAGGGGATTACGGCCCCCTGAACGGGGCCGAATCAGGGGTTAGCTGAAAGCTGAGAGCTGACAGCTTTCTCAGGCCGCCATGAATTCCAGCGCCCGCCCGATGTACGACTTCAGATCTTTGCGCGCAACCACGGCATCGAGCATGCCGTGCTCCAGCAGAAATTCGCTGCGCTGGAAGCCGGCCGGCAGTTTGGTGCGGATAGTCTGCTCAATCACGCGCGGACCCGCAAATCCGATCAGCGCACCCGGCTCGGCGACATTCAGGTCGCCCAACATGGCGAACGATGCAGTCACGCCCCCGGTCGTGGGGTCGGTGAGTACCGAAATATACGGCACCCGCGCCTCATCCAGCCGGGCCAACGCCGCGGAAATCTTTGCCAGTTGCATCAGGCTGACCACGCCTTCCATCATCCGAGCCCCGCCGGACGCGGAAACAATAATGAGCGGCGTCCGGGTCTTCTGTGCCTCTTCAATGGCCCGCGTGATCACCTCGCCCACCACCGCACCCATGCTGCCGCCGATGAACGCGTACTCCATGGAGCTGATAATCACCGGCCGCCCGTTTAGTTTGCCGCGGGCATTGATAACAGCGTCCGTCAGACCGGTTTCCGCCTGCGCCGTTTCCAGGCGCGAGGCGTAGGACTTCAGGTCGGAGAATTGCAGAGGATCGGTGGAACTCAGGTTATCGGCAAAAATATCGTATTGATCATCGTCAAGGAGTTGCGCCAGCCGGGTGCGGGCATCAATGCGGAAGTGCCGGTTGCACTTGGGGCAAACCTGGAGGTTGTCTTCCAAATCTTTCTTCCAGATGATCTGCCGGCAACCCTCACACTTCACCCACAGCCCCTCGGTACGGACTTTCTTTTCGCCCGAGGCGTTCAACTCGCCGGCTTCTCGTTTGAACCAAGCCATAAAAAATTGGTAATTGAGTAATTTTGTAATTGGGTAATTGAGAAAACGAAAAACCCATTGCTCCAGGTTTTCAATTACTCAATTACAAATTACTCAATTACTCAATTTCAGTATTCGATTCCTCTCTGCGCCATCACGCCTTTCTCGTAGGCGTGCTTTACCTGGCGCATCTCGGTCACAGTATCCGCAAGTTCCACAATTGTCGGATGAGCGTTCCGTCCCGTCAAGATCACATGCACCATTTCCGGCTTTTTCTTGAGGCTTTCGACCACTTTCGCCGGATCGAGCATCCCGTAGCTAATGGCGTAGTTGATCTCGTCGAGAATAACCAAGTCCCATGCCCCCGACTGAATTGCCTTCTCGCTCTCAGCCCAAGCATCTTCGACCATGCGAACGTCTTCCGGATCAGGCTTCTCCGTGCCCACCTTCACGAAACCACGGCCTAGCTGCTTGATGACAAACTTGTCGCCGAAGGCCTGCACAGCGTCCAGTTCACCGTAGTGCCACGACCCCTTCAGGAACTGCAGCATCAATACTCGCATCCCCTGACCCACGGCTCGTAGGGCAGTGCCCATGGCAGCCGTCGTCTTACCTTTGCCGGGACCGGTATTGACGATGATCAAACCTCGGCGAACGTCTGTCATTGTAGGTGAATCTCGATTGTACCCGTTCGCGGGACGATCAGTGCCCCAGGTGGTAGGGATGTCCTTTAAGAATGGTAAACGCCCGGTAGATTTGTTCGAGCAAGACCACCCGCGCCAACTCATGCGCTAAGGTCATCTTTCCCAGCGATAACACCAGAGTGGCAGCCCGGCGAGCTTCCTCGCTGAATCCATCCGCCGCGCCGACTGCGAACAAAAGTGGAGACGAACTGCGGTCTTGATACTCTCCCAGCCACTTGGCGAATTCTTCGGAAGAAACGTGCTTTCCGCGGCTGTCGAGCAGCACCAGCGCATGTCTCACCGGACGCGCTCCCGGTTCGCATAGCTTCAGCAGGCTGGATTCATCTTTTAGCGCGACGCCTTCGACCTCAGCATAGTACTTTAGTCGCGTGAGATATTCCTCGGTAAGGGATTGGATGGCCGCAGCCTTGGTTTTGCCGATCCATGCAATCTTGATTTTCACGAAAAGATTTAACCACAGAAGGCACAGGGTGATCTTGGGTTTCCCCTGTGTTCCCCCTGTGGTTTAGCTCTTGCTTCCCGAAGCCAGCACCACCACCGCCCCAAACTTGATGCTTCCGCCATCGGCGTATCGTCCGACCGACTCCAGCACTTCGCGGTTTACCTGCTCCCACTGCTCCGCGGGAATGCGCTTGATCATGGGCAGAAACGGGGTCGACATGGCCTGGGCCTGCTCCCAGACTTCCTCCGCCGGACCGGGCCAGGTCCAGGGCAACGTCTTGGTCTCTTCTTCAATCTTCTGAAATCCCGCTTCGCGAAGCGCCG
The DNA here is from genome assembly GCA_049591935.1 of Terriglobales bacterium. Taxonomy (GTDB): domain Bacteria; phylum Acidobacteriota; class Terriglobia; order Terriglobales; family Acidobacteriaceae; genus JABCZH01. Next base: position 25,795 of record JBAWFN010000117.1, on the reverse strand, counting down.
CAGAAAGACTGCCGGGATGTCCATACCGGCAAGGATCTTGCCCCGGCGGCGTGCGTTCTCCGCCGGCATGCTTATGCACGACACCCATCATGCTCGACCAAAATGGCTGCTCGAACGGCCCCCACGCCATGAAACAAGCTCGGGCGCCGGGGTTCAGCACGCGGCGGGCCTCCTGCAGCGCCTTCATCTCAAGAAACATCACACCGAATCGCGAAGTCACCAGATCAAAGCTGTTGTCGGGGAAAGGAAGGTCATTCGCGTTCGCTTGCTTGATTACGAAATTTGCCAACTTCCGCTCGCGGGCGCGCTCTGCCGCTATCTCCAGAAGCTCAGCGCTGAGATCGAGCGCCGTGACCTGCCCGCCCGGCCCAACCCGCGAAGCCAGGCTTATGGCGGGCTCCCCCGTGCCACTAGCCAGATCCAGCACCTTCATGCCAGCGCCGGGCTGAGCGTAGTCGACGAGCGCCTGCGTGACATCCCGGCCCATGGCAGCCGACTTTGCCTTCCATTTATCGGCAGCGATCAGCCGATAGGAAGAACCCCAGTCCGGTTTGTTCGCAGCATTCATGGGAAAGAAAACCGAGCCTGGTCTAGGCTCCCTTGCGGGCCAGACCACGCGCTGGCGCGCGTTTGCTTTTTGCGCGCCCTATCAGTTCCGCCGGTTCCAACTTCTTGGCCGACTTCCACAGCCGCTCCAGGTCGTAGAACCGGCGAGATTTCTCTGAAAACACATGCACCACGAAATCAAAGTAATCCATCAGCACCCATTCCGCCAGTTTGTAGCCTTCTATGTTGGTGGGGTGCATTCCAGCTTTCTTTAGCCGGAGCTCCACTTCGTCGGCGATGGCCTGAATCTGCCGCGGATTGGTCCCGTTGCACACCACGAAATAATCGGTAAACGCTCCCGATCCCTTTTCCAGTTCCAAAATTGTGATCTCATCCGCCTTCTTGTCCTGACAGGCGGAAATGGCTTCGGCGACTTGTCGTTTAAGGCTGGATTTCTTCATGCAGTCATTGGCGGATCGTGGGTTGGATCCGATCCGTAGCTCTATTCTAGCCGATACTGCGCCAGCGCAGGGCTCTAGGACGCGCGCGACTGATACAACCCCATTTTCTTGATGTACTCTCCGACCGCCGGATCCACAAACTTCGCCAGCGATTTCTTGCCGCTGACCGCCTCCCGGATCGTGGTGGCAGAAACGTTCTGCTGCACTCCGTCCAGCAAATGCACGGTGACCCCCGGCAGCACCAGGTCTCCTGCCGCGGGCTGTTTGGCGAATGGCCTGGTCACCGCCGCTTTGGGGCGTAGCCGCTCCGGCAGGGCATTAGCGACGTCGGCCAGGGAATACCCCGGACGGCTGGCCACGATGAATGCGCACTCGCGAAACAACGCTTCCGCCTGGTGCCACTTGGCGATGTCATTAAAAGCGTCGATGCCCATGAGGAAAAACAAGCGATCGGCTTTCTTCAACGTTTGCTTCAATCGCTGAACCGTGTCGATGCTGTAATGAACATCCAGCGCCGCTCCCTTTTTCCCTCCCACCGGAACCGGCCCCGGCGCTTCCAGGAGCGACGGCACAAAAGCTTTCTCCGCCATAGTCGCCAGCACCACCATGGCAAAGCGATGGGCGAACGCGGCCAGCGGCTGTTTCTGCTTGTGCGGCGGATTGCCCGTCGGCGCGAAGTCGATGCGACCCAAGTCAAAGCGTTCCCGCGCCGCTTGGGCCAGGGCCAAGTGGCCACGATGGATAGGGTCGAATGTCCCGCTGTAGAGTCCGATATTCATAGGTGCGCGCTATGTCCTCCCGGCCAGCGTTGCCGCGTTCGCCAAACAGCAACACCATGTACTCCTGTAACTCGCGGCATTTCCGTTTTGGAACTAGATTTGGCTTGCATGCGATTGAAGCTCCCCCTTCTACGCGCGCGCTACGTTCCTCCGGCACGGGCGCCCATTCTCCGCTACGGCGTCGCCGTCCTTAGTATTACCCTCGCCCTGATACCGGCTCTGGCGCTTTCCGACGTGGTGGAAAGCCGCCTGGTGGTGTTCGCCGTCGCCATCATGGTCAGCGCCTGGTACGGCGGCTGGAAACCCGGCTTGGTCGCCACCTCATTCGCCCTCACCGTAAGCGCCTACTTCTCGCTGGCTGAAGGGCAATCCCCATCGCAATATCGCAAGGCCATCATACATCTCATGTTGTTTGTTTTCGTGGCGCTGCTGATCTGTTCCTTCAACGCCGCGCTGCGCTCGGCGCAAGAAGGCTTACGCCGCTCCGAGGTCAACTTCCGTTCGCTGGTCACCAATGCACCCTACGGCATTTGCCGTTGCGATGCAGCCGGAGTCCTACTCAGCGCCAACCCAGCTCTGGTCAGCCTTCTCGGCTATGCGTCGACGGAGGAGCTGGTGGGGCGCAACCTGGTCAGCCTGCATGCCGACCCGCACCAGTGGTTCACCATTTCCGATTATTTTCGCGCTGCCCGCAATTTTCACGGGCTGCCCTCGGATTGGATCCGCAAGAACCGCAGCACGGTGACGGTGCGACTTTCGGGGCGCACCATTCGCGACGAAGACAACGCCGTGTTCCTTGAACTCTTCGCTGAAGACGTCAGCGAGCATCGCACCCTCGAGCAGCAATTTCGCCAGTCGCAAAAAATGGAAGCCGTCGGTCGTCTGGCCGGCGGCATTGCCCACGACTTCAACAATCTGCTGATGGTCATCTCCGGCTACGCCGAGTTTCTGCTGGATCGCATCGGGCCTGACCCCGGGGTGCGCACGCCCGCCCAGGAAATTGCCAATGCCGCCAATCGCGCTACTGCCCTCACCCGGCAGCTTCTGGCTTTCAGCCGCAAGCAAATGCTCGCTCCCAAAGTCCTCGATCTGAACGCCGTAGTCACGGAAAACCTCAAATTGCTGACCCGGCTGATCGGCGAAGACATCGATCTGGTAATGATCCCGGGCACGGAACTGGGCGCGGTGCGCGCTGATCCCAGCCAGATCGAACAGGTAATCATGAATCTTGCAGTCAACGCCCGCGATGCTATGCCGCAAGGCGGCAAACTAACCATCGAGACCTCCAATGTCTCTCTCGATGAAAGTTATGCCCGCCTGCACGCCCCAGCCGAGCCGGGCGAGTATGTGATGCTGGCCATCAGCGACACCGGCATGGGCATGGATGCTGACACTCAAAACCATATCTTTGAACCGTTTTTCACCACCAAGGGAATCAAGGGCACCGGCCTCGGCCTCTCGACGGTTTATGGCATCGTCAAGCAGAGCGGCGGATATGTCTGGGTGTACAGCGAACCCGGCCGCGGAACATCGTTCAAGATCTATCTGCCACGGGTCACGGCCAGTGGAGAATTCGTCGCTTCCCAGCCGTCGGTCCCAATCGCGGATGTCCCTCCCGGCCACGAAACCATCCTGCTGGTGGAAGATGAAACCAACGTGCGTCAGCTCACCCGCCACTACTTGCAGGGTCAGGGATACACCGTGCTCGAAGCCGCTGACCCGGCTACCGCCATCCAGATTTCGAGCTCGCGTGCCGAACCCATTCACTTGCTGCTGACCGATGTGGTCATGCCGGGGATGAACGGCCGCCAACTGGCCCAAGCCATCGGTTCCGCGCGTCCGGAAACGCGGGTGCTTTACATGTCGGGCTATACCGAGAACGTCATCGGCCACAACGGCACGCTCGACGTCAACGTCAACTTGTTGCAGAAACCCTTCACACTCCCTGCGCTCAAAGCAAAAGTGCGCGAAGCGCTGGATACTCCAATTTCGGAGGCTGCCATGTCAGCTCGTACCGCCCAGAAGTCCGCCGTCCGCGGAAGCTTGTCCCCGTTCCGCGCGCAGCGCTTCAATCTTCATTTGCCGTTGAAGTACCGGCCGCTGGGAGAACCCGATTGGCGGGCCGGGACCACGGAAAATATCAGCCGTTCAGGGATGCTGTTCCGTGGCGAAGAGCCGATCTCGCCCAGTGTGCAGGTTGAGATCAACTTGGTGCTGCCGCCAGAGATCGCAGGCCTGGCGCCTGCGGAAGTCGTATGCCGTGGCGAAGTGGTGCGTTCAGTCGCTGGGGAGACTCCGTCAGTGAGTCCAGCACTCGCGGCAAAGATTCTGCAATATCACTTCCATCACGAAGGGCAGATACCGCAAGCGTGAGCGCCTTGTTACCCTGTGCTCTCTGTGTCCCCTGTGGTTAAGTCTTTATCCTGAAGCTCGCCGGCCGACGCCTGCGATCTCGCTTCGTCCACCTTATCCGCCATCGCGAACTTCAGCTCCTCAATCCCTTTGCCCGTGACCGCTGAGATTGGAAACAGCTCCAGCTGTTTCTTCTTGCAATATGCTTTCAGCTTGGCCAGCTTGTCTTTGTTGACGACATCGATCTTCGACGCCACCATCATCATTGGCTTTTCTTCCAGCTTCGCGCCAAAGCTCGCGAGCTCGCCGTTGATCACTTCCACATCTTTCACTGGATCCGGCCGGCCGCTCGAGTCCGAAACATCCACCATGTGCACCAGCAACCGCGTGCGCTCAATGTGCCGCAGAAACTGGGTACCCAGCCCCGCACCCGTGTGCGCCCCTTCGATCAGCCCAGGAATGTCGGCCACCACAAAGCTGCGCTCTCCAGCGATGTCGCCCACGGCCACAACGCCCAGGTTCGGCTGCAACGTAGTAAATGGATAATCGGCGATCTTCGGCCGCGCTGCTGAAATCCGCGAAATCAACGTGGACTTGCCCACGTTCGGATACCCTACCAGGCCCACATCCGCCAGCAGCTTCAACTCCAGCCGGAAAGTGCGTTCCTCGCCCGGCCGCCCCTCTTCGTGCTCGCGCGGCGCTTGATGGGTAGAAGTCGCAAACCGCGCATTGCCGCGCCCACCGCGCCCGCCGCGAGCAATGACGACGCGCTCGTCGGCCTGCGAGAAATCATGCACTTTGTCTCCAGTGTCGGCGTCATACACAATCGTGCCCACTGGCACTTTCAGCAGCACATCTTCGCCTTGCCGCCCGCTTTTATTCGAACCCTCCCCATGCCGCCCACGTTGCGCTTTATATTCAGGGTTGAAGCGAAAATGCACCAGTGTGTTATGCCGCTCGCTCGACTCCATGATGACGTCGCCGCCATCGCCGCCATCGCCGCCCGACGGCCCTCCGCGCGGGACGAACTTCTCCCGCCGGAACGCCATGCAGCCGTTGCCGCCGTCGCCTGCTTTTACTCGAATTGTGGCTTCATCGATGAACATCGTCGTTGGTCGTCGGTCGTTGGTCGTCGGCAAAAACAAAAGCCTCGCATCGCGAGGCTAAAAGTCCGTGTGGGGCGGACACTCTTGTCCGCCTACTTCGCCTCCACCGGCTCGACCGTGACAAACTTGCCCATCTGACCCCGGTCCTTGAACCTGATGCGGCCTGTGATCTTGGCGAACAAAGTATCGTCCTTGCCGCGGCCCACGTTCAGGCCCGGCTTCACCCGCGTGCCCCGCTGCCTTACGATGATGGTGCCGCCCGGAACCAGTTGTCCGCCGAAAGCCTTGAATCCCAGCCGCTGCGAATTCGAATCGCGGCCATTGCGTGATGTGCCCTGCCCTTTTTTATGTGCCATAGCTTAGTTTCCAGTTTCCGGTTTCCAGTTGAAACCTCGACTATCTCTTCTTCTTGGGTGCTGCCTTCTTTTGTGTCTTCTTATGCACCGGTTTTGCCGCGACAGCCTTCTTGTGCGCCGCCTTGGTCCTGCCCGTCTTCACTTCCGCAGTTTCCGCCGGAGCCGCCTTCTTCACTTTCGGCTGCTTCTTCTCCAACTCGGGAGCTTTGAACTTCTGCCCGTCAAAAGCGATCTCGACAATCCGTACCGCAGTGTAGTTCTGCCGATGTCCGCGCAGCTTCTTGTACTGTTTTTTGCGTTTGTAATGGAAGACCAGGATCTTTTTCTCGCGCCCCTGCTCGACAATTTCGCCGGTCACTTGCGCGCCCGATTTCGGCACGCCGATCTGCCCGGCCTCGGCCGAAACTGCGAGCACGTCGCTGAATTCAATCTTGCCGTCGGTGCCGGTGCCCTGGCTCTCCACTCGAATCACATCGCCGGGCGCCACCCGGTACTGCTTCCCACCGGCGCGGATGACCGCGTACATACTTATGCCTCCGTCAACAACGTTCCTCGCACCCTGGTGCAAGGCGTGGAATCTGCTGGATTTCCTTGCTTGCTGCTTTCCGCGTCGGCGTTTCTAGCGCGATTAGCGGACGGCCCCAGAACGGAGCCGCAAGTACAGGCAAACTCAGCTATTCTAGCTTGTGGGATGGATAAGGGTCAACCGGCGGCCACGCGTTTACGCAGACTCCCACCAATCAAGCCAGCTAGACCTATCCGCGAAGATCCGTGTAACTCTGTGGCCGGTTTTGTGCGACAATGCCCCAACCTGGAGGCATCTTTCATGATCAAACGCAGTCTTACGCAGTCTCTCTGCATTCTCGCTCTCGCTTTTTCTGCTTTCGCTAGCCCAGCTCCCGACAAGCCCCACATGCAGAAAATCTGGGACGCATGGGCGACTCTCAATCCCGCCAATGCCGCCCGGTTCTACGCCAAAGGCGAGCACGTTTTCTTCGACATCGCTCCCCTCAAATATTCCAGTTGGGACGAGTACCAGAAAGGCTCGGCCGCACTTGAGGCCACCTATAAGGCAGCCACGTTCACCGTCAACGACGACGCCCAGATCCACAATGCCGGCCAAATTGTCTGGGGCACGGCCACCGTGAAGTACGACATGGTCGAGAAATCAGGTAAGCATGAAATGGGCGATTTCCGCTGGACCGTTATCTGGCAGAAAGAAGACGGCAAGTGGCTGATCGTGCACGAACACGTATCCGCGCCGCTTCAGTAAGAACGCCACGGATTCACACGGATTTCCACTGATAAAACACGAAACGTTTTATCTGTGGTGATCCGCGCAAATCCGTGGCCTGATCTTGACCCTACTGAATCAGCGCCCCATTCGCCGGCGCTTCATCCGGCGGAATCACCACCGCCGCCGCCACGCGGTCTCCCGGCTCGAGTTGCAACAGCCGCACGCCTTGGGCGGCGCGGCCGGATTCGCGAATGGTGCTCGAATCCATGCGGATGATCTTGCCGTACTGGCTGATCAGCATCACTTCGGAATCTTCGGTCACCTGCGCAATGCCCACCACTTTGCCGTTGCGTTCGGTGGTCTTGACGTTGATGACGCCGGAGCCGCCGCGTCCTTGCAAGCGGTATTCGTCGGCGGGAGTACGTTTGCCGTAGCCGCCTTCGGTGACGGAAAGAATCAGCGAGCCTTTTTCGGGGATCAAGTCTTCCCCTTCAGCGGCCCCCGCCTTCTTCACCGGCGCAACCCCTGGCTTGGTGGTCACCGCCATGCCGACAATATAATCGCCCTTATCGAGGTTCATGCCGCGAACGCCGTAGGCGGGCCGTCCCATGGAGCGTACGTCTTCCTCCTCGAAACGAATCGCTTGGCCGTCGTGCGAGGCGAGGAAGATGATCTGGTTGCCGTCGGTGAGGGTGACGCCCACCAGCTCGTCTTCTTTTTCGATACCGATCGCGATAATGCCGCGCGACATGACGTGCGAGAAATCTTTCAGTTCAGTCTTTTTTACCGTACCGTTGCGCGTGGCAAAGAAAATGTAGCGGCCTTCTTCGTCGAGATGACGCACCACCAGCATGGTGCGCACGGTTTCGCCGGGTTGCAGCGATACCAGATTGCCCACATGTTTGCCCTTGCCGGCGGCGCTGACGTCGGGAATCTCATACACTTTCAGCCAATACACGCGCCCAGTGTTGGTGAAAATCAGAATGTAAGCATGGGTCGAAGCAATGAAAAGATGCTCGACGAAATCTTCGTCGCGCGTCTTCATGCCGGTGCGCCCGGTGCCACCACGTCGCTGCATACGGTAGGTGGAGATCGGCGTCCGCTTCAGGTAGCCGCCATGGCTCACGGTGACTGCGACCTGCTCGTCGGCGATCAGGTCTTCGAGCATGATTTCGGCAGCTTCGTCTTCGATGCGGGTGCGACGCTCGTCTCCGTAGAGCTTTTTGACTTCTTCCAGCTCTTTGATGATCACGCCGCGAAGCTTTTTCTCGGAGCCGAGAATGGATTCGAATTCGGCAATGTTCTCGCGGGTCAGATTCAGCTCTTTGGTGATTTCATCGATCGAAAGCCGAGTTAAGCGATGCAACTGCAATTCCAGAATGGCTTCGGCTTGGATTGAGGTGAACGGCTTTTCGGGATTGAGCTTGGGGGCGCGGCCGGTGACATTGATGTCGATTTTCTTGCCGCCAAAATAGGCGACCAAGTTCTCGCGCGCATCTCCGCGGTTGGCGCTGGCGCGGATGATGGTGATCACGTTGTCCAGATGATCGAGCGCGGTGAGATAGCCTTCCAGAATGTGCTCACGGTCTTTGGCCTTGCCGAGCAGGAAGGCAGTCCGGCGCCGCACCACATCCACGCGATGATCAATGAAGTGCTTGATGGCCTGGATCAGGCCCATTTCTTTGGGCGCGCCGTTGACCACCGCCAGCAGGATCATGCTGAAGCTTTCCTGCATGGAGGTGTGTTTGAAAAGCTGGTTGAGCACCAGCTGTGGCTCGCCGCCGCGCTTCAACTCCACAACGATGCGCATGCCATCGCGGTCGCTAAAATCGTTCACGTCCGCGACGTCGTCGATAATCTTATTGTTGACGAGTTCGGCGATGCGCTCGATCAGCTTCGCCTTGTTCACCTGGTAGGGAATTTCGGTGATGACGATGGCTTGCCGTTCCTTGGTGATGTTCTCAATCGCCGCCTTGGCACGCATGATGAAACGGCCGCGGCCATGCTCGTAAGCAGCTTGAATTCCTGCCTTGCCATGAATGATGCCGTAAGTCGGGAAATCCGGACCTTTCACGATCTTCAAAATGTCGGTCAGCGGAGCCTGGGGACTGTTCACCAGCGTAATCGTTGCATCCACAATCTCGGTCAAATTGTGCGGCGGGATGTTGGTTGCCATGCCGACTGCAATACCGTTCGAACCGTTTACTAGAAGGTTGGGCACGCGCGCCGGCAGAACTGTCGGCTCGAGCGTGGATTCGTCAAAGTTGGTGACAAAATCTGCGGTGTCTTTGTCGATATCGCTCAGCATCTCTTCCGAGATACGGGTCATGCGGCATTCCGTGTAACGATAAGCCGCAGGGGGATCGCCATCTACTGAACCGAAGTTCCCTTGTCCATCGACCAGGGGATACCGCAGAGAAAACGTCTGCGCCATGCGCACCAGCGCGTCGTAGAGCGCGGTGTCGCCGTGAGGATGATACTTACCCAAACATTCGCCGACCACCTTGGCGCACTTCACATACTTGCGGTTGTGCAGGATGCCCATGTCGTGCATCGCGTACAGAATGCGACGATGCACCGGTTTCAATCCGTCGCGCACGTCGGGCAGCGCTCGCCCAATAATCACCGACATCGAATAATCGAGATACGACCGCCGCATCTCGTCTTCAATGTTGACGGGCTGAATGTTGGCGGCGCCGGGAATGCCGGTGCCATCTCCGCCAGGCGGAGGAGTTAAGGGGAGTTCGGGGTTCTGCGGATCGTCAGGCATAAAAGCTTTTGGCTCCTAGCTATTGGCTGCTAGCAAGTGTGCGTAAATCATTGCATTCACAGGACGTTAAGTACGCTTTGTGTAGGTGGAATTATACCATGAAAAGAGGCTCTGAGGAGGTGGACAAAACGACAATTTGGGGATATCAACTACGGCACCATCTTGCGAGGAAAAGGAAAATGGTCAGGGTCTGGTCACCACGTCGTTCGACCTCTCCGGAAGCACAAATCTTACGCCGCTATCCTGATTGGCTCGCAACGTCGCGGATAAATCGAGCGTGGACAGTTGAATATTTCGCATCGACGGTCCACCCTGCGAGTAAGCGCTACGCGCGTAGAGAACCCCGCCGGTGATCACATAGTCACAAACCTGTTCCCGGTGCCCATCGCGATACACCAGCACCGCCGGCGGAAGATCGCGGCTGATTGCAGAACCAGAAACCCGAGCCGACGCGACTTCCGCATAATCCGGCGACTGCGCTCCCGTGCTTCGCGCCCCGCCGTAGCGAACAAAGCGGTCGCCTTGCCATTCGATCAATAGAGGTTCGGTTGGCCGCTCCGGCTGGATGATTCTTTTCTCTACGACGACTGGCGCTGCTGGAGGCTCTCCAGCGTAGTCTCCATAGTCCCCATAGAAAAATGGATAACCGTAGCCGCCGCTGCGGAAATGCCTGAACCCGGCGTTGCCGACGGAAATGCCGGCCCGCCCCCGCATCTGTGCAGCTGACATCGGCGAGAGAAGGCCAGCCAGCAGCGCAATGATCAAAATCCTTGGCATATTTCTAGTTAGCTTCAGCTCCCGTCGGAAGGTGGAAGTCGATTCCACGGTCATCATTCTGCTTCAAAGTTGCGGTCAAATCCAGATCCGACAACGCCACTTTGCGGCGATGCCCCTCCGTTAGGTCGTAGAGAGTAGTGCCCACGATGGCGTAATTCTCTACTTCGAGCTGATGACCGTCTTTGAAGACCAGCAATGTCGGCGGTGATTGCTCAGACGCGGCCTCGGGAGCTGCCGCGGAGGATTTTTCGTCAGCCGAGGCTTCCGGCTCAGCAGGCCGGGGCACATAGCCTGGGCCGCGCCGGTCGAAGATCGTCGGCCCGCCGTTGTACTCGTCCTCAGGCGCGTAGTTCTCGGCGTCGGTTCCGTTGTCGTAATAGCCGTCGCCGTAATAACCGTAATAGGGGACGCCGTAATAACCCACGCTGCCTTGCGGATATCGCGGGCGGTGATGCGGACCACCGTTGAACCCCGAGCTTGAACTTCCATGCCACGCCCTGCTGTTGGGGAATGCGGGATTGAAACCGGGAGTGTATCCGCGCGGGCCGAGAGAGGTAACACTGGGTGGTGTGCCGTTAATGGCACGTCCGCCAAATCCCATCGAGGTGACCGAGGGAGGAGCCGCATGAACTTGCGCCTGGGCTACGCTCACGCTTAGCAGCGCGGCCAGCGCCAAGCCAACTCCCGCCACCATAGCTCGATTCCGCCGCTTCACAGCCTCATCATACTCCCGTCGCAGTGGCATGGCGCACCTCCCCCCTGCCTGATTAGAACGTGGCTGCGGGCCAAAGGTTGCGGGGAAATGGTGCAACCTATCAGGGCCGTTCGTCTCCAAGAGACAATGGCTCAGGCTCACCCCCGTCCCACCCGGGCCAATTCCATCAGATTCCACAAAGCATTGGCCAGCAACAACCCCCAGATGCAAGCCGTCGCCGCTCCCCGCTGCCGGCTTTCCAGCAGATCAGCCGCAATGCCAGCGACAAATATGAACAGGAACGGCACCGCCATCAGCAGAAACCCAGACCCAGGATAGTGCGGCATACCCATGCCCAGGATCAGAAACAGTACGGCGACCAGGAGTGGCGCCGTGTTGCCGAAGTAGCGCGAACGCCTCCACATGAAATACACGATTAGCGCCACTGGAAACGTGACCAGCAATGCCGGACCCGCTTGTCCGATCTGCCCCATCATCCGTTGATAGGACCACTTGGTCGTGAACGCCTGCCAGGTCATTTGGAAAAAACGCGCATGGCGGATTCCCTGCCAGAACCATTCCAAACGAAATGCATAGGCCGACCCCAGCAGAAGCAGCGCGACAACGCACGCCGCCAGCCAGATGACAACCGCGGCCTTCCTTCGCGTGGGAGCGACATACAACATGAACGCCAGCGCCAGAGGCGCCAGAACGATCAGCGAGAACTGGCATCCCAGCGCCAGCGCCAGCGACATTCCCAGCAGCAGAATGCGCCGCCAGTTCCATACCACCACCTCGCGCGGCGCATACAAAGTGTGGGCCACGGCAATCGCGGTGAAGATCGCGCCAAATGTACCCCAGGCCGCCCCCATCTCCGGTTCTGTCGACCATAGCGTGCTGCCCCGGAGGATGGCGGGAGAGAAGCAATAGAGGGCCAGCGCGACATAGCCGCCGGCGTTTCCGTAGAGTCTTCGAGCCACGTACCACACCGAGGCTCCGAGCAGCACTCCCAACACGATATAGGGCAACCGCTCCAACCATCCCCAGTACAGCGGAGTGTTCACGTCCGGCGGGTGCCATCCCAGAAGCGGAGCCGACGCCAGCAGGTACCAGAGTGGTGAGTGGTCAGGATCGTAACCCTCATTCTGGTCCACCTCTGGCGGAGGAAACGTTCCCGCCTCAATTCGATTGGTCGACGGCGTCCCTGCGATCGATTCTCCCCGCCATTGCCGCAAGCCTTCCTGCACCCGAAAGAGCTGGGAGGAATCCACCGCCTCTCGCTGCGCATGTCCGAGCAGCAGCCAAAAACACTGCGCCATGAATGTCAGGAGGAGAAATCCGGCCAGCACTTGCGGCCGTCCGAAGCGTTCGCGCGTGAAAAATTGACTCATGAAGCAACGGCGAGTGTTTTACCATGTCCAGGCACGGTTAGGGAAACTTCCGCATGGATGTACCTGAAGGCAACAGCAACGCTCCGGCTCCGGAACCGCCTCCAAGCCCTCAAACTCCCTTGCCAGCTCTGACGACTCCGTCTGCCGATGGCATTCACGACCTCTTCCTCGGCCCCGAGGGTCTGCGCCCCGGCTGGAGCCTGTTTCTGTATCTTGGGATGGGAGCAGTCGTCTTTTTCCTGCTCTCGAGTTTCGTCCGCTTCATCCCTTCGCACGGCGCAGGGGCACTCTGGCAAACCTTCTTTGTTTATATTGTGCTGGTCGCCTCTTCGCTCTTGTCCGCCCGGATCATGGGTGTAGTTGAGAAGCGGCCCTTTGGCGTCTTCGGTCTTCCTGGGCGGGGAGTTCTGGGCAAGCCATTTTGGCTGGGATTGGTTTGGGGCATCGTCGCGCTTTCGGCCTTAATGCTTCTGATGCGCGGCGCAGGAGTGTTTTCCTTCGGCGATCTGGCCCTGCACGGCCTCCGCGCGCTGAAGTTTGCGGCGTTTTGGGGAGCATTCTTCCTGCTGGTTGGCTTCTTTGAAGAGTTCACTTTCCGCGGCTACTCCCAGTTCACTCTCGCTCGCGGGATTGGATTCTGGCCGGCGGCATTTTTGCTGTCGTTGGTGTTTGGGGCCATGCACTTGCAGAATCCCGGTGAGGCCTGGGTGGGCGCACTGTGTGCCGGGCTGATCGGTTTGTTTTTCTGCTTCACTCTTCGCCGCACCGGCAGCCTCTGGTTCGCGGTCGGCATGCATGCCTCCTGGGACTGGGGCGAAAGCTACTTGTATTCGGTTCCGGATAGCGGAGGCATGGTAACCGGCCATCTGCTCAATTCTTCGTTCCACGGCTCACGCTGGCTGACCGGAGGCTCGGTCGGTCCCGAAGGCAGCGTGCTGGTGTTTGTGGTGATTGCGGCTTCGTGGCTGGTATTTGACCGCGTGTATCCGAAGCCCGCTGTGGAGGACGGGCGTCCCCGCCCGTCCTGAGAGAAACTCACCACGAGTAATGCACCGTGTACGTCACCACCTCTTCCCCATCCGGCGCGATGGTGATGGGGAACTCCGCCGTCTGCGCATCACTTTTCCGTGACGGTTGCGACTGCTCGATCAGCTTCCAGTTGGTCCAGCGATACAGGTGCTCGACCACACGTACATTCACCGGCTCTTTTTTGTGATTGCGCACCCGGATCTCGAACGACTCCTCCATCCACCTCTGGCTCGATTCCACGTGAAAGTTGGTGCGCTTGCGTTCGCCGACTACATCAAACGCGTTCCCCGTGTAGACGCGGATGGTTTCGTCTTTAGGCGTGTGATCGATGGTGTTCTCGCCGACGAATTCCAGTTGTCCATCGGTATCACGGCGATAAAAGCGCAGTTTGCCCTTAGGCAGGGGAACGCCGAGGTGGTTCGCGTCCGCGTTCTTGAATTCTTCCATCACCCATACTTTGGGATTCGACTGCGTGCCATAGTTCGGTTCGTTGCGGACCTGCTCCGGGTTGTAGTAGCTGTATTGATCGGTCTTGGCGCCGTCATACACGTAAATCCTCTGCCCGTGAATGCTGGTGGCGCGCACGAATTCCACCTGCTTGGTTTGCTGGTCGCGCAAGGTGGTGGGCCGCTGCAGGGAGTAAAGATGAAATTCGTCGAACGTTTTCTCGCGGACGACTGGCGCCATGGCAGCTTCGTCCGCGGCCATCTTGGCCGCAGCGTACACGCGTCCGCCGATGCCGCCCTCCTGGATCTTGTTGACATCTCCGGCCAGCAGCTTGATGGTGGCGTTCTCAAACGTCTTGCCACTCTGGTTGTGCATGGTGACCCAGCCCACCATGTCGAGCACGTCAAACTTGCTGCCCGGTTTGTCCGAAACCACCAGGTTGTAGTCCGCCTGCCAGCTCATTCCGCTGCTGACGTAAGAAATCTCAGCATCGAACTTGCCCGGATCGTTGGTCTGGATTTCCCAGCTCAAGGTCGGCTTCAGGATGGAGTCGCCGGTCAGCGCGGGAAAGAGCGGCTGTCCGGGCAACCCAAAGCGCAACACGCCGTCGACTTCGATCAGGGGCTGGCCGAAGCCCGGCTGCGGATAGCCGTTGTTGTAGCTCACACTCGGAATATATCCGCTGCGGATGATCTTGCCGTGAACGGTTTCCTGTTTCTCGCCACGCTGCACCAGGAAGTCGATGGTCTTGCCCTCATAGAACGAGAGCAACAATTCCTGCGAGATCGGATCGTTGCGATAGTTCTGTTCGAGAATCTGCAGCGCGCGTCCGTTGGGGTCGCGCAGGATCACCGAGTCCGGCTCCAGGTGCGCGGCAATTCCGGCAAACTCCACATGGTTGACGCCCGCTCTTAAGTCCATGGGCAGGCGTTCGCGTGCGACGAAGAAGTTCTGGTTGTAGATGGTGAGTGCGGGTGCGTCGTCCGGCGCCCTTTGGCCCGCAGCGCCGATGGCGCAGAGTAGCAGTACGATGACGGCGCAGGTTTTGACAATCGTTTTTTCGTTTCTCATGTAATCCCCCTTTTTCGCTGCGGCCGGAACGAGGGAGAACTTCCGGCCTTGGTCAAAGAACGGGGGCTGGGGAGGAACTTGCAACCAAGGCTCAACCACAGAGGACACGGAGTGGCACGGAGGTAACCACGAGTAACCTGGGATGTTTACGAACAGCGGGCGGCAATCGTGTCTGCGAATCGTTCCGCCGCACCTTCTGCCAACTTGAGAAACAACGCCGGCTCGATCAATTCCAGTTCCATCAGCAGAAACTGGCTGCCGCTCTCCACGCCATCTACACGGGCATAGAGCGGTACACTCTCGAGGGCTCCAATGACGCGGCTTGCGGCCCGGATCACCGACTCCGGAGCCTCCGCAATACGTTCCGCGCCGCCAAAGTCATGCTGCACGCGGAAATCTCCTGCTTTCGGGATTTTGAGAACAGCATGGCTGAACTTACCGGAGAAAAAGATTAACGACCACTCGCCACGCGTGCTCACTTCCTCCATGAATTCCTGCAACATCGCGCCCGGGCCACGGAGCAGATCATCGGCTAATGCCTGGGCCTCATTGGTTTCGCCGGCAGAGGTCAAAACCGTGCGATAGGCGGTCGCCGAGACGCGCGGCTTTATTACCGCTTTTGTCCAGCTATATTTGCGCAGTTCCTGCTGGAGTTGAAAGCCCTTCTCAGGCCAGAGCGTGGGCACAATCGCTACGCCCTTCCGCTCCAGGTCCCGCAGATAGATCTTGTCCGCATTCCACCGCAGCATCGCTGGCGGGTTCCACACTCGCACCCCAGCTTGCTCGAGGGAAGCGATCCAGGCCAGAAATTCCGGGCGCCGCAGGTGATAGTCCCAGCATGAGCGGATGAGGACTGCATCGGCTGCCGGCCACGGAATGCTGGCATCACTCCATACCGCTGGCCGCGCCTCGATGCCGCGCTTGGCGAGCGGAGCGATCAATGCCTGATCATCCTCGGTCAGGTCGGGGATGGATTCGCAAGTGGCGAGGAGGATGAGGGTCATGGGCTAGTGTGACCGAATCATGTTCTTGCGAATCCACTCCGCCAGGTTCTTCTCGGAAAGTTGCCCTGCCGCTAAACGCAGAACGGTTTCCGCCGCTTCGGCCTGGTCGACTCGCAATTGGTAACCATTCAGCGACAGAAACAAGCCTAGGGCGAGGAAACCTGCCCGCTTGTTGCCATCGCTGAAGGGGTGATCGCGAACCAAGCCGAAACAGTAGGCCGCGGCCAATCTTGCCGGATCTGCCTTAGCCTCGTAGGCATGGACATGCTGCGGCCGGGCCAGTGCGGCGTCTAACGCAGCCTCATCGCGTAAGCCAGTCAGGCCGCCGTGCTCGGCCAGGGTTTCCTCGTGCAGCAGCAGCAAGGCCAGCCGGTCAATCCAGCGTGGGCGCTTCACTTGGCCAGCGCACGGAAGGTGTCGCGGTACTGGGTGAGGAACTCGCGTCCCTTCTTCAGCTGGCGCTCGACTTCGGGATCATAAGGCGTGAGCAAATACCCTTCCGGCGTTTCCACCGCAAATAGCATGTCGTTCTTCTTGAGTTTCAGCCGGATCAGCATTTCCTTGGGCAGCAAGACCCCGGTGGATGTGCCAACTGCGCGGAGTTTGAGTTTCATGCAGTCTTCCTCATGTTAATGGTTATTATAATACGCTCGATCAACTTTGGCGCAGAAAAGGGCGGCCGTCAGGCCGCCCAGCTAGCAGTTAATCCGTGAAAACCCGTGGCGGATTGATCTAAATATCCAAATTCTTCACATCCAGCGCATTATCTTCAATGAACTTGCGCCGCGCTTCCACGTCCTCACCCATCAGCGTGGTGAAGATGTGGTCAGTTTCGGCAATGTCTTCGAGCTTCACCGAGAGCAGGGTGCGGCGCTCCGGATCCATGGTAGTTTCCCACAGCTGCGACGAGTTCATTTCACCCAGGCCCTTATAGCGCTGGGTGACAAAATCTTTCTTGCCTTCGGCCAGCACATGGTCGCGCAGCTCGCGCGGAGTGTTTTTCTCCACGATCTGCGCAACCTCCTTCCGCTTGGCCACAGCTTTCGCCGGAACTTCTTTGCTGGTCTTCTTCTGCGTTTTTTCTACGTCCTCGCGTTCGGCGTCACTAAGTTCTTCAGCGGCATCGCCATTCTTCGGCGCCGCTTTGGCAATGCTCTCCACCACGAACGGCGGCTCCATGTAGGGCCCGATCTGTTTGTATTTCGAAAGCAGCTGGCGGAACTCCGCGGTCGATGCCAGCTCCCAGTTGATGAGGTGCTCGGCGCCCTGCGAATTCACCACTCGCACTTCCCACAGCGTATGCTCTTCATCGAAGCGCATTTCGACTTCTTTGAACTGCCGCTCTTTCTGCAACTTCTTCAGTTCCTTTTCCAGCCGTTCGACTTTCTTCGGCGGCGTCTTCTTGTCGCCCTCGAAATCGGCGCGTTTGGCCAGATCAAGCTTCGGCAGCAACTCGGTGACTTTCTCGTCCCGCAGGCGCTTGTCCACTTTTTCAAAGAGCTTCAAATATTCATCCAGCACGGTGATGAACTTGGCCAGAGTCGCGCCTTCCAGCTTGGCCGCTCCTTCACCATAGCGCACGCTCAGGCCCTCCGAAGCGCGCTTCACCATGACCTTCACGTATTCCTTATCGTCTTTGATGTACTGCAGCGTCTTGCCCTTTTTGATCGAGTACAGCGGCGGCTGCGCGATGTACACGTGGCTGCGCTTGATCAGCTCCACCATGTGGCGGAAGAAAAACGTCAGCAGCAGGGTGCGGATGTGGCTTCCGTCCACGTCGGCGTCGGTCATCAGGATGATCTTGCCGTAGCGCAGTTTGCCGGCGTCGAAATCTTCTTTGGAAATGCCCGTGCCCAGCGCCGTGATCATGGCGCGAATTTCTTCGTGCGCCAGCATCTTGTCGTAGCGCGCTTTTTCCACGTTGAGAATCTTGCCTTTCAGCGGCAGGATCGCCTGGAAGCGCCGATCGCGTCCTTGCTTCGCGGTGCCGCCGGCGGATTCGCCCTCGACCAGGAACAATTCGCAGCGTTCCGGCTGGCGCTCGGAGCAGTCGGCCAGCTTGCCCGGCAGGCCGCCGCCGTCGAGCGCGCCTTTGCGCCGCGTCAAGTCACGGGCCTTACGCGCAGCTTCCCGCGCCCGCGCGGCTTCGATGGCTTTGTTGATGATCTTCCGCCCGACCGGCGGGTTCTGCTCCAGATACGCGCCCAGCCGCTCGTTCACGAATGCCTGCACGATTCCCGCGATATCGGAATTCAGTTTGCCCTTGGTCTGGCCTTCGAACTGCGGTTGCGGCAGCTTCACGCTGATCACGGCTACCAACCCCTCGCGCACGTCGTCGCCAGTGAGATTTTCTTTTACGTCCTTGAACAGGCCCATCTGCTGGCCGGCGTAGTTGATGGTCCGGGTCAGCGAGGTGCGGAAGCCGGAAAGATGCGAGCCGCCATCGACGGTGTTGATGTTGTTGGCGAAACTGAAAACCGTCTCTGAATATCCGTCGTTGTATTGCAGACCGATTTCCATCACCACGCCGTCGCGCTCGGCTTCCATGTAGATGGGCTTGTCGTGCAGCGTTTGCTTACCGCGGTTCAGGTGCTTGATGAATTCAGCGATTCCGCCGTTGTACTTGAACTCGGTGATCTTCGGTCCGCCGGTCTTCGCATCGGTGGTGCGTTCGTCGGCGAGCGTGATCAGCAACCCTTTGTTCAGAAACGCCAGTTCGCGCAATCGCTGTGCCAGAGTGTCGTAGTTAAACTCCGTGGCGGTGAAGATTCCCTTGTCGGGCACGAAGTGGACCTTGGTTCCACGCTTTTTGCTGGCACCCGCTTTCTTCAGCTTGCTGGTGGGCTCGCCTTTTGAGAATGTCTGCTCCCAGGTGAAGCCGTCGCGCCAGATTTCCAGTTCCAATTCTTCGCTGAGCGCGTTCACGCAGGAGACGCCGACACCGTGCAGACCGCCAGAGACTTTGTACGAAGAAGCATCGAACTTTCCGCCAGCGTGCAGCGTGGTCATCACCACTTGTGCAGCAGAAACCTTCTCGCCATCGATGTCCATCGCGTCCACGGGAATGCCGCGGCCGTTATCGATGACCGTGATCGAGTTGTCTAAATGGATGGTGACTTCAATCTTGTCGGCATAACCGGCTAGTGCTTCGTCCACCGAGTTATCGACGACTTCGTACACCAGGTGATGCAACCCTAACTCACCCGTCGATCCGATGTACATTGCCGGGCGTTTGCGCACCGCTTCCATGCCGCCCAACACTTTGATGGAATCGGCAGTGTAGTCGCCGTTGCCTCCGTTGGTGGCGGCTTTTTTTTCTTTCACTTCTTTTTCTTCAACGGCTGCGGGGATGCCTTTTGTTGCCATTTTGCTCCCTGGAAAATTGCGCGAGATTGAGCTCAGGCCGGGGGCGCTTTTCCAGTGCCCCGGAATTGGGGCAAATTGCTGAAATAACTAGCACTTACGGCTCTGAATATTGACTTCGATTCTAGCATATTTCGAGCCATTTTTCAGCCCCGAATCGCGGCGGTAAACCCTGAGTTTGGCGTCATTTAGGGAGGGGGGAAAACCGCATTCAGCTATCAGCTCTGAGCCATCAGCTTCTAGCCGCTGGCTCCTGGCTCAACCGCAGCCGCGGCGCGGCGTAAGAATAAAGCCCACAGCCTGCCCTGAGCTGGTCGAAGGGGCGCAAGCCGTGGGGAAAGCGAAGAGGCAGCCCCGGAGGGGCGATAGAAAGGCGGACCACACACTCGCCGTGCTGAAAGCTGATAGCTGACGGCTGAGAGCTACTTGTGCGCTGCTGGCTTCCTGGCGAAACTCAATCCATCCAACAGTTGCAATACTTCGTCGTCGCTGCTGCCGATAAACGTAAATGACACTACATAGCCTTTTGCCAGCCACGCCAGCGTGCTCTGGTGGAGGCTTGCTCCGCCGCCAAATTGCTTGATGAAATCGGCGCGCACGATCGGCTTTCCATCCACCGGAAATTCGTAGGGTTCGTTGACGGCTGCCAGTCCTTTGGCCTTCGTGATTTCTTCGAGGGGACCAAAATACTGCGCTGCGCTCTTCAATCCGGGATACGCAGCCGCGCTCTCTGCCGCAATCACTACGCCAGAATTCACGCCCTCGCCATTCGCTTCCGGCGGCCGCTCGAACGCACCCAGCAGCACCATCGACTTCGCCGGATCCTTCGAGGCCTCGCGCATCTCGGAGGTGCGGTCCACCCATCCGTAGGGGAGTTTATAGGTGAAGCCGAAGGAGGGGTTGCGGTAGACGCCGGCGGAGAGTTCGCCGGGCTCGGGCGCGGACGCCTTCGGTGGCGCAGGCTGCTGTGCCGTCTGGGCAAACAAGCCGCAGCTCACGAGCATAACGACGGCGAGGATGGCTGCGCAGCGCCTCATTGGGTCATCTTACAAGAACGGTGTATCCGCAGGATCAGTGCAGCTGAAAGTTCAGCGTGATCATCGTCACAATCTCGACTGGCTTTCCGTTCAGTTCGTATGGCCGGAACTTCCATTGTTTCACCGCATCGATTGCGGCGGGAGCGAGCAGCGGGTGACCGGTGGCCAGCCGAACATCCCTGACCTCGCCACTGTCGTTAATCACGACTTGCAGAACGACAGGTCCCTGTATGCGCATGTTGCGCGCATCCTTTGGATACTTGGGCTGAACTTTCTTGATAATGAGGCCCTGCGCAACGTCGTGCGACACAGGGATCGGTTGCATTTGGCGAGGTTGCTCGGCAGTGGGCGGTGGCGGAGGCGGTGCTGACTCATTCGCTTTCTGCTCCTGGGCGTACATGCTCGCGCCCACGCAAAGCATGCACGCTGCGAAAAAGAGTTTCCGTGCGATCATCACGCTGCCTTGCCCATCACCGGCTGCGCACAGAACGCGCAGCGCTTGGCGTCCAGCGGAATCTCGCTCAGGCATTCCGGACACTTCTTGGTCGTGGGATCGGCCGGCGCCGGGGCCTTGCGCATGCGCGCCACCAGGGCATTGAGCGGCGTCACCACAAAGAAATAAACCGCCGCCGCAATCAGCAGAAACGAAACCACGGCATTGATGAAGTCGCCCACCGGAAAAACCGAGCCGTTAACAGTGAACTTGATAGCGGAGAAATCCGGCTTGCCCACCAGGGCCGCAATCAGCGGCGTCAGCAAGTCTTTGGTCAGCGCCGTAACCACCGATCCAAACGCCGCGCCGATCACGACGCCGACAGCCAAATCCACCACATTGCCGCGAAGCACGAATTGCTTGAATCCGCTGAGCATGGGAGAGCCCTCCTGAGCGATGGAGGCCAATGTACGGCGGGGAGGGCGGGAAGGTCAAGGAGGGGCGACGACAGCCTTGAAAGGGCGCGGCGTAAAGCCGCGTCGTACATCATTGAGAGACTAAAGGCACGGCCGGGAAGCCGTGCCCTTTCAAAACTTCACCGCCTAATATCAGAGAAGGACAATCCCCTCATATTCTCATCGGCATCACAATATACCGGTACTTATATTCCTCACCTTCAGCCGGCCGCATCTGCCCTGCCGACTGCGAATCTTTGAACTCCAGCTTGATCTCGCCGCCGCCGGTGGCTTTGAGGAAGTCGAGCAGGTATTGCGCGTTGAAGCCGATGGCCAGCAGCTCCCCCTGATAGTCGATCTCAATGGTGTCTTCCGACTCGCCCATTTCCGTCGACGAAGCCGAAAGCTTCAGCTCGCCTTTTTCCAGGCGCATCTTCACCGCCCGTGAGCGCTCGTCAGCAAACTGCGCTACGCGCGAGATGGCCTGGCCGAGCTCGTCTCCGTGCACAGCAATCGATTTGCTATTGTCTTTCGGCAGCACTGCTTCGAAGTTGGGGAATTGTCCGGTAAGCTGACGCGAAGTCAGCAGCCGGTTGCCGATGCGGAAGTACAGCGTCGAATCATCTTTTGCAAACTCGATCTCTTCGGCGTCGGTTGCATCCAGCAGCGACTTGAGTTCATCCATCGCTTTCTTCGGGACCAGCGTCTTCATCTCACCCGAGATCCCTTCAAACTTCGTCGCCGGACGCTCAATGTGTGACAGGCGATGGCCATCGGTGGCCACCATGGTGATCGATTCCGGCTTCAGCACCATCAGCGCGCCATTCAGCGTGTAGCGCGACTCTTCGCTGGCGATGGCGAATCCGGTCTTCGCGATCATGTTTCGCAGAACCGCCGCCGGAATCTTCACCACACCGGCCGTCGGGAACGTGGGCAGGCTGGGGAAATTCGACTTCGCCATCCCCACCATCTTCGTATTCGACCGTCCACAGCGAATGCTGACCCAATGATTTTCCAGCAGCTTGATGGTGATATCGGCGTCAGGAAGCAGCTTTACGTAGTCGTGCAGCTTGCGCGCCGGAATGGTGCAGGAGCCTTCCTTTTTCACCTTCACGGCACACGAAGTCCGCAGGCTTAAGTCCAGATCCGTTGCCGTCAGTGACAACTTGTCGCCCGCAGCTTCAAAAAGATAATTCGAGAGGATTGGAATCGTGGTCTTGCGCTCCACCACTCCCTGAGTTGCGGTCAGTTCTCGCAAAAGTTCAAACTTGCTGACCGTAATCTCCATGGTGGTGGTTCCCGTGGCGGTTGCTATCGCTTCTACCGGCATAACCTGATCCCCCCGGTTTGTGGCGCTACTTTGAATACTTCCCTAACATCAAGTAAAAAACTATAAAACAGCAGTAACAGTAGGCGCTAGGGAAAAGTGGAAATTCGGTCCAACTACCTTCCCATTATCACCTTCCAATAGCTTCCCTGATGTCCAAACTTAGGGCTCAATGAGAAGCACGGAAGGCTAAATCCGGTCCCGAAATTACCTCCGTCGCTACCTATACACAGCTTCCACATCGAGTTCACAGGGTTGGCTGGAGAAGACACCTGCGAGAAGTGGAAATCGATGCAGAAACCGTGATTTATCCGCCCAACTGCTCAGTCAGCTTGTTGAGCAACCTGTTCAAATCCTTGTCTGTCTTGCGCACTTGGTCGATTTTCTCGACGGAGTGCAGAACGGTGGTGTGGTGCTTGCCGCCAAACTGCCTGCCGATTTCTGGTAAGGACGCTTCGGTCATGTGCTTCGCCAGATACATGGCAATCTGGCGCGGATACACAATGGCCCGCGAGTTGTTCTTAGCTTTGATTTCCACCAGGCGCAGCCCGAATTGCTCCGCCACTGCTTTCTGAATCGACTCGATCGTGACCTTGCGGGCCTGCGAATCGATAAAGTTCTTCAGCACCTGCTGGGTGTAGGGGAGGGTAATTTCGGCGCCAATCAGGGAAGAATGCGCCACCAGCCGGATCAGCGCTCCTTCGAGCTCGCGAACATTCGAGCGGATGTTCGACGCGATGTACAGGGCCACGTCCGTCGGCAGCGTGACTTTCTCCTGCTCCGACTTCTTTTGCAGGATGGCGACCTTGGTCTCGAGATCTGGCGGCTGAATGTCTGCAATCAATCCCCACTCAAAGCGGCTGCGCAAACGATCTTCTACCTCGGCCAACTCCTTGGGCGGACGGTCGCTGGCAATCACGATCTGCTTCATCGACTCATGCAGCGCGTTGAAGGTGTGGAAGAATTCCTCCTGGGTGCGTTCTTTCTGCGCCAGGAACTGGATGTCATCCACCAGCAGCACGTCCACATTGCGGAACTTATCGCGGAAACTGGTCATCTTGTCGTAGCGCAGCGAGTTGATCATTTCGTTGGTGAACTTCTCGCTAGAGACATAACAGATGGCGCACTGCGGCATGCGCTTGGCGATTTCATGTCCAATCGCCTGCATCAGGTGGGTCTTGCCCATGCCGACGCCGCCATACAGGAAAAGCGGGTTGTAGGCCTTCGAGGGACGCTCCGCCACTGCCTGGCAGGCGGCATGAGCAAACTGATTCCCGCTTCCAATTACAAAGGCATCGAAGGTGTAGCGAGGATTGAGTTGTGCCGCGCCGTCCCAGTCGAACCGCGCCTGTGAAGGATGGGTTACCGGCGTGGGGTGCGCCGTAAGCCCGCCATCGTGCCGCACCGGCGTGGCCGCCGGGTCATCTTCCGGCGTCACAAATTGCACGTCCTGGTATTCCAGGCCAAGATTGTCGAGCGCTTCCTGGATCAGGTCGTTGTACTTGTCGCCGACGTGGCGGAATTCCACGGTGGGCACCCGCACAAAAAGAATTCCTCCGCTCGAGTGGCTGTAGCGAGTGGGCTTCAACCAGGTGTCGTAGGAGTGCCGGTTGATTTTCTTTTCGAGCGCCTCAAGGATGCGCAACCACGGATTGGGAGCGAGACTGGAAGTCGAAGCTGACATATCAAGTTCTGCCGGTGCGCCTCACCGCCATCAGCGCCCTCGATACAAAGGAATGCCGAAATCCCCCCGCTCAAACCGCCGGACGGTCGGCAGTTTCGCTGGAGCCAGAAAAAATATCCATGAGCAGGAACAGGCGGCATACTAGCACAATTTTTCCCGCTTTGCGGAAATCTTCGCCGGAGTTTTTTCTCGGGTGCAGCATTCCAACTGCTAAAAGAACCTTCTGTCAAGTGCCGACTTTATAACTGCCGCGCGAGTTGTGCAGAAACTGGCTCAAGGCCCGGCCGGGCCGTTTGCCCGCCCTGCCGCGCGTCATTTATACTCTACGTTTCACCCAGCGTTCATAGCGTCTTACTTAATCCAGTCAGGAGCAGCCAAGTTTCATGCCCAAGCGCACGTTCCAACCCAACCGCCGTCACCGCTCAAAGACGCACGGCTTTCGCACGCGTATGAAGACCAAGGCGGGGCAGGCGGTGATTTCGCGCCGGCGCGCCAAGGGGCGCAAGCGGGTGTCGGTAAAGCCCGGCTTCCGTGAGTAGCGTTTCTCCTTTCCGGAATTGGCGGGAATTCTGCAACTTGAGTTGGGGTCGCGAAGCGTGAGCGGTGCCGCTCCCAGGAGCCGCCCCAGCGTGCCTGGTCCCGGCAAACGCAGAAAGTTTCCCCGCGACGTCCGCCTGCTGCGGCACGCCGACTTTGAGCGGGTTTACAAGCAGGGGAAGCGTCACTTCGCCGCCCACCTGACCGCATTTTACCGGCGGCGCGAGGCAGGCGACACGCTCCGCATTGGTTTCACGGTCAGTAAGCTTTTGGGCGGAGCGGTGCAGCGCAATCGTATGCGGCGCCGGCTGCGGGAAGCGGTCCGCTTGCATTGGCCGGAGTTTCAAGCGCCGGTGGACATCGTGATCAATCCGAAGAAATCTTTGCTGGGGATCGAGTTTTCCGATTTAGGCAAGGAGATTGGCCAGATGTTGGAGGCGGTGCGGAAATTTGCCGAGAAGCAACACCCTTAGAGACTCTAGTGAATAGCATCGCACAAAACCTCGTGCTGGCTTTGCTCCGCGGTTATCGCTGGGCCATCTCGCCTCTGCTGCCGCCCGCGTGCAGGTATGTGCCCTCCTGCTCTGAGTACGCCATGGAAGCGGTGGAACGTTACGGCGCGATCCGGGGTTCGGCGATGGCCATTTGGCGCGTGCTCCGCTGCCATCCGTTTACCCGCGGCGGCCTTGACCCGGTCGTCAAGAGTTCTTGCAGTCACTGAGAAAAGCCCTTGGCAGAATTCCAAAATCCGCAGCAAGAGCCCGGCATGGAGCGCCGCCTGCTCCTGGTCTTCGCGCTCACTTTTCTGGTGATCGTGCTGTTCCAGCCGTTGCTGAAGAAATACTATCCCCAGCCGACTGCGCCGCCGTCCCAGGCTCAGCCGCAGACTCAGCCCCAGATTCAGGCGCCGGCGCCGCCCGCTTCGCCCCTTGCCAACGC
>JBAWFN010000116.1:0-4798 GCA_049591935.1 Terriglobales bacterium | reverse complement strand
GTATTCCTCCCTCGTCGCAATCTTGACGAACCCTAGGTGCAACCTGTTAAGCGGATGTCGCGGACGGAAGAACTCCATCGCCTCATCCGGCTCATCTGCCTGTTCAAACTCGCGTGGGTCTTTCAATGACCATTCGTCGAGCAAAGGGCCGATGTGTTCTCTTGCATCACGAAGTCTGGGAAAGAAGGGTGACAAATGAACTGCTCGAAAGCGACCAATCCGGTCGCGCCCCATGATGACGCAGACGTAGTCCTTATCCATGCGGTCTTGCACGAGAACGCCGAGGACTTTTTCGTTGGCGTCTGAATACCACTCACGCTCATCAGCGGTGAGTAACGTCCATGGATTTCGGGCGTAGCCAGCCAGTGCGTCGAACCGAAGAGAGGAGAGTTTTTCCATTGGCATTTATGTGCTACTGGAACCCCTGAGTGCCGCCCGCCCCTGCGCTCTTTGCGAGTTCAATGCTGAACGCCGTTGCTGAATCGCCTGTACCGACCGCCCAAGCCGGGCGCTGAGCTTGCTGTCGGCGGGCCCGTTCCGGGCCGTAATCTTCTTATCTTCTTCAGCAGTCCAGCGCTTCCCTTTGCGCGTCTCGTTCTTCTGGAATTGCCGATAGTATCGGAGCCGTTCAGCGGTCTTCACCTCTGGGTGCTTGGCACGCCAGCGTTTCGTGCGCTCGTACGTTGTCATCAGGGGTCGTCTACATGTAGTAACGATATTGAACCGATGGTTCGTGTGACCCAGCGAGTTTCAGAATGTCACCGACGCGCTTTGAAAATGCCAACGTAATCGGGTCATGCGTACCGAATGCAGAAGTGTTCCAGTTCAATTTCGTCAGCCTCAAGATGTCTTCCGCGCACTCCTGAAATGTCAGTGAGCCCCAATTCTCGGAAACCTCAAGCGGCTGCGGGATGCGAAACCCAGAGTAGCAGCGCAGGAAGGGTGCATAACCCGTCGTGTACACGAGTCCTTTCTTGCCTCCAAAATCTACGGCAGTGCCGCGAAGCACGGCCTTGTACCCCGGACGAAGGCAGAATATTCCGCGTCGTGCGATTGTGAGAAGCGCGTACTGAGGCGTGTTCGCTGCGCCCAGTGCGGCTTCAAATCCAGTGCGTTCGTCATCGGTGTAGCGTGAAGTCTTGTGAAGCACGACTTTCCTTGGCTTCACTCCCACCTGCTTTTCGTATACGTCCAACACCCGCGTGAGAATGGCCTGTGCTTGAGCACTCGTGAGGTGGGGCGCTTTCTCGCGGTGTGTACGCTCATCCCATTCAACAGTCTCGCCTCTGAGAACGAATCCCTCTCCCCGGTCTGTGAAAGCCTGTGCGATGCTCGTACGAAGAAAAGGAGACCGCGCTTCATCCACGTGATAGAAAGACATTCCCACGAAGCACGAACCTTCGACGATGTCTGCGAGTCGCCATGGAATGATTTTGGCTTTGTACATGAGGGCGGTTGTCAGGTTCCATGCCACGGTAGCCAAATCCTGAACGCCGCGTGTTCTGGCCAGAGTCTTATGCCAGATGAGTTGCGTAGGCAGGACATCCATGCACTCAGCTTTTAATCCACGGCGGAAGCTGCGTGAAGTGTCGTCGCCAGACTCCTCAACATCGCCGACCACCATGTCAGCGACTTCGGCGCGCTCGCGGTCGTATTCGGCAATGCCTGTGCGACACATTTCTTCCAGCTTTTGAGACATAGCGCAGATGACGACATCCGGGGCCGAGTCGAGAGCGGCCAAGGCCCGGACTTCTTCGGCAACAAATTTCTTCAGCAGGCCAACTCGACGTGTGAAATCTTCCTCTTCTTCTACAAGTCGAACGTCGATTGCACGAAGTGCGCGATGCCAAATCGTCTGGGTTATCAGTTCCACTTGGAACGGTTCGCCGGAGTTCATGCCGGGGAACGAAGGATGGAGGACGCAGTCCACGGTTTCCTTTTGGTCAATGGGCTGCTGTATCTGAGCAAGTAACGCAACCGCTCGGTCGATTGCATCCGCTGGGCCGACAATGCCCACTCGAATGTGCTCTCGGCGGGTAGCGTCTGTTTTGCTGTATGGCCCAAACGCTGCAAGACCCGTACGCGGGTCAACACAGTGCTGCTTGTTCGCAAACACCAGTTCGGGCTCAGGTAGGTAGGTACAACTGAGCCTGTCCGTGCTCTGCGAAAGTAAAGACTCTAGCGAGACGGCTTGGAGCGCCTTAATTGTCCGGCGCGTTCTCGTCTTCGCGGTCTTCCTCTGCGAATTGGTTCTCTTCCGTGTACGCAATCGAACTTTCTTCCCCAAAGAGTTCGAGTTGGGGCACCGCCGTGTCATCTCTTATCTCAGCTTCCATCAAACTATCGAAATTCACTTGGTCACTGGCGATGCCGAAGCCCAGCGACCCAGAAATCGGCGCAAGGTCAATGCGAATAGGTGTCTGCCCAGTCTCGATAGTCAATTCGTTGCCTTTGGCGAGAACGAGAGACCAAAATCGCAACGACCGCAGTATCTGGCCGTTTCGCTCTTGGTTAAGCCAGTGAGAGAGAATCGGGCCGACCCAGCGATTTGTGCGCGGGGTCTTGCCGTCCTCTTTCGTCAACAAATACGTCGGCTCCAATTTCAGCATGAGGCTATCAAGTACAAGCATGAAGTTCGACCGAAATCCCTGATGTCGCCATCCGAACGGCGTATCTATGTAGCTGCCGTCCTCTTGCTTGACGCGCCGTGTATGTCCGGTCGTCACTTCTCTCCACCGAATCCTGCCGCCAATTTGCCACGCTATTCGAGTAGGCTTGAGGTCAAATTCTTCGCCGTCCGCCGAGTTCTTATTTGGTTGAGCGTTCGTGCCGGAGTGAACCACCCGCGTTCGCTGTGGAGTAAAAAAGTACCGTGCTTTCCCACCGTCAAAACGGAGCCGACCCTTCCAAGCATGCTTTTTCAGATAGACATTCAAGAGTTCAATCGCACGACGGCGATACTCCTCATCCGAGAACCAGTCCTTGAATACGTCAGACTCGACCTTCGCATCCTTCTTAATCGCGGAACCGAAAGCATCCGGTGTGTTCAGGTCATAGAACGTGTACAGCATTCCCTCGCGGAGAATGAATGGAGGAGCGTTATCGCAGTACTCGTTGATGTCTTTCTTTTGCCGCAGCTTTGTCGAGGCGTAGAAGACCCGCTCTGGCAGGCTCGTAACACGATACAGATTGGAAACAAGACGCTCAGTGACCTTGTCGGCTCCGAGTGATGACGTAATGAGTACGGGCGCGGGTTCGTAAGGCGGCGGTGTCACCGGGACTGTCGGATGGAAACTGGCTTTTCCCCTTGGAATTGACTCCCCGCGTAGATACCGAATTAGGGCTGCAAAGCTGTCCGCAAATTTGTCGGGCTCACGAAAGTCAATCCAGTTTCGCACTCTAAGGCTGGCCGGGAGAGTCACGTTCTCTTTCAGTAAAGGAATCACTCGCCCGCGTGCACCAGATGGGTCAGACCAGACGGCAATGGTGCGCTCCAATGTCGGCCATTCCGCGCTCAGCATTGCGCGAGATACAACTACCCCCACGAACCGGGCCCCATCAAGGAACCGTTCCATATCGAGAACAACGTTCCCACCCTTGCTGAAATCCCACTTATCGAAAACGACTCCGAGGTTGCGATTGCCATAAGGCTGTAGTTCTATTTTCTCGGCAAGCATTTCCACCCATGGTTTGTCAGCCCCGGTGTGGCAAAGAAAAATATCCTTCTCGGTCGAAGGCATCGACTTGAGACCTAGATTTGCTTGGGCGCACACCTGTCGCAAATGTAGCGCAAAACGCCTGCACATTCACTTAATTTCGTCACACGATAGAATTCTGATGTGCCCAGCCGGAAGAAAATCAATCTAGAAAAGGTGACCGCTTCCCTTTCGACAATGTGCCCACAGTGCGGGCACGAGGTTTCACCTGCTGAAATACGGCGGGTTGACTTCTACCAGATTCAGTGCCCGGAGTGCCAAGCGGTCTTCGTGCCGGAGAGCAAGCACTCACAGTTGCCGTAGATAGGGTTCGAGCGACCTCTTGTTCTTGAATCTGCCCTTGATTCGGTATCCGAATTTCAGAACGATGTCTTCGGGTTTGAGCGCTTCCCTCGGGATGGCACAAATGAATGGTGGCTCCGAGCCGAGGAAATAAACGACGTACAGAAAGTCGGCGACCAGCCGCAGCGTTGTTTTGTCGAACTCAGTCACATACGGGTCAGGAATGCCCCATGGGACGGTCGTACCCTTGACCTCAATTGTTATTTCCTCGCCGGGCTTGCGTGCGATTAGGTCGAAGCCGCCGTGCTCGGAATTGGGTTTCTTACCCCTACAAACGTTCTGAACCTCGTATCCCTGTTTTGGAAGGTACGTTGTCACGACCGCGATAGCATTGTTTTCGACACTGTCCTTGGGCATGATGTCGCTCTGTAGCCTCCGGTCTATCTGCCGAATGTGCGGGGAACCTTACGACCAGCAAAGTGACGAAGCCGTTGCTCCCGGCTCTCCCAAATCTGGCAGGTATGCGTGTAACTCTTGAAGACCTTCCCATGATTGGGCGCTAAGCGAGCCAAAATCTCACAACAACAAATTTGAATGATAACGCACTTGACTTTGCTCTCAGGCCCGGCGCACAATTGCGCGCACAGTTCAGTTTTCCGAGGGGGGAACTGGATCGTTGTCAAGGAGGAGCCGTGGCTCGCTTCGTGGCGTGCGTTGTCCCCTCTTTCGTCCTCTCGGGGCGTTGCAGTAGGATCACGCCTCAGTCCCTTTCTGCTACCTCTAGCTGCATAGACCTCCCC
>JBAWFN010000115.1:0-108571 GCA_049591935.1 Terriglobales bacterium | reverse complement strand
CCTTTCAATGTTCACCAAGAGCAGGGGTCGCCAAGCTTAGAGAGCTGGCCGGGGGAAGACCAAGACAGGAGCATCATCCGCCCTGTGGTCACAGGCTGTCAAGGAAGTGATCTCAGACATTGCCCACCGGACGGGCGTCAACGATTCTTTCCGGCGACGGAGCCTAATCTGAAATCGAGCAGTTCTGGGCAGGGCTGTTCAACTAAGTCTTCAGTCAGCTGCCGTTATGGCTCCCGTTGAAATCTTGGCTACCACGTATTATCAGGTACTTGGCAGTCCCCTGTAGCCCAGTTAAGTTGTTGATTGTATTGAATGAAGGAGAATTGGGAAGCTGGCGTTCTACCGCTGAACTACTCCCGCTCGGAAGAACTAAAACGAGGGTACCACCAAGCGCAAGCCATCGGCAACGCAGGCTTCGGAGTAGAATATCGCCATGGAAGCAGAAATTTCAGAATTGCTTAAGAAGGCGCTGGCGCTGCCGGCGGAAGCTCGAGCCGCGTTGGCTGGCTCTCTGCTCGACAGTCTGGACGACACCGTCGACCAAACCGCCGAAGAGGAGTGGACCAAGGAAATCGCGCGGCGCATACAGGAACTCGACTCTGGCAAGGTAAAGCCCATCCCCTGGGCAGACGCGCGCCGCCAGATTGCCGCCATCCTCAATGGCCGCTAAGCCCCTCGAAATTCACCCTGCCGCGCTCGCGGAACTGAAATCAGCGCTGACTTGGTACCTGGAACGGAGTTCAACAGCAGCCGCTAACTTCGCCGACGAACTTGATCGAGTCATAAATCTAACCGTAAAGTTCCCTCAACGCTGGCCTAAGGCTGACCACGGCACCCGAAAATTCGTCCTAAGGCGTTTTCCGTTTGCGGTGGTTTATCGCGAGAAGCAGACTGCGGTCCAAGTCCTCGCTGTTGCCCACGGACATAGACAACCGGGATACTGGAAGAATCGTCTCTGACCTCCAGTTGGCGACGCAATCTGCCCTACGTCCACCGGAACCACTTCACC
This sequence comes from Terriglobales bacterium, assembly GCA_049591935.1. Taxonomy (GTDB): domain Bacteria; phylum Acidobacteriota; class Terriglobia; order Terriglobales; family Acidobacteriaceae; genus JABCZH01. Next base: position 107,562 of record JBAWFN010000115.1, on the reverse strand, counting down.
GCCAGCACAAACGAAATCCCTCCCCACAATGCCAGAATCAGCAGCCGTCCCGTCTGTGCACGTAGCGTGGCTCCTTCCAGAATCGTGGCCCGCAAAGCATCGTTCAGCGCCGTCAGCGGCAGTGCCTTGATGAACGGATGAATCGCTGCCGGAAAGCGTTCGTAGGAAAAGAACACACCAGAAAATATCCACATCGGCATCATGACTAAATTGATCAGCCCGCTGACGCTCTCGATCTTCTGCGCCCGGCTGGCCGTCAGCAATCCCAACCCCGCGAAACCCAGCGCGCCAATCCCCCCAATCAGCAGAATTGTCGCAATCGATCCCAGCACCCGCAAATGAAACACCAGTGCGCCGAAACCCAGCAACAATCCCACTTCAAAACACATCAGTATCAGCCGGCTGCTGGCCAGCGCCAGCAGAAAATCGCTTCGCCGCATCGGTGTTCCCACAAAGCGCTTCAGCAGCTTGCGCTGGCGCATATCCACCAGGGCAAATCCGATGCCCCACATGGCCGCGTTCATCACGTTCATGCCGATCAGCCCGGGAATCAGAAAATCAATGTACCTCGACCCCGGCTCGCTCGACGTGACACTGACCGTCGTCAAAGCATCCTGCCGTCCTGCCGCCGCTTGCAACGTATGATCCACTTCTGCACGCGCCAGCACGCTCTCCGGGCGCGCCGGATCGTAAACATACTTGAATCCTTCCTTGCCGTCGCTTTCAATCACCAGATCGTATTTCCCGATCCGAAAGCCCTTGAGCGCCGCAGCCTCATCCAATACATTCGCTCTGATCGACCCTTTCTGCGGAGAGCGCTGAATCAAACTCAACACCTGCTGTGCCCCCGGGCCAACCACCGCAAGCGAGCTCACATCCGCCGGTTTGTTGCGGAAAGCAATCCCCAACCCGAGCGCCAGCAGCAGCGGAAATCCGAACACCCAAAACACTACCTCCGGCTCGCGCTTCATCTCCTTCATGCGCGACGCCAACAAGTGCCAGTAACCCGCCCAACGCCCGTTGCGCACGCGCTTGTATTCCTTCCGTACTTCCGCCGGAGTTTCTTGTGCCACGCTCATCTCACTGTTCCCGCAAGTGCCGTCCCGTCAAGCGCACAAACACATCTTCCAGGCTCGCCTGGCGTGTAGTCAGGTGTTGCAGTTGAGACCCTCGCTTTTCCACTGCGTCCAGCAGCGCCGGAATGGTCAAATGCGGCTCGCGAACATTCAAGCACACCAGCCCACTATCGTGCCGCACCGCCTCCACGCCCGGCAGTCGCTGCCAATGTTCCAGCGCGGCAGCTTCGCCTGCTCCTCCACTCGCCTCAAACTCCACCACGTTGTGTCCGCCCAGCCGCTCAATCAGATCCGCCGGCGTTCCTTCCGCAATCACCTGTCCGTGATCAATGATCGCCAGCCGGTCGCAAAGCCGCTCTGCCTCATCCATATAATGCGTTGTCAGCAGGACCGTGCCGCCATTCCGCTGAAACCCGCGCACAATGTCCCAAAGCTGCCGCCGGCTCTGCGGATCAAGCCCGGTAGTCGGCTCATCCAGGAACAGCACTTTGGGATTTCCCACCAACGCGGTCGCCACTGCCAACCGCTGCCGCTGTCCACCAGAAAGCTTGCCCACCCACGCGTCCGCCTTTTCTTCCAGCTGCAAATCCTCCAGCACTTCATCCGAAGATCGCGGCTCGGCGTAAAAGCTGGCAAACAACTCGATCGTCTCCCGCACCGTCAATTTTTCCGAAAGACGAGTCTCCTGCAATGAAATGCCCAGCCACTCGCGCAGTTCGCGTGAATTCTTTTGCCAGGTGCGGCCCAGAATCGTGACCTCGCCCGAGGTCGGCGCCAGCAACCCTTCGAGGATTTCGATGGTCGTCGTCTTCCCCGCGCCATTCGGCCCCAGCAAGCCGAAACACTCTCCCGCCTGGATCTCCAGGCTCAACCCCCGCACAGCTTCTACTTTGCCGTCGTAGGTCTTGCGCAGATCGCGGCACTGGATGGCAGCAGCCATGAGGGGATTCTAGCGTACCCGGATTAATGTTTTGTGAATCGCCGACCGCGGCGCTGCCAAACGTTCACAACTGGGCTAAAATAGTCGGCAATCCTGACCATGATCTCCATGCGATTCCTGATTCACGGCTTTACTTGACGGCGCCACTCCTAAACGCCCGTGTGTCGTTCTCACGCTTTCACAAATCACAAAGAGGACATAGATCATGCGTCGCTATTCGCTGGTTGCACTGTTGCTGTTTGCCGTGTCATCACTGTCAGCCCAGGAAACTCGCCACTTCACTTTCCACTACGCCTTCACCGTGAAGAACGTCCCTGCCGGAGAGAAGTTACGCGTCTGGATTCCCGCCGCCCACTCCGACAATTCCCAGGAAGTGAAAGTCATCTCCGCCACTGGCGACCTGTCGCTCAAAAAGACTCACGAATCACGCTACGGCAACGAGATGTATTACGCCGACGCCTCAAAGGCCAAACAGCCAGAGTTTCACTTCGAAGTTGTCTACGATGTCGTACGCCACGAGCGCATCACATTGGGCGCATACAGCCCTCATCTCGCGGACGTGTCTTTACCGGAAAAAGAACGTAAGCTCGACCTCGCCCCCGATGCCCTCGTCCCCATCACCGGTCTCCCCGCGGATCTGGCCGTGAAAGTCACAGATGGAAAGACTGAAACTCTCGACCAGGCCCGCGCCATCTATGACTACGTCTTCACCACCATGCGCTACGACAAAACCGGCACCGGCTGGGGACGCGGCGACGTGCTCTACGCCTGCGACGCCAAAAAGGGCAACTGCACCGACTTTCATTCGCTGTTCATCGCCATGGCCCGCTCGCGGGGCATCCCCGCGCGCTTTGAAATCGGTTTCCCGCTGCCGCCCGATAAACACGCTGCTGACATCGCCGGCTACCACTGCTGGGCCGACTTCTTCGATCCCGCCCACGGATGGATCCCCGTCGACATCTCCGAAGCCTGGAAGCACCAGGAAAAGCGCGACTACTTCTTCGGCGCTCACGACGCCAACCGCGTGCAGTTCACCATGGGCCGCGATCTTGAACTGAATCCCAAGCAGGCAGGCAAGCCGCTGAACTACTTTGTGTATCCCTACGTGGAAGTCGGAGGCAAAGAGTTCTCGAACGTTTCGACCGCATTCTCGTTCGCGGATGTGGAAGGAGCCACCACCGCCATGCGCTAATCTTTGTCGGGATTGCCTCGCCTCAGCTCTTGCCGGATGACCGTATGCTTCACCGCCGGCACCGGCGCATCCCCCATCCGATCCCGCCACAAAATCCCATTCAGCACCGCCGGATTCACCGCATCCGGCCGCGTAAAATCCATCTTCGCCGATTCTTTCGCTCCCTGCCCCTTAGGCGGGTTCGTCTGATAGATCAACCCGTTATCACGATTGCTCCAGTCCGCGACAAATGGCGACTGATCCCCCCTGCCCGTGAACAACGGTGCCATCACCGGAGCATAAGCGTCATTCTGATTCATCGGCGGCAGCCCCAGCAGCGACTCTAGCGTGTGAAGCATGTTTACCGTCGTATAAAACTGGCTGGCCACAAACGGCTGCTCCGCCGATCCCGGCGAATACTTGCTGATCACAAACGCAATCGAGCGATGCGCATCCACGTGGTCCGCCCCATCCTGCGCATCATCCTCCAGCATCAAAATCGCCGTGTCATCCCAATAGGGGCTGTGCGAAACCGCTTCCACCACTCGCCCCACCGCCAGATCGTTATCTGCCACCGAAGCCGCCGGACGCGGCTTACCCGGCGTCGTCCCATGGGTGTGATCATCCGGCAAATATAGCAGCACAAACGCCGGCAACTCCGCATGCGTTCCCCGCGCCCGCACGAATCCCTCAAACTCATTCAGGAATTCATCCGCCCGCAACTGGTCGGGATACTCCGTGTTGAAATCCGGAAAATTGGGATCGAAATGCCCCCGCAAAACTGCCTTCGTGGCCTTATCCAGCTTCAGCATGGGCACCGCCCACGGCCACGGACTCTTGCCTCCGCGCGGCTCCCCTACATTCGCCGGCAGTTGCTGGCTTTTGCTCACTGCTGCCCGCGGGCACCCCGCAGAAAACGGCGACGGCGTGCCCTGCTTGGGCGACTCCACGCGCTCCGGCTTGCACCAGATCGTAGTCACGAACTCGCCGTAGTCGCGGTAACTCAATCCCTGCCTGGCCACGTTGTCCCAGATGTAACCCGTCCCCGGAGCATCCACATCCGCCTCGTCGTGCTCCAGCGGAAACTCGTCCGCGACCGTCCCTCCGTAGTCGTAGGTCCGCTCCTTGCTGCGGTACCCGATCTGCCAGGTGTTCTCGTTGTAATCGCTGGCAATGGCAGCCGTCGACCAATCGTGCCCATCCCCAGAAACTTCGCCGCTGTCGTAAAAATTGTCCAACACCCCAAACTGCACGGCCAGCTTGTGCTGGTTCGGCGTGACGTCCGCTCCATACATGGTCAACGATGAATCCCCATTGCCCACTTTCAGATCGCCCAGCACCTGATCGTACGTGCGGTTCTCCTTCAGGATGTAAATCACGTGTCGAATCGGATTCGAGCCCTGCGCGAACTGTATCTGGCCGGGATCCGATTGCAGCAGATCATTCTGCTGCACGCGTTCGGTAAGCTCCGGCAACTGCTCTTCCACATCACCTATCTTCAGCCGTGCCACCGACCCGTACAGCAGCGTCGGAATATAAGGATGCTCACGATGACGCCGCTCCCATGAAGTCCCTCCCGGCCCGGCATTCGGCGATGTCCCCTGCCCTTTGGAAGTCGCGATCAGCAAGTCGTTGCCCACCGAAGCTAGCGCCGTGGGATACCAATCCGTGGGGATGAAACCGAGCGCTGCATCCAGCGGCAGAACGGTCAGCGGCCGGTGGCCAATTTGCGACACATCAAACACTGCGACGGCGTCGAGCGTTGCATCCGCCACAAACAAGCGCCGGCCATCGGCCGACTGCGCCAGCGCGCTCGGATAAGCCCCGCCGAATTTCTGTCCCGGCACTCGCGTGTCCAGAACTCCAACCCGGCTCCCGTCCGCCGTCGCCAAAGCAATCACGCGGTCCGCATTGGCCAGCGCCACGTACAGCAAAGACTCATCCGGACTCAGCAACAGCGCCGTGGGATGCGAACCCGGCGCCAGTGGATCCGCCGGCGGCATCACCGCAATTGCGTCTTTCACCTTGCCCGCGGCCAAGTCCAGTTCCACGACTTGCGACGCATTCCACAAACTCACCCACGCGCGGGAACCATCACGGGTCGCCACCACCGTGTAAGGAAACTCCGACGGAATCAGATTGTGCGCACTCAGATCGAACGTGTTCAGAGTCTTCCCATCCGCTGAATCCAGCAGCACCACGTTGTCGGCATAATTGTTGGCCACCAGCAGTTTGTCGGGACCGTCCTTCTCCGCAATCACCGCCAGCCCCGCCGGATAAGGCAACACCGTCCCCGCAGCTGTTTTACGAATTCCGTGCGCTACTTTCCTTCCCGCAGCCACCCGCTGTGGCGGAATCTTAAAAAACTTCTCCCATGTAACTTTCCCTTGCCGAAAGCTGTAAACCGCGATGCCATTTCCGGTATTGCCAGCCTTCGCGCCCGTAGGATCTGTGATCGACCCCATCGAAGCATAAAGCCGACTGCCATCCGAACTGAAGGCCAAACCAATGAAGTAACTCTGGTGGGCCTCCTCCGACAGCCGCTCTTCAGCAAACTCTGTGACCTGGTTTGTGCTCAGATCAAGAATCGCGATCGACTGGTGAGCCTGATTGCGCTGCGTGCCGTACCCATCATTCAACAGCGCCGCATAGTGTTGATCGGGGCTTAATGCGATGGTGGGAGTAAAGCCATTGAGCGTTCCAACCACTCCCGGCGACGGCCCCATCAAACGCTTGCTGGTCGGCAACGGAATCTGTCGCAGTCGGATTTGATCCTGCTGCGCCGGCAGCTGCGTCACCGCAGCTAGAACAAATAAAAGAAAGCTGATTTTATGCAAGGAGGTCCCTCATCACAGATGATGAAAGGCTATCAGATGGAATGACAAAATGGGCAAGGGCACGACTTCAGTCGTGCCGATCAGACCTGAAAAAAGACCGGTTTGAACCGCTGCGGGAAGACATCGCCTCCGCCCCTCACGCCTAATGCCGGTCCGTAATCCCCGACTGCATCGGCGCCTCGGGACTGATATTGTGGCGCACGTCGGCTCCCCGCACCCAGAAGATTACATCTTCGGCGATGTTGGTGGCGTGGTCGGCTACCCGTTCCAGATTGCGGGCAATCAGCAGGGCGTCCAGCGCCTGCCGGGTCGTCTCCGGACGCTCGTTCATCGACTTGACCAGCGTAATGAAGGCTTCATCCTTCATGCGGTCTACCACGTTGTCCATTTCCAGCACGGCCTGCGCCAATTCCGCTTTGCCCTCGATAAACGATTCCAACGACCGTCGCACCATGGCCGAAGCGGCAGCCGCCATGCGCGCGATGTCTACCGGAAGCTCGACCTTCGGCAACTCCACCATGTCCATCACCCGCTCGGCAATATTCACCGATTGGTCGCCCACCCGCTCCAGGTCGGAGTTGATCTTGGTTACCGCCAGGATGAACCGCAGGTCTACCGCCATCGGCTGCTGCATCGCCAGCAGGTCGAACGCCAGCTCGTCGATCTCGCGCTCAATCAGGTTGATCTGCGATTCGCCCTCGAGTACCAGGTGGCAGCGCGTCAAGTCCCGGTCAATGTAGGCCTGGCAGGCGCGGTCTACTGCCTGCTCCGCCAGTCCGCCCATGCGAAGCAATCGTGTTCTCAGATCGTCCAGTCCCTGCTGAAAGCGGGTACGCATTATCCAAACCTGCCTGTGATGTAGTCTTCCGTTCGCTTGTCGGACGGGGTGGTAAAAATCCTTTCGGTCTTGTCGAACTCGATCAGCTTCCCCAACAAGAAGAAACCGGTAAACTCCGCCACCCGCGACGCCTGCTGCATATTATGGGTCACAATCACAATAGTAAAGTTCTCTTTCAATTGAAAGATCAACTCCTCGATCTTCCCCGTGGAAATGGGATCCAAGGCCGAGCATGGCTCATCCATCAACAGCACCTCGGGCGAGACCGCCAGTGCGCGCGCAATGCACAGCCGTTGCTGCTGCCCTCCCGAAAGGCTCGCGCCACTCTTCTTGCGCAGCGTGTCTTTCACTTCATCCCACAACGCCGAGAGCTTCAGCGATCGTTCCACAATTTCATCCAGACGGCGCCGGTCATGGAATCCATTCAGTTTCAGTCCCGCCGCCACGTTGTCAAAAATCGACATCGTAGGAAAGGGATTCGCTTTCTGAAACACCATCCCGATCCGCCGCCGGATCTGCACCGCCGCGGTCCCGTTATAAACGTCCAACTCCCCCATGCGTACTTTGCCGGTGGCGCGCGCATCCGGAATGGTCTCGTGCATGCGATTCAGACAACGCACAAATGTCGACTTGCCGCATCCCGAGGGCCCAATCACCGCCGTCGCACGGTTGGCGGGAACATCAATGCTGATGTCATGGAGCGCCTGGGTCTTGCCAAACCAGGCGTTCAGATGCTCGACCTTGATGCCCACTCCCATAAAATCAGTTGGCTCCCTTGAGCATACCCCGGCTGGCGGCAATTCGCACTGCGCTTACCGACGCCACAATCAGCACGATCAGGATCAGCGCTCCCGCCCACGCCTGGCGATGCCATTCGTCAAAGGGTGAAATCGCATAGGTATATACCTGCAACGACAATGCCGCCGTCGGCTGGTTCATCTTCCAATTCCAATACTGATTTCCAAACGCAGTAAACAGCAGTGGCGCCGTTTCTCCCGCCACGCGGGCGAAGGCCAGCATCACGCCGGTGATCACTCCCGAGGTGGCCGTGCGTAGCGTAATCGAAAGCGTCGTCCGCCAGCGCGAGACTCCCAAACCGTACGCCGCTTCCCGCACCGCATGGGGGACCAGCAGCAGCATCTCTTCCGTGGTTCGCGTGATGGTCGGAATCATCATGATGGCCAGCGCCACCCCGCCGGCCAGGGCCGAGAAATGCCCTTGCCCGAGCACCACGATCCCGTACGCCACAATGCCCACCACAATCGATGGCACTCCGTTCAACACGTCCGCCGTAAAGCGTATCAGATCGCCAAAACGGTTGCGCCCGTACTCGGCGAGATAGATTCCGGCGCCGATTCCGATGGGCACGCCCATGACGCTGGCAATCATCAAAATATAGACCGACCCGGCAATCGCGTTGGCCATTCCCCCGCCGGCCTCGCCCACGGGTTTGGGGGTCTGCGTCAGAAACGCCCAGTTGATGGCGCCCACACCCTTGTAAATCAAGTACGCAAAAATCGCGCCCAACGGCAGCAACACCAGCACCACCGCCGCCCCGGCCGCCAGGGTCACAAAGCCATTCATGCCGCGCCGCCACAAACTAATCGGCGCAATCGCAAACTGCCCGGTCGTTGCGGGTGGGTTAGGCATGGCTCCTCGTCGGCATTCCGCGCGTCACCGACCAAACCAGCAACTGCGCCAGAATGTTCACGATGATCGTCACCAGAAACAGGGCTAACCCCACTTCCACCAGCGCGCTGAGATAGGTATCGCTGGTGGCTTCGCTGAATTCATTGGCGATGACGCTGGCCATGGTGTATCCCGGCGCAAACAGCGAGCGCGCAATCTCCGGACGATTGCCAATCACCATGGTGACCGCCATGGTTTCGCCCAGCGCTCGCCCCAGTCCCAAGATCACTCCGCCCAGAATTCCCGCCCGCGCATTTCGCAGGACTCCCGTGCGAATCATCTCCCACCGTGTCGCTCCCAGCGCCAGCACCGCTTCCCGCTGTTGCTGCGGCACTGCGGTCATCACTTCCCGGGTAATCGAAGAAACGATGGGCACCACCATGATAGCCAGAATGATTCCTGCTGCCAGCATGCCGATTCCATACGGAGTTCCTTCAAACAGCCCGGTCCACCCCAAGTACCGCGCCAGAAGCGGCTCCACGTACTCGCGCAGCAGCGGCACCATCACAAAGATCGCCCACAATCCGTAGATCACACTGGGAATTGCCGCCAGCAACTCGGTAGTGAATGCCAGAGCACTTTTGAGCCGGCGAGGACACATCTCGGTGATAAAGACCGCCACCCCGACCGCGAGAGGGACCGCTAGAACCAGCGCCAGCAACGAAGAAACCAGCGTGCCGTAGACGAACGGCCACGCCCCGAACTGTTCATTCACCGGGTCCCATTCGCTGCGGAAAAAGAATTTCCAACCGAAAGCGTGCCAGGACAGAGAAGACTTGGTAATCAGTTCGTAAACAATCACCCCCACCAGCGCCAGCACACAAACTCCGCAGCTCAGCACCGCCAGGTGAAAAAAACCGTCGGCAATATGGCTGTCTCCAGCCTCGGTCAAAGGCGCATTCTCGCCCCTGGAACTGGAAACAACCTCCAAGTTTTCAACGGGTTGCGGTCCAGTCAAACGCGGCGCTCCCAATGCCTGATTCGCCATCTTCGCGAGCCTAGCAGATTCGTGTTACAGGAGTGTTAAAATACCCGTTCGCCCTCGGCTTGGGAGTCGGTTCCTGAACGGCTTCCCTCAACCAAAACATCTGGGTTGCATTTTCCCGGTTTCCCTTGTAATTTTTCGTACTCTCAGCTTTGTACTATGCCCATTGACCCAAAGCGCAGCCGCCTCACCTTTCAGAAATTGTCGCGCGAACTGACGAAGCTGGTCAGAAAGCCGGCACCTGAAAGCGTCCACAAGTTTCGCACCAACAGCCGTCGCGTCGAGGCCCTGCTTAGCGAAGTCGTGGTTGAATCTCACCGCAACGATGAAAAATTACTGCGGATGCTGGCACGCTTGCGCAAGAAGGCCGGGCGAGTGCGCGATCTCGATGTGCAAATCGCTTCCCTGCGTAGCCTGAAAATCCCTGGGGGCAACGGCCACAAGCTGCAATTCATCAATGCTCTGGTCGAGGAACGCGCCCAGCGCGAAAAGAAACTGGCCCGCGCCTTCGACCGCGAAACCGCGGACGAAATACGCCGCCGCCTGAAACGCGCCGCCACCCGCATGGCCATTCCTGCGGACACCGAACCCCTGACCTTGACCCTGGCCAAACTCGCTCAACTCGGACGCGACTATGTTCCCCTCACCGAAAAAACTCTGCATCAATACCGCATCATCGGCAAGCGCGCGCGCTACATCGCCGAACTCAGCGACAACGAACCCGAAGCCCGGCGCGTGGTCGAGCGGCTCAAACACATGCAGGATGTCATCGGCGACTGGCACGACTGGCTCAAGCTCACCCAAAAAGCCGAAAAGCTCCTGGGCGAGGTTCGCGACTCTGTGCTGGTGACCATGCTGCGCAACGTGACCCAGGCGAAGTTCCGCCAGAGCCTCGACGCCGTCGCCGAAATTCGCAAGGAACTCGCCGGCAAATTCCTGCGCCCCACCCCTGCCCAGCTCACTCCGACCCGCAAACCCTCTCGCGATGAAGCTGCTCGCGCCGCCGCCGTCGCGTAGGGTCCCACTAGCCTGTAATCCTGAGCCATCGGCGCGGTTCTCGCGCTCAGAGTACGAATTGTTTTCCACCGTCCGGTAGTGGGTCAGCTTGGTTTGCATTGCTTCGCGGGCTTTGCGAATCCTTGGCGGCCTTTGCGGTGAACCGCTTTCTTACCGCAAAGATCGCAAAGAACCGCCGCTAAGGGCGCAAAGTCTGAGTAGCCCTCAACCGTGAAACTGACCACTACCGACCGTCCCCCAGTACTTGACTAGTCATCTGACTAGTCATACAATACGCATATGTCAACTTGGCAGGTTCAGGATGCCAAAGCCCGCTTCAGCGAATTACTCGATGCCGCCCTCGAAAAGGGTCCTCAAATCGTGACTCGTCGCGGCGCCGAAGCCGCAGTGCTGGTCCCGATTGAACAATGGCGTCGATTGCAGAGCCACGTCCGTCGCAGCGCGAAAGAAGTACTTCTCGGGCCGGGCCCACGTTTCGAGAACATTGTGCCTCCGCGGGGCCGCTTTCGCCGCCGCCCCGTCATCATCTTCAAATGACCGGTTACTTGCTCGATACCATGGTCATCTCGGAAACGCGAAAACCCAAACCCCATGGGGCCGTCATGTCGTGGCTGCAAAACCTGCCAATCGACCAGGTCTATCTCTCGGCCGTCAGCATTGGCGAGGTGCAAGCCGGAGTGGAGGCTACGCGGAGGCATAATCCAACCAAGGCTGGCGAGATTGAGTTGTGGATGGAGGAGCTTGCCCTCTCTTACACGGTTCTTCCTATGGATGCCCCCTGCTTCCGTGAATGGGCGCGTCTGATGCTGGGACGGTCCGGCGATGTCTTGGAAGACATGATGATCGCTGCCACGGCCCGTGTTCACGGACTCGCGCTTGCTACTCGTAACCTGAGGGACTTTGAGAATGCAGACCTCGAGCTTTTCAATCCGTTTGGTCCAACAAAGTAGCCACGCTGCGGTCCCCTCGCGGTAAACTATTCCTCTCCCATGCCGACCCTCGCCGCGGTTGATATCGGATCCAATTCCGTTCGCCTCAAGATCTCGCGCCTCGCCCGCCACCGCCTCACTGAGATTCATGAAGACCGCGAAGTCACCCGCCTTGGCGAGTCCGTCTTCCGCAGCGGCTTTCTTTCTCCCGACGCCATTGCCAGCACGGTAAAAGTGCTGCGCCGTTTCCACCGCGCCGTACAGAACGTCGGCGCCGACTCCGTCCGCGTTGTCGCCACCAGCGCCCTGCGCGATGCCCGTAATTCCCAGGCTTTCCTCGAGTGGGTCCGCTCCGCCACCGGTTGGAACGTGGAAATCATTTCCGGCCTCGAAGAAGCCCGTCTGATTCACCTCGGCCTGGTCTCCAGCCTCCGCATGAACGTTTCCTCCATGCTCATGGTCGACCTCGGCGGCGGAAGCTGCGAACTCACCCTCTCCAGCGGCGGCCATATCCGCAGCACCATCAGCCTGCCCCTGGGCGCGATCCGGCTCACCAATGAATTCCTGCCGCACGATCCCCCGCGCAAACCCGAGCTCCGCCAAATGCGCGGCTTCATCGCCCGTGAGATTGAGCGCACCGCCGACCGCATCCGCCGCGCCCGCCCCAAAGCCGTGATCGCTACTTCCGGCACCGCCGAATCTCTCGCCGCCGTCTGTCACGGCCTTTACAAGACGCGTGGCTCACGCGCCACCGCCGTATCCCGCGCACAGATGCGGCGCATCGCCAAGCTGCTCACCCGCTTGCCTTTGGAATCTCGCCAACGACTGTCCGGAGTGGGTCCGCGGCGCGCTGAAATCATCGTGGCTGGAGCAGCCGTCTACAACGGTCTGCTCGATCGTTGCCAGCTCCCCGGGTTCCGCGCTTCTCCGCTCGGCTTGCGCGATGGGTTGCTGGCGCAGATGGCGGCGGAATCCGACCGCAGCACTCGCTCCGGCAAGCAGATCGAATCGGAACGCTGGGATTCCCTTCGCGCCGCGGTCGCTCACTATCGTGTGGATATGGACCACGCCCTGCGAGTGCGCGGCGCCGCCATGCTCTTGTTCGCCTCCCTGAAATCCGTCCACGGACTGCCGCCCGAATACGCGGAATGGCTTTCCGCCGCCGCCATGCTCTACGAAGTCGGCGACTTCGTAAACCGCAACGGCCGCCACCGCCATACCCACTACATCATTTCGCACTCGGAAATCCTGGGCTACACCCCGGAGCAGCGAAGGATCATTGCCGCCATCGCCCGCTACCTGGGCAAGTCACGGCCGGCGCCCGGCGATGGACCGGTCAAGGTCCTTCCCAACCTGGACCGCGAATCCATACCCAAAGCTTCGGTGCTGCTGCGCCTGGCTCGGGCGCTCAACCTCAGCCGCAGCCACGCGCTCAGCAATGTACGGGTTCGCGTGCAGGACGCTAAAGTCCAACTCGTGCTGATCACCCGGCCCCGCAGCACCCTGGACCTGGAATTGTGGGCTGTAGAAAAAGAGAGGAACTACTTCCGGGAAGTCTTCGGCCGCGAACTCTCAGTCGCTGCGGCGTAGATTCCGCGCAACACCCTGGGAGTAAGACACCACTGCAGCAGCGCTGCGTTGCGCCCCATTTCCACCTTGGCCACGGCGCCTTTTTTCAGTTCCACGCCGGCCTCGCATCCCGCTTCGCAGATGGCGCGTCCCACAAATTCACTCAGGTTGGGGTTGTGTCCCACCACCATGATGGATTCCTGCTTTGCGTATTTCTCCAACAGTCGCCGGAAGTCCGCATACGTCGCCCCCGGCCGCAGCGCGTCCTCCAGTTGCAGTTTGCCTTCGTAACTCAGCTCATTTCCCACCAACGACGCGGTTTGCGTCGATCGCTTCAGCGGGCTGGAAATAATCATGTCCACTTGCACATCTAACGCCGCCAGTGCCCGGCCCACCATTCCGCACTGCTCAATCCCCTCTTTGTCCAGCGCCCGCTTTTCGTCGCGCTTGAGGTTGCTCATACTCACACCCGCATTCGCGTGACGCAGGAAGTAGATGATCATTTCTGCTTAGCGTTCCTTTCCGGCTGGGGTTCTTCGTCCCTTGGGGACGGGTGCGGCGGGAATGGCATCGAGGTTCTGCTTCCCCTCCGCCAACCGCAGCAAGAATTCCTGGGCATTGAAAGCCGCCGAAGCCGCCGGCGGTTTTCGCTTCCCTTGCGCCTGCCAGGGCCGGATATAGGAGCCGTCCTTCTGCAGAATCCGCGACTTCACATTGTCCGCCAGATAGGCCTCCAGGATCTCCTGCCGCACCCGCTCGCGCAGCAACTCGTCCTTCAGCGGGAAGATGACTTCCACCCGCTCGTAAAGATTGCGCGGCATCCAGTCCGCGCTGCCCACATAGACCTCTTCCTGGCCTCCATTGGCGAAGTAGTAAATCCGGCTGTGTTCCAGAAAGCGTCCTACAATGCTGCGCACTCGAATATGGTCGCTCACTCCGCGCACTTCCGGACGCAGCGCACAAATCCCGCGTACCACCAGGTCAATCCTCACCCCTGCCTGCGACGCCTCGTACAGTGCCGTGATGATGTTCTTGTCCAGCAGCGCGTTCATTTTTGCGATGATGCGCGTCGGCCGCCCATGACGCGCATGTTCCGCCTCGCGCGCAATCAGCGCCAAAAAGTGCTCCGCCAGGTTCAACGGCGCCACCAGCAGCGGATCATAGTTGGGATGTTCGGCGTAAGCAGTTAGAAAACTGAACACGTCGTGCACCGCCGCGGTGATCTGCGGATCAGCCGTCAACAGGCTCAAATCGGTGTAGATCCGCGCCGTCGTGGTGTTGTAATTCCCCGATCCCAGATGCGCGTAACGCCGCGTCACCCCATCCGGATCATGACGCACCAGCAGCGACAATTTGCAGTGGGTCTTTAAACCTACCAGCCCATGAAACACCTGCACTCCCGCATCTTCCAGGTCCCTGGCCCAGCGGATGTTCGAGGCCTCGTCGAAGCGGGCCTTCAATTCCACCACCGCCGTCACTTCCTTCCGGGCAGCAGCCGACATCAACGCCGGCACAATCAGCGAGTGCTCGCTGGTGCGGTACAGCGTCTGCTTGATCGAAACCACGCGCGGGTCCTCGGCCGCCGCTTCAATAAACGACACCACCGCGTCATACGAGTCAAAGGGATGGTGCAGCAGCACATCGTGCCGCCGTAGTTCCTCGAAAAGGTCCGCCGACTTGGCCGTGAGTCGCAGTTCGCGCGGATTGAACGGCTTGAACTTCAGTTCCGGATATTCGGTCTGCTCATAGATGTTGAACAGCCGCGATAAATTCACCGGCCCGTTCACCGGGAACACCTGCCAGGACTCCAGCTCGAAATTGGTGCGCAAACGCTCGATGATCTCCGGATCGGCATCGGACTCAATCTCCAGCCGCACCGCATCTCCCTTGCGCCGGTTATGCAGCTCCGTCCGTACCGACTCCAGCAGATTGCGCGATTCCTCCTCGGCCAGATAAAGATTGCTGTTGCGCGTGACCCGAAACGCTGCCGCCGACACGATGTCATACCCGTGATACATACGCGAGGCATGGTGCGCCACCAGATCGGCCAGGAAGATGAAATCCGCCGTGTGTTCCGAAGGCAGCCGCACCAGCCGCGGCAGCGCCCGCGGCACCGTCACCACCCCGGTGTAGGTCATCGAAGCCCGCCGCCGGCGCCGCAGCAGAAACGCCACGCACAGCGCCTTGTTGATCACCCGGGGAAAAGGATGCGCCGGATCCACCGTCACCGGCGTCAGCAGAAGATCCAGTTCGCGCTCACAGTATTGGTCGACGAACTCCCGCGCCCGGGCGTCCAGTTCATGCAGGCTCAGTACGCGAATTCCGTTCTCCGCCAGCAACGGGCGTAGTTGCTCATTCCAACAGCGGTACTGATCGTCCACCAGCGTGTGGCATACCCCCGAGACTACTTCGCGTTCCTCCAGCAGGGTCAATCCGTCCGGTCCGGCCTCGGTGTGCCCGTCCTCGATTTGCTGCACCAGTCCCGCTACTCGCACTTCGAAGAATTCATCAAGATTGCTGGCAGTGATGGCAAGAAATTTCAAGCGCTCCAGCGCGGGATTGCCGCCATCCTCCGCCTCTTCCAGCACCCGCCGGTTGAATGCCAGCCAGGAAGCTTCCCGATTTATGTAGTTGGCCGAATTGTCGAGCGAAGGACGAACCATATTCCAGGCGAAGCAATCAGGAAGTACACGCAGTCATTCTGTTACTTACTGGCCGGCGCGGGCGCGAAGACTCCCGCCTCCGGTTTCACTACCGGGTGCTTGGTAAACGCAAAATTCATCTCCGTGCCGCCCGGCCGCCTCAGCACCAGATGGTGTCCGTCGATCCTGGCCTGCACCGGCGAACCTACAGTCCAATCCTCGGGCAGCGTATCGCTCGAGTGCATCGGGGCGTAGCGCCCAAAATACACCGTATCTTTGATCTGCACGGAGATCTCGTAATACGGATCATCCCGCGTGATCGGAGTGTCCACCTGATAATACAAAACCCGGGT
The DNA here is from genome assembly GCA_049591935.1 of Terriglobales bacterium. GTDB lineage: Bacteria > Acidobacteriota > Terriglobia > Terriglobales > Acidobacteriaceae > JABCZH01. The sequence goes on along the minus strand of JBAWFN010000115.1, from coordinate 91,516 downwards.
CGTCGCTTTCTGCTGCACATCCACGATGGTACCGTCGCCATACTGCTTTCGCGCCGCCGCCCCGAGAAATACCACCGTCACCAGGATCAAACATGTGGCTTTCAGTACTCTCATCCAGTACCCATTCTACCGTTTAACAAAAACGAGCGCCAACCACGCGGCTGGCGCTCATTTCGTATTCCTCGCAACCGCACTGGGACCAGCCTTTAAGGCAGGTAGTACCGGAACGACGTCAACAATATGTTCTCCGTCGCGTTCGGACCGCCGCCCGTACCCGCCCAAATGTTGCGATCAAAGTACGAATACTGCGGACCCCATTGCAGCGTGCCCTTCGGTCCTTTGTAGAAGCGATACCAGAACCCGATCGTACCCTCCATGATCACCCGGGTATCACCGTTACAATTCTTCAGCCCGCCCGGATTGTACCCGCCTGTGAGAGGGGTTCCGATTGAGCCTGGCACCGGAATGCTGCTGGTTCCCGTAGCTCCCCCAGGGGTCGTGGCTGGCGTGACCACCGAGGTTGAGGTCCCACCCGGCACCGTTTCCGTGTCGCAGCCAGAGTTGTTGAACAGCGGCGACCCGTAGCCTTCCCCTTTTCCGCCACTGACGAACGCTGTTCTGGCGTCATACTCGGCGCCATAATTGAGATACACGTCCAGCTTTTTCACGTGGTATTCCAGCGTTCCCAGCGCCTGATAGTTCGTAATCGGCGTCAGCAGTCCGCCGGGGTTTGCGACCGCGTCCGGAAGCTGCGACGAACCGTAGCGCCCCACTCCTGAACCGCCCAGGAAGTGAATGCCCACGTCGTACTTCTTGGCGATGGTCCACCGTGCATTAGCTCCTGCGCCGCCTCCGATGGCGTTGTTGTTGAATGCTCCCGCCACGCTAGGTTTCGCTAGCGTTTCCCCCGGATAAATGCGGTCGCGGAAGTCGCGGACGAGTCCAAACACTTCGTAGTGTCCGAAGCCCGGTTCAAACACAATCTTGCCGATGAAATCTGGGCTGGCATTGTAGGAGTAGTTGGTCGTGCCGTTGTACAGTCCGCCGCCGGTGCCCTGCGCGCCGATCACGAAGTTGTTGGAGGCGCCGTGGCCACCCAGTATGATCTGGGCGTTCTCCACCGAGCCGCCAATCCACACCTTGTCGCCGATCTTCTTGGTCACCCGGAACCCATATTGCCGCGCCCAACTGAATCCGACGGAGTACTGTGGATCAATCGTCATCGGCAGCGCTTCTGTCCGGTTGTCCATCCCCTTCTTGGTCTCCGTCACCAGACTCCACATCTGGCCACCGGTAAACGTCCAGCCACTGCTCAGCGAAGCCTGGCCCCACGCTTGCCGCTGCCGCAGCACATAGCTGTTGCTCTGGTTGTTATTCGAGGTGACGCCGGCGCCCAGAAAATCGGCCTCTACGTAGCCTCGCATGGTGAAATTACTCAGAGCTCCTTCGGCCAGGAACCCGATCCGTGACTGTCGTCCGGAACCGAAGAATTCGCTCATGTGGCTCTGCGCCGCGCCGTCAAACGGAATCGAATTGAATGGAGTGTTGATGTCCGACCCCAGCGCATGCGAGCGCCACACCGTTTCTGCCGCCAGGAACCCAACCGGCGTAATGTTGATGCCTTTGTAGTGCAGCGCGACTGGGCTTTCCAAACTGGACTGAATGTTCTTCTGGGTTTCCTGCAAACTCAGCGCCGCATTGGTGGCGTTTTGCTTCATGTCCGACACGTCAGTCTTCAGGTCAGACACTGCCTGCTGCTGTTGGCTGGCCTGTTGCGCCGCCTGGTCCGCTTTAGCCTGCGCCGCCGCTGCTGCCGACTGCGCATCCTGCATTTGCTGCTGCGCCTGCGACAGCGCCGCATCCCGCCTCTGCATCTCCGCCTTCAGTTCGCGAATCTGCTGCTGTTGTGCGGCCAGGGCATTCTTCAATTCCTGCACGTCTTCCGCCGTAACCGCCCCTGTCTTGGTTGTTGTTTTTTTCTTCGCCGGGGCAGTCTGCGCCAGCGAGCTAGCTGCCAAAAGCAGAACTACGCACCACCTGAAAACGAACTTCATCTTCTCTCCTTTGCCTCTTGAGACGGAGGCGAACCAGTTTTGCAACGGATTAACTCTGACTACCGCACCTGCTTAATCTCGGCCTTCACCTTCACCGCCACTGATTCCGGCAGCGGCGCATAAGCTAATTCTGCGGTCATCTTCTGCCCATCGTCCACCATCCAAGCTAGAAAATCTGCAAGGATCTTCCCTTTCTGGGAATCCTTCGATTGCGCGGGAATCAGCAGCCAGGTGAAGCTGGAAATCGGATATGCGTCCTTGCCGGGCGCATTGGTAATCGACACGCGGAAATCCGCCGGCATACTCTTGACCGATGCCGCTGCCGCCGTCACACTGTCCAGGCTGGCCTTAACGAAATTTCCTGCCGCGTTTCTTATGGAACCGTACGTAATCTTGTTCTCGACCGCATAGATGAGCTCGATGTAGCCGACCGAGCCCTCCATCTGCCGGATCATGCCCGCCACCCCCTCATTGCCCTTGCCGCCCAAGCCCACTGGCCATTTCACCGAGGTGTTCTTCCCCACCTGCGACTGCCATTCCGGACTTACTTTGGAAAGATAGTCGGTGAAGATATACGTTGTGCCGCTGCCGTCCGAGCGATGCACAATCACGATCGGTTTGTCGGGAAACTTGACCCCCGGATTCGCAGCCGCAATGGCCTCGTCATTCCACTTCGTGATCTTACCCAGGAAGATTCCCGCCAGCGCCTGCGGCGTGAACTTGATCTCTCCGCTGACTCCGGGAACGTTATACGCGGGAACCACCGCCCCCAGCACCGTGGGAACGTGCAGGATCTTGGTCTTCGCCTGCGAAAGTTGCTCGTCCGTCATGGGCCCGTCGCTGGCCCCGAAATCCACCGTCCCCGCCAGCACCTGGCGAATCCCCCCGCCGCTTCCAATCGATTGATAGTTGATCTGAATATCAGGATGGGCCTTGTGATACTCACTGAACCACTTCGAGTACATCGGATAAGGAAAAGTTGCGCCCGCCCCATTCAGTGTGGTCTGCGCAAAAGCGGGTACCGCCAGAGCCAGACACAACAATGCAATTCGACGTAGCACGCGGCGATTCCTCCAGAATGATTTGTTAGTACGTTCGTTTTTACGGCGGGAATGTTACAGGATGGTTACAACTCCGTGAATTTCTGATAAATCAGCCCGCGGTGCAGTTGGCTCGAATGAAGCACTGCAATTTGAGAACTGAGACCGGGGGAACCGGCGGTGAAACGTTTTTGTATTTTGATCAGCGTTGATCTGCGTTAATCCGCGGCGAGTAAGGGTTTGTTTCTGCGGCTCAGCGCTGCCCGTCCAGCCGGCTGATCTCGCGCCCGAACAGCGGATTCTGCGGAAAATCATTCTGCAACGCCACCAGAAGTTCTCGCGCCCGCGCCTTCTCCTTATCGCGCACGTACGCAATCGCCAGCAGGATTCGCGCGAACGGCGCCAGATACTGACCGCGGTCAGCGGTCACTTGCAACTCTCGAATCCCCGCCGCTTTGTCTCCTGACACTCCTCCCAAGCGCACCAGCCAGCGCACCGGCGCCGCCATACTGCCCACAATGTATTGGCTCACGCCCGTCGCCAGATGCGCGTCATAGCAGTTCGGATCCACCGCCAGCAACTGTTGCGCCCACCCCGTCGCCTGCCGGGTGAAACGCAACGATGCCAGGTTGCGCTTCTCGATCAGCGCCGCGTAATCCGCCCGCAGCCCGGCAGCCATCGTCATGGCAAACAACCCATCCCGATTCCTGGCATCTCTCGCCAGCCGCGCCTGAGCCCATTTCTCAGCCTGATCCAGTGCCGCACTGAAGCGGTCCCGCAGCGCAGGATCAGGAGTGAATTGCCGGCGAGCATCGAAGGCTTTGTCATCCTGGTAGAACTGCGACTCCAGCACTCCCAGCCGGTTGAACTCCGAAAACAACAATGCCGCTGCCTCACAAGCCGGTCCCAGCGGATTCTCCGGGTATTGCTGTTGCCACGCGGCAAACGCCTGGTGCGCATGGTCGAAGTCCAAGTCATAAAGGAACCGAAATCCGCTGTCGAGGGTGACCAGACTTGCCGGCGGCTTCGCCGCCATCGCGGCCCCGAGCCAGCAAACCAGCAATCCCGCCAACCCGATCGCTTTTAGCACTCGCATCCTCATCAACAGTTTAGATGCCCCACCTTACCCCTCCATCCCGCCAATTTGCAAAAAGATTGTAAAAAACCTCGATCGGGACCCTTATTCCGGCTTCTCTCCGCGCACTCCGCGTGACCTCTGCGTTCTCCGCGTTTTAAGACTTAGAGTGTCTCTCGGCGTACTCGGCGTGCTCGGCGGTAAAAGCCTTTCCTTCCCCCCGTTTGACCTCCCCACGCCCCTTTGTTAGCGTGGTAAGTTCCTTCTTCCTAATCGTTCCGAGCGTATTCGCAAGCAGAAAAGAGAATCCCATGTCCCTCAAATTCCGCGGCGTTGACTTCATCGGCTTTGACGCTCTCCTCACCGACGAAGAACTCCTGGTCCGCGACACCTCCCGCAAATTCATCGAAGACAACCTCATCCCCATCATCGAAGAGTGCAACCGCGCCGGCCGTTTCCCCCGCGAACTGGTCAAGCCCATGGCCGACCTTGGCTTCTTCGGCGCCAGCCTCAAAGGCTACGGTTGCGCCGGAATGTCCAACGTCGAATACGGCCTGGTGATGCAGGAAATGGAACGCGGCGACTCCGGCGTGCGTTCCTTCGTCAGCGTGCAATCGGCGCTGGTCATGTACCCCATCTACGCTTTCGGCAGCGACGAGCAAAAGCAAACCTGGCTCCCCGCCCTGCAAAGCGGCGAGAAACTCGGCTGCTTTGGCCTCACCGAGCCCGACTTCGGCTCCAATCCCGGAGGCATGCGCACCCGCGCCCGCAAGGTCGGCAAAGAGTACGTGCTCAACGGCGAAAAAATGTGGATCACTTCCGGCTCCATCGCCAACGTCGCCGTCATCTGGGCCAAGGTCGAAGACGAAGACAACAAGATTCGCGGCTTCCTGGTCGAAACCGATCGCCCCGGCTTCAAAGCCGAAGACATTCACGGCAAGTGGTCGCTCCGCGCCTCGGTGACGTCAGGCTTGTCGATGCAAGACGTCCACATCCCCGAATCCAATCTCCTGCCAAAAAGCGGCGGCCTGAAATCTCCGCTCATGTGTCTCAATCAAGCCCGTTACGGCATCGCCTGGGGAGCTTTAGGCGCGGCCATGTCCTGCTACGATTGTGCTTTGCAGTATTCCATCCTGCGCAAACAGTTCCACGATAAACCCATTGCTTCTCACCAACTTGTACAAGAAAAGCTCACCTGGATGATTAACGAAATCACCAAGGGCCAGTTGCTGGTCCTCCAGGTCGGCCGCCTCAAAGACAAAGACAAAGCCGGCGCCCAGCACATCTCCATGGCCAAGCGCAACAACGTCTGGATGGCCCTCGAATCCGCCCGTATGTCCCGCGACATTCTCGGCGCCAACGGCGTCGCCGACGAATACCCGCTCATGCGCCACATGATGAACCTGGAATCCGTAAAAACCTACGAAGGCACTCATGACATCCATACCCTCATCATCGGCCAAAGTGTGACAGGGGTGGACGCGTTTTGATCCCGTAGCCCCATGAAGAAACGCAACGACTTGAAAGACGTGATCCGCGAAGAGACCAGCCGCGGCAAGAAGCGCCCCGTCGATACCGAAGCAATTAACCAGCAGTCGGAAAGAAGGGACGCAGTCCTCCGCATCCTTCGCCGCGGCACGCGGGAAGATCTGTGGGCACTTCTAAAAGTTTGGGGTTATTCCAGCCAGGAAATCGAAACCGCACTCAAAGAGTACGACGTTGCACTCGATCAGCAATCTTCTTAGTTTCGGAGTCGGCCTTCGCCCGTTCTTCGGAGGTCATTTTGGCCGCGCGTTCGTCGATGTCACTCACGACACGGTCGGCGAATTCCTCGAACCGATCTTCCTTCGGGCGTTTTAGCTTGGCTAAGGACATTAGCGTTCCCTCGTGGTTGGCAACTTCCCCATTATCTCCCTCGAGTCCTGACGACGCAATCGTGACCTTGGTAACATTAGCGAAAATCGGCGAAATCAGCGGCTACACCCCGTTCGCCCGGTTATGTATCAACGACAAAAATTCCGTCCGCGTTTCCTGCTCATCCCGGAAGCAACCCAGCATTGACGAAGTCACCGCCGCCGAATGCTGCTTCTCCACTCCCCGCATCATCATGCACAGATGTCGGGCTTCAATCACCACGCCCACTCCCTGCGGCTCAATTGCCTTCTGGATCGTCTCCGCAATCTGCGTGGTCAGACGCTCCTGGATCTGCAACCGCCGCGAAAATATATCCACCAACCGCGGAATCTTGCTCAGCCCGATCACTTTCCCGTTCGGAATATAGGCCACATGCACCTTCCCAAAAAACGGCAGCATGTGATGCTCGCATAGGCTGAACATCTCTACATCTTTCACGATCACCATCTGGTCATAGGTGACCGTAAACAACGCCTTCTTCAGCATCGCCTCAGGATCTTCTTTATACCCCTTCATCAAATGTTCATACGCCCGATGCACCCGCTCCGGCGTGCGCGTCAAACCTTCACGCGTCGGATCTTCTCCCAACCGCACCAGCATCTCTCGCACCAACTCCTCAAAACTCGCGCTCGTCACCGTCGGAGTGTCAACAGATCTAGTCATGGCTTTTCACTTACAAAATTACCCAATTGCTAAATTACTCAATCCCTCTGAACTCAAACGAATTCATCAAAGTCTCTTCAAATCTCACTCTTTCCAGATGAGCCAACCGGAACCCACGCTGCAAAATATCGTAAACCGCCATCGACAGGTTTTCCGTAGTGGGAACCGTCTCCGCGAATTCCGGCAAAGTGTTCAAATTCTGCAAGTCAAACCGCTCCAGGATCTCCCGCTCCACAAACCCGTCCAGGTCCACCAGGTTGCAGACCATTCCGTTCTCATCCACCTGCCCGCTCACTGTGACTTCGAGAGCATAGTTATGTCCATGCCCAAAGGGATTGTTGCACTTGCCATAAGTAGCCGCATTCTCGCCATCCGACATGGCATCGCTATGCAACCGATGCGAAGCCGAAAACTCATATCGCCTGGTCAGATGCGCCTTCATGCTTCCCCGTAGAAATCCACAAACAAATCCGCCGTCTCGTACACCCGCACCCGGTGCAACTGCGCTTGCGTCAACTTCGGCGCCAGCCGCTGCCAGATGGCAATCGCCAGATTTTCCGTCGTCGGAATGCGCGTCGCAAATTCTGGCACCTCTTTATTAAGGAAGCGATGATCCATCGCCTCCAACACTTCACGGTTCATCGTGTCTTTCAACTGCTTCAGATCAATCACAAATCCCGACCGCGGATCGACCTTCCCCTTCACCGTAACTTCCAACGTGTAGTTGTGCCCATGCCCATTCGGATTGTTGCACTTACCAAACAGACGCAGATTCTCCTCCGCGCTCAACGCTGGATTATGATAATAGTGCGACGCCGCGAACTCAGCCTTGCGAGTTAAATAGACCACAGTATCCCCTTATAATAAGTACGTCCCCGCCCGCATTGACAAAACAATAAGCACCATAGCCGCAATCCCCAGAACAAATATCGCGGCCTGTCTCGGTCGGCGCAAGCGAGTCAGCATCGTCTCCCCTTCCCGCCGAGGCTCGCTTAGCAGAAAGCAGCATGCGAGACATGCCAGGGCCGCCCAACCGTAGGATCGCCATCCATGCCTATGGATTGACATCCCGGCCTCCACTAAAAGAAGAAGAGCAACCGCCCGAGAGAAGTTAACCAACGACATGATCCACCGCCTTTGCTTGGTGCTCTGGGATCTCAACTACCTCATCCGCTCCATATTCCCGTCCCTTCCAACGAACCTTGCCCTCGCGATGAGCAACTTTCGACCGCACCAGCAAATACGAAAACAGCGGCAACCCAACCACCGCCAATGCATTAGAAATCCACGAAAAATGAGCCTCAAGAATCCGCTTCAGAAACAACCCATACAGAGTCGCGCACACCAGACCCATCGCAATCGCCGCGACCACTCGATCCTTCGCACCCAATCTACCGGCCAACACCCCACTACCCACAATCAACCCAAACTCCAGCAACCGCACCACCGCCAACCTCAAAGGCGACGGAAACAGCAGCGCCAAATTCTTAGTCCACCCTTCCCTCAACTGCGCAAAGCTGCGATACATCCGCGTCCGCACCCCATCTCCACCAAAGCGAAAGAAAATCCCCCGCCCCGACCGCTTCACCGCCCGCGCCAACGCAACATCCTCGAGCAAATCCCCCGCAACCCCCGCATGACCACCCACCGCCTCATACGCCTCGCGCGAAATCAGCAAATACTGTCCATTCGCCGCCGCCACCGCAGACCGCGGATCGCTCACCTCAGCCGGCCGATATCTCCCCGCCAGCTCCGCAAAAATCACCGGCATCACCGCCCGCTCCCAGAACCCATGCACTTCCTGCTCGGGCGAATACGACAGTAACGCCGCACCCTGCACCCGTGCCTCCGCCAACGCCCTCGCCAACGATCCCGGACAATGCACCGTGTCCGCATCTGTAAACAGAAACCACTCACCCGCAGCCCGCCGCACTCCGGCCGTCAGCGCGTTATTCTTTCCGCTCCACCCCGCAGGCAGCGGATCCGCTCCCACCACCTGCACTCCGCGAAAACCCTCAGCAATCTCTCGCGTCCGATCGGTCGACCCGTCATCGACAACAACCACCTCAAAACTCACATCCGCTTGCGAAACCACAGACCCTAAACACGCCCTCAGACACTCTTCCTCATTCCGCGCCGGCACGATCACCGACACTGTTAACACTGGCTCCGCAGGCCGCTCCTCCGCTGAATCAGACTCCGTCATTCACCGAATTCGTTATTATAACTGTGTGCGACGCGCCTCCGTTCTTCTCGCCCTTACCCTGCTCTTCACCGGCTGCTACGGTGGCTCCCGTCCGCCTCACATCGGGTCCGCCGCCCCCGAATTCATCGTGCAGGATTCCGACCGCAAAGTTGACCTCCGCGACTTTCAGGGCAAGATTCTGGTTTTGAATTTCTGGGCCACCTGGTGCGCGCCCTGCGTCGAGGAAATGCCTTCCCTCGTCCAACTCCAGCAACGTCTCAAGGACAAAGGTGTCACCGTCGTGGGCGTCAGTATCGACGTCGACGGCGACGCCTATCACCGTTTCCTCACCAACTACAAAATCGACTTCCTCACCGTCCGCGACCCCGACCACAAGAGCAGCAACCTCTACGGAACTTTCAAGTTTCCCGAAACCTACATCATCGACCGCAAGGGCATCGTGCGCCGCAAGTTCATTGGCGCCGTCGACTGGAGCCAGCCCGAAATCGTCGACTTCCTCAGCAAACTCTGAGGATACCGTGGCCTCTTTTTACAGAAAATCAGGTAGTCGGTCAGTTTGGTTTACAATGCTTCGCGGGCTTTGCGAATCCTTGGCGGCCTTTGCGGTTAACCGCTTTCTTACCGCAAAGATCGCAAAGAACTGCCGCTAAGAGCGCAAAGTCTCAGTAGCCCTCAACCGTGAAACCGGCCCCACTACCGAAAATCATCATTTCTCCCTAGTTTCCCCCAACTTAGCGTATGATGACTGGCGATTTAAAAAGCGGAACCAGATCGGGGAGAAACTGAACATGAAGATGCGCGGACTTATGCTGTTGCTGACAATTGCGGTTCTGACCGTCCTGCCGTTGGCCACGGCGCAATCCTCAGCAGGTTCTGGCAATTCTTCCAGCGCGGCCGTCCCACCCGCCACGCCGCAGCCGGCTTCCACCTACACCAAGCCCACTGCAACCATCAAGTTCCACAACTACCTTTTCGACGCTTTCGGCCCCTATCCCATCGTCGGCGCTGCCATCGCTGCCGGCATTAATCAGGCGGACAACGCCCCGCCCGAATGGCAACAAGGCGGCGAGGGTTTCGGCAAGCGTTTCGGCTCCAACTTCGGCATCCTGGCCATCAGCACCTCCACACGGTATGCCCTCGCTGCCGCTTTCCACGAAGATACCTTGTACTACCGCTGTGAGTGCACGGGATTCTTTCCCCGACTCGGCCACGCCCTGATGTCTACCTTCGCCGCGCGCCGCGGCGATGATGGCCATTACGTCTTTTCTTTCCCCGACCTGGTCGCTCCCTATGCCGGCACCATGGCGGGTGTCTACGCCTGGTATCCCGACCGCTACGATGCCCGCGATGCCTTCCGCCTCGGCAACTACAGCTTGATCGGTTATGCCGCCGAAAACGTCGGCCTGGAATTCATCTATCAGGGCCCGCACTCCTGGCTTTCCAAAATGCACTTGAACAACACCCATTCCGCGCCCGATTCCAGTCAGCCACATTGATCCCCGGCCATGTGGGGCGGACACTCTTGTCCGCCGCCTTTGACCCACCGTGCGGCAGTGTCTTAACACTGTGTTCATGGAATTAAGACACTACCCACCGTGCCTCACCATTGACCACAGCCCCGCCGCAGAGGATAATCCCCCCCTACTCGGCCGTGCGCGCCGCGCGCAAGCAGACAAAGGTCTCTAACCCGCTGCCCTCGCCCGCTACTCCTCGCTGTCTTGGTTGTCGTCCTCGGTCGAGGACTCGTCGGAATCTTCGTCTTCCCCGATGCGGAACAGCGCCGCTTGGGCTTCGGCGTGCTCCCGCAACTCGCGCATTTCGTCGTCGCTGTCCACGGCGACGCCGCCCTCCGGCTTCTCCTGCTTTCGCTGGACCCGGCGCTCCGCCTTGTCGCGTTGCTTTTGTTGCCGCGCTTGTTCCTTCTTCCGTTTGGTAAACGTCGATCGGCCTCGAGGCATATTTCAATCCTAACTCTTTTTTGAGATTGTTGCCTCCACGCCAGGAGGCGGAGGAGTGGTTTTGGCTGCCCCCCAGGGATTCGAACCCCGATAACCTGCTCCAGAGGCAGGTGTCCTAGCCGTTGAACGAGGGGGCAACTCACACGCGGCAGAATCTAACCTGCCGTTTCAATTTTATGGGCTGCGTCCACCGCGGTCAACCACCGCCCGCGCCAGCCTCGCTTAGCCTCCTTTGCAGCTGTTCTTAGCGCCCTTTGCGGTTTAAGATTTACTCAAGGGAGATCCCATGGTCACCACTCTCGGCACCATTTCCACCCTCAGCAGCGACTACACCGAAATCGCCCGCCGCCCGCTCGAAGCCGACCGCTGCGCTCTCATCGTGGTCGACATCCAGGAAAAACTCCTGCCCCCGATCTTCCACAGCGACCAACTGCTGAAGAACTCCAAGCTCCTCATCCGCCTGGCCGGCATCCTAAAGATTCCTGCACTCCTGACCACGCAATACGCCAAGGGCCTGGGCAACACCACCCCCGAGATCGCTTCCCTGCTTCCCGAAACTCAGCCCATCGATAAACACATGTTCTCCTGCTTCGGCAGCGACGCCTTCTGCTCCACACTCAAACGCCTGCCTGGGAATCGCAACACGGTCTTGCTCTGCGGGATGGAAAGTCACATCTGCGTGATGCAGACCGCACTGGGAGCCCTACGCGAGGGCTATATCGTCCACGTCGCCTCCGACGCCGTCAGCTCTCGCACCGAATGGAATTGGAAAATTGGTCTGGAGCGCATGCGCGCCGCCGGCGCCGTCATCTCTTCAACCGAAATGATCCTCTACGAACTGCTGCGCTCATCGGGCTCACCCGCCTTCAAAGAGTTACTGCCCTATTTGAAAGGATAAGGGTCCTGTTCGCGCAATATCCGTGAGAATCCGTGCAAATCCGTGGCCGCTTTTCTCCCGCCACTATCTATTCCTTCTGCTTCACCCGCACCACCGTAATCTTCGAGAACCCTTCCTCGAACCCCGGCGGTTTCAACTTCCCGGCCATGCGCCGCATGGCTTCTTCAGGAACCACCCGGTCCCGACGCCGGTTACGCTCCATGCACACCTCAAGTGGCACATCAAACAATACCGCCTGCACCTCGTACCCGTAATCCTTGGCCAGCTTGATCCAGCCCTGTCGTTCGTGAGGCGTAAGGTTGGTGGCATCCACATAATTCATCGGGCGCCGCGCAATCAGCCGCGCTTTCAGCATTGACCGCAGATTGGAAAAGATCAGGTCCTGAAAGCGCTGCTCCGTGGGATCGTCAAACAACAACGCCCGCAGCAGATCACTCGAAAGCGGCGTTATCTTATTTCGTTTAAACCAGGAGCTTTTCCCCGACCCTGGCAGTCCAATCGCCAGAACCACAGTGCCTTTGGGCGCTCGCGCAGCCGCCACCGCCGCCACACCTGCCCCCGCAGCACTGGCCACCGCAGCCGCCTCGGCCGGAACCGCCGCACCTTCTGCTGCCCTGCCCGCCTGACCTGCCCTGCCACTACGTCCCCGCCCGCCTCGGCCTCGGCGTCGGCGACGTCGCAACGGGTCGTTGGCATCTCCAGGGCGCGATCGAGCCGGTTGGTGTTCCGCCACATTGCCAGGTTCTCTAGGCTGCGGCTCCGCAGCCTCCGGCTCACCCTGGTCTTCAGCAGGCTCTTCGACCATCCTGGCAGGTTTACTGACCACCTCGTTGTCGTAAAACGCCGGCTGCAACGGCGCTGGGGCTGGCTCCCCCGCAGCTTTCTCCGTCCCTTTTTTGCGGCGCGTCAAGCGCTCGCGCATCCATTTACGCATCTCTGGTGTGTAACACACCTTGAGGCTCAGGGGCAACGTTAGTGGTCACCGAGGAACCAACCCCGCCATGTGTCTCCGCGCTGATCATTTTTCCTCCTAAGCCCATTTTGGGACCCTGGCCCCGCTTTCTTCGCGCCCTTCGCGGCTTCCCTTTGCGAACTTTGCGGTTAAAAGCTTTTCCCTCCGTGTCCATCCGTGGAAATCCGTGGCCGCCTTTTTCTCTTACTCAGCGAAATCCCCGCAAATCTGCGGCCCCTGATTTGCCGCCCCTCCCATTCCCTGCTACCATTTTCATGTCCCCGGCCCGAGACTCTTTTCTGTCGTAACTTCATCATCATTTTGGAGGCGAAATGGCAATCAAAGTTGGCATCAATGGTTTTGGACGCATCGGCCGTAATGTGATGCGCGCCTCGCTCACCGATCCCAATATCGAGTTCGTTGCCGTCAACGATCTCACCGACCCCAAAACCCTGGCCCACTTGCTGAAGTACGATTCCGTCCTCGGCAATCTCCACAACAATGTTTCCGCCGGCGCTGACAGCATCACCGTCGACAACAAGACCTTCAAAGTTTTCAAAGAGAAGGATCCGGCCCAATTGCCCTGGGAATCCGTTGGTGCCCAGGTCGTGCTCGAATCCACCGGCCGCTTCACCGACGCCAACGACGCCAAAAAGCACCTGCGCGGCCCCGTAAAAAAAGTCATCATCTCCGCCCCCGCCAAGAATGAAGACGTCACCCTCGTACTGGGCGTGAACGAACAGGTTTACGATCCCGCCAAGCACCACATCATCTCCAACGCCTCTTGCACCACCAACTGTCTGGCGCCCATTGCCAAAGTCGTAAACGACAATTTCAAGATCAACTGCGGCACCATGACCACGATTCACTCCTACACCAACGACCAGGTGATTCTCGATTTCCCTCACAAAGACCTGCGCCGCGCCCGTGCCGCCGCCATCAACATGATCCCGACTTCCACCGGAGCCGCCAAAGCCCTCAAGCTCGTCATCCCCGAAATGGCTGGCAAGCTCGATGGCTTCGCCATGCGCGTGCCCACTCCCAACGTCTCTGTGGTTGACCTTGTCGTATTTGTGGAAAAGAAAACCACCAAAGAAGAAGTCAACGCCGCCCTGAAGAAAGCCAGCGAAGCCGGCCCGCTCAAGGGCTATCTCGGATACGAAGAGAATGAACTGGTCTCCGCCGACTTCCGCGGCGACTCGCGCTCCTCCATCGTCGACGCTCCCATGACCCTGGTAGTAGCCGGCAACTGTGTCAAAGTGATTTCCTGGTATGACAACGAATGGGGATACTCTTGCCGCGTCCGCGACCTGATCAACTACCTCGGCAAGAAAGGCCTATGAACTCTCTCTTGCATTGTCATCCTGAGAGAGGCGCACTTTGCCGAACGAAGGATCCAGGGGAGCCACCGCGCGCAAGCGCGCGAAGGCGCGATTGCATTAAGCGCGAGGCGACCTTCCTTATCTCTGTGGGACACCACTAATGCCGAAACTCTCCATCCGCGACCTCCCCTTAAGCGACCGTCGCATCTTCATGCGCGTCGACTTCAACGTCCCCCTCGAAGACGGCCGCGTCATGGACGATACCCGCATCCGCGAAACCCTCCCCACCATCGAGTACGCTCTGCGTCACGGCGCTCGCCTAATTCTCGCCTCCCATCTCGGCCGCCCCAAGGGCAAGCCTAATCCCCTGCTAAGCCTGAAACCCGTAGCCGAGCGCCTAAGAATGTTGTTAGACAAAGAACTGGCCCGTGGCGAGAACGTAGGCTTCTGCCCCGATTGCGTCGGCCTGGAGGCCGAGGAGATCGCCGGCAAACTGGAAAAAGGCCAAACTCTGCTGCTCGAAAACCTTCGCTTCCACCCCGAAGAGGAAACCAACGACGAAAAATTCTCCAAGCAGTTAAGTTCGCTGGCCGAGTTTTATGTCAATGACGCTTTCGGCACCGCCCATCGCGCCCACGCCTCCACCGTCGGCATCACCAAATTCCTCCACAAATCCGCTGCCGGTCTGCTCATGGAAAAGGAACTGGAATATCTGGGCAAGACCATGCACCACCCCGAAAAGCCCTTCGTCGCCATTCTGGGAGGCGCAAAAGTCAGCGACAAGATCGCCGTCATCGAAAACCTGCTCACCAAAGTCGACGTCCTTATTATTGGCGGCGCCATGGCCTACACCTTCCTCAAAGCCCAGGGCGCAGACGTGGGAAAGTCCCGCATAGAAGACGACAAACTCGACCTTGCCCGCCGCATCATCCAAGACGCCAAGAAGCGCAACGTGAAGCTCCTGCTCCCGCTCGACCACGTCGTCGCCGACCGCATCGAACTAAACGCCGTAACCCGCATCATCGACGCCACGCAACCCATTCCCCCCAATATGATGGGCCTCGACATCGGCCCCAAATCGGTCGAAGAATTCTCCGAAGCCATCTCCACCGCCCGCACTATTATTTGGAACGGCCCCATGGGTGTCTTCGAAGTTTCCCCGTTCGCCAAAGGCACCTTCAAGATCGCTCACGCCGTAGCCGACAACGGCGGCGCAATTTCCATCGTTGGCGGAGGTGACTCTGTAGCCGCCGTCCACGCCGCCGGCGTTGCCGACAAAATCACCCACATCTCCACCGGCGGAGGCGCATCGCTAGAATTCCTCGAAGGCAAAAAACTCCCCGGCGTAGAAGCCCTCACCGATAAAAAGTAACGCAACGCTCGTGTGGGGCGGACACTCTTGTCCGCCGCCTTTGACCTTCTCCGTAACTCTGTGTCTCGGTCGTGAGGGTTTTCAGATCCGCGTTGATCCGCGTAAATCCGCGGCGAAGCCGTTGACCTTCTCAGGCTATTATTCTGAAGTGTGACAGCAATTCCGAACCCACAAACCAAGACTTCGCATCGCGCGGGCCTCCGCTCCTTTATCCGATGGCTGATCATCGGCGTGGTCTTTCTTTGGTCGCTGGCCGCGCTGATCCTGCTGGCCGCCCGTTGGATCGACCCGCCGACAACCGCGGTTCACGTCCAGCGCCGCTTCCAGGCCTGGATTCACCACACCCCGTATCGCGCCCGCTACCAATTTATTCCGCTCAGCCAAATCTCGCCCGATCTCCAGCACGCCGTAGTCGCCGCAGAGGACGCAAACTTCTACCACCACCATGGATTCGACTGGCACCAGATCGAAATCGATGCGCAGGGGGATTTGGAAGGCGAGCGCACCCGCGGAGCTTCCACCATTACCCAGCAACTGGTAAAAAACTTGTTCTTCGGAACCGGTCGTTCCATCCTGCGCAAGGGCGCAGAAGCCACATTGGTGCCGGTAGCCGAACTCGCGCTCGGCAAACGGCGCATTCTGGAGATCTACCTCAACGTGGTCGAATGGGGCCCTGGCATCTACGGCGCAGAGGAGGCGTGTCGTTACTACCACGAAACCGCTCGCAATATCGGCCCGGAACAGGCAGCCCGGCTAGCTGCAATCCTCCCCGCTCCCCTAAAGCGACGCCCCGACCGCATGAACAGCTACAGCGCAATCATCCTCAACCGCATGCGCCAAATGGGCTGGTAAAAATAAAGTGCGGTGTGATCCGTGTTGATCCGTGAAAATCCGTGGCTGCCTTTGGAGTTGACCCTGTTTGACCAGCGCAAATCTGCGCAAATCTGCGGCCCGAGTTTTGCCATCCCCGTCCATCTTGGCGGGTGCCCCGCTTCTCGCCGCCGTTGCGAGAAGTGGGAAACCCACCCCCCTGTCATCCTGAGCGAAGCATCTCGATTCGCCCAGCGAATCGAGATGCGAAGTCGAAGGACCCCTACGCTCCTAAACCTCTGCACCACCGCCGCAAGGCATTCTCCCTGTGCTCTCAACGCAAGCGCCAATAAGGCCCAACCGCGCTATTTCACGGCTACTCTTGCCCACCGGCCATCGGTTATCTACAATCTGCCCAAGTCTCCCGTGAAAACAAAGGCTCTCAAGCTGACGATTGATGCTCTTAAGGGCTTGCTGGCAATCATTACCACCGCCATCGTGACGGCCTTGATCGGCGGCCAACCTCTCACCGGACTACTCCAGTTCAAGGGGATCCTGACGCTCGTCCGAAGCCCTATTCCAGCATGGATATTCGGCCTGGTGCTGATGCTTGCCCTGTCCAGTCTGTATTACTCAGTCACGCACCGTCCCAAGCGTAAAGGCAAAGTGATCTTCATCCCCGACGCATACAACTGCGGATGGTCTAAGCAGACTGAAGAGATTATGAACCTGCGCCTAGGCGGAACATTCAGCTACAAAGGCCAGGGCAATGTGCATATCCTGAAAATGTTTCTCAAGGGAACCAAGCCGTTGGACGACCTGCTTTTACAGATTGAAGATAGAAGGGTTGACAACAACATGATCCAAACAGATCAACTGTCCCTCTCAGAGACGACCTCAGAGAAGGCGTTCACGGACTTCCGTCTGACGCCCGCCTTGGGGGAACCCGGCAAACCACTGCGGGCCAAACTCATCGTGCACGACAGATTCGCCGAGGACTTCGTGGTTGGGGAATTCGAATTCCGTTATATCGGGCCTCCCATCCGTCAGTAAAGTGAAGGGGCAGCGACCAAAGCGCCGCGGGCTGGTAGCCAACACCGCGGCGTAAGCCAGCGCTCGGATCTCTAAGTGGTATGCTACGCGCATGGGAGACGAGGACAAAAAGATCATCCCAACTGACTATGTCATAGAGTCCATCAAGGCGGAGATCGAGACGGCAACGCCCTCGCGCAGGCAACGGATCTTCGAAGCTGTCACCCTGGCTGCCCTTGGAAGCATTCCATGGGTCGGCGGCGTGATAGCCGCATCCGCCTCAGCAGCGGCTTCCTACCGGGCCGGGGAGTCGGAGGCCCAACGAGAAGACCTCTTTCGGGAGTGGTTGCAGCAACACCAAGAAAAGCTCCAAGACCTTCGTGCCACGCTCGAACAGATGGTCGGCAGACTTGAGGGATTCGGCGAAGAAGTCGAAAAGAGAATTACAAGCGAGCAATATTTGACCCTAGTCCGCAAGACCTTCCGCGAATGGGATACAGCCGACACAGAAGAAAAACGCCGGCTACTTGTCCAGCTAATCACAAATGCCGCAGGCACAAGAATTGTCTCAGACGATATCGTGAGACTGTTTCTGGACTGGATCGATACGTATCACGAAGCGCACTTTGCAGTTATTCGACAGATTCAAAAGAATCAAGGTCCCACCCGATACGATATCTGGGTTGCGGTGTATGGGGAGCCCGTACCCCGCGACGACTCTGCGGAAGCCGACCTCTACAGGATGCTCATCCGCGATCTGTCGATGGGCGGAGTAATCAGGCAGCCGAGAGAATCGGACTTCAGCGGAAGATTTAAGAAAAAGACAAGGCCTCCACGGCGAGTAGCCGCCTCGCAGACGATGGAGTCGGCGTTTGAGGATACTAAACAATACGTGCTCACGGAACTGGGATCTCAGTTTGTCCACTACACGATGACAGAGCTCGTATCACGGTTGAATCCGGCACCGCCCGACACTGGGAAATAACCAAAGCCCGCCGCGGAACTTGGTGCCTGTCCCACGGTTCGATGATCTGAGCGTCACCGAAGGACAGACCTCATCGCACAGGAGGCAAGTGAAATGGAAGACGATCATTCTTGGAAAGCGGAGAGCGACCCCTCGGAGCAGACCGCCCTCTTGGAGGAGATTTCCGGCAAACTTGATAACCTCGGCCAACGATCGGGCATAGGCCTTTGGCTGATAGTTATTTGGTTTCTACTCTGGCCGACTGTGACACCCGTTACGTTAAACAAGGTTTGGTACGGCCTGACTAGCGGAGTCGGCTATTCCCATGTTCTTGTTACGAGACAGTCCACGGATTGCGACTGGGGGCATGCACCACTGGGCAGCAAGGGCTGTCGCTATGACAAACAAGTTGCGAAGCTCAATCGCCTCGGAAACGTTGCCGAGTCCGGCGAAGCCGTAACTGACGTTTACGTTGGCTGGGAAAAGATCGACGAAGGGACACAATAAATCGGTTACTCTCGGGTGTTGAAAACCCACGCGCATCCTCCTCACCCCCACCAATCCACGGCCCCGCCGACCTCATGGCCGAAATGGTAAACTAGCGTCGGAATAGCTGCTGACCAACCTTGTGGCGAATACTACTGACGGAGTTATACCAAGCGCAGGCCCATGCCCAGAATCCGGCGCAAACTCCCTGGACTGCCAATCTCGGGTGGCGCGATCTTCTGGCGATCACTGGTCTCCTAGTTGGCGTCGTCGGCCTTGTGATCGGATGGTCCCAGTATAAGAAGGCCGAATCTGCTACTGAGGCTGTAAGGAAAGTGCGTAGGACTCTCTTTAGGCAGAGGGCCTCTCAGCATTTCAGCGCTCTGGGCCCTAAGGCATTGCTCTTGTCGAGTGCGATCAGGGGAAGTCGCTGGGACGAGGCCGCGGATCTCTCAACTGTTGTGGGGGCAATGCTCGTGAATGCCGCGGGCTATTGCAGCCCCTTAATGAATGCAGAAGACAACACGAATTTGGAGCTGGCTGCCGGCGGCTTAAGATATCTATCGGAGAATCTTCCTTTTGGTGCCAACGTTGTAGAGGCCGCGACGCTCGTTCAGATGAGAGCTCGGTGCGTGACCATTCTATTCAGCATCGAACGCATTTCAGGCCGAATGCGATCTCTGGATGAGTTCGAGGAACAGTCATGAGTAATCGATTACTTCCAGGTATTCTTGCCGCCATGCAGGCCAGTCGCCAGACTAAGGACACGGAACTAGTACGAAAAATCACCGAGAAAAGCAAACTCAAGAAGATCTACTGGAACCGAGGAACAACTGGGTACACTGCGTCAGTGCCAGGTCAGATGGGAGACATGACGATGGTCTTCTCTCGGCCAGTCGATGCGCCGACGGACACGTGGTACCACTTCACAGTGCGGACATGGGAGGGTGAAGTGTTGAAAGTAGAAAACAATACAAGTGGGCTCAATGCGTTGGCGATCCTGGCTGGTAGGCCAGATGCGGCGGGAGCATCGCCTTTGGTGGCTGCGGTGGACGAGCTTTTTTCGATTGTTAAGGATGTTGGAGAAGGGGGAGTTGAACGAGCCCTTCGTCAGCTAGACCAGATATGAACAATGGCACCCGGGCGGCCCCCGACTGCTCCCGTCACCCCCCTATGCGCCTCATCCTCGAATACGGCAAGACCATCGAGTTCCTCGGCCCCGCTGACATCACCAAGGAGTCTACCGACGCCATCGTCAATGCCGCCAACTCCTGGCTCCTCGGTGGCGGCGGCGTCGACGGCGCCATCCACCGCGCCGGCGGCCCGTCCATCCTCGCCGAGTGCAAAACCATCGTCGCCAAAATCGGCCGCCTGGCTGCGGGCAAAGCCGTCATCACCGGCGCCGGACGCCTTCCCGCCAAATTCGTCGTCCACACCGTCGGCCCAATCTATAAGAACGGCAAATGCGGCGAGCCCGAAACCCTGGCTAGCGCGCATCGCCAATCCATCCGTCTCGCCGACGAGCACGCCGCCCGCTCGATTTCTTTTCCCGCCATTTCCACCGGCGCCTACGGCTATCCAGTCTCCGAAGCCGCAGAAATTGCCGTAGCCGCAGTCGCCGACGCTCTCGCCTCAACTACGCATACAATAAAGGTTCGATTCGTTCTCTTTGACGCTTCCACCATGAGAGCCTACACACAAGCCGCCGAACAACTCTGCAACCGCAAAAATGGCTTTCCCTATAGAATCGAAAGAAGCCCATCGTGAAAGATTCGCTATCCCCGAATCGTTGGTCGACGCGCCTTTCTGTGCTCTCTGTGCTCTTTGTGTTTAACGATTTTCCCAAATCGACTCCACACACGGTGGTCTTGAGGGGGCCACGATTTCAGAAAGCCCTGCCCTCCTCGGCGCTCTCGGCGTACTCGGCGGTGAATGATTCTCCAAAAAGGACCCCATGCCCCGTACCAAACTAATCGCCGGCAACTGGAAGATGTACAAGACTCCCAACCAAACCCGCGACTTCTTCCACGCCTTTCTCCCCCTGGTCGCCAATCACCAACGCGACGAAATCCTCATCTGTCCGCCGTTCGTGGATCTGCACTCCGCCATCGAATCCGCCAAAGGCTCCAATGTTCTTGTCGGTGCGCAAAATGTCCACTGGGCGAACGAAGGCGCTTTCACCGGAGAGATCTCCCCGGTCGTATTGCTGGAGATCGGCGTCACCCACTGCATCATCGGACACTCCGAGCGCCGCCAGTACTTCAACGAAACTGACGACACCGTCAACCTTCGCCTGAAGAACGCTCTCGAAACCGGCCTCACTCCCATAGTCTGCGTCGGCGAAGTTCTCGAAGAACGCGAAGCCGGTCTCACCGAGGATGTCCTCCGCCGCCAG
The DNA here is from genome assembly GCA_049591935.1 of Terriglobales bacterium. GTDB lineage: Bacteria > Acidobacteriota > Terriglobia > Terriglobales > Acidobacteriaceae > JABCZH01. The sequence continues at coordinate 70,375 of JBAWFN010000115.1, read as the reverse complement.
TGCACTCGCGCCTTTCACAAAGTCTCGACCAAGAAGGCCGGCAAGTTGGTCGTAGCCTACGAACCTGTCTGGGCCATCGGAACCGGAAAAACCGCCACCCCGCAACTCGCATCCCAAGCGCACGCCGTGATCCGCGGTGAAGCCGCCGAGACTTTCGGCCAGGAGTTCGCCGATCAACTCCGCATTCTCTATGGCGGCTCCGTCAAACCCGAAAACGCCAAAGCCCTAATGTCCGAAGAAGAAATCGACGGCGCTCTCGTAGGCGGTGCCAGCCTCGACCCCAAATCCTTCGCCGCCATCGTCAACTACTGAGCCACCCCTGCCGACGCCCCCCTGCCGCCGGGCCGGTGCCGACCGCAACGTTTGTTATAATCATGGAGTTTTCGCTCGCCCACGGAACCCATTGTGACTCGGGAGCGTAACCAGTTTTTGTGCGGAAGTGGTGGAATTGGCAGACACACCATCTTGAGGGGGTGGCGCCGTGAGGCATGGGGGTTCAAATCCCCCCTTCCGCACCATCAGTCATCTGCAAATACTTCTTGGGGGTCCATGGGGAGGATCAGATGTGGATCTATGTCCAGAAGACTGGCGAACTGCTACGGGACGGGTTGCACATCGCCGTGGGATATTCCGGGTTCGATGATCCTGACAGCGGGCAAAAGGGTAAGAACAATCCGGAGTTGGCAAGAATTGAGGAAGTTGGGCCGATTCCGGTGGGAAAATATTCTATTGGGACTCCGCATGACACGGTGACTCATGGGCCGTTTGCTTTGCCGCTGACGGCTGATCCGGGAAATGAAATGTTTGGGCGGTCGGCGTTTCTGATGCATGGAGATTCGGTGGTCGAGCCGGGGACGGCTTCACGAGGGTGCATTATCATGAGCCGGGCGGTGAGAACGCAAGTGGCGGAGTCGGGAGACAAGGTGTTGCAGGTGATTTCGGGTGAGGAGGAGGATGTGCGAGTGGCATAGACTTTCACCACCGAGAGAACCGGGCCACGGATTTACGCGGATGATTGTACGGATTTGAAGCATTAACCACAAAGTTCGCGAAGGTATCGCCAAGGACGCCAAGACGTGCCCCTTGACGCCTTTTCGCTCTGCCCATAGCATGTTAACTGACGGTATTTCCGACGAATAAGCCATGATTATCTTAATTACCATCATTCACGTTATTGTTTGCTTTTTCCTCATCATCGTGGTGCTCTTGCAGAGCGGCCAGAGCGGGGACATCACGGCCGCGTTCGGCGGCATGGGCAGCCAAACGGCCTTCGGTCCGCGGGGAGCGGCCACGATCTTGTCCAAGGCAACCACCTGGTCCACGATTATCTTTATGGTGACCTCGGTCACGCTTTCGGTGTACGCATCGCGCCATGCGAATGCTTCGAAATCGGTGCTGCAGGGGATTCCGGCGCAGACGCAGCCGGTGGCGCCGGCACCACCGGCGAAGAAATAGAAAGGCCTTAACCGCCGAGCACGCCGAGTTCGCTGAGAACAGCGGGTAAAAGCCTTTCACCGCAAAGGACGCAAAGATCACGCGAAGGTCGGGAAGATAACCAACTGCTTTCGGCGATCTGCTCCAAGCTAAGAGCTAAGGGCCAGGAGCTAGCAGCCCCTCATGATCCACGAAATCCTTCCTGTCGGGCCACTGCAATGCAACTGCTCGGTCATTGGGGACGAGACCACGCGTGAGGCCATGGTCATCGATCCTGGGGACGACATCGACGACGTCCTTGCCATCATTCGCAAGCATCATCTTCAGGTAAAACAGATCGTCATCACGCATGCCCACATTGATCACGTCGGCGGAGCCATGAAACTGCGCGCGGCCACCGGGGCTCCCATTCTGCTGAACCAAAATGACCAGGCTTTGCTCAAGATGCTCGACATGCAGGCGGCATGGTGCGGCATGCAGTCTCCCGGCAAAGTGGAGATTGACCAGAGCATCGGGGCGGCGGACACGGTGAAGGCCGGGTCGCTGGTAGCGGACGTTATTCACACGCCCGGGCACACCGAGGGCAGCGTCTGTCTTTATTTTGCAAGGGAGAAAAAGTTGATTGCCGGCGACACCCTGTTCGCCGGCAGCATTGGCCGCACCGACCTGCCTGGTGGATCGATGGAGAAAATCATCTCGTCGTTACATGAGAAGGTGCTGGCGCTGCCGGATGAGACCGTCGTGGTTCCCGGCCACGGGCCGCTGACGACGATTGGTGAGGAGCGGGAGAGTAATCCGTTTTTACAGAAGTAACGTTTCGCCGCAGATTGCGCAGATCACGCTGATCGAAAACCAACCCCAAGAGCAGCCACGGATTTTCACGGATCAACACGGATCTGAACTGCCCCACTCAAGCCAAAACCGGGCTTGAATGGGCCAGTCGGCTGACGACGATTGGTGAAGAGCGGGGGAGTAATCCGTGGTTGCAGAAGTAGTACGCGGGTCTGTCCTGAGAATACTAGCGGACGCGGGCGATGACCAAGGTCAGATCGTCTTCCTGCTCGCCGGACCTGAATTGTTCCGCTGCATCCTCCAGGTTCCGCAATATGTTCGCGGCCTCGAGGTCGCGGTTATTGCGCAGCGTTTCCAAGAGGCGCGTTTCGCCGAATTCCTGTTCACTATAGCCTGTTGTCTCCGTGATCCCATCGGTAAAGATACACACCAGGTCTCCGGTTTCCAACTGAGCTTCGGCGACGGAGCACTGCCAATCGGAGAACAGGCCAAGGACTGTGGCAGTGGCATCAAGTCTTTCAACCGTACCTTCCTGGCGGAGGAGTATGGGAGGATTATGCCCGCAATTGACGTATTGCAGGGTTCGTGTGGCATCGCTGTATCGGCCGAAGAAAAAGGTGGCATAACGGTCCTTGGCAGTGTGCTTGAAGAAGTGGAGATTCACGGCGGCGAGCAATTGGGGAAGATTGTTGGAGGCAGCGCCGCACTGGCTATGGAGGATTCCGTGCAAGTTTGCCATAAGCAGGGCGGCGGCGATGCCCTTGCCGGCAACATCGGCCAAGACCAGCCCAACCTCTCCCGTGCCCAGATCGAGAAAGTCGTAGTAATCGCCGCCTACGGTGCGGGCCTGGATGCAGTGTCCCGCGTAGTCGAGGGTCTTTAGCGGCGGTTTCTCCTGAGGCAGGAGCCCGCTCTGGACGGCGCGAGCACGCATCAAGGGTGGACCGTCCTCCAGTTGGCGGAGGTTTAATTTCCAGATGTCCACATCGGTGGCCAGACACTCCAGGCCGGCCTGGCCCTCGGTCGGAGTACCCGGGGCCCCCGTCCACACCACCCGGAAGGGTGCTCTGCGGTTGCCGCATTCGAGCTTGAGAATTTCACCGAGATCGAGCGGCTCTTCAAGGCCAGCGAGTCGCGCCCCCGAGTTGGAAATATCCACAGTGTGACCCGACTGAAGCTTCTGGCCGGAGGCGGACCGGCATAAATGTACCGGGAGTTCGATGCGCACGCGCTCTTCTTTTCTCTCGCGGTAACAAGCCAGTCCGGCGGTGATGGCCTCGGTCAGGGCTGATGGTTCGCAAGGCTTCACCAGCAGGCGGAAGACGCAGCCTTCGTTGACTGCGTTTACTACGCCATTAAGATCGACATGGCCGGTCAACAATAGTCTTATGGTGTTGGGTGCGACCTGGCGGACCCGCTTCAGGAATTGGGCGCCATCCATGCCAGTCATCTGCATGTCAGAAATAACGATGGCAAAGGGACCGAGATTGCGGAGCGAGGCCAGGCCGTTTTCACCGCCGACGGCGGTGGCAAGGTCGAATTGGCCGTGCAACATTGTTCTGTAGCGATCCAGTGCCGCCGGTTCCGCGTCCACGAACAGGATCTTTTGATTCACAAACGGGCCTTTCACAACAGCAAAGCATTCAAGGCGCCAGTTCGGGGTTGCTGCCACTGCTTTGAATACTGTCTAAGTTGGGTACGGTAACGCTTCTGCATTGTAGGTCTTCCGTATCGGCATCCGCAGTGATTCTCGGGAACTGCTTCATTACCAAAGTTTGCCGCAGGTTGGGGTTTCATTGCAAAGGTGCAGCCGTTACTTTGGTAAGAAGAGTGCGATCTGAACCACGAGCGGACGCGGCTCGGGGTGTCACAATAGAAGCAGTATTACATCTGTCGGCATTATTATGTGTATGCGGTACTATCCCATCAGAGTATGTACCTGCACGAACGCAGTGGCGTTTCCCGCGGCAGGATCTAAAGCGTGTCACCGACACGTTTGCTTTCCACCCCTTGCGCCCGGCCAGGACAATCTGCTTAGGAGTTCACGCTGAAGAGCGAACACACAGGGCTGCGGTTGGGCGTGGCATTTACAGTTCTGATTGCCATCCTGCTAGGCATCGGGCCGCTGGGGCTTCGCCGGATGAACGAAATCAACGAAAACCTCGGCGCCATCACGGGCAGGAAGGAAATTGACCTGCAATTGGCCCGAAGAGCATTAATGCTTTCCAACAGCAATAGCCGCATCACCATGGAAATCGTGCTGGTGAAGAATCGATCTCTGATAGAGAAGCTGTTGGCAACCAGGTCTGAGAATAGCGCGGAGATTACAAGGCTCGTGCATGAAAGCGAAAAGCGCTGTGAGTCAGAGAGAGAGAAGCAGCTGCTCAATGCAGTGAGAGAGACAAGAAAACCATATATGGAAAGCTACCAGCGAGCTATCCATTTGCTTCTCGATGAAGGGAAACAGGATGCGGCGGAAGCGGTCATGGTCAATGAAACGCAACCGGCGCTGCTGACATATCACGCTGCCTGGGACGAGTTCGTAGAGTTTCAGGAGAATGAGGTGGATGCAGCCATCCAACAATCCCAGGTGGATTACACCAGGGCCCATCGCCTGGCGTCGTTCCTGATTGGGCTGGCAGTAGCTCTGGCTATCGTGATCGCGGTGTTCACAACGCGCGCGACAGCCCGCGAGATGGCCGCTCGTATCGACGCAAAGAACGAAGTTAGTAAGCTTAACGCGAGTCTGGAAGCAAGAGTGATACGGCGTACTCTCGAGCTTAGCAATGCGAATCAGCAATTAGCCGGCGAAGTCATGGAACGCCGGCAAGCAGAAGAGCGTCTGAACCTGCAAGTAGCGGCTTTGGAAGCCGCAGCCAATGCCGTCGTAATCACAGATGTCCGCGGGACTATTGTGTGGGTTAATCATGCGTTCACAACCATGACCGGTTATGGCAAGGAAGAAGTAGTAGGCAAGAACCCTCGCCTATTGAAATCCGGAGATCAGCCAGCAAGCTATTATGCCAAGCTCTGGTCCACCATTTCATCAGGCAAGGTCTGGCAAGGCGAGATTGTCAACCGGCGGAAAGATGGAGCGGCCTACACGGAAGAGATGACGATCACGCCGGTGACGCCACAGCGCGGCCGCACAACCGCTACTTACTTCGTCGCAATCAAGCAAGACATCACCGAGCGCAAGCTGGCTGAGGAAGCGATGGTGTTCAAGACTGCGCTGCTTGAGGCACAAGCGGAGACGACCATTGATGGCATTCTGGCGGTCGACGAGTCCGGTCACATCGTGCTGGCGAACAAGCAATTTGGGCTGCACTTCGAAATACCGGATGAATTGCTGAGTACGCGAGACGATCAGATCGTGCTCAAGCACGTCATGGCTAAGGTCTCGGCAGGCGAAGCCTTCGTCGAAAGGGTCAGATACCTTTATAACCATCCCGATGAAAAAAGCCGGGATGAAATAAGACTCAAGAATGGAAAGATCTTCGACCGATACTCTGCGCCTCTCGTCGATTCAAACAGCCGCCATCGGGGCAGGATATGGTATTTTCGCGACATCACCGACCGCAGAGTCGCCGAGGAACGAGTCCAATTTCTGGCCTACTACGATGCGCTTACGGGTCTGCCCAACCGGAGCCTTCTTCGGGATCGACTGGAGAAGGCGCTGGCTGGGGCTCGCCGGCAAAAGTGCAGAGTCGCGCTTCTGTTCGTCGACCTCGACAGGTTCAAAGCCATCAATGACTCGTTGGGTCACTCGGTCGGCGATCTGCTGCTGCAGGAAGTTGCAGGGCGGCTTAAGGGATGGGCACGCGAACTAGATACCGTGGCCCGGCTAAGTGGGGACGAGTTTCTTATCGTGCTAACTGGTGTAAAGGAGGTGGCTGACGCGGCGGTGGCCGCAGATCGGGTTGTGAAGTCGATGACCGCCGGATTCACGGTTCAAGGTCACCCGCTGAACATCAGTTGCAGCCTGGGCATCAGTATTTTTCCCGAACACGGTGCGGACAGCGAAACCCTGATCAAGAATGCAGATGCGGCCATGTACTGCGCCAAGGAGAACGGCCGCAACAACTTTCGGTTCTTCACGGAAGACATGAACGCACAGGTGGTAGAGCGCTTGACCTTGGAGAACAGTTTGCGACAGGCACTCGACAAGGAAGAACTGTTTCTGATGTATCAACCGCAGCTGGATATTGCTACGGGAAGGATCACCGGCCTGGAAGCACTGCTTCGCTGGCAGCACCCGGACTTGGGCCTGGTGCCTCCTGATAAGTTCATACGAATTGCTGAGAACAGCGGCCTGATCGTGCCCATTGGTGAATGGGTGCTCAGGACGGCGTGCCGTCAGGCCCGGAAGTGGCAAGACGAAGGGCTTCCCGCAATGTCGGTAGCAGTGAATGTCTCGGCGGTGCAGTTTCGACAAGAGGACTTCTGCGATCTCATCAGCAGGGCGCTGGCCGAGTCGGGCTTGGCCGCGCAATATCTCGAACTGGAACTCACAGAGAGCCTCCTGCTAGCGAATGCAGACGTAACGCTCTCGGTGGTTCAGCGATTAAAGGCTATGGGGCTGACGCTCGCGATTGACGACTTTGGGACTGGCTATTCCAGCTTCAGCTACTTGAGACAGTTTCGTGTGAGCAAGCTGAAAATCGACCGTGTGTTTATCCGGGATGTCGCGGTGAATCCTGATGATGCGGCAATCGCGACCGCAATCATCAGTATGGCGAAAAGTCTGAAACTGAAAGTGATCGCCGAAGGGGTTGAGAATGAAGCGCAAATGTCATTCCTGCGAAGCCATCATTGTGACGAGATCCAAGGCTACTACTTCAGCAAACCCTTGGCGGTTGACAAGGTCGCAAACAAACTGCGCGAGGTTTCCGCTCAATTCGCCTTATCTGCAAGCCAAGGGGCGCAATAAGGGTGGAGTGGCCGTCGGTTAGCGTGGTACCGACAAAGTTCAAAAGCTTCGCCGCGGATTTGCGCGGATGCACGCTGATCAGAAAGTCAAGCCCAAAGGCCGCCGCGGATTTACGCGGATCAACGCGGATTCTAAACCGGGCTTGGGTGGGCCGCCGGCCTAAGAACACTCCATCCTGCACTTAAGGTGGAGATGCCGCTCCGAATTGACCTTCCGGCGATTCTGTTAGATATTGTGAGCGGATGGACGCGGAAAAGACCATTGCCGAGATCGAGTGGCTAGAGCGCTTCTTTGCCGTACCGGACACCAGACCGCTGAGCGCTGGCGACCTCTCGGCTGCGAATCGGAGACACGACGACTCGCTCGCGCACAGTCCGTGGTTTCGCCTTTGGCAGAGTTATGGGGTTTGCTGCCGTTCCTGATAGGTTTGCCCGCTGGGCGCCCCGGGTCTCGCTGGCTTTGCGAGAGCTGGGAGTAGGTAAATCGGTCGTATCCGTTCTTCTTGTGACCTCACTCTCGGCTTACGCTTGGCGGACGTGGCTCCCCGCCCAGGTCTCGAAACGGCGGCGAGACCTTGGGCACCCGGCGATACCCCACCGACTTTTTCCGCAGCCTGTGAAGCCGTGCCCTGATACGCGGATCGAACAAGAGCAACACCGAAAGCGGCCACGGATTTTCACTGATCAAAAACAAGGGCCACCGCAACGTTAGTTCTCGAGCCAGATGGGAGTGTAGCCGATCTGCACTTGATGGTTGTGGATGGGATAAACATTTCCATAGAGGTCGCGATACTGCACGTACTCGGTGGGTACGGGCACGGTCACGGGCACGGGCACGGTCAGGGTCACGGTAGCGGTGGTATCCCAAACGGCCGCGGCCTGGTAGCCTGAGGAACGGCTGAAGGTGCAGGTCCAGAGTGAGCTGCCGGTTTTGTACGCCTGGCAGGGCTGGGTCATGGTGGCGCCGACAAGCCAGTTGTAGTAGAGCTGATAGGCGACCCCGTTAGCCGTCATAGTTTGGGAGTCCGAGTCCCACAGATTGCCTTCGTTGAAAGAATCAAAGGAAAACAGGTAGAACTGGCTCACGGGTGTGGACAACATGGAGAGATACTGGCGGAAGGTGAAGCCGGGCTGCTGGGATGGCGGAATGGGGGAGTGTTGGCAGCACCAGCTTCCCTCGGTGACAAAAATAGGCTTGCCGGATTGGTTGTATTGGGCCATGACCGCGGTGGTGTTGTTGACGCGGGTGATGATGTCTTCGGGGTGGTAGACGTAGCCGTGCAGGCCGATGACGTCCACATACTGGCCGCCCCCAGCGGCAAAGAAGCCGGGCAACCACGTCATCTTGAGAGCATTTTTTCCGTCGCCGGTTTCTGGAGGGGAAGTGATTAGAACATTGGGGTCGAACGATTTGGCGACCGAGCGCGCGTCCTGGGTCATGCGTACGATCTGCTGCATGGTACCTCCCCACTCGGTAGAGATATTGGGTTCGTTCCAGATCTCAATGTACTTGAACTTGCCGGGGCCTTCATGCTGCATGAGGGCAGTGATGAAATCGATCAAATGCTGGTCGGTTCCGGTGCCGTCGGAATTCAGGTCGTTGGGGGGATAGCATCCGCCGGGAGTCTGGTTTCCTTGAGCGCAGGTGCAGGTTGGACACGCCGACGCCCAGGTGGGGGTGTAATAAAAGGTGTACAAGACCGATTGCCCGTTCTGCTGTGCTAGCGCCATCCAATCATCCAAATGCGACCAGTCATAGACGCCTGGTGAGGTATTGATGTCGGCCCAGGTGACCCTGCCGGAAAGTGATCGCCAGGAGGAGAATTGCACACCCACGGTCGACGGCCAGGGGTCCTCGACGGTATCCGTGTGCATGTCAAAAAATTCGGGTGAGATCTGGGCCGCGGCCAGCTGGACCAGGGCAAGGAGGACGGCTAGCGCGATATAGCTTTTCACAACTAAAACTCCGAGTTGGGGGATACAGACGGGAGACGAAGCGGCAGAAGCTCGCCCCAACCGCTATAGCGCGAACGTGCCTGCCAGTGAAACGCCGGCAACAACTCGACAAGAAGGTAAGAACGTACCCCTTGCCTGGTGTCAGGCTGGCCCCCACGCGAACCAATTTGCCGTGAGTGTACCACAGTATAGGAAGTGCCAGGACGGCGGTCAAACACAGTAGTACATCGAAAAGCCTTGTCCAGCAGGCGGTTGGGGGTAGTGGGACGGAAGCGGACCGCTACTGACCTTTTTCCAGGCGAAACCACGCTTAGCGGAAAAACACGGAGTTATAGAGAAAGAAAAAGCCCGGCCACGCATTTACGGGGATGGTTACTTCTTCTTCAGGCGGTCCACCAGGGCGCGCAGGGTGGCTTGGGTAGCGGGGTGCCACCAACTGGCGACGACTTTCTTTACTTCCGGTTCGAGGTCGCGGCGGAAGATGGCAATCAGGTCGGCGCGGGCTTCGTGGCGGGTGGCGGTCATGGCCTCTTCGGGAAGTGCGATGAGGGTTTGGCACCATGCGAGGGCGCGCTCGACGACGTGTTCGGTGGGGACTAACTCGTCCACCAGACCGATTTCAAGAGCCTGGGTGGGAGACATCAACAGGCCGGAAGAGGCCAGACGTTCGGCCTGGCGCGGTCCGACCTGGCGGCGAAGGGCGGCCAGAATGACGGCGGGCAAAGGAATGCCGACTTGCACTTCGTTGAGGCCGATCTTGAACTCGCCGTCGGCCATGACTCGCCAATCGCAAAATAATGGAAGCACGGTGCCGCCGGCGGGGGCGTGTCCGATGATGGCGGCGGCAATGGGGATGGGCGAGCAGGCGAGCGCCTTCATGAGGGCATAGAGCTCGCGCCAAAGGGTGGTGATGCCGCGGCGATCGAGTCCCATGAGTTGCGGAACATCGAGCCCGGCACAGAACCTGCCGGGTGTACCGGAGAGGACCAGGGCGCGGACATGTTCTTTGGGGGCGGATTCGACCGCCTGGCGGAGGGCGACGATGAGGTCTCCGGTGAGGGCGTTGACGGGTGGACGATTGAGGCGAAGCTCACGGATAGGACCGTGGTGAATGGTATGAATCATGGGTAGGGTCGAGTATAGCGCGAGAGACCGGGCTGGAAGAACTTCAACCACGGAGGACACAGAGGTTCACCGAGAAAAGCATGGCTACGGGTATGGACGGACTGCAGAGAAGAGCTCTTGATCGCGGAGGACGCGGAGAACGGCCGGCGGAGAACGGCCCGCGGAGATCGTGGAGGAAAACGGGCTCCGGGGAGACCGAGGATAGGGAGACCTTAGTCTCTGCGAGGGTGCGCAGAACGGGCGGCTTGATAGCGGCAGCCGTGTATGGTACTTTGTTGGCCGGTATTTTATTGACCAGGCTTTGGTGGGCGAGTCTATGGGGGTAGCTTTGAATCTCGATATTGATCGGTATATGGATTCGGTGCGGAAATTCAACGATTTGGTGGGCGAACTGGCGGGCAAGCTGGAGCAGATCAGCGACGCGCGCGACGAGGCGTTAAAAGCCAGCGCCGACCTGAAACGGCAGCTGGAGACCACCGACCAGAGACTGCTGGATATTTCCAGCGCGATTCGGCAGCAGATTACGCTGGAGTTCGCCAAAAAAGCGGTGCGAGCCGAGGAAGCTGCCGATCGCGGCAGCGCACGGCTGGTCAGCTAGGCGCGTTTTCGGCTGTGGATTTGTCTGCGGTGGGGGTGTGTCCGGTAGGTTCTCCCTCCCCAAGTTACACAGGCTGGCTACGCGAGGAACTTTTCTTTCGCCGCTACGCGGCTGGTTGATTCCTCCTACCTTACCCACGGCTTACGCCGTGGGCTTTATTCTTGCGCCGCTCTGCGGCTACAAACCCGCCTCCTACTTTCGCGGCATTGGCTGGAAAATCGAGAACACGGCGCCCTGGGGATCGGCCAGGATTGCGAAGCGGCCGACATTTTCCAGGGTCATGGGTTCCACGTAGAATTTTGCTCCCAGCTGTTTGGCCTTGGCCGCGGCGGCGTCGCAATTGGAAGTGAAGATGTAAGGCAGCCAGTGCGCGGGGGTGCCGGGCTGGCGATGCTGAAGCGACTGAATGCCTCCGATGAATTCCTCGCCATTCTGAATGTGAACGTAACCTGAGGGCGGATCGTCGTCGCTGTCATCGGTGATTTTCCATCCGAACATGTCGGTGTAGAACTTGCGGGCGCGGTCGGGATCGGGCGTGCTGAGGTCGGCCCAGCAGAGCGTGCCGTCGATTCCGGCGATGCCGATGCCTGTGTTCCTGTTGGATTGCCAGGCGCAGAAAGTTGCGCCGGTGGGATCGGTCAGCACGGCCATGCGGCCGGCGTCCATGACATCGAAGGCGGGAGCGCAGACTTTGCCGCCGGCTTTGGAGGCACGGGCGGCCGCGGCGTCGGCGTTATCCACCGCAATGTAAAGCATCCAGTGCGGAGGGACGCCTTTTTGTTCGGGACGCAGGGTGCATGCGGCAGCGGCGTCGCGGCCCTGGAGGCGAAAGATGGTGTAGACATCGGTTGGGCCCATGGGCATGTCATTTACTTCCCAGCCGAAGAGCGAACTGTAGAACTTTTTGGCGGCGTTTTGGTCGGTGGTGGCGAGTTCGATCCAACAAAACGAGCCGGGCTGGTGTTTGTCGATGTTGCGCATGGGGGAAGTATAGGACATCCGGTGGCCAGTGAAAAGCCGGCAGAGGAGGCTGGATCACGGTGATGGGAGAACTGGCAGTTTGGTTTATGCTTAGCTCGTCAACCGGTTTAGACAGGAGTATGACACCATGACCGACGAACTAACCGAATTGCACGAGCACGCCGAACATGCCAAGCAGCATCCCGATCTTGCCCCGATCACGGTGACCATGGCGGTGCTGGCGGTGCTGGTGGCGATTGTGTCCCTGTGCGGTCATCGCACGCACACGGAAGAAATCATTTTGCAAAACAAGGTCACCGACCAGTGGGCCTACTACCAGGCCAAGAATATCCGCCGCCACAGCGACGAATTGTTCGCCGATCTGACCACCGTGGTTGCCAGCAAAGACGGGGACGCGGTGGCCAAGCTGCAGGAAAAATACCGGGCCGAAGCAGACCGCTATAAAGACGAGCAGAAGGACCTTGATAGAGCGGCCCGCGAAACGGAAAACGAAACCGAACTTGCCCGCCGCAAAGGCGACCGTTTCGATCTGGGCGAAGTCTTGCTGGAGATCGCGCTGGTGATCAGCTCGATCGCGCTGCTCACCAGCCGGCGGATATTCTGGCACCTTGGCCTGTTGATGGCGACGGCCGGAGTTCTGGTCGCCGCATCGGCCTGGATGGTGCGGTAGTGAAACCCTGATTAACCGTGAGAGCCTGTCACCGCACGGTTCAACTCTGCGAAGAAGGCGACCGAAGGAACCGCAGGATTTGACTGAGCAATATCCATGCAACCGCAGGAAGAACCAGCCACGCTGTGGAAACGCCTAGCACCATTTTCCAGAACATTGATCCCCTCTTGACGAAGCGGCGAGAGGAATGGTGCTGGAGAGTCAGGCCAGAGGGACTCGGGTCATGGAACCGGCAGCTCTTGAAGAGGGCTGCCCAGCACGGGGTTATCCTACGACTGACGGCGGGATAGGGCAAGGGAGAAAATATTGAGGTTGGGAGTTGCCGCCAAAGGAGCTATTGATGGCGGAGTTCGCAGAGAAAAGCCGCAGAGAGCGCGGAGGAAGCGGCGGACAAGTGTCCGCCCCACGCGCGTGTTGCCGATCTAGGCAGCGAGCAGTCTTAGAAGGCGTTCGACGCCTTCGCAGAATTGTTCGGGTTGGGTAATCAGACTCAAGACCAGATAGCCGTCGCGGGGAAAATCGTAGAAGTGGCCGGGATGGACGAGGACGCTGGCTTGGCGGAGGAGATCGATGGCCAGGTCTTCGTCGGATTGGGTGACGGGGACGCGCAGGATGGTGTACCAGCCGCCTTCGACGGCCAGGCGCTCACAGGCTTTTTGCTTCGCGAGTTGGCGGTCGAGTTCGGCTAGATTGGTGCGGACGCGATCGAGGAGTTGGGGCTGGATTTGCTTTCGTAGATTTAGGAATGTGGGCGCGGCGAGTTGGATGGGAGCGTTCAGCGAGAGATAGGTATCGGCGATGACTTCGAGACGCGACAGGGCGGGTTGCAGCTGATCGGCGGGGCCGCTGGCGGCGATCCAGGCTAGTTTCATTTGCGGCAGGGCGGAGATCTTCGAGATGCCGCTCAGGGTGAAGGTCAGGACGTCTTTGTTGCTGGCAAAGGACGGGCGTGGAGTGCCGTCGTGGGCGTAGTCGAGGAAGACTTCGTCGACGATGATTGCCAGTTTGTGGTCGCGGCAGAAATGGTTGAGTGCGGCACGCTCGGCGTTACTGACGTAGGAGCCGGTGGGGTTGTTGGGATGCACCAGCACTACGGCGCGGGTGCGGGGGGTCACCGATTTGTGTAAAGACGGGAAGTCGATTTGCCAGCCGTGATCGTAGAGCAGCGGGTAGGGGATGAGTTTAACGTCCTGCAAGTCGGCGAGAAACTCGAATAGCGGGTAGCTGGGTTTGGGGACCAGGACTTCGTCTTCGGGATTCGAGAGCAGGCGGAAGACGAAGGAGTAGCCTTCGCTGGTGCTGGTGGTGAGCACGAGGGATTCGGGATCAACCTGTCGCTTGTAATATTCAGCGACGGCTTGACGGGCGCTGAGCAGACCTTTGGGTTGGGGGTCGTAGTCGAGCGCAGCGGAATCGGCGAGCGACTTGGTGATAGCTTCATTGTCATAGTGGAGCCCGACGCGAGTAGGATTGGAGATGGCGAGGTCGAGGACTTCCCTGCCGGCGGCGTGCGACTCCTGCTGCGCCTGAGTGAAGCGGTTGGGCGTGAGCTTCCAGTCGGTGCGGCGGGAAAACATGTGGGACAATGATACGCGAGAGCGGGCTTACTCGCGGGCGCGCATCAGTTTCAATATCCGCGACAAAGCTTGAACCACAAAGGACACGAAGGTTCACAAAGGAAGTCTTTTTCGCGGGCGAAGGCGCCCGCGCCACACGGGCCGTGCGAGGATATAATTATGTCGCCTACGACTATGGAAACCTCTACACAATACGAATTGAAGCTGGCCCAGCGCATGTCGCGGCTGGGCACGGAAACCGCTTTTGAAGTCCTGAACAAGGCGCGCGCGCTGGAGCGCCAGGGTAAGGACATTGTCCACCTGGAAATTGGCGAGCCGGATTTCGACACGCCGAAGAATGTGGTCGACGCGGCCATCGATGCCTTGCACAAAGGTTGGACGCACTATGGGCCGTCGGCCGGGTTGCCGGAGCTGCGGCAGGCGATTGCGGAGGAGGTTTCGCGATCGCGTGGGGTGAAAGTCACGGCGGAGGAAGTCGTGGTTGTCCCCGGCGGCAAGCCGATTATTTTCTTCTCGATACTGGCGTTAGCTGATGCGGGGGATGAGGTGATCTATCCCAACCCTGGGTTTCCGATTTATGAGTCCATGATCAACTACGCGGGAGCGAAGGCGGTGCCGATCCGACTGCATGAGGAGCGGGATTTCGGTCTGGATGTGAAGGAACTGAAGGCGCTGATTACGGACCGCACCAAGCTCGTCATTATTAATTCACCCCAAAATCCTACTGGCGGGGTGCTGAGCGAGCAGGACATCGCGGGGATCGCGGAGGCGATTGGCGACCGCAACATCATGGTGCTTTCGGATGAGATTTACAGCCGGCTGATCTTCGAAGGTGAGCATCATTCGATCATGGCGGTGCCGGGATTCAAGGAACGGACGATTCTGCTGGATGGATTCTCGAAGACCTGGGCGATGACGGGATGGCGCATGGGGTACGGAGTGATGCGGGCCGACCTGGCGGGGCAGATCGCGCGGCTGAACACGAATTCCAATTCCTGCACGGCGAGCTTTACGCAGATTGCCGGAATTGAGGCGATTCGCGGGGAGCAGTCGTCGGTGGAGAAGATGCGGAAAGAATTTCAGCGGCGGCGGGATGCGTTTGTGGCGGGATTGAATACGATCAAGGGATTCTCGTGCCGGCTGCCGAAAGGCGCGTTTTATGTGTTCCCGAATATTACAAAGACCGGGTGGAAGTCGAAACAACTTGCGGATGCCCTGCTGGAGCAAGCGGGGGTGGCTTGCTTGTCGGGGACGGCGTTTGGGGATTATGGAGAAGGATATCTGCGGTTCAGCGTGGCGAACTCTTTGGAGAATCTAAACAAGGCTTTGGCGCGGGTGGATGAGTGGACTAAGAAGAATCTGTAGCCGCAGATTCTCGCTGATTAGCGCTGATCAAACTTCTAACCGCCGAGAAAAGCTTAGCCACGGATTTACACGGATTGAAGGAAGAACAGAAAACCCTGGTTAACGCCGCTGATTTCGCCTTATTTGTGCTGATAAGAACCGGGTTACCTACATCACACTTGCCTGTGACCGGCCGCACTGAGCGGGCGGACATTCCCTCCTAGACTCGCCTTGTACGGACCAGCGCTGGCACGGTTCTGCCCAAGGCCGGCGCGGAGGGCAAGGCTATGGCGATCAAGGATTCCACGAGCGGCAAGAATCTTCGCGACTATTCCATTGAACAACTAAAAGAAGCGGCAAACCAGATGCGGGGCTACGACCTGGTGGCGCTGTGCGCGGCGGGGTCGGGGCACGCGGGCGGAACGCTGTCGATTATGGACATCACGGCGGCGTTGTATTTGCGGGTGGCGGACCATGATCCGTGGGACCCGTCGTGGGCGGAACGTGATCGCATTATCTGGTCCACCGGACACAAAGCGCCCAGCCTGTACCTGGGCTTGGCGTTTGCCGGGTTCTGCAAGGTGGATGACGTGATGTTGCTGCGCAAGCTGTGGTCGCCGTTCCAGGGGCATCCGCATTGGCTGAAGCTGCCGGGAGTGGAAGTTTCGACGGGATCGCTGGGGCAAGGTCTGAGCATGGCGGTGGGGATTGCGCTGGCCGGAAGACTGGACGGGAAAAAGTACAAGACATTTTGCATCATGGGCGATGGCGAGCAGCAGGAAGGTCAGATCTGGGAAGCGGCCATGGAAGCCGGCCACCACAAGCTCGACAATCTGGTGGGCATTGTGGATTGCAACCGGTTACAAATTGATGGCCGGGTTGCGGATGTGATGAATGTCGATCCGCTGGATGAAAAGTACCGCAGCTTTGGGTGGGACGTCATACAGATCGACGGGCATGACATGACGCAGGTGGTGGAGGCATTGGAAAAGGCGAAGGCGGCGACCACCGGCAAGCCGACGGTCATTCTGGCGGCAACGGTGAAGGGCAAGGGCGTGAGTTTCATGGAAGACCTGGCGGGATGGCATGGGAGATCGCCGAATCACGAGGAGTTGGTGAAAGGGCTGAAGGAACTCGAGCTGGAGGAAACAATTCCGTATGCGAGGCTGCTGGACAAGGCCAAGCGCTATCAGGCGGAGGTGGACCAGAAACTGGAAGCGAAGATGCCGAAGTTCGACCGCAATTACTGGTGGAATGCGCCAGAGCATTCGAATATGAGAGTAAAGATGGAGCCGACGCGCAAAGGCTTTGGCCAGTCGCTGGCGGAAAACGGCGAGGACGAGCGGGTGGTTTGCCTGGGGCTGGATATTTCGGGGTCGATCACGATCAGCGATTTCTACGCCGCGAAGCCGGAGCGGAAGCGGCGGTGGATCAGCATGGGAATCGCGGAGCAGTCGGCGACGTCGGCCGCGGCGGGATTGGCGAAGGAAGGCAAGCTGCCGGTGCTGGGAACTTATGCGACGTTTGCGGCGGCGCGGAATTTGGACCAGATCCGGACCTCGGTTTGCTATGGCAACTTCAATGTGCTGATTGCAGGCGCGCATGGCGGAGTTTCGGTGGGGCCGGACGGGGCGACGCATCAGGCGCTGGAAGACTTGTTTGCCATGTGCGGGCTGCCCAACATGTCAGTGGTGGTGCCCTGCGATGTGAACGAGACCAAGAAAGCCACTGATTATTTGCTGATGCAGCATCGCGGACCGAAATACATTCGTTTTGCGCGGGAGGCGACGCCGATTGTGACCGACAAAAACACGCCGTTTGAGTTTGGTCAGGCGAATGTGATTCGCTTGCGCGGGGAGGACGCCAATTTTGCGGACGCGTTCGAGACCGCTCTGGCTTCGGAATATGAGAACGAAGATGAGGATTTGACCATCATCGCTTGCGGACCGATGGTGCCGGAAGCGATGCGAGCAGCGTGGATTCTGAAGAGCGATTTCGGCTACGAGGCCCGAGTGGTGAACCTGCATACCCTCAAACCGGTGGACGAAGCCGCGATTCTGCGGGCGGCGCGGGAGACGGGCGTGATAGTGACCGCGGAGGAGCACCAGATTGGCGCGCTGGCGTGGCGAGTGAGCAGTGTGATTACGGAAGCGCCGCAGCTGTACGGAGAGCCGGTGATCACGGGCGCGGTGGGAGTGAAAGATCGCTTTGGCGATTCGGGCGCTCCCTGGGAGTTGATCAAGGAATTCGAGGTCAGCGCGGAACACATCGCGAAAAAGGCGCTGGAGTTGATGCAGGTCAAGAAGGCCGGAACGGTGGAGGAAAAGGAAGAATTCGCTGGGCAGATCAGCGGCTCATAGATGATCGCCAGGAATGGAGTTGGAGACTCCGATGATGACAACCGCAGGCAGTACGATCAAAGATGAAGTCCACTCGCTGATTGATGTTCAGATCGAAACCTTCGGACAGCGAGCACCGTTAACAGGTTTTCAACTCCGGGAATTTCACAGCCGCTTTGAGAAGATCGGCAGGCTGTGCCAGGAATTGGATCGAATTGGCGCAAGAAGCGTTATGGGGAGAGCGTTGAAGAGGGTGGCGTAGCTCAGTAGTTGAGGAACAAAGGTCCGTTGGAGCAAGCCGCAGATTTCGCTGATTTTCGCTGATCAGAACAACCCAGAACGCCCGAATTCGTAATTCTGTGCGGCGACGGGGTATCATAACTTCCGGCTGAACTTCTGCCATTTCCGTAACTTTTCGAGCGAACAAATTATGAGCAGGGAATTTCGGGTGTTTGCGACCTGTGACATTGGAGAATCGATCGAACTACTGCGCAGGCGAGGCTATGAGGTTGAGGTTTATGCCAGCCCTGAGGCGCCGCCGAAGAGCGTGATCGTGGAGAAAGTGAAATCGGGGATTGATGGGCTGATTACGACTTTGCGCGACCCGATTGATGCGGAGATTTTCGAGGCGGGCAAGGGCACGCTGAAAGTGGTGGCGCAAATTGCAGTCGGCTTTGACAACATCAACCGCGCCGATGCCAATCGCTACAAAGTTCCGTTCACCCACACGGCCGACGTGTTGACCGAGGCCACGGCGGAGTTTGCATTTTTCCTGTTGGGGGCGCTGGCGCGGAAGATGTGGTCGGCAGAGCATCTGACGCGCGAAAACAAGTGGGGCTACTGGCATCCGTATCTTCCCTTCCTGGGGGATGAAGTCACGGGCAAGACGATTGCGGTGATTGGCACGGGGCGCATTGGGCTGGCGGTGATCAAGAAAAGTACGGGGTTCGATATGAATATCCTGTGCTACGACCCGGCGTACCAAAACCATGAGTATGTGAAAGCGATTCAGGAAATGAAAGATCTGCGGCAGGCACGGGGCATTCAGAAGGAAAAAACGACGATCAAATATGTACCCTTCGAGGAGGCGTTGCGGACGGCGGATTTTATCAGCGTGCATGTGCCGCTACTACGTGAAGGCGAGAGCACGACGCCTACGTATCACCTGTTCAACGAAAAGACGCTGCGCATGATGAAGCCGACGGCTTATCTGGTGAACACGTCGCGAGGGCCGGTGGTGGAGGAGGCGGCGTTGGCCAAGGCGCTGCGCGAGAATTGGATTGCGGGAGCGGCACTGGATGTGTACGAAACCGAACCGCTGCCGGCGGATTCGCCGTTGCGCGATCCGGCGATTGAAGACCGTTGCCGGCTGTTGCCGCACTTTGCCAGCGCGGCGCGGATTACACGATTGTCGACGGATCCGAATAAAGGGATGGCGGGACGGGCGGCGCAGGGGTTGATTGATGTGCTGGAGGGCAATTATGGCGGGGATTTGACCAAGATGCCTTATGTGGTGAATAAGGAAGCGTTCAAGTAAATTCACCGCTGAGCCCGCCGAGATTTTCAAAAACCTAGCCACGGATTTGCACGGATCGACACTGATCAAGAACCTTTTTCGCCGCGGATTGACGCGGATCAGGCGCGGCGAGATGAAGATTCAGATAATCGGTTGGGGTTATTCGGAGACGGTGTGTTCTTCGCTGCTTTGGGCGCGGAGGACGCGGTCCACAAAATAGGGAGCGCGGCGGGTGGGTTCGTGGTAGTGGCGGACTTGCATCTCACCCAGGAGGCCGACGGCGAGCATGTTCAGTCCGGCGAGCAAAAGCACGGCGGCAAAGATCATGAGCGGGCCGTGCTGGGCCATGATATCGACGTGATTGAAGAGCTTGTCGAGCATCAGCCAGAGGGCGACGACGCCTCCGGAAAAGATGCTGAACATGCCCACGGTGCCGAAGAAATGCAGCGGCCGCGAGAGATAGCGCAGTAAAAAGCGGATGGTAATGAGATCGAAAAATACCCGGAAAGTGCGAGAGATGCCGTAGTGCGAATTGCCGCGCTCACGGACTACGTTGCGAATTGGAACTTCGCAGATGGAAGCACCGTACGAGGAAGCCAAGGCAGGAATGAAGCGATGTAACTCTCCGTAAAGCGGGACCTGTTCGAGAATACTGCGACGATACGCCTTGAACGTGGTGCCAAAGTCGTGGATGGCGACGCCGCTCAGTTTCGCCATGAGCCAGTTGGCGCAGCGCGAAGGAATGCGGCGCATCCAGAGATTGTCAATGCGGACTTTGCGCCAGCCGCTGACGATGTCGTAGCCCTCGGCGATTTTTTCGAGAAACAAGGGGATGTCGGCGGGATCGTGCTGCAAGTCGCCGTCCATGGCGATGATGTATTCGCCGCGAGTGTGATCGAAACCGGCGGCCAGGGCTGAGGTTTGGCCAAAGTTGCGGCGCAGGCGGACCACCGTCACGCGACTGTCGATGGCAGCGATTTCGCCCAGCAAGTTGAAAGTGCGGTCGCGGGAACCGTCGTCGACGAAGACCAGCTCGAAGGTCTCGCCGCTGACCTCCATAACGGCCTTCAGGCGGTCGTAGAGATCGGTTACGTTCTCCTGCTCATCATGCAGGGGAACCACGATGGAATACTTGGGCATGAATGCTTAATTATACCCGCCAGATAGGTAGTTTGAAGCATAACCTGCGTGGTTCGTTGCCCGCCGCAGATTTCGCTGATTTTCGCTGATCAAGACGACCACGGAGGGCACAGAGAACACGGAGAGCGGCTCCTCATCGACGTGGGTTCTGTAACTAGAATGCCAATAGCGAAGGAGCGGCTTTGGGGTATATTTCTGGAAGTCCGCCTTAAGCGAATGAGTAGTGCCAGCAGCTACGCGGGGAAAGGAGCCCGCTTCAATGGATAGTATTGTGATGATCATGTTCGGCAGCGTGCTTTGCACGATGACCGCCCTGAGTTTCATGGAACTGCGGAAGATACGAAAGAGACTGGAAAGCAAGCAACCCTGACGTCGACAGATTGGATCGAGCAGCGTTTTCAACGCCACTGGCCGGGCGATGGTTGGTGATCGCGCCCTGGTGGCTTCCCTTCTTTCTATTCGATGAACCACGAAGTCTTGCGACGCCCCGGTCTCAGAGGCATCACCCCAGGGGACACAGAGACGCACAGAGGACGGCCCACCGCAGGTAACATCCGATTTGCGTGAATCGCCTATAATGCCGTTTCTTGCATGAGTAGTCATTCCCCATCAGGAGAAATCTCTTGAGCAATCCTATCTCGCCCCAACGTCGACGTTTTCTGCAAACAAGCTTGCTGACTGGTGCGACCGCTGCGGCATTGCCCGCTCTGGCAGCGGCGCGGGAGATGGCGGCTTCTCCAGCACCGTCGGCTCCGCCCAAGGCGTTTGAGCTGGACGAAGCCACGATTGCCGACTTGCAGGCAGGAATGGCTGCGGGAAAATATACGGCCCGATCGATCACGCAGAAGTATCTAGGACGGATTGAGGAGATCGACAAACACGGGCCGGCGCTGGCGAGTGTGATTGAGGTAAATCCGGATGCGTTAGCGATTGCGGACGGGCTGGACAAGGAGCGGGCGCAGAAGCATGTGCGCGGGCCCATGCACGGGATTCCGGTTTTGATCAAAGACAACATTGATACGGCGGACCGGATGCAGACGACGGCGGGGTCGCTGGCGCTCGTGGGGTCGAAGCCGGTGCGGGACGCATTTGTAGCGCAGCGATTGCGTGAGGCGGGCGCCGTGATTCTGGGGAAGACGAATCTAAGCGAGTGGGCGAATATTCGGTCTTCACATTCCAGCAGCGGATGGAGCGGGCGCGGCGGGCAGACGAAGAATCCTTATGTGCTCGACCGCAATCCTTGTGGATCGAGTTCGGGGTCAGGAGCTGGGACGGCAGCGAACCTGTGCGCGGTGGCGGTGGGTACGGAGACGGATGGGTCGGTGGTGTGTCCGGCGTCGGCGAATGGATTGGTGGGAATCAAGCCGACACTGGGGTTGGTGAGCCGCTCAGGGATTATTCCCATTGCACACAGCCAGGATACGGCGGGGCCGATGGCGCGGACGGTGCGGGATGCGGCGATTTTGCTGGGTGCGATGGCGGGCGTGGATGCGCGAGACAGCGCAACTTCGGCGAGCGCGGGGAAAGCGGCGACGGATTACACCGGGTTTCTCGATCCCAAGGGACTGAAAGGCGCGCGCATTGGAGTGGCGCGGAAATATTTTGGGTTTAGCGATGCAGTGGATGGGTTGATGAACCAGTTGATTGCGGAGATCAAGGGGGCGGGGGCGGAGGTGGTGGATCCGGCGGACTTGCCATCGCATGGGAAGTTTGGCGAGTCTGAGTTTCTGGTGCTGTTGTACGAGCTGAAGGCTGATTTGAATACGTATTTGGCGGCGCGGCCGGGAGCGCCGGGATCGTTGAAAGAGCTCATTGATTTCAACATCCAGAACAAGAGCAAAGAGATGCCGTATTTTGATCAGGACATTTTCATCAAGGCGGAGGCCAAGGGGCCGCTCACGAGCAAGGAGTACACCGACGCGCTGGAGAAAGATCAGCGGCTTTCGCGGGCGGAAGGCATTGACGCCGTGATGGACGAGCACAAACTGGATGCGATTATGGCACCGACGGCGGGGCCGGCGTGGTTTACGGATTGGGTGAATGGGGATTGCTCGAATGGGGGCAGCTCGAATGCGGCGGCGGTGGCGGGCTATCCGGATATCACGGTGCCGGCGGGGTTCATCTTTGGGTTGCCGGTGGGCGTTTCGTTTTTTGGACGGGCTTGGAGCGAAGGGACGTTGCTGAAGATTGCTTATGGGTTTGAGCAGTTGACGAAGGTGCGGAAGGGGCCGGAGTTTTTGGGGAGTGTGAAGGTGTAGGGGTGGGGGAAACCCGCGGCACGGGTCGACCCCAAAGCCCCATCAAGCTGTGATGAGGTTGAGTTCCTTCAAGCTGCCCTATCCAACCTCGAAGCGATATGGGAGACGTTCTCCCGCCTGGTTTCCGAGAAACGGCGCAGCTTGCGCTGGTGGGCCTTAAGAGCCGAACTGATCTTCTGGACAATCTGGGATAGGCTGTCAGGATTTTGTTCCAGTGCGGCAGCTCGGCACAGCTTCCGCCAGTTCAGGGAGTCATCCGTAAAGCGAGAGTTCATCGTGACCTCCTACGACCAGATTTCACCATACTGCTCTCTCCCGTAGCCGATCAGCCGGCGTGCAGGGAGAGTTCGTCCTTGACTGGGGTGATCTCAAATCCAGAAGTCGAACTGGCGCGTTCCAGGCTCTTGCGCACAGGATTGGAGGGTCCAAACAATATGAGTTCGATGCCGTTGTCGCGGGTCCATCGCTGCAAGAACACGAGCATGCCCAGCCCACCGCCTTCGACGGATTCCACCTCCGAGAGGTCGAGCAGGACGACACGTGCGTCTCTCTGCTGGGTGACGGCATCGCGCAGGGAAAAGGCGGCCGCGCTGCGCACAATTCTGCCTTTACACAGAATCACGACCACGTCCTCACTCCTGGTGATGTGCACCTCAAGCATTGACTTCCTCCGATTCCTGAACTCTTGCGGAAGCACGAATTTTGCCAATCGCGTAGGTCCTGTATTTTGTTTTGGATAACGTTTCAGGTGGAGGAAAGCAGTGGAACTTTTGGGAGGCAGTCGCGAAAATCTGCGCTAGCGGTGCTTGGCGCGGCGGTTGTTGAAGATCGCCTATGAGTTCGAGCAGTTGATGAGAGTGAGGAAGGGCCGGAGTTTTGGAGGAGGGTGAAGCTGTAGACTACTTGGCCAGCGGCGCGATGGAAGAGCCGAGAAAGCAAACCCCCTCGCCACGTCCTTGTCGCCCCGAGCGCGGCAACCGACGGCTCGCAGACTTTCTTTCGCTCCTCCGGAGCTTGATCGTCTGGCATCGCCCACCCACGGCTTACGCCGTGGACTTTATTCTTGCGCCGCTTCGCGGCTGTCCCCACGTGAGTTTATTCGTAGCGGAGGGCTTCGATGGGATCGAAGAGGTAAATCGCGCGCTCGTCGGTGGGTTTGTAGTTATGAGCGAGCGCGAGTGATTCACGTGAGGAGAACGAGGTACGTTCCGCCTCTTGCAAAGAGGTAGAGGCCGTTTGGTTTGCCATAAACTTGCGATCAAAAACCTCTAACCGCAAAGGGCGCTAAGTCTCCGCAAAGTTCGCTAAGAAGACCGTGGCTTCAGACTCAATGCACTGACGGGACGAAGCCCATTCTCAGTTCCCGGCATGCATACTCACGATAGACGCCGCCATCCTCAAAAAGGATAGGTCGGCCGGTGCCTGCAATTGCATTTAATGGGAAAAACTTTGCATGGTTCCCAGGGGCGTGGATTTGCCCTATAATCGAGCGCCGGACGGCGTTTCAAAGACCCTGGGGGATTCATGCATTGGCTTAAGTTATTGATGGAAGCTTGGGTGGTGTTTGGAGCTGTAACCGTGGTCGCAGGACTGGTTTGGACCACGAGGTTGAGCCGAGAGATGGACCCAGAAATCAGCAAGGTTTCTTCCGCGTCCGAACGACAGTTCAGAACCGCGTCCTTGTCCAAAGCTCGTCCCGCATAGGGTCCGAGGCCGGTCCCTGGGTACATTCCCAATCGGGACGGGCGGAGATGACCTCGGTAACATTCCCAGCGCCCAGGGCGGGCCTAAAATCACAATCGTGGATGTTCGTGCCATGGCGCGGGAGAAGTGTTGGTGGCTGATCTGCGCCCTGGTCTTCTTGGATGTGGTGCTGGGTTTCATCATCCCACGTGGTTATCTGCTCACCACCATCGGCAATGTCACGCAGTGTCTGCTACTGGCCGTAGTGCTGGTCTGCTTGCTCGCCAACACCCGCGGAGCGGAGCCTCGCACCCGCCTTTTCTGGCGGCTGCTGTCACTGGGGTGTGCCCTGTGGTTGGTGGCGCAGGGGCTATGGACCTACTTTGAAGTGGTGCTGCGCCAGGAGGTCCCAAACCCTTTTATCGGGGATGTGATTCTTATTTTGCATCTGGTGCCTTTCATGGGTGCACTGGCGGTGCGACCGCACGTGGAACGCGACGGACAAACCATGCAACTGGGGGCGCTGGATTTTGCGTTGTTGGTGACGTGGTGGCTGTATCTCTATCTTTTCGTGGTGATCCCCTGGCAGTATGTAAGGCCCAACGAAGCGCTCTATGGCTACAGCTTCGATTTGGTGTTTTTTCTGGAGCATTTCGTCTTTGTAGTCTGTTCGGGGGCGATCTGGCTGCGTAGCAGCGGGGGCTGGAGAGTGGTTTACAGAATGCTGTTCGTGGCCGGATTGGTGTATGCGTTGGCTTCGGTCGCCTCCAGCCTGGCGATCGATTTCGGGAAGTATTACACCGGGAGCGTGTATGACCCGCCGCTGCTGGTAGCGATGGCGTGTTTCGCGCGGGTGGGGCTGGTGGCGCGGGGACAGACGCTGCGCACCGAGCCGGCAAAGGCCGACCAGCGCGAGCGTGATCAATGGATGTCAGGCCTG
This sequence comes from Terriglobales bacterium, assembly GCA_049591935.1. Taxonomy (GTDB): domain Bacteria; phylum Acidobacteriota; class Terriglobia; order Terriglobales; family Acidobacteriaceae; genus JABCZH01. Next base: position 45,093 of record JBAWFN010000115.1, on the reverse strand, counting down.
GCGGTGGTGACGATTCTCTCCTTGCCGGCGATGGCGGGGTGGGCGCTGTACTACAGCCCAGCGCCGGCGCCGGTGCGCAGTTTCCGGCTTTTACTAACCTTGATCACGATGATGATTCTGGGCACGCTGACCTGGATCAAGCAGCATCGCATGGACAAGGAACTGGCGCGAGCCAACCGGGAACTGCGGGAAGATTCGCTCACCGATGTGCTCACCGGGGCCAGAAACCGCCGTTTTCTGCACGCCACCATCGATGCCGACGTGCGCCAGGTGGTGCGTTCCTATTCTCCGGCAGCTTCATCGCAGGGGAAACGAAATCGCGACCTGGTTTTCTACATTGTGGACACCGATTACTTTAAAGAGGTCAACGACCGTTACGGACACGACGTTGGCGACAAATTGCTGGTGGAGATGGCGCGGCGGATCAGTTCTGCAATCCGGCACTCGGACGCACTGATTCGCTGGGGCGGGGATGAGTTTCTGGTGGCTTCGCGCTACACCGACCGCAGCGATTCCGTAGCCCTGGCGACCCGAGTATTGAATTTTGTGGGCCGGGAACCCTTCGAAATCGAAGGGTGCGTCAGCATCCCTTGCACGTGCTCGATCGGGTGGGCGGTGTTTCCCTGGTTCGAGCAGGATACCGAGGCCATCCCTTATACCGAGGTGTTGCGGCTGGCGGACTCCGCGCTCTACCAGGCCAAGAAGGCGGGAAGAAACCGGGCGGTGGGCCTATTGCCGACGCACAAAGAGCCGGCATCCGGCACCAACCCCAGCGGGGGAAAGAACGACCGTGTGGCGGAGCAACTCTCGGCCCGCACGGTGATGACGCCTGGTCCGGCGCCATGTGCAAATGCAGCACCGGGACGGAACGCGATCAAAGTGATTCCCGCAACACAAGAACTCTGAAACACGCCGCAGATTCTCGCTGATCAAGAACCGACGCCTTGCGCCGCAGAGAAGACCTAACCGCAGAGGGCGCAGAGACCACAGAGGAAAGCGGCGAACCATGCTGTCCGGTATAATGCGCGCTGCATGGCGCTGACTGCGGGAACCAAACTCGGGCCCTATGAAATTCAATCGCCGCTGGGTGCTGGCGGTATGGGCGAGGTGTATCGCGCGCACGACTCGCGCCTGGGCCGCGACGTTGCCATCAAAGTACTGCCGCCACAGCTACAAGCCGATCCTGACCTGAAAGCTCGTTTCGAGCGCGAGGCCCGCGCAATCTCGTCACTGCAACATGCGCATATCTGCACGCTGTTCGATGTTGGCCATCAGGATGGCATTGACTACCTGGTGATGGAGTACCTGGAGGGCGAGACGCTCGCCGCCCGGTTGCTGAAAGGCCCGCTCCCGCTGGACCAGGTGCTGACGATCGCGATGGAGACGGCGGACGCTCTGGAACGAGCGCACCGGCATGGAATTATTCATCGCGATCTCAAGCCGGGAAACATCATGTTGACCAAGTCGGGCGCCAAGCTCATGGACTTTGGTCTGGCCAAAGGGAAAGCGGCGGGGGCCATGTCCGGGAGAACGGGGGCGGGTGTTCTGACACCGTCCACGCCGACGATGAATCTGGCCGAGATGACCGCGCCCCAGACGCCGCTTACGCAGAAGGGCTTGATTGTGGGCACGTTCCAGTACATGGCACCGGAGGTGTTGCAAGGAGCCGAGGCGGATGCGCGGTCCGACATTTTCAGCTTCGGTTGCGCGCTTTACGAAATGGCCGCCGGCAAACGGCCGTTTGATGGCAAGTCCCAGGTGGGAGTGCTGGCTGCCATTCTGGAGAAGGAACCGGAACCGATCAGCGTAGCGCAGCCGATGACTCCACCGGCGCTGGATAAGCTGATTCGTACCTGCCTGGCGAAAGATCCGGATCAGCGCTGGCAATCGGCCCATGACTTGAAGCTGCAACTGGAAAGCATTTCGGAGATGGGAAGTAAAGCGGGCGTGCCGGCGGTGGTGGCCGGGGCGCGGCGTGAGCGCAAACTTCTTGGGGCGATATTCCTGGTGGCGGGGTGGGTGCTGGCACTGGCAGGCTTGGTCGCTGCGCTGCTCTATTCGCGGCGGCTCTCCGAAGAGCAGCAACCGGTGCGGGCCGACATTGAGTTACCCGCTGGAGTGGACATGAGTATGAACTCCTTCGGCGGTGCGGTCATCTCGCCGGATGGTAAGAAGCTGGCAATCCCGGCCGCGACCCCAAACGGCAGCGAGCTGTGGGTGCGCGACCTGACCAGCGGCAAGGCGGCGTTGATTCCCGGAACCCAGGGCGCCGCGTTTCCCTTCTGGTCGCCGGACAGCAACATGATCGGTTTCTTTTCCAACGGAAAAATGCGCACCGTGGCTGCTGCAGGAGGGCCGGTACAGATTATCTGCGATGCGCCGGCCGGTCGTGGAGGCGCATGGAGCCCGGCGGGAATGATCGTATTCACGCCGAACATTGAAGAGCCTCTTTACAAGGTCGGAGAGAGCGGGGGCACACCGTTGGCCGTAACCAAGTTGGGGGGCACGGGCCATACACACCGCAATCCGATATTCCTGCCCGACGGCAAGCACTTTCTCTTTACGCAGCGTCTGGTCGCGGCAGCCGTGGGAGATCTCTACGCCGGATCGCTGGACGGGAGCGAGCCGAAGCTGGTGGTGCAACAGGCCTCGAATGGGGTTTACGCGCAAGGTTATTTGCTTTATCTCCACGACCGGAACCTCATGGCCCAGCGCTTTGATCCCAGGTCGATGACGGTCAGTGGCAATCCGGTTCCGGTGGCGGAGAACGTGGAATATTGGGGTCCAAAAGACCTGGGCAATTTTTCGGTTTCGGCCACGGGAACGCTGGTATACCGAACGGAACAGTCCACCGAGTCGCGATTTGCATGGATGAAGCTGCCAGGAAAAGAGAGCGAAGAATTCGGGGACACGATTCGGGGAGTTATCAATCCAATCAGTGTCTCGGCGGACGCCAGCAAAATTGCTTTTGCCAAGCGGGATGGTAACTCACCTGACACTGACCTCTGGCTCTACGATGTGGATCGCAAGATCATGGCCCGGCAAACCTTCAATGTCCGCGGGTTTATCTATTCGGCATTCTCACCCGACGGAGCAAAACTCGCAATTACCAGCAGCATCGGCACCCAGGGCAGCATGAGAATCAAGACCCTGGCCACCGGGGAAGAACGTCCGATGACTTCGCAGATTCAAGACATTGCCTATATCCACTCGTGGACTCCGGATGGCAAGTACCTGATCGTAAGTGTCCAAGATCCCAAGACTTTATTCGATATTTACGCCCAACCGGTGGAGGGCGGCAAACCCATTCCCCTTCTGACGCAGAGTTACGACGAGAGGGATGGAGAGGTTTCGCCGAATGGGAAATGGATGGCATACATCTCGAACGAGTCGGGGCGCATTGAAGTCTACATCACCGACTTTCCTGGGGCCCATTCCAAGATGCAGGTTTCTTCCGAGGGAGCCTTTTGGCATGCCTGGAGTCACGATGGGAAGCGGCTGTATTTCGCCAATGGCAAGAAATTAATGGCAACAGAGATCCGTAATCCTGAGACCATGGAACTGGGCGGCACCGCCATGGTGACCATGCTCGATGCCCAACCGTTGGCTTTTGGCAAAGATGGGAGATTACTGGTGCTGAAGTCCGCCAACGGACAACAGACGGAGCCGTTACGGATGGTGCTGCATTTTCCGGAGTCGCTGGGGAAGTAAGCTGGGCCCGCGAGCGGCAAAAAAAACTCCGCCCCGCAGACATCTTTCGCTCCTCTGGAGCTTGATCATTTGTCACTTCGCACCCACGGCTTGCGCCGTGGGCTTTATTCTTGTGCCGCTCCGCGGCTACCCCTTCAATCGCAACAACAGCGCTGTGGCTCTACGGAACCAGGGGCGCTCACGGCGGCGCTGGTAGGCGGGCATGGTGGGTTTCTTATTCAAGATGCGTTGCGCCCACTCGCGGGCTTCCGCGTTGCGTTGCTGCGAAGCCAGGAAGCTGGCGTAGTTGTAGTAAGTCTCCGATGCGGTAGAGATCTTGGTGACTTCACGAAAAAGCGCTTCGGCTTTTTCGGGCTGGCCGGTGTTGGCGTAGGCATGGGCGAGCAGGGCGGCAGCGCGGTGGAAATCGTAAGTTGAGTCCTGCGAAACTGCGCGCTCCAGGTCGACGACGGCGGCGGCGAAGTCTCCCAAGCCTATTGCAGCGATTCCGCGGCGGTAGAAAGGATCGGGAGAGTCGGTGCGGGCGGAGATGGCCTTGTCATAATACTGGCGGGCGCGGGAGAAGTTCCCTTCTTCGAGGTACAAATCCGCCAGTTCTTCGTAGTTGCCGGCCGAGGGATTGTCGAGGATGGCGGCTTCGAGTTCGTGAATGCGCCTGCGGCGGGGAAAAACTTTGAAGGACTGGCCCAGCAGGCCGGCGTCGGGAATGACTTCCGCGGCAATGTAGATGAGCGCGCCGAGGCCGCCGAAGAAGATGATGATCCACAGCCAATAGCCATCGGGGCGGCGGCGGATGAAGTGGACGATGGCAACGGCCTGGAGAATCAGTCCCCAGGGATAAAACAGAAAGATCAACGATCCCATGGTTTGAGGGGACTATAGCATGGGTGGGCGCGTTCGAGTCCCGGTGGATCGGACTCGTGTTCTCTTTGCGCTCTTAGCGATTGTTTAGCGACCTTCGCGGTTAAAGCTTGACCGCCAAGCACGCAAAGGCTTCGCGAAGATCGCAAAGAAAACCTCAGCCTGACGGACTGCTTACGCCCGGCATGGGAAATCCGCCGATGTTAGAATCGACTGTGGTGAGACCTTCCATTCGTTTGCTGGCCGCCGATATTGACGGCACCTTGCTCAATCCCCAGTTTCAGATTTCCGAGGCTGACTTGGCGGCGCTACGGCGCGCGCAAGCTGAGGGGGTTGAGATCGTTCTGGTAACGGGACGGCGGCATAAGTTTGCCCTGCCGATTGCTGAGCAGCTGGGATTTGATCTGTGGGTGATCAGTTCGAATGGCGCGGTCACACGATCTCTGGCCGGAGAAACCTTTCACCGCGATTTGCTGCCGGTGGAAGCTTGCCGCAGGATGTGTATGGAGATGCGCGAATTTCGTGGGAACCTGGTGCTGACATTTGACACCGAGGGCAAGGGCGCGATTGTGCTGGAGCACATGCAGGACCTGAACGCCAGTATTCAGCGCTGGCTGGAGAAGAACCTGGAGTACATCGACTTTGTGATTCCGATTGAGGACTCTTTGACCACGGATCCGGTGCAGGCGATGTTCTGCGGGCCGATCGCGCGTATGCATCAGGTGCTGGAGGGGCTGGCGGCAAGCTCGATCGACGAGCAAATCACGGTGTCGCGGACGGAGTATCCGGTGCGCGATCTGTCGATTGTGGACGTGCTGAATCGAGGGTGCACCAAGGGGCAGGCGCTGGAACGCTGGGCCAATTTCCGCGGCATCCCGCGCGAACAGGTCATGGCCATTGGTGATAACTACAACGACGTTGAGATGCTTGCCTATGCCGGGTCGCCGTTTATCATGGGGAATGCATCGGAAGAGTTGCGGGCCAAAGGCTGGGCGGTGACCTTGTCGAATGCGGAGAGCGGAGTGGCGGCGGCGATTGAGCAGGTTCTGGGGCGGGCGCGAGTGCAGGTTTAGGTACGAGAAAAATCATGAACCACAAAGGACACAAAGGAAATCCTTCCAACCAGACGTTTATCCCTGTTCGTGTTTAACGAACTAGAGTATGCGCATCATCGCAAAAGTCGCGTTTGGAGTGGCCTTCGTGGCCGTCGCGGTCTGCACTTTCGCGGCGGATGTGGCCATCCTGCGCAATGGCTTCTCCATCCGGCACGAGCGGCGGCAAGTGATCGGCGAGGTTACGCGGCTTTACCTGAATCACGACGGTAGCGGCTACGTGGACGTACGCAACGAGGAGGTTGACCATTTCGAGCGCGATCTCACGCCGGCCCCAGGTACGACCGCGTTGAAGTTACCGGATGTGGTCGGGTCGGCGAGCCATCGCTATCACCTTGATCCCGATCTGGTGAACAGCGTGATCCGCGCGGAAAGCGGGTTCAATCCGAAAGCGGTGTCGCGCAAGGGAGCGGTCGGCCTGATGCAACTGGAGCCGCAAACGGCGGCGCAGTTGGGCGTGACCGATCTTTTCGATCCCAGCGCCAACGTAGACGGCGGGACGCGGTATCTGCGGGAATTGCTGGTGCGTTACAACTTTGATTTGATCAAGGCGCTGGCGGCGTACAACGCCGGGCCGCACCGAGTGGAGCAGTATCACGGTGTGCCTCCTTATTACGAGACCCAGGCGTATGTGGCGCAGGTCGTGCGTGACTTCAATCGCAAGAAGCTGGCGGAGCGGAAAGCGGCAGAGGTAAAGAAAGCCAGCGCACGGAAAACGCCACTGACGAAGCCGTTGGGCGAGTCGCAATAGTATTCCGCGGAATCTGTGGGAGAACCCTTCTTTGGCCGCTCAGCGGCTGGCTCATTCTTCACTTTTCCCACGACCTTCTCTACAGATTTGATTGAATCACTGCTATTCTCAGGACTTGCATTTTGGGGCGTTCCACCGAATGAGCAAACAGCGCGCGTTGATCTACGGATTGGTATTGGCCGTACTGGCCGGACTGGTGTATTTGCAGTTCCGCGAGTGGCGAACGTTTGATTGGGGGAAATTCGCCGAGCATACGCGCGAGGTGAGTTGGGTGCATGTCATCCATGGAGTTTTTTACATCTACCTGGGGTATGGGCTTCGCGCCTATCGTTGGAAGGTTTTCTTGCGGCCGGTGCGTAAGGAGGTCTCGACCGTGGGTCTGATTTCCCCCACGGTGGTGGGTTTTACCGGACTGGCGCTGCTGGGACGTCCCGGAGAACTGATTCGGCCTTATTTGATCGCCCGCCGGACCAACCTGACTTTCGCCTCGCAGTTAGGGGTGTGGGCAGTGGAACGAATCTTCGATCTGGCCGCGTTCACGGTGCTGATCGTCTCGGCAATATTCCTTCCCACCAAGTTGCGCGCGTTCGCAGCGGCGCGTCCGGTCTATGATCACTGGCTGCATGTGTCGGGATACTCGCTGTCGGCGCTGGTGCTGGGCTTGTTTCTGGGCACGCTGCTGGTCAGGTATCGCGGGCCGAGTATCGCCGATTGGGTGGAAATGCGATTTGCGCATCTGGCCAAGGGGCTGGGACATCGGATTGCCCAGCGAGTGCGCGAATTTGCCGAAGGGTTGCACACCATTCACGGATTCTGGGCGCTGGTGCAGGCTTCGGCGGCGTCGTTGCTGATGTGGTGGCTGATCGCAGTCAGTTATAAGGAGGTTACGCACGCCTACGGTGCACCCATGCAGGCGATGAGCGTGACCAAGGTGTTGCTGCTGATGGGTTCGAGCATGGCGGGATCGATGCTGCAACTGCCGGGCGTGGGTGGCGGAGCGCAACTGGCGACGATTGAGGCGCTGAACAAAGTTTTCGATATTCCGCGGGAACTGGCGGTGAGTTGCGGGATACTGATTTGGTTGGTGAGCTTTATGGCGATTGTACCGGTGGGGTTGGTATTCGCGCATCACGAGCGGCTATCGTTGCGGAAGGTGGCCGAGGAGAGCGAGAAGGCGGAAGCGGAAGAGGTGATTCCGGCTTTGCCGGAGTGAGGCTTTCAGTTCTCGGTTCCCAGTTCTCGGTTCTCAGTTCTCGGTCCTCGGTTCTCGGTTCTCGGTTCTCAGTACGCTGGCAGTCCTGCTCCATGCGTCCCCTGTTACAATCACTGTTTCAGCGATTAGCCCATGAAGTGTCCTTTCTGCGGATTTGCGAATGACAAAGTGGTGGATTCGCGCGAGAGCAAAGAAGCGGATTCCATCCGCCGGCGGCGCGAGTGTCTGAAGTGCGAGAAGCGCTTCACCACCTACGAACGCATCGATGAAATTCCCTACATGGTGGTAAAGAAGGACGGGCGGCGGGAGAAATTCGACCGCCAGAAGGTGCTCAACGGGCTGTTGCGGGCGTGCGAAAAGCGGCCGGTGCCGATCAGCAAGCTGGAACAGATTGTGAATGAGGCGGAAAGCTTTGTGATTGAATCGGCGGAGCGTGAGCGCAAAACCAGCGAACTGGGCGAGCTGATCATGAGCCGCTTGCGGCGCTATGACAAAGTGGCTTATGTGCGCTTTGCGTCAGTGTATTTGGATTTCAAGGATGTGCAGGAGTTCATGACGGAACTGAAAGATCTACTGAAAACGAAAGATTCGACAGAGGTTCGCGGTAAGCCGGTAACCAAGAACTGACTGAAGCTCGGCCGCGATCTGCCGATAAATAATCGTCTGCTATGGCCCACAGAATCACTCTCATTCCCGGCGATGGCATTGGTCCGGAAGTCACCCGGGCCACGGTGCGCATCCTGGAAGCCACGGGGGTGAAGTTCGCGTGGGAGAGTTTCGCCGCCGGGGCCGAGGCGTTCGAGAAATATCACGAATACATTCCCAAGGAACTGAGCGAGTCGATTGAGCGCACGCGAGTTGGTCTTAAGGGGCCGGTGACCACGCCTGTCGGCGGCGGCTTTGCCAGCATTAACGTTACCCTGCGCAAACAGTTTGAGCTGTACGCTAACTTCCGGCCGATCCGCAACCTGCCGCACATTCCTACTCGATACCCGGGCGTGGACCTCGTCATTGTGCGTGAGAACACGGAGAGCCTCTACTCCGGCATCGAGCACGAGGTGGTGCCGGGGGTTGTCGAAAGCATTAAGATCATCACCGAGAAAGCGTCCACGCGGATTGCGAAGTTTGCCTTCGAGTATGCCCGCAAGAATGAGCGCAAGAAGATTCATGCCATCCACAAGGCCAACATCATGAAGCTGTCGGACGGCCTGTTCCTGAGTTGCTGCCGGAAGATCGCGAAAGACTTTCCAGAAATTATTTACGCCGAGCACATTGTGGACAACACCTGCATGCAGTTGGTGATGAATCCTTATCAGTACGACGTGCTGGTGATGGAAAACCTGTACGGCGACATTATTTCCGACTTGTGCGCGGCGTTTATCGGCGGGCTGGGACTGGTGCCGAGCGCGAATATTGGCGATCATTGTTCGATTTTCGAAGCCGTGCATGGGTCGGCGCCGGACATTGCCGGGAAGAATATTGCCAATCCCACTGCGCTGATTCGCTGTTCGCTGCTGATGCTGCGGCATCTGGGAGAATTTGACGCGGCGCTGAAGATCCGCAATGCGCTGGAGAAGGTGTATCGTGACCGCGAGAAGCTGACGCGAGATGTCGGCGGGAAAGCGGGCACGTCGGAGTTTGCCGATTCGATCATTGCGGCCATGGAAGCGGGAGCGGGGCAGCCGGCAGGTTGACGCCTTCACCACTGCCGAAGATCATCAACCACAAAGGACACTAAGGTTCACAAAGGCTTGGCTTCCGAGATTTAATTTTCCACTTCTGCGTTGACGAAGTCTTCCATGATTGAGTAACATCCTCTGTTCTCTTCGTTCACAAGGAATCCCGGGGGATGGCGCACTCAACACGGCGGACAGGTGTGGTTCTGTTCCAGCTTGGCGGGCCTGACTCGCTGGAGGCGATCGAGCCATTTCTTTTTAATTTGTTTTGTGACCCCGATATTATTGACTTCCCTTTCGCCCGCATCGGGCGCAAACCGCTGGCCAAATTGATTTCGAGCACACGCGCGCGGAAGGTACAGCACCATTACGCGGCGATTGGGGGATGCTCGCCGATCCGGCGTTTTACCGAGCAGCAGGCGCTGGCTTTGCAGCGGCGGTTGAATGAATCGGGAATGGACGCGCGCTGTTTTGTGGCCATGCGGTATTGGCATCCCTTTACCGCAGAGGCGATCGAGCAGGTGCGGGCGGCGCAGTGCGATGAGGTGGTGCTGCTACCGTTGTATCCGCAGTATTCCAGCACCACGACCGGCAGCAGCCTGAACGAGTGGCGGCGACGGTTTCAGGACGAACTGCCGATGCATTGCGTTGAGCCCTTCTATCGCCATCCTCTTTATCTGGACGCGCTGGTGGAGAAACTTGCGGAGACGCTGGCGCGATTCCCGGATCCTAGCCAAGCAGAGATTGTGTTCAGCGCGCACAGCGTTCCGGTGTCGGTGATCGAAAAGGGCGACCCCTATCAGCGGCAGATTGAAGAGACGGTTGAGCTGGTGATGCGGCGGGGTGGATGGAGGAATCGGCATCGGCTTTGTTATCAGAGCAAAGTGGGCGCCAGCAAGTGGTTGCAGCCTTCGTTGCATAAGGCTTTGCGCACGCTGGCGGCAGAACAAGTGAGAGAGGTTTGCATCGTACCGATTTCTTTTGTCTCTGACCATGTAGAGACGCTGGGCGAGATCGATCATGAGGCGCGCCAGGAAGCGGCTGATCTTGGCATCGCACAATTTGAGATGACGCCGGGGTTGAACACTTCTCCGAAGTTCATTTCGGCACTGGCGGATCTGGTGGAGACTGCGATTGGTGTAAATTTGAATCAGCAGGACCGAAGCGAGATGGTGGCCGCTGACTGAGATGGGGCTGGGCACCGAGTACGCGTGGGGCACTCTAAATTAAGCATCCGGCAAGCTTATTGCCGCAGTGAAAGGTAAAGACGGATGGCAGACGAGTCCGCCAAGGGAATTCTGGGGCACCTACCGCCGTTGCCGCGGCCGGCGCTCAACAATTCGGTAATTGGGATGGAGCAGGCCTATCGGCAACGCAAGGGCCTGGCGCTGCTTTCCGACGCGGATATCGAGGCGTTGAAGGCGGGTCAGCCGATGGCGTGGGAAGTGGGCGGAGCAACGCCTGCAGCTCCGGCAGCCGCTGCACCGGCGCCTCCGGCTCCAGTTCCGGCGCCTGTGGCCGCAGCTCCGCCGGTGGCGGCATCGGTCAACATCAGCGCGGAGGTCGCAGGCTGGGTCGCGCAAGGGAAAAAGTGGAGCAAGTCCACGATTGCAGCCGAACAAGCGCGGCGCGGACGCAAAGGATTGCCCGCGCTCAACGATTCCGAAATCACTGCATTGTTGGGTGAGCCGGCGGATGCGGCTCCAGCGGCCGCGGCACCTGTGGCTGCGGCGGCGGTAGCGACTGCTCGACCGGCGGCTGCGGCGATGGTTTCATCCGCGGCCGCCTCGGTGGCACGCAGCGGGACGTCGACGAGTTACGTAGGCACACCAGCGGTGGGAACGTCGAAGGCCGCGGCCGCTGGAGGGTTGGCGGCGATTGGGCCGGAGGATAACGAGATCAATCGGGCGCGGCGGCGGCTGGTGTGGGCCACGGTGGCTGCATTCCTGACGGCCTGGTTGCTGGCCTTCTTCCGATTCTTCCTGCCGCGGACTTTGTTCGAACCGGCGACCAGCTTCAAGATCGGATATCCCGAGGAGTACGGGTTGGGCGTGGACACGAAGTTTCAGCAGAAGTACCGCATTTGGGTGGACCGCACGCCGGACCGCATTTTTGTGATCTATGCGCGCTGCACGCATCTGGGGTGCACGCCGGACTGGAAGCCGAGCGAGAACAAGTTCAAATGTCCGTGCCATGGCAGCGGGTATGACAGCGAAGGAATCAACTTTGAAGGACCGGCGCCGCGGCCGATGGACCGGGCGCACCTCGAGACCTCGCCGGATGGGCAGATTCTGGTGGACGTCTCGCGGCTGTATCAGTGGCCCAAGGGACAGCCTTCGCAGTTTAACGATGACGGAGCGTTTTTGCGGGCTTAGAGAAAAGCAATAACCACAAAGGACACGAAGGTTCACGAAGGAAAACCTACGATGGCGGAAGAGAATAGTAACGGGAAGAACGGCGACCGGGTTGGCCTGCTTCAACGCGTCAAGGCGGGGGTCAAAGAGGACGTGCAGTCGATTAAGACTGACCTACCGGTCAAGGCGAAAGAACAGATTGAAGGCCTAAAAGATCCGACCAAGACCCAGGTGTTTACTTCGATCTTCCGCCACAAGCACGATGACACGCCGCGGAACCGGGCGCTGGGCGTGCTGTCGAACGTGTTCCTGCATCTGCATCCGGCGAAAATCAACCGTGATGCGGTGCGTTACAGCTATACCTGGGGCATGGGCGGGATCACGTTTTATCTGTTCATCGTGCTGACGTTCACGGGCGTGCTGCTGATGTTCTATTACCATCCCACGAAAGTGCAGGCGTTCCGCGACGTTTTGTATCTGGAGCACGATGTTCCCTTCGGCAAGCTGCTGCGGAACATGCATCGTTGGGCGGCGCACTTGATGGTAATTGCGGTATGGCTGCACATGTTCCGGGTGTTTCTCACCGGGTCGTACAAGAAGCCGCGCGAGTTCAACTGGAACATCGGAGTGCTGCTGCTGGTGTTCACGCTGCTGCTTTCTTTCACCGGCTATCTTTTGCCCGACGATCAACTGGGATTCTGGGCGGTGACGGTAGGCACGAACATGGCGCGGGCTACGCCGCTGCTTGGGCACGAAGGTCCGTTTGGAAAGATGATGGGAATGACGCCGTATAACGATGTGCGCTTCGGGCTGCTGGGCGGCTCGATTGTGGATGCGAATGCGCTGTTGCGGTCTTATATCTGGCATTGCATCGGGATTCCGATTGTGGCGTCGGTGCTGATGATTGTGCATTTCTGGCGGGTGCGGAAGGATGGCGGGATTTCCGGGCCGGCGCCGGTGATGCTGACGGCGGAAGGGGACAAGCCGCGGCGGCAAGTGTAGGGATTCGGGAGACATTATGGATTGGAAACAGCTTTGGGAGATCTGTTCCGCGCCTGACAATGTGCCGATTGTCGGCATGATTCCACTGCTGATCTTTTATATCTACCTGGCTTGGAAGCAGGCCAAGGCCAACGATGATCTGATCGGCGAGTTGGAAACCAATCCGGCGATGGCCAAGACCCATCATCGCAAGAGCTGGCCGTTCCGTCCGGGATGGCAGAAGGAAGTCCACGTCTGGCCGTTCCTGCTGCGCATTGAATTTCTAGCGGCCATGATTGTCACCATCATTCTGATGGTGTGGTCGATCACGCTGTATGCGCCGCTGGAAGAGCCGGCGAATCCCAACCTGACCATGAACCCGGCGAAGGCGCCGTGGTACTTTCTGGGACTGCAGGAAATGCTGGTGTATTTCGATCCCTGGATTGCGGGTGTGGTGATGCCGACGCTGATCATTATCGGGTTGATGATCATTCCGTACATTGATACCAATCCGCTGGGCAGCGGTTATTACACCTGGAAGCAGCGCAAGTTTGCCATTGGGACATTTCTGTTTGGGTTCATCATTTTGTGGGTTTCGATGATCATCATCGGGACGTTTATTCGCGGGCCGGGTTGGCAGTGGTTCTGGCCGGGACAGACATGGGACCACAATCGCCTGATTTATGAGGTGAACCGCGACTTGCCGGACTTGTTCGGGATTGCATCGAACGCGGGCAAGGCGATATTCGGGGCCATCGTGGTGGGCGCGTATTACCTGCTGGGCGGGTTGGGGGTGCATGCGTTTTTCCGAAGATACAACCCGAAAGACTACAAGCGCATGAGCCTGCTGCAATATTCGCTGATGCAGTTCTTCTTGCTCACCATGGTAGCGCTGCCGCTAAAGATGCTGTTGCGGCTGGGATTCAATATCAAGTACGTGTGGATTACGCCGTGGTTCAACGTGTGACGCCGTCGTTGGTCGTGCGTCGTTGGTCGTTGGCGCAGCAGTTTCAGGATCACATGATTTCTGTTGGAGGAAGCATTGCCTGAACAACCGATTCCGGAGCAAGATCCGGTAGTCACCAAGTCGTACGCGCTGTATTACGTGGTCGTCATGGTGATCCTGATGGGGACGCTGTTCTGGGCGCTATGGGACGAGGCTTACGGCCAGCGCCCGTGGAAGGCGTTTCAGGGCGAATGGAAGCAGCGCTATAGCGCGTTCCTGGACAAGACCCGGCCCAAGTCTGAAAGCGAAGTAAAGACGGTTCAAACTACTCCCGAATATCAGCAATTGGAACAGGTTTACGAACGGGCGAACGCTGCGGCGAAACCGCGCAAGGAAGAACTCCAGAAACACATTAGCGATCTGAGCGCCCAGATCCTGGCGGTGCAGAATGTGTTCACCGACCGGCGCGCCTACGTCAATGCTCTCACCTACAAGATGGAAACGGACAGCAGCGCTTCCGGAAAGGAGAGCAAGCGCAAGGACATCACGGAGTACAAGCAGAAGGTCGCGGCAGTTGAATTTCCCGACGGCCACAAAGAGAAATACAACTACGCTCAACTCGAAGAGAAGTACAACGCACTGAAAGATGAACGAACTAAGCTGAACGCGGAGCTGGGCGATGTGCTGAAGCCGGTGACTGCGGCCAGCACCGCGATGTCGGCCTACATCAACGAGCACATGGTGGATCTCACGCCTGGTCAACTCGAGGGTCTGATGAAGAAGACCAAAGAGTGGGACCCGAAGATCGTGCAGATCAATGTGGCGGACGCCAACATTGTGGACCGCTGCGAATCCTGCCACATGGGGATTCGGGAGCCCTTGAAACTGACGGCAGTGTCGATGTCGGCGAAGGGCGCGAAGAAACCGGATGAGTATGCGGAAGCTTTCGTCAGCCATCCTGAACCGGAGTTGCTGAAGACGCATGATCCCGACAAATTTGGCTGTTCCCCGTGCCACCAAGGCAACGGGCGGGCCACCACCAGCGAGGAGAAAGCGCACGGAAACTACGAACACTGGCTGTGGCCGATGTTTCCCAAAGAGAATGCCGAAGCGGGCTGCCAGACTTGCCATTCGGCGGACATGGTGCTGGTGAGCGGCGATGTGGGCTGGACCATCAGTGAAGGCAAGGATCTGTTCCGGCAAAAAGGCTGCATGGGCTGCCATCGTTATGAGGGGTATGACAAGGAACCGGAGGACCTGAACAACGTCGCCCAACAGATCAAGCAACTGGAGCAGGCGAAGAAGGACAACTACAAGCAGGCGGCGGATTTGATGAAGCAGGCCGACGCTGCGGCGAGCAACGAAGAAGCTAATCAGCTCAATGAAAAAGCGGTTGGGCTCAAAGTTGCAAACAGCAAAATGGACGGGCGCATCCAGCAGTTGGATTTTCAAGCACACAGCCTGTTGCAGGACACCAAGAAAGTCGGGCCGAACCTGAAAGACGTGCGGCTCAAGCTGAACAAGAATTGGATTCCGGTGTGGCTGAAGAAACCGACGGATTTCCGTCCGACTACCAAGATGCCGAACTTCCGGTTGACCGATCATCAGATTCAGGCGATTTCGGCGTTTATCTGGCAGTCGGGATTTACCGACGAATTGCCCAAGCAGAAACCCGGCAACGCCGAGCATGGGAAGGAACTGTTCGAGGAGCGGGGATGCCTGGCGTGCCATTCGATCGGCGAAGGCGGCCAGATGATGGGTGGAACTTTCGCTGCCAACTTGAGTCGCGAAGGTGAGAAGGCGAATTACGATTACCTGGTGCGCTGGATTCACAACGCGCGGCAGCGTACGCGGCCGTATTGTCCGCTGGAGAAGAAAGACATTGGGCCGGAGGATTACGCGAAGAAGGGACTTCCCTACCAGTGGGACCTGGAGCACAGCCAGTGTCCTAACGACGGTCATGAACTACAAGTTCAGAACATGACGGTGATGCCCAGCCTGCGCTTGAGTGTTGAGGACACGCAGGACATTGCCAGCTTCCTGATGACGCAGAGACATCAGGAGCCTTCGGCTTATGCGGATGCGTCTTACATGGACGATGCCAAGCTGAAAGAAGAAGGCAAGAGGTGGGTTCGTCATTATGGTTGCGCCGGCTGCCACGAGATTTCAGGATTCGAAGACGAAGGCCGCATTGGAACCGAGCTGACCTTTGAAGGCAGCAAGCCGATTGAGCGGCTGGATTTCGCGCTCTTCACTGAAGCTGCGCAACGGGGCACGGCGGAGCCGATTACCGATAAGGAAGATCTACAACGCCTGCCCGAAGGGCCGGCGAAAGGGCCGTGGTACGACCACAAGGGATTCTTCGAGCACAAACTGGCGGAGCCGAATGTTTACGACAAGGGCAAAACCAAGTCGGAGACTGAAGCCTTGCGCATGCCGAATCTGCATTTGAATCAGGAGCAGATTCGGGCGCTGACGACTTTCCTGCTGGGCAGCGAAGAGAGCGGGCTGCCCACCAGCTACCAGTACAAGCCGGGGGATGCGCGTCGCGACATCCAGGATGGTTGGTGGGTGGTCAAGAAATACAACTGCATGGGCTGCCATCAATTTATTCCTGGGCAGAAGACGGTGCTGATGGGATTGCCGCAGTACCGGGAAAATCCCGAGCAGTTGCCTCCGAAGCTTTTGACGGAAGGCGGACGGGTCAATCCGGAATGGTTGCGGCGGTTTCTGGCGAACCCGTCGCTGAGCGAGACGGACACGAACCGGAACGGAGTGCGTCCGTATTTGAAGGTGCGGATGCCGACGTTTTCGTTCTCCGCCAACGAGCAGCGCAAGCTGGTGCGCTTCTTCCAGGCGCTTTCGCAGCAGGCAATGCCGTATATTCCGGAGCCAGTGCCGTCGCTTACCGCCAAGGAAACGGAGATGGCGCGCAGCCTTTTTTCGAGCACCGCGGCGCCTTGCCTGAAGTGCCATGCGACGGGTGATCCGCAGCATGACAAGATCGCCACTGCGCCGAACTTTCTGCTGGCCAAGGAACGCTTGAAGCCGGATTGGGCGGAGCGCTGGGTGCTGGATCCGCAGGCCATCAGCCCAGGGACGTCGATGCCTTCGGGATTGTTCCGGAGAGAGAACGGTCATTGGGTGTTTGCCGGGCCGACGCCACCGTCGTTCCAAGGCTATGAGAAGGACCATTCTAAGTTGCTGGTGGAATATATCTTCCAACTAACCCCAGAAGAGCAGCGGCGAGTGGCGGCTTCGATGGGGCGGCCACGGGCATCGAACCAGCCGCCGAGCGTCGGAACGCACACGACTGCGGCAGCGAGCGGCGGTTCGCGGTAGAATATTGGGTTCGATAACACCACTACAGTCGATGCGGTCGAGCTTGCGCTCGACTTGGACGGGCGAGGTCGCCCGCCCCCACACGAACGAATTATGTTCAATCTTCCACGAAAGGGACATCATGAATAAGAAAACATGGATTGCATTAGTAAGCCTGCTGTGTCTGGGTTTGATGGTTGTCGGCTGCAGCAAGAAAGAGGAAGCCGCACCCGCGGCTGCTCCGGAAGCAACCGCACCCGCGGCTCCTGCGGCCACGCCGATTGATCCGGCCACGGTGGCCAGCGTAAGCGGCACGGTGAAACTGGACGGCGCAGCTCCCAAGGTGGCCAAGATCGACATGAGTCAGGATGCGGCTTGCAAGGGTGTCAACACGGCGGAGACCATGGTTGCCGACGGCGGCAACCTGGCCAATGTCTTCGTTTATGTGAAGGATGGTCTAGGGACCCGGACGTTTGATGTTCCGACGACGGCTGTCACCATCGATCAGCAGGGCTGCAAATATCATCCTCATGTACTGGGCGTGATGACCGGGCAGAACGTCGACATCAAGAACGACGACCAGACCACGCACAACATTCACCCGACACCGGCCTCCAACCGCGAGTGGAACGAATCGCAACCGCCGAATGCCGCGCCGATCGAGAAGAACTTCGCGCGCGAAGAAATCATGCTGCCGGTGAAGTGTAATCAGCACCCGTGGATGCGGATGTACATCAACGTGGTGAAGAGCCCGTTCTATGCAGTCACTGGGCCGGATGGGAAGTATGAGATCAAGGGCTTGCCACCTGGAACCTACACGATTGCTTTTGTGCAGGAAAAGCTGGGTGAGCAGACGCAACAGGTCACACTGGCCGCGAAGGACAGCAAGACTGTCGACCAGAGCTTCAAACAGCAGTAGCGGAGTAAGTTGAAGGGACGGGCGGGGTCGCCCGTCCCTCAACCATCAGGCTCACTTCACGCCAAGGAGTCACCTCTGAAGGCGCTTGCCACACCGTACAATCGTGCTCACCACCGCTTTGCGATCTTCACGGCGGCTGCGACTTTTTGTCTGCTGATCGCCGGCGCTCTGGTTACCAGCAACGATGCCGGACTTTCGGTGCCGGACTGGCCGACTTCCTTCGGATCGATTTACAAGATTCCACACATGGTCGGCGGAGTGCGTTTTGAGCATACCCATCGCATGATCGCCGAATTTGTAGGGTTGCTGACGATCGTGCTCGCGATTTGGACGTGGCGGGTGGAAAAGCGGCGCTGGATGAAGGCGCTGGCAGTCGGCGCCCTGGGAACGGTAGTTGCTCAGGGCGTGTTGGGAGGATTGACGGTGTTGTTTTATCTGCCGCCGGCAGTTTCGTCGGCTCATGCGGCGTTGGCACAAACCTTCTTTTGTCTGGCTGTGGCGATTGCGGTGTTTACCGGGCGCAGGTGGGTGGAAGAGGTACCGGAAGTTGAGATGGATTCACGGCGGCCAAGTCTGATCACCCTGAGCCTGCTGTCGATCTTTGTACTTTACGTGCAGCTCATCCTGGGAGCGATGTTTCGTCATCACGGAATGAGCTGGTGGCCGCACGTGATGAACGCGCCGATCGTCGCGCTAGTTCTCACCTGGACGGCAGTGCGGGCCCTGGCGGTGTATGCGAAGATTGAAGCGGTGCGGCGGCCGGCGATTGTGCTGCTGGGGTTGCTGATCACGCAGCTCTGCCTGGGATTCGCAGCATTCCTGACGCGAGTGGCGTGGGGGCGGGACGCAGTTCAGCCGGAATTGCCCATGGTGATGTCGACGGTTGCGCATGTGGCTGTGGGGGCGCTGACTTTGGCGACGGCGGTGATCCTGGCGATTCAGGTGTGGCGGCATGTGCCGGTGTCGTTCGAGGAGCGAGTGGGGCAAGGCGAGAGGAGCACGGTGCCGGCGTAAGAGTTAACGCCGGGTAAAGCTTTTGATCGCAGAGTTCGCAAAGGAAACCGCAGAGAGCGCGGAGGAAAGCCGTACGGTAGAATGTTCTGTGGTTTCAAAAACGTCCACTCTCTCCACTGATGCGATCCGCCAACCGATCGGTCCCGCCGTTATTTCCGTTCAACACTTGGTTCATCGTTACGAAGAGCGCACGGCGCTGGATGGCATTTCCTTCGACGTGCAAGCGGCGGCTCTGTTCGGGCTTCTCGGCCCCAACGGCAGCGGCAAGACTACGCTGTTTCGAATTCTTTCCACATTGATGATTCCGACGGGCGGGCGGGCAACCATCCTGGGAAGCGACGTGGCCCGCGATGCCAATGCAGTGCGGCGACACATCGGTGTGGTCTTCCAGGCGCAGAGTATTGATGTGAAGCTGACGGCCGAGGAAAACCTGTGGCATCAGGGGCATCTGTACGGGCTGCGGGGAGCGGCGCTCAAGGCGCGGATTCAGGAAATGCTAGGGCGGGTGGGCCTGGCAGACCGCGCCCATGAAAAGGCCGAAACGTTTTCCGGCGGCATGCAGCGCCGACTGGAATTGGCAAAAGGGCTGCTGCATCACCCTAGCGTGTTGCTGTTGGACGAGCCGACGACCGGGCTCGATCCTGGCGCCCGGCGCGATCTTTGGCAGTATTTGGCGATCTTGCGAGACGAGGAAAAAGTCACGGTGCTGGTGACCACTCACTTGATGGAAGAAGCGGAGCGCTGCGACCGCCTGGCCATCTTGAACGAAGGGAAAGTCGTGGCGTTGGGCACGCCGAATGAATTGAAGCAGGAAATTGGCGGCGATGTGATTGTGCTGGATGCGCGCGACCCGGCGTCGCTGGCGGAGCGGATACGGCAGCGATTTGGTCTGGATGCGCAGGTGCTTCAGGGCAAGGTGCGGCTGGAGCGCGAGCAGGGGCATCGTTTCATCACTGACGTGGTGGAGGCGTTTCCGGGAGAGATTGATGCGGTCTCTGTGAGCAAGCCGACGCTGGAGGATGTGTTCATTCGCCGCACTGGGCACAGGTTCTGGACGGAGGGTGGGGAAGAATCTCAGGAGCAGGGGACGTAGAAAGCTTTACCGCAAAGAACGCGAAGGAATCGCAAAGGGCGCAAAGCAAGCCGAGGAGATAAGAGTTCAATGCTGCTGCTTTCGATTGTGTTGGGGATCGTGCCGTTGTTGGGAATCGCGTGGACGGTGATGAATGGGACCGTGACCACCGTGGATGGTCTGTTTTTGAGTCTGATTTTGCTGAGTTTGTCTGGAATTCTTTTCTTGAATGCTTCTCTGGAGCTTCGCAAGAAATTCGTGAAAGCTCCGGCGCAGGAGCGCAAGTAATGGCGACACGCGCGGCAACTTTGCCTGGTCCGATCTCTACGGGGATTCTTTTGCCTGCGTTCACGCTGTGGTGGCGGGAGATCGTGCGCTTCTACCGGCAGCGCAGCCGGGTGGTGGGAGTGATTGTTTCGCCGCTGCTTTTCTGGGTAGTGATCGGGTCGGGTTTCGGCAGTTCGTTCCGCTCCGGAAATGCTGCTGGGCAGCAGCATTATCTGGACTATTTTTATCCCGGCGCACTGATCATGATCGTACTCTTCACTTCGATTTTTGCCATGATGTCACTCATCGAAGATCGCAAGGAAGGGTTTCTGCTGTCGGTGATGGTGGCGCCGGTGCCACGCTCGGCGATTGTGCTCGGCAAGGTGCTGGGGGGAACGACGCTTTCGGCGATCCAGGGGCTAATATTTCTTGCCTTCGCTCCGCTGGTAGGCGTGCGCATGGGGGTTAGCGGTTTCTTGCTGGTGACACTGGTGGTGTTTATGGTTTCGTTTGCGCTGACAGCGCTAGGATTCGCGATCGCGTGGGGGATGGATTCGACGCAGGCATTTCACGCGATTATCAATTTGTTTCTGATTCCCTTGTGGCTGCTGTCGGGAGCAATGTTTCCGGTGTCGGGTGCGTCAGGATGGCTGGCCTTGGTGATGCGAGCGAATCCGCTGACTTACGGTGTTGAGGCACTGCGTGGGCTGCTTTATCCGGCGAGCCCGACGGTGGCTTCCCTGCCGGTCTCGATGGCGGCGCTGGGCCTGTTTGCTGTCGCCATGTTTGGATTGTCGTTCTTCATGGTCAATCGACGCACGACGAGGCCGGCTGCATGATTCCCGAGCAGTACGCCTACTTCCCTGCCCTGATCGCTAGTTTGAACGGAGCCAGCGCGGCTCTGTTGCTGATTGGCCGCAGCTTGATTATGCGCGGCAAAATCGCCGCACATCGCGCTTGCATGATCGCCGCCGTGGTTTCCTCCGGATTGTTTCTGGCGTGCTATCTGTACTTTCATTATCACGTTGGTGACATCCGTTTTCTCGGCGACCATTTCTGGCATGTGGTCTACCTGATTGTCCTTATCCCCCATGTCACGCTTGCGATCGTGATTGTGCCCATGGTAGTGATCACTCTTTCCCGCGGACTACGGGGAAGATACGATAAGCACCGAGCGATTGCGCGCTGGACGTGGCCGCTATGGATGTACGTCAGCGTGACCGGCGTGCTGGTTTACTTCATGCTGTACCAATGGTTCCCACACAGCTAGGTTGCGGGTTTTCTCGCTCAGCAGCGGGCATTTGATTATGGCGATCGTGAGATTGAAGATCGATGTTTCGGGCACGGTGGGCGATGAGGCTTGGCGCGGCATTCAACAGTTCGACCAGATCCAGAGCGCTGAGTTCGGAGCGAAGTTTGGATCGAGCGGGCCGTTCAAGAATCCGGCGAACGCTCCGCATGCCAAGGGAGAATGGATTGGGGCTGAGATTCGGCTGCAGACGCCACTTTTGGCGCAGTATGCGGTTGCGCATTATCTGGAGCAGGACCGGGTTTTGGACGCGGATGTGGTGGAGTAAAGCACAATCTTAAATCGCAGAGTACGCAGAGATTACGCGGAGGTCGCTGAGAAACCCGCGATTACTTACCTCGAGAACCAATCAATGGCTTCCCTGCCCCAATCTTCCGACGCAGCTGAGGTTTCTGGAACCAAGCCGCCTCGTCCGCGTATGTCTACGCGCAACCGGCTGCTGTTTTTTGCCACGGGTTGGCTGATTGTGCTCATGCCGTTCTTGTTCTGGTGGAATACCTGGTTCGGGCGGCAGCTTTCGGACAAACAAATTGTCGAATATTTGCAGGATGAGAAGCATCCGCGGCATATTCAACATGCGCTGGTGCAACTGGGCGAACGCATGAGCCGCGGGGATGGTGGCGTCAAACAGTGGTATCCCGAGGCGGTGCGGCTGGCGGGTTATCCGGTGGAGGAAGTTCGCAACACTGACGCCTGGGTGATGGGGCAGGATACTTCGGGCGCTGGATTTCACGAAGCTTTGTTGAAGATGCTCGGCGATTCGTCGCTGACGGTGCGGGGGAACGCGGCTTTGTCGCTGGTGCGTTTTGGCGATGCTAGCGGGCGGCCGCAGATTGTCGAACTGCTGCAACCGGCGAAGATCGTGGCGTCGAAGGCTGGAAAAGTGATTGATACGAGTGTGGCCGGGACTGCGATTCATCAGGGTGGGCTGGTGGCGAAGGTGCAGAGCGACGGGCACTCGGTGGAAGTGAGATCGCCGATCACGGGACGGTTGCGCGAGATGCGAGCGCAGGTCGGACAGAGCGTCACAGCCGGTGAGGAAGTTGCGACGGTTGATCCGGGGACGGAGCAGGTTTGGGAAGCGCTGCGGGGATTGTATTTAGTTGGACAAGCTGAAGACCTGGCGGCGGTGCTGCCTTATGAACGGGAGTTGCCAGATATTCCGGACCATGTGCGGCAACAGGCGCTGGCGACGGAGAAGGCGATACGGGAGCGGGAGAAGTAGGGGCAGGACAGAAATTTAGAGGCGGTTAGCGAAATGGAGCCCGCTGGAGGAAAAGGCCACGGTAGTCCGTGGCCCTCATTCAGCTACACCGCTTGGCCACGTTCGCGCTCGGCCAACAGTAGCAGTCGATAAAGCAAGAAGGCATGTTGCATGATTTCCTCCCCGCGCTTCTTGTACTTATCAAACCCAAGGCTATCTAGGTCGAAGTTCGCGAGGGCTGCCACTAAGGGCCTTCGCTCCCGCAGAAAGCCTTCCCGATGGCGGGCCATCTCGCGACTTCGCCAATTTAACGCTTGGGGTTGGCTACATACTGGACACGGTTCTCGCTTTATTTTTGACATAGGTATTAGTCCTTTCCAACGCCTTATGATTAACCTCACATCCGACGCTACCACAGGTATGTTGTTTACAGAAATTCAGCCTTTGGTAGGGTGCGGTTCTGCTACCTTCCAACTCGGAATCGGTCTTTTAAAAATCGCATAAACCTCTTTTGGTCTGCGACCACCCAGCCCGAGGGTCTCGGCTTCTTTCATCACGCCCTGAACCACTGCGGCATCAGACTCAGACAGTTCCGGCAGCGCAAGTTCGGGCGGCTCTCCAGCGCTGTCTGCACCCGGCGACCAGATCATGACCAGTTCTGAATCTGATCTTCCCAGTTCGTTCAAGCGATTCTCTATCGAATCAATCTCCATTCCCGAGATGTTGACGATCGAGTATTCCCATCCGCGATGACCAGCGGACAGCAGCCGTTTAAGATTAACCCCTATCCATATCAGCAAGCAGACGAAGACGACAAATTGCCAAAGCGCCATCGGGGAGGTTCCTGTGAAGGCAGGAATTATCGCATGTGCAGCGTGTAATGGCGGGAAAATCGGCTCTAAATGTAAATCGCTCGCCAGCAGGCGAGCGGGCTGATGGCCAGCAGCTAGATGGGCATGACGCCGACTTCTTTTTCGATGTCGGTGGTTTCGACCATGGCGATGGCGTCCCAGGGGCAGCCGTCGAGGAAGCAGCCTTCGGGGCCTTTGCTGACGCATTTCTTGCAGCCAATGCAGAGGATGGGATCGACCTGGATGCGGCCGAAGGGTGGATGGTCTTCGTCCGGGACCCAGAACATGCAGTCTTCAATGGGGCAATACTCCACGCAAGCGGGCGAACCGGCGCAGCCGGTGCAGCACTCGGTGATGACCGCCAACTCCTTTGGTTTCTTCTTGCGAACGGTGTCGATCCCCTTGGAGCGGGGTTCGAATTTGAACTCGTCGGGGACCATCCCAACCGCTTTGGCGTCGGCAGCCATGGGGGTGATTATAGCATTGGGCTGCTGTCAGCTATCAGCTCTCAGCTATCAGCGAGGACCCTTCCGAGCTTTGAGCTGAGAGCTGAAAGCTATGTTCATTCATCACAGCCCTCCACCGCCACAGTTCTGCTATAGTGGCGGTTTCAACCACCAAAGACGAGCGGAAGGAGTCGCCATTATGGCAGGCAAAAGCGTCAACAAAGTGATTTTGATTGGGAATCTGGGGAAAGATCCTGAGGTCAAGTACACGCCGCAAGGCACGCCAGTGGCGAAGATTTCCCTCGCCACCAACGAACGCTACAAAGACAAGGCCGGCGAATGGCAGGACCGCACCGAATGGCACAACGTGGTGCTATGGCAGCGCCTGGCGGAGATTGCCGGGGAGTATTTGAAAAAGGGCGGCAAGGTGTACATCGAAGGCCGTCTGCAGACCCGCTCCTGGGACGACAAACAAACTAACCAGAAGAAATACATGACCGAAGTTGTGGCTAGTGATCTGGTTCTGCTGGGCGGACGCGGCGAAGGCGCAGGAGATTCGGCGCGGGGCGCGGCCGCGGCCGGCGGCAACAATTTCGATCAACGCACGCCGGAAGCGGAACCGGTGTCGGCTTCGTCATCGCCGATCAGCGATGAGGACATACCGTTCTAGAAAGGCTGGGCCACGGATCTTCACGGATTGGCACCGATCGAGCTTTGATCCGCGAAAATCCGTGTGTTGATCCGTGGCCAGGTTTTGCGCTCGCCGCTCGTCACAAACGGCACACCGCCACTCACCTTGTGCATCTCTTCTTCCCTGCCATAAATTTATTAAGCTTGCGACTCCAACGCGTCCAACTCTCGCTGCAATCGTCTTGCCAACCGCAGATTCCGGTTCATCGAGATAGCGAGTTTCATCGAATTTCTCAAATCGCGACTTTTCAGCTACGCTATTTCAGGAGTTTTCCAAATGTCTGATCTCGCCGGCAAAGATTGTGTTCCCTGCCGTGGCGGTATGCCGCCGCTCAAGGGCGAGCAACTTCACGCCCTTAGCCATCAGCTTCCCAATTGGAATGTGGTGAATGAACATCACATCACGCGGGCGTTCAGCTTCCCTGATTTCAAGCAGGCGCTGGCTTTTGTGAACCGCGTAGGAGCTGTGGCCGAGGAGCAGGGACACCATCCCGATATTCTGTTGAAGTGGGGCAGCGCCGAGATCACCCTTTGGACTCACAAAATCGACGGCCTGACAGAAAGCGATTTCGTCATGGCGGCGAAGATCGATACGTTGTATCCGGGGTAGGTACAGTCCTGTCCTTTATGTGGAGGAAGTTGTCCGTGAAAGTTTGTGCGCGTCTAGTCGCGGTTTGTTTGCTGGGTGCAGTCGCCTTTTCCCAAAGCGATGAAGTTGTTCCCAACGAAAACCTGGTAACCGAAGGAATCCCCAAGATTCCGGCCGCGCTTGCAGCAACGGCGCAGCGTTACAGCGAGTCGCGGCTTGCCACCTTTTCTGGCTGGCATCCAACCCGCCGCGAAATGCTGATTGCGACCCGATTTGGGGATACTTATCAGGTGCATCAGGTTAAATTTCCCGGTGGCGCACGCACTCAGCTCACATTTTTCCCTGACAATGTTTTTAGCGGAATCGACTATCAGCCGGCGAGAGGCGATTCGTTCACTTTTCTGAAGGATGTGGGCGGAGGCGAGTTCTTCCAGTTGTATCGCTACGACTTCGCATCCGGCGACATCATGCTGCTCACCGACGGCAAGTCGCGCAACACTAACCCGCGCTGGTCGTATCAGGGTGACCGCATCGCGTTCGGCTCCACTCGACGCGATGGTAACGACGTTGATCTATGGGTGGTGAACGCTGGCGATCCCAGCAGCGCCCGCATGGTGGTGCAACTGGCGGGCGGAGGCTGGGGCGTATCGGACTGGTCTCCCGACGGCAAGAAGTTGCTCGCGATTAACTCCGTGTCCGCGGCGGAGACCTATGTGTGGCTGATAGACATTGCATCCGGCAGCAAGGAGTTGCTGACTCAGGCCACTGGCGCGGAAACGGCAGCCTACGGCAACGCCGAGTTTGCGAAGGACGGCAAGGGGATTTACTTGACCAGCGACCGGGGTTCCGAGTTTCAGCGGCTGGTTTTTATGGATCTGGCGGACCGGAAGCCGGTTGTTCTGACTCCGAACCTCAGCTGGGATGTCGACGAATTCGACTTGAGCCGCGACGGCCGCTGGATTGCCTTCGAGGCAAATGAGGACGGCGCGAGTGGCCTGCACGTTCTCGATACCAAGACCCGCAAGGAGATTGCCGTACCGAAGCTGCCGCTGTGCGTGATCTTTGGCCTGAAATGGCGCGAGCATGGCGATGAACTCGGGTTCAATCTGAGCACTGCCAGCCAACCGTACGACGCGTACTCGCTGGATATAACTTCGGGCAAACTGGAACGGTGGACATTCAGCGAGACCGGGGGATTGAACGCGGCCAACTTTGCGCAGCCGCAATTGATTCATTGGAAGTCATGGGATGCTCGTTCCATCTCAGGCTTCCTGTTCAAGCCGCCGTCCAAGTTTTCCGGGAAACATCCCGTGATCATCAATATTCATGGGGGGCCTGAGGGCCAGTCTCGCCCGGAGTACAACGACCGGGACAACTATTTCATCAGTGAGCTCGGGGTCGCGATGATTTATCCGAATGTGCGCGGTTCTACCGGGTACGGAAAGTCGTTTCAAAAACTCGACAATGGCTTTCTGCGGGAAGGTTCGTACCAGGACATCAACACTTTGCTTGACTGGATCCAGACGCAGCCGGATCTAGACCCCAGCCGGGTGATGATTACAGGTGGCAGCTACGGCGGCTTCATGACGCTGGCGGTGGCCACCAACTACAACGACCGTATCTGCTGCTCGGTGGATGTAGTCGGGCCCTCGAACCTGGTCACGTTTCTCGAACATACCTCCGGGTATCGACAAGACTTGCGGCGGGTGGAGTATGGCGATGAGCGCGACCCTAAGATGCGGGAGTTTTTGGAACGCATCGCGCCGGCGAATAAGGCCAAGAACATCACCAAGCCGCTGTTCGTGATCGCCGGGCTGAACGACCCTCGGGTTCCCGTCAGCGAGTCGCAGCAGATGGTAAACGTCGTCCGGCAGAACGGCACGCCGGTGTGGTGGCTGATGGCGAAAGATGAGGGTCATGGCTTCAACAAGAAGAAAAACCAGGATTACCAGTTCGACGCTACGGTCATGTTTGTGAAGGAGTATCTACTGAAGTAGCTTTCAGCCTTCAGCTCTCAGACTATCAGCCCCCAAAGGAGCTGACGGCTGAGAGCTGACACTTGTTTATAATCCCTCCATGCTCGATGAAATCGCCTTTCGCAATCATGCCGATGCGGCACTGGATTCCCTGAAGCAAAGCTTGATCACCGCCGAGGAATCCGCCGACATCGAGGTCGAAGACCAGAACGGGGCGCTGCAAGTGTCCTTTGAAGATGGCACTCGTTTCGTGATCTCTCCCAACGCGCCGGTACGGCAGATATGGATTTCGGCGCTGGCTACCAGCTTCAAGCTCGATTGGTCTGAAAATGCACGGGGTTTCGTGCTGACGAAAACTGGCGAAGGGCTGAAGGCTTTGGCGACTCGGCTGATCAACCAGCAGCTTGGGAAAGAAGCGGTAAATCTAAGTTAGCGGGCACGTCGGCGGCGGGCTTACTTCGTTTGGGAAGACATCGGCAATACGAGGGCTGCGTCGAGCCGTCCGAAGACAAGGCCGCACGGGATGCCCAAAGTAATTCGGCTCATGGGGCAAATGCGGTAGCATAGGCTGGGTATATGGCGGAATCCATGTTTGTTCGTTGCGAGGATTGCAACTACGAGAATCTGGCGCAACACAGTTTCTGCGGGATGTGCGGGGCCAAGCTTCCGTCTCCGCAGCGGGTGGCACGGTCGACCGCTACAGAGCCGGAGCCATTGGCAGTGCCACCGGCTTTCGAGCCGGAGCGAGCGGCCCCGCAGCCGGTGACCAGCGGACCCTCACTTTTGGGACTTGGAGCTGGGCCCACGGAGCCGGAGCGGGGCCATTATCTCTTGGAAGAAGAGCCGGGCAGCAGCCATTGGCGCGGGTGGGTGGCAGTTTTAATATTGGCCGCGGCCGTGGGAGGCTCCGGGTGGCATTGGCGGACCGAGATTCGCGGCTGGATTGGGCAGGCTCCGCAGAATCTTCCGGCGGATGCAGGCGCAACTCCCTCGGCTGCAACGGCAACTCCTGAGACTGCGGCGCCGAGCACGATCACCACTGCGCCGGGTGTAACGGCACCGCCGACGCCAGTCGAAAATCCTGCAGCGAGCACATCTGCGGCTACGACAGCAGCGCCCACAGCACAGACGACAGCTCCCCCAACTCAAGCCGTGACTGATGCCGTGGCACGAACGCCCGAGGCGAAAGACGAGAAGCCACCGGATGCGACCGCGAACCCGATAGCCACACAGCCGACTGCAACGGCGGTGGCGCCCCAGCCGGTCACACGGAAGATCGAGCGCAAGGCTCCGACCCCGGATGAGTCTACGGACGCTCTGGAAGCGCGGGGTGAAAATTATCTCTATGGTCACGGCGTCCCGGCGGATTGCGGACGGGCCGGCAAGAGCCTGCTGGCCGCAGCGGCCCGGTCCAGCGCCAAAGCGCAGAGTGTGCTGGGCGCGATGTATGCCACCGGGCATTGCGTGACTCGTGACGTACCGACAGCGTATCGCTGGTTCGCCAAGGCGTTGCACCAGGATCCGGGAAATGTGCGGATCCAGCGGGATCTGGAAGTGCTGTGGGCGCAGATGACACAGGAGGAGCGGGAAGTAGCGATGAAGGCTGGACCGTAGTGTCTAACTCGCCGCCCAGGTTCTCTTCACGATCGCGGCGAACGCTTTTCGTTCTTTGCGGTCACGGGCTTTTAACCGCGAAGTGCGCGAAGAGATCGCAAAGACCGCGAAGGATGTATCCTCAATGATTTCATGGGCTGGCTAAGTTTGGGTGCCTGTGGGAGACTTGTGCCATGCCTAAGCGTAATCTTCGGATCGTGAAGCGGGTCAGAAACGTTCCTGTGCTCGGAGTCTGCGAGCAGTGCAATGCCCAGTTCTCGGGGGACCCCAGCCAAGGGAACGCACAGTCTGCCATCCAGGGACAGTTCAACGCTCACAAGTGCGAGAAGGTCGTGGCGGAGCCGGCCAAAGCATGAATTGAGGCGTCCCCACTTCTCGCAAAAGAGGCGAGAAATTGGGGCACCCCGCTGGAGCACGGCCGACGCCTGCGTAAGCTAAACCCAGTTTGTCAGAGCTCAGTTCCCAGTTCTCAGAGGTTGTTGCCAAGGTACAATATCCCGGCAATCCAGCTTGGGCTTACCATCCGTACTTCAAAGGAGAAGAGCAGCTTGTCCCCTGCCCAACCGAGAGCAGGCTTGAGCGACGCGGCGCTGGTGTCGGCGATACGCTCGGGCAAGGAAAGCGCGATGGCGGAGCTGTACGACCGGTACTCCGCGGTGGTGTACTCGGTTTCGTTGCGGGTTCTGGGCGATACGGGTGCGGCGGAGGATGTGTTGCAGGAAGTGTTCCTGCAATTGTGGCGAAACCCGGATTGGTTCGATTCCAGCCGGGGGAACCTGGCGCCATGGTTGGCGGTGATCGCGCGCAACCGGTCGATCGATGTGTTGCGCAAGCGGCGTCCGGAGAGTGATGTGGAAGACGTATTGCTATCGGTCGAGCCGGATATGGCTGGGGACGCGGACCGGGCGATGGCGATGAGCAAAGTGCGCACGGTGTTGGGCGGGATGCCGGAAGCGCAGAGAAGCGCGCTGGAGATGGCGTACTTCGAAGGACTTTCGCACTCGGAAATTTCTGCCAAGACCGGAGAGCCGCTGGGAACGGTGAAGACGCGCATCCGGACCGGACTGCTGACGTTGCGCAAGGCGTTTGAGACATGAGTGGGCACGAACAATTCGCCGACGACCTAGCGCTGCTGGCCCTCGGATCGCTTGAGGGCGAGGAGCGGCTGGCAGTGGAAAAACACTTGCAGGAGTGTGCCTCGTGCCGCCGGGAACTGGAATCTCTGCGCGGTGATCTGGCGCTGCTGTCACTCTCAACTGCGGGGCCGAAGCCGCCGGCGAGGTCGCGGAAGCGCTTGATGACGGCCATTGCTCAAGAACCCAGACGGGCGGGGGCAGCCGCTGTTCCGAAGCGCTCGTGGTGGATATGGGCACCATCGTTGATGGCCGCTGCGCTGGTGTTCGTAGCGGTGATTCTGGGCAGGCAGAATTCTGCCTTGCGGCAGCAGATTGCCGGAATGCAGTCGAACGCGGCGGCGCAGCAGGTGGAGTTGCGGCGAGCGCGTGAAATCGTCTCCACGCTTACCGCCAGCGATGCGATGCGCGTGACCCTGGTAGCGGCGAAGGCTCCGCCACAGCCGCAGGGCAAAGCGATCTATGTGCGCGAGCGTTCCAGCCTCATCTTCATCGCCAGCAATATGCCGGCGGCACCGCCCGAGAAAGCGTACGAACTGTGGCTGATCCCAACCAGCGGCGCGCCGATTCCCGCGGGCGTATTCAAGCCGGACGCGCATGGCAGCGCCACGGTGGTGAATCCTCCACTGCCGGCAGGTATCGAGGCCAAGGCGTTTGCCATCACGATTGAGCCGGAGGCGGGTTCGACGATCCCGACCATGCCGGTCGTGATGTTGGGTGTGGGTGAATAGCGTTCCCGCTGCAAGACTTTTGCGCGACTTTTTGACAATAAATTGACAACGCTGTGCCGTCCACCGGCGTCTTATCTACGTACAACAGAATAGCAGCGATTCGATTCCAGTCCGGGGAGGCTGGCCATGTACGGAGATTATCTGGTGTTGTGCGGGATGGTGTGGTCGCAGTTCGGCAAGGAAGATGCGGGGCTGGAACTGGTGCGGGCGCTCTCGTCGCCGGACCAGGATGTTCGGGTTCTGGCCCGGACGCTGCTGGAACAGAGCCAGGCTGCCTCACAAGCGCTGATTGGTGAGGCGCTGGCACGGGAGGAGATTTCGGCGAGCACGGCGAGCTTGTGTGCCTTTGGGCGAGAGCTGGCGGTTGGCAAGTTCGGCGGAGTGGGTTGGGGGTTCGTGGCATCGGCGTGAAAAGCGTAAGAGTGTGCCCACGGCTTGCGCCGTGGGTTTTATTCTTGCGCCGCTTTGCGGCTTAAAACCTGCTTCGCCTAGACCTCATCTTGCTCTTTCAGCCTGGAAATCACACTGAAATCTTCGAGGGTAGTGGTGTCGCCCTTCACTTCCCCGCTGGTCGCGAGTTCTCGCAAGAGACGGCGCATGATTTTTCCACTACGCGTCTTGGGGAGCATGTCGCTGAAGCGGATGTCATCGGGCCGGGCCAGCGCGCCGATTTCTTTCGTTACCCAGCGCCGCAATTCCTCTTTCAACTCCGGCGTGGGTTGGCGGCCTTGTTCCAGCGTAACGAAGGCAGAGATGGCCTGGCCTTTTAATTCGTCAGGACGGCCAACAACGGCGGCTTCGGCGACGGCTTCGTGGGCCACCAGCGCCGATTCGATTTCCATGGTGCTCAAGCGGTGGCCGGAGACGTTGATGACGTCATCGACGCGACCCATGATCCAGAAATAGCCGTCATTGTCTCGGCGGGCGCCGTCGCCAGTGAAGTAATAAGGAGGAATCTGCGACCAGTACTGCTGCACGTAGCGGTCGGGATCGCCATAAATGGTACGCGCCATGCCTGGCCAGGGCTGCTTGATGACGAGGAAGCCGCCGGAACCATCGGGCACCGGCTGGCCATCCATGGTGACGACTTCGGGCACGACGCCGGGGAGCGGACGGGTGGCAGAGCCGGGCTTGGTGGCGACGGCGCCGGGGATGGGGCTGATCATGATGTTGCCGGTTTCGGTCTGCCACCAGGTATCGACGATGGGGCAATTCTCGTGGCCGATGACTTCGCGGTACCACATCCAGGCTTCGGGATTGATGGGCTCGCCGACGGAGCCGAGTAATCGCAGACTGTCGAGCTTATGTTTGCGCGGCCACTGCTCTCCCCACTTGATGAATGTTCGGATGGCGGTGGGTGCGGTGTAGAGAATGTTGACCTGATGGCGGTCGATGATGCTCCAGAAACGGTCGGGCTCGGGATGATTGGGCGCGCCTTCGTACATCAGGCTGGTGGCGCCATTTTGCAGAATGCCGTAGACGATGTAGCTGTGTCCGGTGACCCATCCGATGTCGGCGGTACACCAGTAGGTGTCTTCTTCTTTGAGATCGAAAACCCACTTTGAAGTGGCATAGGTTCCGACGGAATATCCGCCGGTAGTGTGGACGAGGCCCTTGGGTTTGCCGGTGGTGCCCGAGGTGTAAAGAATATAGAGAGGATGTTCGGAGTCGAGTGGCTCGGCGGGGCAAACGTCCGCGACCGAGGCCATCAGCTCATGCCACCAGTGGTCGCGTCCGGGCTGCAAATGGATTTGCGAGCCAGTGCGCCGGTAGACGACCACGTGCTTCACGGATGGGCACGATTTGAGCGCTTCTTCAACCGCGGGGAACAGTTTGACTTCTGTGCCGCGGCGATAGGCGCCGTCCTGGGTGACAACAGCCACAGCCTGAGAGTCGTGGATGCGGTCAACCAGAGCGTTGGAAGAAAAGCCGCCGAAAACAATCGTGTGCGGTGCGCCAATGCGGGCGCAAGCCAGCATGGCGATGGGCAGTTCCGGAGTCATGCCCATGTAGATAGCGACGCGGTCGCCTTTCTTGATGCCGAGCGATTTGAGCACATTGGCGAACTTTTGCACCTCGCGATGCAATTGCTGATAGGTCAGGGTACGGACTTCGCCGGGCTCACTTTCCCAGATGATGGCGGCTTTGTTCTTGCGGTGTGACTTCAGGTGACGGTCGAGGCAGTTGTAAGAAAGATTGAGCTGGCCGCCTACGAACCACTTTGCCCAAGGGTGGTTCCATTCGAGGACTTTGTCCCATTTCTTGAACCAGTGCAATTCCTCTGCAATGCGCCCCCAGAATTTCTCCGGCTGGTCGACGGACTCGCGATAAAGGCGGTCGTATTCTTCCAGCGACTTAATGTTGGCGTGCTGGCGGAAGGGCTCGGGGCATTCGAACTTGCGCTGTTCTTGCAGGACGGAATCGATGTTGGTGGGGTCCGCGGCCATGAGGTCTCCGGTGTGAGAGTGTCAGGGAGATTCTAATGGGAAATAGGGGGCAAGGATAGGGGTGAAGGATGGGTTGATCCACACCGCAATTGTCAAGGAGTCAGCCGAAAAACAACGCCCGCACTATAAGCGCCGCCACCGAAAGTCGTTCCATATAGATTGCCGGCGGAGTCACGAACTAAAGCTGCCTGTGGGTCACCACCGTCGTCCCCGCCCGTGAAAGCGTAAAGCACAGTTTCGTTGCCGAACCTGTCGATCTTGAATACAGTACCGTTCCCTGAGAAACCAGACGAAGTAGTACCGTAGAGATTGCCTGCGTTATCGGTAATGAGACTGGCCCAAGGCCATCCTCCCTCACTGCCTCCCAGAAAACTGTAAACAACGCTCTCTTTTCCCATCGCATCCACCGAGAAAACAGTTCCATGTCCATAGGTACCGCCATAGTAGGTGGTGCCGTAGAGCTTTCCTCCCGCGAAGAGCAGCGCGGCATCAGGCTGCGACCCATCGGGTTGGTCGGTGAAACTGTGCACTATCGTCTCCTTTCCAGTCCGCGTTACCTTGAATACAGTTCCAATATTGTCAGTACCGCCATAGATAGTTGTGCCGTAGAGATTGCCTGCATTGTCCAGTACCAAACCAGCCTGAGGCCACATTCCGTCCGATCCACCGGTGAAGTTGTGAAGGATGGCCTCCTTACCTGTTGTTGCACTTATTTTGAACACTACCCCATCGTTCGCAGCACCACCTTGGTATGTCGTACCATAAAGATTTCCGTCAGCATCGGCTACCAGACCTCCGATGGGGAATGCGCCGTCTCCTCCAGGTCCGGCAAAGCTGTAGACTGTTTCTTTGCCGCCTTTGGTTAACCGATAAACGGTGCCATAGTCGTAAATGCCTCCCTTGAAGGTTGTCCCGTACAGAGTTCCGTGACCGTCGCTGACTAAGCTTCCCTCCGCTTGCGCCCCGTCCGGCGACCCGCTAAAAGCGTGCAGTATGGTCTCTTCGCCTGCACTGTTCATTTTGAACACTGTGCCCCAAAACTCTTGTCCTCCGGCAGTGGTGGTACCGTACAAATTGCCTGCAGCATCAAGTAACAAAGATCCAAAGGGCTCTAACCCGTCCTCTCCATTTCCAAACGAATGCAGCACTGCATAAGTTTGGGCATGTACTGGACACGGCGCGATCATGATGAATGCAAGCGCACCGAACACCACGACGGCGCATCCCAATGATGTAATTTGCATTTCTGAATGCCACTTACGAAAGGTCATTATCAAACTCCTGGCATGTTGAAGCGAGACCACCATGCTGAGTCTCGCAAATGGCGCTTATTTTACATCTAGTCTTGTTCGCGATGTCATTAAATTGTTTCCGTCTTACCCTGGTGGGTGCTTCGACCATGAGTTGGGAGGCGCGCGATAGGGCCACAAGTAAGCATCAAGTCTGTGGTTGCGCAGTCAAAAGCGAGCTGCCCCCGGGCGGGAACCCGGGGGCAGCTCAGACACCGATCATTACCCGCAGATCAGGATCAGAATTGAGCTCCGCCCACTTCGTCCTGGGAAACGTTGGTTCGCATGTCCATCCAGGCCGCGAACATCGTACGTCCGTTGAACACATGGCACCGGTAATCTCCCATGAAGCCGCCGCCAAAGCCATCATCCAGCGGATTCGACATGGTGGTGGAAAGTGCGCCGCTCTTGAAAGTTGCGCCTCCGTTGGTGGAAACGGCAGCAAAGGGCTGGTATTTAAGGTTAGAAGGATCATTCCGGCGATCGAGCCAGGTCACGCCGACAGCGCCATTGGCGGCGACATTCACCCATTGAAAAAATTCGTCCCCTTTGTTCGAGTTGCTGACTCGCACCGGCTTACCAAAAGTATTGCCGCCGTCGGTCGAAGCCGCCACAAATACCTGCATCTGCGAACCGCTCCAACTGTAGAACGAGAGGTAAACCTTGGCGGTGGAGCCGCTGCCAAACACCGCGTTCGTGGCGATGTTGCTGACGCGTTCGTCGGTGTTGGGCAGGGAGCCATAGAACCCGCAGCCGCAGGAATCGGGAACCAGAGTTGGGGTAGCAACGGTGACGGGAGCGCTCCAGGTGTTGCCACCGTCGGTGGATTTGGAGAGCAGCATCTTGACCACAGTTCCGCCGCAATCCCCGGCCGGACCATTGGCTGGACAACGCTGCCAGCTGACATAGACCGTCCCGTCGGCGCCGATGGCCAGGTCAGTGAACTGATCCACGCTCGTGGGAAAGGTCTGTTCGGTATCCACTACTTTCGTCGTCCAGGTCTTGCCACCGTCGTTGGAATGGGAAACCGAGATCTCACTGTCGCTCGAACCGTCGAACTGGGTGGCCGAGACATATAGGGAATTGACGAAGGGGCTGTTCGAGTTGGTATCGATCTCAAGCCAGGGTTTATCGGCCAGAGAGCCGAGCAGCGCGGTGGTGACGACGACCGGGGTCCCCCAGGTTTGGCCGTTATTGGTAGAACGCGAGAGCACCACGCTGGAGTTCTGGATGCCGCCGGCATAGGAGATGTTCCTCAGATCGTATCCGACGATCGGATCTCCTTCACCGAGGCTTCCCGGCGAACAACTGCGTGTCCAGGTCGAACCGCCGTCGGAGCTGGAATAAAAGCCCTGGATATTCGAGCAGTTGTAATCGTTTCCTCCGGTGAGCAACTGTTTGGGATTCTTCAGATTTGTGGCAATGGGATCTTCGTTCACCGGCTGTGGGCCGCCGGATGCCTGCACGTTGGGCAGCGCACAAGGAGTGGGACTACAGGTCAGAATCTGGCCGCCGGGAAGCAGACCGTTGGCTGCCTGCGGGTGCAACAAGCCGGCCCGATAGGCGCGAGCCGCCAGCACACCGCCCGAGATGGGACTCTTGGGCAGCGTTTGCGCATTCAACAGGACTGACGGAAGCAGGAAAAC
Source organism: Terriglobales bacterium (assembly GCA_049591935.1). Classification (GTDB taxonomy): domain Bacteria; phylum Acidobacteriota; class Terriglobia; order Terriglobales; family Acidobacteriaceae; genus JABCZH01. The sequence goes on along the minus strand of JBAWFN010000115.1, from coordinate 8,970 downwards.
GAGAGAGACAAGGCACGCTAGCACGCGAAAGTGTTTCAAGGATTCCTCCAAGGGTTGGCAATCTGACTGCGCTCACATTAGTGACACCCGGCAAACTTGAACGAGGCAATGCGAGTACTCCAGTTCGTAGTTTGTCCGGCTTTGTAGTATTGGTTGGTGTACCAAAACGTGCAATCGTCGCTGGGATCAACTGAAATGCTGTCGTAGTCGCCCCACATCGTGTCTGTGGTTGAATTACGCCCGTTCAGGATGAAACGTTCGCTTTCCATGGTTCCCAAGGGATCCGTCGGAACCCGTCCGGTAAATGCAATCGAGGGATACATCGCGGCGCTGGAAATTCCATAGCCCAACGCGATATCGCCCGCGCCATCCATGGCCGCGCTGCCCATCCAACGGAAGTTTGCGTCTGGGGCGTACGTTCCCTGCTGGAATACCGCGAAGTTCCCGTCTTCAGCAGCGCGCAACTCGTACCAGCGCACGCCTACCGTCCCCGTCCTAGAGGCGGTCGCGACATCCACGGAGTGGGTCACTACAACGGCTTCGTGGTCTGAGAAGTTGCGGTACGCCGCGCGGTACATCAGCCGATCGCTTAGTGTCTCGAGGGTGACCTGGTTTCCCTTTTGCGGGACACAGGCGCGATAGTAACCGCTGGCCGGACAGGCGGGCTCATAAGGAGCAACCGCGATTTCTGCCGGTCCGCTGAAACTTGAGTTTTTCGGATTCTTAAAATCCACGTGAAACTTGAAAAGCTGAATCACATTGGGCGCGGAATTGATTCCTCCGAAAAAGTAATCAGGGGCACCCGCAGGTGGCAGGGTGCGTCCGTCGAGATCGGCTGGCAGCAGAGTGTGCAAACCCTGCACGGTAAAGCAGACGGCGGATGCCTTGTCACCCTGCAGCATGGCGGCGCGATCGAGCGCGCACGAGATCGCCGACGCATTGTTTAGGCCGTTCATCCCCAGATAGTACGCATCCGGCCACACTCCCAGTTTTTGATAATCGATGGCATCAAACTTCATTGCATACCGGCTGTACGCACCCGTAGCATCGGAGGTTTGAGAAACGGCGACACAGACGTAGCCAAATGCCTCACCCGAAGGCAAGCGTTCTGCCTGGCCGACGATCACCCAGCGGTCTGCGATCTTGTCGTACTGCGCGACCGGGTCGGCAATCAGGGTTTTCTCGCAGTCACCGCCAAAGTTCTGCCAGACCGCGTTGATACCAACCGGGCCCAGCAGGAGTTTGCCGGTCTTGTCAAACACCGCGAGCGACGAATTGACCACCTGCACGTACTGTGTCTTGCCAGCCGCACCGGTCGGGTCGGGCGCTGCACTGTTGTCGTGAAAGCCGTAGTCTCCTTCACCAATGCCCGCAATATTGACCCCGGCCACGGTCGCGATCGCACCGTTAGCCGAATGCTGCACGGCTGGATCGGGGAAATTATTCGCAGGAGCCGATCTGCGGGCTTGCTCCCCTGGAGCCTCTTCGGAGTGAGGGAAGTTGGCTACGGGAGGTGCGCTGCGGATCATCTCGCTCAATCGAGCCGAGCTGTCATGATGGTCCTCCAAAACGGGGACAGGTCCCCTGGAAGCGTGCTCAGCGGCTGCGGGCATTACAGCGACCAATGAAAGCAAAATGGGCCAGAGCAACGGCATAAGCTGGGTTCGCGGCTGTGACATTTGCAGATCCTCCCTAAAGGTGCTGCCGAATTGCCAGCAGCATGCTATCAGAGAAATGTGGGATCGACTATCAGGAATAGTTGATGGGTCGGCGGCGCCATGAACCGCAAAGGACGCCAAGCTTTCGCAAAGCTCGTCAAGGAACTCCAACTTTGAATCAGCGAGAGTCGTGGGCCGGATAGGCAAGCTCGGGAACGTATTCTTCCAGCGTTCCCTTCTCCAGCAAATAGACTCCCGGGCCTTGCTGGCCACGTACGGCGCGGCAGAATTCGGCGACGAAGAATCCGGCTTGCAGTGCTTCGGTGAAGGCCCAGCGGGTCTCGGAGCGCCATTGGCGGGCCAGCGCGGGATCCTTTTGCTCGACCGATCCGATGTCGCTGGGAATCTCGATAGCAATTCTCTGGCGAAGCAGGGCCGCGGACAAATCGGTTCTGGCAGGCTCGCCGTTAGCGTTGAACTGGATGAGCGGCTGCAGGGTGCGGAGAGCGTCGAGCATTTCGGCACGCGGGTCTTTTCCCTGCAGGCGGGTTTGCACGCGGCGGCTGGTGAGCGGCCATTTCACCCACAGGCGATCAGTGCCGTTGCGATGCAGGGTACTCGAGGTTTCGGGGCCGTAGAAATCGATCCTATAACTCTGGGAAATAACTCCCAGCTTGGCGAAATTGAGGTGCGCATTCTTGCTCTGCAAGGGATCGAAGGTCCAAGTCACTTCGATCATGCGAGAGCCATTGATCCGCATGGCCAGAACGCGCTCCCGCTGTGCCAGTTTGAGCCGGTAGCCAAGATCGGAATTACGGTAGGGCGCGCGAACCGCCAGCATGTGGGAATGAAGGTTGCAGCGGCCGTCCTCGATGCCGAGAAATCCAAAGGCAAAGCCGACCAACTGGTCTCCGTCAAAGGCTCCCAGCCAGATATTGCCGGCCTGCTGAGTAGCGACGGCGAGAGTGAGGGGAGTGGTATCCAGGTCAGAGAGTTCCCACACTTCCCTCTCCACAGCTTCAACCTGTTCGAGGTCGTGAAAGCCTTTGAGGTCGCGAATCACAATCCCGGTTTTAGATTTTGTCTGCGACATGAGAGCAAACCGCGAGACACTATAACCGACAGATACACCAAAGTAAAAGTTTGTAAAGGTTTTGGGCAAAAGATCGAGGAGGAATATTATTGATTCTGTGGGAGTTCTGGGTTCGGTGAGGGAACAGCCCGGGAGCGTAAAATCAAGTAGCCGCAGGCAGTTTTTCGGCGTCTAAGACTTGGCGATGCGAGTTCCCAGGTCAAGCGTAAAGCCATCATATCTTCATAAATGAGGCCCATGCATGGGGCAATTGTCGGAGCATAAACGGGTCCGGAGCGGTTCAGTCTTCGCCGGTGCCGCTATGGGGTTGATTCTCCTGCTGTGCGCGGGATGGTTGGGGTGCGGCGGGGACCCAAAGCCCAGTTCGGCACGCGCGAACACAGCGCCGGCAGTGCCGGTATCGGTGTCCACGGTGGAGCGCCGGGACATGCCTTATTACCTTACCGGGCTGGGATCGGTTACGGCGTTTTACACGGTCAACATCAAGAGCCGAGTGGATGGCCAACTGGAGCAGGTAAATTTCAAAGAAGGGCAGTTTGTAAACAAGGGTGATCTGTTGGCGGTGATTGATCCCCGGCCTTACCAGGTAGTGCTGGACCAGTCGCAAGCCATGCTGTTTCGGGATCAGGCGTTGCTGCGAGATGCCAAGCTGAATTACGAGCGCTACAAGAACCTGTTGCAGGTCTCGGGTGCGATGTCGCAGCAGCAAGTGGATACGCAAGCGTCGCTAGTGGACCAACTGGAAGGCACGGTCCGCAATGACCAGGCGACGATTGATAATGCCAAACTGAATCTGGTGTATTGCCACATCACTTCGCCGATCAGTGGCCGGGTTGGATTACGGCTGGTGGATCCTGGAAACATGGTCCACGCGACCGACACCAATGCCCTGTTGGTGATCACTCAACTTCAGCCCATCGCAGTCATCTTCACTCTGCCCGAAGACAACCTGCCAGCGGTGTCACAGCGCATGGGGCAAGGGACGCTTCAGGTGGACGCTTACAGCCGGGACGACCAGACCAAGCTGGACACGGGCAAGCTGGAGACCATCGACAACCAGATTGACCAGACGACCGGAACCGGGCGGCTGAAAGCAGTGTTTGACAACAAAGGCAACGCGCTTTGGCCAAACCAGTTTGTAAACATCCGCCTATTGCTCGAAGTCAGAAAGGACAGCACAGTGATTCCGGCGGCTGCGATCCAGCGAGGGCCGCAGGGAACCTATGTGTTTGTGGCCAAGGCGGACAACACGGCCGATATTCGTCCGGTGACGGTAGCGTTCACGCAGGATAACCTGGCGAACATCGCCAGCGGACTGTCGCCGGCGGAAGTAGTCGTGACCGATGGCCAGGACAAACTGCAAGCCGGCAGCAAAATTGAAATACGGCAGCAGCCACGACCGTCCGGCAACCCGCAGCCAACCTCAAGCAGCGCGCCTTCCGGGAAGCCAGGTTCAGGAACTCCGACGTCATGAACCCGTCACGGATTTTCATTGTCCGGCCGGTGGCCACGGCATTGCTCATGGTGGCCATCATGCTGGTGGGATGGGTGGCGTACCGGCAACTTCCGGTTTCCGCGTTGCCCGAAGTCGACTACCCGACCATCCAAGTCATGACGTTTTATCCGGGAGCGAACCCGGATGTGATGGCGTCCTCGGTGACGGCACCGCTGGAGCGGCAATTCGGCCAGGTCCCCGGCCTGAGCCAGATGACCTCGACCAGTTCGTTTGGCAGTTCGGTCATCACGCTGCAGTTTGGGCTGGATCAGAGTATTGATGTAGAAGAACAACAGGTGCAAGCGGCCATCAATGCGGCCACCACGTATCTGCCTTCGGACCTTCCGAACCCTCCGATCTACAGCAAAGTGAATCCGGCCGATTCGCCGATTCTCACGCTGGCGCTGACCTCGAAAAGCTTGCCGCTCTCCAAGGTCGAGGACCTGGCAGACACGGCCATGGCGCAGAAAATTTCGCAGGTCACCGGAGTTGGCCTGGTCTCGCTCAGCGGCGGGCAGAAGCCAGCGGTGCGAATTCAGGCGAATCCCACGGCTTTGGCTTCCTATGGGCTGAGCCTGGAGGATGTACGGACGGCGTTGGCGGCGGCCAATGTGGATCAGGCCAAGGGAACGCTGAATGGGCCGCGGCAGTCGTTCACCATTGGAGCCAACGATCAGTTGTTGTCGGGCGAGCAGTACGCCCCGATCGTGATCGCATACCGGAACGGGTCTCCGGTGCGCTTGTCGGATGTGGCGACCATCACGGACGGGATTGAGAACGTGATGCAGGCGGCGTGGATGAATCTGGACCCGGCGGTCATCATGAACATTCAGCGCCAGCCGGGCGCGAACATCATCAGCGTGGTAGACCGTATCAAGAAACTGCTGCCACAGTTGCAGGCAGGCCTGCCCGCAGCCGTGACGGTGACCATTCTCACCGACCGGACGGAAACCATCCGGGCTTCGGTGAAAGATGTGCAGTTCGAGCTGATGCTCACCGTCTGTCTGGTGGTGATGGTCATCTTTTTGTTTCTGCGAAATCTCTGGGCCACATCGATTCCTGCGGTCACGGTACCGCTTTCGATCGTCGGCACCTTCGGCGTGATGTACCTGCTGGGCTACAGTCTCAACAACCTGACGCTGATGGCCTTGACCATTTCCACTGGATTTGTGGTGGACGATGCCATCGTCATGATCGAGAACATCGACCGCTATCTGGAAGAGGGGGACTCGCCGCTGGACGCGGCCCTGAAGGGCGCAGGACAGATTGGGTTCACCATTGTTTCGCTAACGGTTTCGCTGATTGCGGTACTGATTCCTTTGTTGTTTATGGGCGATATCGTTGGGCGACTGTTTCGCGAATTTGCCGTGACGCTGGCAGTGACGATTCTGGTCTCGGCAGCCGTCTCGCTCAGCCTGACGCCGATGATGTGCGCCAAGTTGCTCAAGCCGAAAGACCCTGCCCGTGAGACCCGGTTCTACCGATCGACGGAGAAGTTCTACAACAATGTCATCGCGTTCTACGGCCGGACGCTCAAGTTCGTTTTGAAGCATCAGCCGACAACCTTGCTGGTCACGTTCGGAACCCTGGTTCTGACGCTGTTCCTGTACGTGATTGTTCCCAAGGGATTTTTTCCGGTGCAGGATACGGGCGTCATTCTGGGGATTTCGGATGCGCCGCAGAGCGTGTCGTTTCAGTCGTTGGCCGATCATCAACAAGCGTTAGCACGGGTGATCCTGCAGGACCCGGATGTTCAAAGTCTGTCATCGTTCATTGGAGTGGATGGCACGAACCTCACGCCCAACAGCGGGCGCATCCAGATCAACCTGAAACCGCGGGATGAGCGCAAGGCAAAGGCGACGGACATCATTCGCCGGCTGCAGCCGAAGCTGGCACAAGTCGAAGGCATTGAGCTGTTCATGCAACCGGTGCAGGACCTGACGGTGGAGGACCGGGTGAGCCGTACCCAGTTTCAGTACACCATTGAGGACGCCGACGGGCGCGAACTGAACACGCTGTCGGCGAAATTGGTGGCCAAGCTGCGCACTCTACCGGAACTGCAGGACGTGGCCAGCGATCAGCAAAACGGCGGGCTACAGGCGGATTTGACGATCGACCGCGATACTGCATCGCGGTTGGGAATCCTTCCGGCGCAGATTGATAACACGCTCTACGACGCCTTTGGACAACGCCAGGTTTCAACCATCTTCACCCAGTTGAATCAGTACCACGTGATTTTGGAAGTGGCGCCGCAATTTCAGCAGAACCCAGGATCGTTCAAAGATCTGTATGTGAAGTCGGGGGCTGGCCCGCAGGTGCCGCTTTCGACATTTACCCAGCTCAACACTTCGAATGCGTCGTTGGCGGTCAATCATCAGGGGCAGTTTCCGGTGGTGACGCTTTCGTTCAACCTGGCTCCGGGGAAATCGCTAGGTGATGCCACGAAAGCGATTGACAAGGCGGAGCAGGAAATCGGGATGCCGGCGAGCGTACACACCGCCTTCCAGGGCACGGCAGCGGCGTTTCAGAACTCGCTATCCACTGAACCGTGGCTGATTGTGGCGGCGATTGTGACGGTCTATATCGTGTTGGGGGTTTTGTACGAGAGCTACATTCATCCCATCACCATTCTCTCCACTTTGCCTTCGGCCGGGGTGGGAGCCATTCTGGCCCTGCTGCTGACGGGGAACGATTTGGGTGTGGTATCGATTATCGGAATCATCCTGCTGATAGGAATTGTGAAGAAGAACGCGATCATGATGATCGACTTCGCGCTGGAAGCGGAGCGTGTGGAACACAAGCCGCCGGAGGAAGCCATCTTCCAGGCCTGCCTGCTGCGTTTCCGGCCGATCATGATGACGACCATGGCGGCGCTGCTGGGCGGGCTGCCGCTGGCACTGGGCAGTGGCACGGGATCTGAGCTGCGGCATCCGCTGGGCATCACGATTGTGGGCGGCCTGTTGGTGAGTCAGGCACTCACGCTGTACACGACGCCGGTGGTTTATTTGTGGTTTGACCGGCTGGCGAGAAAGTTCGAACGCTTGGGGATCGGCAATCCTATTGAGGAGCCGGCGACGGGAGACTAGGTCATGAACGTTTCTGCTCCCTTCATTAAGCGGCCCATCGGAACGTCGCTGCTGACGCTGGCATTGTTAATGTCGGGCGCGCTGGCGTTCAGCTTTCTTCCGGTTGCACCGCTTCCCCAGGTTGAATTTCCGGTCATCCAGGTGTCGGCCAGCTTGCCGGGAGCGAGTCCGGAAACCATGGCATCGGCGGTGGCGACTCCGCTGGAGCGGCAATTTGGACGCATCGCCGGCATCAACCAGATGACCTCGGTCAGCCAGTTGGGCGCGACTGGCATCGTGCTGCAGTTCGATCTCAACCGCAACATTGACGCCGCCGCGCGCGATGTGCAGGCCGCGATCAACGCCGCGCGCAGCCAGTTGCCTTCGTACCTTCCCGGCAATCCTTCGTACCGGAAAGTGAATCCGGCCGACGCGCCGATTCTGATTGTGTCCATGACCTCGGACAGCGTTACCCGGCCGGATATTTACGATCAGGCCAACTCGATCCTTTCGCAAAAGCTGGCGCAGGTGGATGGCGTAGGCCAGGTGTATGTAGCGGGCGGAGCCAATCCGGCGGTGCGAGCGGAGCTGGACCCGAACTTGCTCAACAAGTTTGGCATCGGTCTGGATGCAGTGCGGGTGGCGCTGGGGAATGCGAATGCGAACCGGCCCAAGGGCGAGGTCGCAAATGCCGAGAAGTCCTGGCCGATCTCAGCCAATGACCAGATGCTGCACGCCGACCAGTACCGGCCGCTAGTAGTGGCTTACAACCAGCAAAACGGAGCGGCAGTGCGGCTTGGGGATGTGGGCACGGTTGAAGACTCGGTGGAAGATGCTCACATTTATGGACTCTCGGATGGCAAGCCGGCGGTTCTACTGATCATTTTTCGGCAGCCCGGCGCCAACATTATTCAGACTGTGGATAATGTGCTCAACCTCTTGCCCCAACTTGAGGCGGCAATCTCGCCGGCCATTAAGCTGACCATCGTCTCCGACCGCACGACGACGGTACGCGCTTCCCTGCGAGACATTGAAATTACGCTGGTGATTTCCGTGGTGCTGGTGATCGGGGTGGTGTTCGTGTTTCTGCGAACGGTACGGGCGACGATCATTCCCAGCATCGCGGTGCCACTTTCACTGATCGGCACGTTCGGAGTGATGTATCTCCTCCACTATAGCCTGAACAATTTGTCGCTGATGGCGCTGGCCATTTCCACCGGCTTTGTGGTGGATGACGCCATTGTGGTGCTGGAAAACATTACCCGCTATCTGGAACAGGGGATGAAACCAGTGCAGGCGGCCTTCCGCGGAGCGCGTGAAATCGGATTCACCGTACTCTCGATGAGCACCTCGCTGGTGGCGGTATTTATCCCCATTCTGATGATGGGTGGAATTGTCGGACGTTTATTTCGCGAATTTGCGGTCACGCTGAGCGCAGCGATTGCAGTGTCACTGCTGGTGTCGCTCAGTACGACACCGTCGATGTGCGCGCAGTTCCTCAAGCCGCTAGGCGAAGAGAAGCACGGGCACGCTTACCGGGCCGGCCAAAAGGTATTTGATGGAATCCTGAAAATATACGGGGTCTCTCTGGGCTGGGTGTTGCGCCACCAATTCACGGTGTTAATGATCACGATTGCGACCGCTTGCTTAAGCATTTAC
>JBAWFN010000114.1:0-5165 GCA_049591935.1 Terriglobales bacterium | reverse complement strand
CCACCGTTGCCATTCCCGCGCGGGATAGCAAACTGAATGTTCATCAGCCCCACAACCTTCAGCGCCCGCGCCAGCTTGAAAGTGTATTCCCGCATCTGGTCCAGCAACTTCTTGGAAATATCCACCGCTGGTAGCACGCACGAGGAATCGCCGGAGTGAATACCGGCTTCTTCGATGTGCTGCATGATGCCGCCGATCACCACATCCTCTCCGTCAGACAGTGCATCCACATCAACTTCGATTGCGTCTTCCAGGAAGTGATCGATGAGAATCGGCCGGTCGTGCGAATATTCCACCGCCTCCTTCATATAGTGGACAACGCTCTCCTCGTCATACGCGATCACCATGGCCCGCCCGCCCAGCACATAGGAAGGGCGCACCAGCACGGGATAGCCGACATGCGCCGCTCCGGCCACCGCTTCCTCGAGCGAGGCTACCATCGCGCCGGGAGACTGCGGAATTTGCAATTCTTCCAGCAGTTTGTTGAAGCGCTTGCGATCTTCCGCCAGATCAATCGACTCCGGCGAAGTCCCAATAATGTTGACGCCCGCGGCCTTCAATGGCAAAGCCAGATTCAAAGGCGTCTGTCCGCCGAATTGCACAATCACTCCCACCGGAGCGCCCGTGGAGCCTTCATGCTCACAGATTGCGAGAACATCTTCCAGGGTGAGCGGTTCGAAGTACAGGCGGTCGCTGGTGTCGTAATCGGTCGAGACCGTCTCGGGATTGCAGTTGATCATGATGGTTTCGAAACCATCGTCGCGTAGCGCGAACGAAGCGTGGCAGCAGCAATAATCGAACTCAATTCCCTGCCCAATGCGATTGGGCCCGCTGCCCAGAATCACGATTTTCTTTTTCTGGGTGGGCGCCGCTTCATCCTCATCCTCGTACGTCGAATACAGGTATGGTGTAAAGCTTTCAAACTCCGCTGCGCAGGTGTCCACGCGCTTATACACCGGCTTGATTCCGTGCTTCTTGCGCAAATGGCGGACTTTTTCCTGTCCATTCAGCCGCCACGCGCCCGCCAGTCGACCGTCGGAAAAACCGTAGCGTTTGACCTCGCGCAGAACATCCACGGGAATCGACTCCATGGGATGCTTCTCAAGCTCCAGCTGCATGTCATTGATTTCCTTGAGCTGGTAGAGGAACCAGGGATCGATGGAAGTCATTTGGTAAAGCTGCTTGACGGTGTGGCCCTGCCGCAACGCGTACTGCACATAGGCCAGCCGCTCGGGATGCGGCGTCACCAGCCGCTGCGTCATGATCTTAGGTTCAATCTTCGATCCTCCGATGCGTTTGCCGGTATCGAGCGAGCGAATCCCCTTCATCAGCGCTTCTTTAAAGGTGCGTCCGATGGCCATGACTTCGCCCACCGATTTCATCTGCGGGCCCAGGTTTTCGTCCGCCCCGGGGAATTTCTCGAACTGCCATTTGGGAATCTTGACGACAACGTAGTCGAGCGTAGGCTCAAAGCAGGCCGGAGTCTTGCGCGTGATGTCGTTGCGGATTTCGTCGAGCGTGTAGCCCACGGCAAGTTTCGCGGCAATCTTGGCTATCGGGAACCCGGTAGCCTTTGACGCCAGCGCCGACGAACGCGACACCCGCGGATTCATCTCGATGACGACCATGCGTCCGGTTTGGGGATGAATGCCAAACTGAATATTCGATCCACCGGTGTCGACACCAATCTCACGAATCACCGCGATGGCCGCGTCGCGCATCATCTGATATTCGCGATCGGTGAGAGTTTGCGCCGGGGCGACGGTAATCGAGTCGCCGGTGTGCACGCCCATAGGGTCGAAGTTCTCAATGGAGCACACGATGATGACGTTGTCGGCGGTGTCACGCATCACCTCCAGCTCGAATTCTTTCCAACCGAGCACCGATTCTTCAATCAGCGCCTCGTGCACCGGAGAGAAGTCGAGCCCGCGCGCCAGCAGTTCCATCAACTCTTCGCGGTTGTAGGCGATGCCGCCACCGGAGCCGCCAAGCGTAAACGACGGCCGAATGATCACTGGGAAGCCAATCTTGCCGGCAAACTCCAGGCCATCCTTAATGTTGTTCACCAATGCGGACTTGGGAACGTCCAGTCCGATCCGCTGCATGGCGTCTTTAAACACCAGCCGGTCTTCCGCCTTCTTGATGGCAGTCACATTGGCGCCGATGAGTTGCACGTTGTATTTGTCGAGAACGCCGCCGTCAGCGAGTTCAATTGCAAGATTCAACGCAGTCTGGCCGCCGACTGTGGGCAGAATGGCAAAGCCCGCTCCGGGCGACATCTGCCGCTCAATGCGGATGATCTCTTCCACATACTCGCGCGTGAGCGGTTCAATGTAAGTTCGGTCAGCCGACTCGGGATCGGTCATAATGGTCGCCGGATTGGAGTTGGCGAGCACGACTTCAAAGCCCTCGGCCTTGAGCGCCTTGCAAGCCTGGGTGCCGGAGTAATCAAACTCCGCCGACTGGCCAATGATGATGGGGCCAGAGCCGAGAATCAGAATCTTCGAGATGTCAGTGCGTTTGGGCATTTATTTTCGAACTTCTCCAACTTTGTCATTCCGACCGAGTCAGTTGACGAGCGGAGCGAGTCAACTGGCGAGTGGAGGAACCTGCTTTCCCCCCAACCCCTCAGCCAAATCTTCCCACGTCGGATTTACTCGTTCGATCAACCAAGCCTTCTTCGCCCGACTCCAGCGTTTCAGTTGCTTTTCCCGATCAATCGCCTTTTTCACGTCGTCGAACGATTCGTAGTACACCAGCCGATGACAGCGATACTGCTTGCTGAAACCGTCAATTAGATCGTTCTTGTGTTCCCAAATTCGCTGATCGAAGTGCCCCGTCATTCCGATATATAGAACCCGCGATTTGCTTGCCACCATATACACGAAATAGCTGTGGCGCTTCATGACAGCAGGTCCCTCGACTGTGTTGTAGCGCTCGATGAGCGCCACAACTTCGCTCGGGATGACAAAACCATGAATCAGTTCTCATGGAGGCGCGGCTTAAAGCCGCGCCCTTTCAAGACACTACCCTTTCCACTCCTCCATCATCTTCGTAAATTCCTTGAACAGATAATGTGAGTCGTGCGGACCCGGCGAAGCTTCGGGGTGATACTGCACGCTGAACAGCGGCAGGTTCTTGTGCCGCATGCCTTCGAGTGTGTTGTCGTTCAAGTCCATGTGCGTGAGTTCCACTTCGCTCATGGGCAGCGAATCAGGATCAACCGCAAAATTATGGTTGTGCGCGGTGATTTCAATCTTCCCGCTTTTCAACTGCTTTACCGGATGATTTCCGCCGTGGTGTCCAAACTTCAGCTTGTACGTCTTCCCGCCAACGGCAATCCCCGTAAGCTGATGTCCCAGGCAAATCCCGAAGATGGGCACGCGTCCCATCAACCGCCGAATGTTGTCCACCGCGTACGTGCAAGGTTCAGGATCGCCCGGCCCATTCGAAAGAAACACGCCGTTCGGTTTCATCGCCAGCACATCTTCCGCCGGAGTCTGTGCAGGTATCACCGTCACCTTGCAACCTTCGCCGCGCAGTTTGCGCAGAATGTTTTGCTTGATGCCGAAATCGTAAGCGACCACGTGAAACCGCTCGGGCTCGTCTTTCACGCCGACCACTGCCACCGGCTCATGCGAGCGCTCGCCGACTTCCCAAACATAAGGATGTTTGGTAGTCACGACCTTCGCCAGATCCATACCGTCCATCTTTGGGATCGACCGCGCCTTTGCGATCAGCTTCTGCGCGTCGGTCTCCAGCGTCGAGATCACGCCGCGCATCACGCCGTGGTCGCGCAGATGGCGCACCAGCGCGCGCGTGTCAATGTCGGCGAGCACCGGAATCTTGAAACCTTCCAGAAATTCGTCGGTGACTTGCTGGGATCGCCAGTTGGAACTCACGCGCGAGAACTCGCGCACGATCAGGCCTTCGATGTACGGACGGGTGGCTTCGTTGTCGTCAGGGTTGGTGCCGTAATTGCCGATTTCGGGATTGGTGAGAACGACAATCTGTCCGGCGTAGGAAGGATCGGTGAAAATTTCCTGATAGCCGGTAATGGAAGTATTAAAAACTACTTCCCCGTAACATTCGCCCTTTGCTCCGTAGCCTTTGCCTCGGAAGACTCTGCCGTCTTCCAGCGCAAGGATTGCTTGCATTGCGTCTCCGGGGAGAGTGGATTTTATAGATTTTAGCAGGGATCGCGAAAATCAGCTAGGAATTCGTGGAGGAAATCTCAGGCCAAGTGCAATACTTTTACGCCCGCGCCGCTATGTTTCCCACAATGTGAAAACTCCAGCATCGTCCTATCGTACCCGCCCCATCTTATCCATCGGCCAATATCCAAACACCGCCTTACCGTAGATGTAACTCTCGCCAACTGGGCCAAAATCGCGGCTGTCGTTCGACAGGCTGCGGTGATCGCCCAGCACGAAGTAGCTTCCCGGCGGCACCACCGTCTCCGAATACGACCGCAAGTCTTCGTACGCGCGCGGTACGTAATCTTCATTCAAAAGCCCGCCATTTACCCACACCTGCCCCGCATTGATGCGGATGCGGTCCCCCGCCAAGCCGATCACCCGCTTGATGAAGCTCTTGGAGGGATCGCGGGGATAGCGGAACACCACGATATCGCCGCGTTCGATCGGCTCCAGCCGATACACAAACTTGTTTACGAAAATACGTTCCTGGTCCTCGAGCGACGGCATCATGCTCGTCCCCTCCACCTTCACCGGCTGGTAGACAAAGATGATGATGAAGCCGGAAATAGCCAGCGAGATGAGCAGGTCACGCAGCCACACCGAAACCGCCATCCCGCGCGAACGCACTGGCACAATTCCTTCACTCACTGCCAGCGGAGTTGGATCGGAAGGATCAGTTTGCTGCGACATGTTCTCTTGATTTTATACGGATTGCCGCTTGCCTGTGCAGCCGGCTGTTGCCAGATCGAGTCCTCCGCCCTCACAATTCGGGTACAATACCAACCGAGGATCCTATGTGGCAGCGCGCACTCAGCGTAGCGTTTCTTTTTCTGGTCACCTTGGTTGTCTCGGCCCCCTGGGCGGCGTCGCAACAAGCCGGCGCGGTTCCGGCCTATAATGCCGGGCCGCCGCCGAAAGACACCAAGCTTCCCCCGATTCTGGGGCGCGACCAGCTATGGGGTGACG
>JBAWFN010000113.1:0-3159 GCA_049591935.1 Terriglobales bacterium | reverse complement strand
GGAAGGACGCCGACCCCACATCCTCATCCTGAAGGAAGCCAAGGCGGAGTACGCGAAGCTGCAGTTGCGGCGTAGCGACCATACCCGACCTGCTCGCACAAAAATCGTCAACTGTTGTAACCAGGCGATTACACGTTTTGAGGTCATTGAGTGAATGGGGAGCCGCTGCACACCGATGGAAGCGACTCCCCGTAAACGTTCCCTTAAACGGCCATCATCAGCACGCTAGTACAGCAGCGCAAAGCCCTGGTCTACTGTGTTGCCATCCGCCTCAAAGTGTCCGACGATCATGCCGTTGTCATTGATGCTGTCTGGGCGGGTGTAGTGAGGCCCACTCGGATCGAAGAATTTGTAGAACCGGGTTCCCACCAACACTGCGCCTTGGCCAAAACCAAGGAGGCCCTGCCCCCACGCATGAAGAGTGCAACCAGCCGCCCGCCCCGGACCAACGCCAGCGCCTCTTCTGCGTAGCTTCAGATGACTTTGGAGATTGCTGCGGATGTTGAAGCGCAAAGGTAAGCCGGGGAACGCGGGATCTTGCGTATTGTTACGATGATGCGCGTGTGATCAAGTTCGTCTGGACGCAAGTCGTCAAGAACCGTATGAGGAGCGGAGCACGAAGGACTGACAGATCGATGACAACGGAACGAGCTGCCTGTTGTTGCTGAGCCGCCGATCGCAAAGAAACGCATCCGAACAGAACCAAGAGCACCGTTGCAGAGCGCAGCCATAGCGGCGTTAAGCTTGAATCGGCATCAGCGACATATTGCACTGGATTCATAGGCGCTCGATCCGGTCGCTGAACACCGCGCAGATGGCCCTGCGGCATCCGTTGACTTGTTATCGCGAGTTCCTAGCCCGATGACCATGGCCATGTCTTTCGGATAGACCACATCGCGTCCTCGCGCCAGAAAGTGGTAGTAAATCGACATCGCCGCTCCATAGGAGCCAAACCCCGCCGACACTACGCGCGAATGCGCTGCCAACCCCACAACCATCCCCACAAATCGGAATCCCGACGCGCCATTCGCCGCGCTGTGCCCGGCTTCCCCCACGCTCAGATTCCCTTGTCCGGCGTCGCGATCCGGTGCCGCCTGCGTAGCAGCTAGCATCACCTGAATACCTGTCGTTAAATACCGCGTTCGCGGCGTGGTCACCTGAGCTCCACCTTCGGCGTCCAGTTTGAGGTGCTCGTCCTTTGCCACAGCCACGGCTTCTAGATTTGTCTCGACCTTCTGCTCCAGCCCGTTCGGCGGCGCAATCTGATGAAACAGGATTCGCAGCTGCCCGTTACGTCCCAGCCGCCTGGCCGGCTGAGCCTGTAGCACCGAGCCCTTAATCACACTTCCCTCCGGCAGAATCAGGCGATCCGACACCACTAGCGGTGCCGTGATGAGGGCCTCGACTAGCTCTCCCTGCTTGGCCGTCGACGAACTCAGTGGTGTCACCAGCCGCGCACGCACCACGCTGCCGTCCGGAGGTGGCGCTCCAATGTTAGTCAAGGCTTCCGGCTTTAGGGTCTCCGTCCCAAAATCCAGCGTCTGAAGTAAGTTCGCACTGAAGGTCGTTCCCGCGTCAATGTATTGCGGATGAACTGGAAGCTGGGCTAGCGCCATCCGTTTCAGCTTGTGCATCTTCCCCGGCTCGTGGATCTGTTTCTGCAAATCGTTCCATTGCTGCTGAATCTCATGCCGTGTCGCGCTCACTTTCTTCGACGCCGCATCCTCTACTTTGTTTTTCTTCTGCGTTTCCTCATTCGCCGAGACAAACTGCAGAACTCCATCCGGCGCCGGCGACGCTACAGTCCGCATCGCAACATGCCTCCCGTCGCCCAGCACCAACTCGTCAAACTGCACATGAACCTGCCGTACCGGAGAGAAATTCCCATCCGTCGCATCCAGCAGCCGAGTCTTCCCCGGTACTGCATCGATCGCCGACACTTTCCCGGTCACCACCGTTCCTGCCGGAATCAGCAGCTTATCGAATGCATACACCGGCTCCACGGTTTTGCCATGGACCGCCTGTCCCACTCTGCGAACCCGCACCTCCGAATCCAGTGCCACCTTGATCGGTGTTCCCGCCGCCAGGCTCATCGGCATTGTCACTGGCGCAGCCTCCGCCTTTTCCTCCGTCGTCAGCGGCATAGCTGCGCCATTGGTCTGCGCCGTCCCTGCCGAAGGCCGTGGCCTCAGCGTCTGTGCAACACTGAGGCCACTGCACAAGCTAACCGCCAATGCTGCGCTCCCTAATACAATTCGTCGCATTCGAAGTAACTCTCGATTGTTCTGCACGTTTAGAGAGCCGCCCTTTGAGCCCGGACGAGCAACAGGACAAGTTCGTGTAATATCGGACGCCCGAAGAACTCAAAAAGAAACCGTGCTCACTATGAAGTGGGAAAAATCAAAATGGTTGCAATTACGAACCGCAGCTCAGACAAAATCATACTCACGATTCCAAGGGAATGGGCAGATCAGTTCGCGGATGAACAGATTGTCATCTGTCGGAAAGGGCGGGGTAATGCTGTGGACGTAGTCTTTATGGGTGCCTTTTCGCGTTTACAAGATCATTGCGGGATCAGAATAAGAATGAGGTGAACGATGTTGAGTAATCTTTGGCGGGAGTCTGTCTCTCGCCTCCTCGTCATTACTCTGTTCGGGATGTTGGGCCCGGCCCTAATGGCTCAGACGGCTGCAAAGAGTGCATTGACCGGTAGGGTCACTGACGCGTCTGGTAGCGCGGTCGCAAATGCAACCGTGACGGCGACGAGTATAGAGATTGGACAGATGCAAAGCGCGACCACGGGGCCGGACGGCACCTACAAACTTGACCTGGCTCCGGGAAACTACCGCGTCAAGCTTGAGGCAACAGGTTTCAAGACGGTGGAGATCCCTTCCGTAACAGTCCGTGGGGCCGAGACCACAGTCCCGGACGAAAAGTTGGAACTGGAAGAGCAGAGTACTGGCAAACCCACGTCGGCCCAACAGGACAATTTGCCAAACGCACCGTCCAGCAGTACGACCGCGCCTTCACTTTCGGATCTAGGTCTTTCTCCAGAGCAGACTCGGGGAAACCCACAGGAGCAGGCGCTGCTGGATAAAAGGACACACATGTTGAAGATCCATCAACGGATGGGTCTGATTACGACCATTCCCCTGATTG
>JBAWFN010000112.1:0-10165 GCA_049591935.1 Terriglobales bacterium | reverse complement strand
TAGGTCACAACCAGCAGGTTGCCATGCGCCACCATGGCGTCGATGATGCCGCCTTGCAAACCGATCACGGTGACGTCATTGATAAAGCTGAGACTGCAATTCGGCTGGATCAGAAAAGTTCCGATGTCGCTCGAATCGGTGTAGCTGGCATACAGGTACTGGCCGTTCATCGCCAGGCCGATGCCATTCGATGCGCCGGTATCGTTTGCCGAACCAAAGGTACTGCTAGTCACAGCCAAGGTGCTCACCGCAATTCCAACGATGTCACCGGTCGCGGCTTCAGACGAGTACACACACTGGTTACCGCTGCTGTCGAGGACAGCCAGACGGTTCGCCCCAAAATAGCCGCCCCCAATGCCATAGCCCCCGGTGAACACGGTTTGTTGCAAATTGATCAGACCATCGGTTCCGATTGAGTAAAAAGAAACGCTGGTAGTGTTGATGGGTGGATTCGACTCCACCCCATCGTCATTGGTGACCAGGTAGTGAGGCGTGCCCTGTCCAGCAGCGGCAAGGTTCAACAGAGAAACTCCAACCAGCATCACTGCCGCGCGCGATAACCAGGATTTAGCCGAAGTCCTCATAAATTCTTCCCTCAATACGGACAAGAGTACGGTGCGCTGAAATCAAACTATAGATACGCCGGAACCGACGGCAACAGCCGCATCCAGCACGGAAGAAGTGACGGTACCACCAAAACCGGCAAAAGCGGAGGGAGTTTCCGGTTCAGCCAGGCTTGTGCAGCCAGCATCTTTCTACCGCCGCAAACGAAATCAATATACATCAGTATGTCAAATACTACATGCGCCGTTTTGCCCTTGGCCGGACACGGCTGTTCTCCCCTGAGTAAAAAGACTCTAGCGACGGTCAGGAATGCGCAGGTTGCGGCATCTGGCGTCAGTAGATCGATTTGTCCGCCTGGGTGCTGTCGATCCTTCCGCGTTCCACTGCGAGGGAGTAGGCTGTCCCTCCATCACCGGTCCAGGAAACAAAGTCAAAGTGTCCCCCGGTTGGGACTCTGTAGACACCAATCTTCAGGAACGTGAGTGCGACACCAGGCTGGCAAACTTGGGGCAACTGCGTTGGACGCAGAAAGTAGGCGCCCTTCCCGCTTCCCACTACCGTTCCCTTCCCGTCCGCTTCCAGCAGCACTGCCGATTTCTCATCGATGGCCACCTCGCGCGGAGTTTGGGACCATCCGTCTTGCATGATGCGAGCCAGGAAACCTAATGTCCGCCCCATGCGGTCCCGCTTCGCGAAGTGGGAATCCGTCATTAGATTCTCCAGACGCGGAATCTTCAGGAAATCGCGGATCAGGGTGACGCGCTCGAAATAAGGATTGCGTAAAACATCGGTCGACGCCAGGTCTTGGTCATCCGGCTGGTCTCCCAGCGCGCCGTAAACAAACTCTCCCAGTACAGCGAGGCCCGCGCTGGTGCCACCGATCGGCTTGCCCGCGGCGATGCCCGCGTTAATCGCATCTTCGACCGGACTGCCCTTCCAACCACGAATGTAGTTCGCCTGATCGCCCCCGGCGATGAATACTACCTCAGCTTTCCTGATGAACTCAGCCACCGCCGGATCCTGCGCAGCTTCGCGGCCAGGGAGAATGAGCGTGGCAACGGAGTTCAGCTTGCACAATCGGTTCACGTAAGAGTTGTAATCGTCGTCTCCGGTAGCGCGCAGCACCAGAAAGTCGCCGCCATTGCCCTTGTTGCAGAGCCAGCGAAAAGCTTCATCCAAATCGCTGCCCCCGCCCATCATGGCGATCCCGGCGGTTGGCTTGGTTTGGACGTCTTCCTTATTTCCGATGCGGATGTATTGATAGGAGGCCGCGTGGGCAAGACTTCCCACCAGACCCAGAACTAAAACGGGAAACAGCAATCGAGAAAGCTTCATCATGGTTGGTCATGGGCACTATACCGCAACTTTACTCAGGACTAGTGATTACAGCGTGGCACGTAAAGACGAGAAGTACCGCCACGCCGCTTCCTGCTATCCTAAGATGCTTCGCAAGCGGGAGACTCTATGAAAATCAAGCCATCGCTTTTGCTGCCCGTATTGCTGCTCGCGATTTTCGCCGCGGGCCAGACCGCGTCTCATTTCGACGGCCAGACCTGGTGGGACCACATCAAAGTCCTCGCTGACGACAAACTCGAAGGCCGCGATACCGGCAGCCGCGGCGAGCGCGCCGCCCAGGCCTACGCCGTGGAACAACTCAAGCGCGCGGGCGCTGTGCCGGCGGGCACCGACGGCTTCTACCAGCCGGTCAATTTCGTCGTCCGTCAGATCGTCGAAAAAGATTGCAGCCTTACCCTTGTCAGCGGCGGCAAACGCGAACCGCTCACGCTGGGGGAAGACGCCATTATCGGCACCCGCGTCATGCCCGCCCGCAAAGTCGAAGCGTCACTGGTTTTCGCCGGCTATGGTCTCAAAGTCCCCGAGAAGAATTATGACGACTTTGCGGACGTCGATGTTCGCGGCAAGATCATCGTGATTTTCTCCGGGTCGCCGTCCGAAATTCCGGGTGCGCTGGCTGCGCATTACCAGACGACGGCTGAGCGTTGGAAAGTGCTACGCGCCGCAGGCGCCATCGGAATGGTTTCGTTGATCAACCCCGCTTCCATGGATATTCCCTGGTCCCGCATCGCGCTAAACCGCGCTCATCCCAGCATGGATCTCGATTACCCCGAATTCCACGAAACCGAAGGCGCCAAGCTCACCGCCGCCGTCAATCCCGCCAGCGCCGAGAAATTCTTTGCCGGCTCCGGCCACACCTTCGCAGAAATCGCCGCTCTGGGTAAAGATCGCAAGCCACTTCCGCATTTTCCCCTCGCGGTTTCCCTCGAAGCGAAGACCAAGGTCGAAGTCACGAAAGTAAGGTCGGCCAACCTGGTTGCTAAGATTCCGGGCAGCGATCCCACCCTGAAAGATGAGTACGTTGTGGTCTCCGCCCACCTTGATCACATCGGAATCGGCGAACCCATCAACGGCGACCGCATTTACAACGGAGCCATGGACAACGGCTCTGGCAGCGCGCTGCTCCTCGATATGGCCGCCAGCTTCAAGAAGAATCCGGAAACATTACGCCGGTCCATTCTGCTTGTGCTCGTAACTGGCGAAGAAAAGGGACTGCTCGGCTCAAAGTACTTCAGCGCTCATCCCACGGTTCCACCGAAGTCCATTGTCGCCGACGTCAACGTCGATATGTTTCTGCCCATCGTCCCGCTGAAGGTACTTACCGTGGAAGGCCTCAACGAATCCGAGCTGGGTGATCGCGCACGCGAGGTTGCAGAATCGCTCGGCGTGAAAGCTCAGCCCGACCCTGAGCCGCTGCGCAATCTTTTCGTACGCAGTGATCAATACAACTTCATTCGCCATGGTGTTCCGTCGGTGGCCATGAGCGTCGCTCCTGACCCCGATTCGCCTGAGCAGAAGAAGTTGTTCAAAGACTGGCTGACCTATCGCTACCACGCGCCCTCCGACGACGTGAACCAGCCGGTGGACCTTGCCGCCGCCGCGAAATACGAGGAGATTGTCAGAGCCTTGCTCATCAGCGTCGCCAATGACGACCATCGCCCGCAGTGGAAGCCAGACAGCTTCTTCCGGCGTTATGCAATGTAAGCGTTGGGTTCATCCATGGGTTGAGGCGATTCGCCGCAGGCGAGCTAGTGCGCGCCCAGGTCGGCGTAGCGATTGAAGTTGGAGAGCGCTACCTGGTCGCTGCCGGGAAGGTAGAAACCGAATTTTCCAGCCGAGAGATTGGTTCCGCTCCATTTGTCCAAACCTACCCAACCGTCTCCATTTCTTACCTGGTGATCGATTTCCGTGTTTGAAATGTGAATCTGGATGGTGTGAAAACTCTTCTTCTCGCTCTTGAACGGGAACTTGGCTTCGTCCGTCTTCTGACCATTCCGCAGCACGCTGCGATAGAAATTGTTTTCGTCCATCTGAAACAGGATGTAATTCTGGGCGTCCACATAGTTCACCACCCATTGCAGGCGGTGGCCTTTCTGCAGCATGGCGGAAAAAACAAACGTCCCAGAAGTGGGGGACGCGCCGTACAGCACGAAATCTCCTCCTTTGTGGACGAAGCCTCCCTGGTCCGGCTTCCATCCGGCTGGGTTGTCCCACAGTGACATTCCGCTTGGCCCTAAGGGCAAGTCAACAACCTTGGACTGGCCCGCCACGATTTCAATCGTTGAAGTACGCGTCAAATTGTCAGCCGTGCGCGCGCTCAGCGTGTAGGACCCCGGGGCCAGGTTGAGTACGCTGGCGGAGGTCACTTTGACTGGAGCTTCTCCTGCTTTGCTCAGACTTACGGAGGCATCCGAAGGTGTGAACGTGATCTTCACTTCGCCGCTGGCGGCTTCCAGGGTTGCTTCCGCTGGTGTGATGGCCACATTCGCTCCCGCTACGACCCGCTTCTGCACCCGCTTGGGCTTGAAGCGGTCTTTGCGCAGCTCCACTACATGGTCGCCGGGAACGATGTTGGCGGCAGTGAAACTTCCGTCGGGTTGTACGGTTCCGGCTGGCGTTTGGTCGATCACAACCTGGGCTCCGGGCGGTCCTCCTTGAATCGACAACGTCCCAAAATGCGGAAGCGGTTGTAGATTAAACGCCAGCCTGCGCTCCTCGCCCTTGCGGATGTGAACTTTCTGCTCGGGAAGTTCTTGAAAGCCGTTTTTGCTGACCTTTACCGTGTAATCCTTCGGCTGTAGATCTGAAATTCGCAGCTCGCCTCCGCGAGTATTCTCTTTTTGTAGCTCGCCGTTAACGAAGACGCGAGCCTTGTCTTCGTTGGTCACGACTACTAAAGTGCCGACGTTCCGGCCCGACTCCAGAAAGGTGGTCAGGGACGGCATGGGACCGGCGTCGACATCGAGCTTGTACTGGCTACTGCCCTGGGTCAGGGTTAGTTCATGGGTGCCGGGCGTCACCTGCGTGAGTTGCCAGCCGTCTTGACTCATGTCAGCCGGAGGTTGCCCATCCATGCTGAGTCTTACGGCGGGATCGCTGGCCACCACCTGCAAGCGGCCGCCGAGATTGCTCACCACCACGGCCAACACGCCCTTCGCCGTGATCGGTCCCTTGACGGAGGGCGCGGCGCCCGCCTCAGCCGCAAAGCTGAACGAGGCACTGCCTTGTGGCCCCTCAAACTTGAGTTTGTGATCGCCGGGCTCGATCTTATCGAGAGTCCACTGCGCGCCTTCAAGATCGCCCGGCGGCTGATCGTCAAACCAGACCTTCCCGGCGCCAGTATCCGACGACAGCTTCACCACCGGCAGCGCCGGCTCTAGAGTAAGGTCGAGCGAGTTCGCCGCCCCGGCCTTGGCATCGAACGTCGCAGTCTTGGGCTGGTAGCCCTCCAGCCGCGCTTCGATCTCATAGGTTCCAGCGGGTAAATCGAGTTGCAGGTCCGAAACGCCGCGAGCTTCCTTGTTGACGAGGATCGCCGCCCCGGCGGGAGTGGTGTGAATCTTAATGCTGAACTGCGTGACCGTCGACGGCGCAGTGCTAGGTTTGCGATTTCCCGAAAGCAGTGCGAAGATCAGCAACAAAGCCACCGCCGCGGCTCCCGCTGCCACCATCTGGCCGCGTGAGAGTTTCTCTGGAAGCTTCAGCCACGGTGGAATCGTTGTCGGGAGTTGGAACTTAACAGGCGCTGCTTTGTTTGGAGGCTTGGGCGGGACCGTCGGCGCAACTGGCTTGCCTGCTTTAGGCGGTGGTGGCGCATTCGGGCTCTGAGCCGCCGGTTGCACATCCATCGTCGCCGGAGAGTAGACCGACATGGTGTTTTGGCCGGCAGCAGGCGACGGCGAATCCGCAGCCTTCCTCGGTTCATCCGATTTTGGCCTTTGCGCGTCCTGACTCGGCTTGTTTCCCTTCACCGTGGCCAGGTTCAAGCGTTTCAGCAGGCCATTCGCGGAAGCCAAAACTTCCTCGTCTTCCAAATGCCGATGGGCCAACGCCTGGACGCGTTCCCCCAGGTCCTGCTTGGTCTTGGCATCTGCAAGCGTCTCGGCTTCCTGCTCCATGCGTCGTAACTCTTCGAGATCGCGCCGCCTGGCCTGGCGACGCTGCGTCTGGAGTTCCCGTTGCAGCGTGTCTTGGATCTGAATCAGCCGGGGCTCACGCGGATAAGCCGCCAGCACTTCCTCGATTCGCGCCGCCGCCCCCGTCAGATCCCCTGCAGCTTGCAGCTTGCGGGCTTGGGAACCGCATTCGCTCACCAATTGCTCCCGCTTCTGATCGGAGATCAGAGTGCGCACCGTCTTGGCGAGAGGATGGCCGGGATTCAAATCGATCGCCTGCTGCGCCAGCCGGTCGGCTTCCTGCCAATTGCTTTGCGCTATCAGGCGGGCTTGCTCGACCAGTGCATTCGAAAGTACGGCCCGGGTCAGGGCATTGTGCTCGTCCAGTTCGTAGGCGTCGTGCAGAAGTTTGATCCCTTCCGCAGCCCGATTCTGTCCGCACAACTCCTGGCCTTCGGCCATCAGCCGATGCGCCTCTGTCGAACGCTGAATTCCGTCATTGGCCAGCTTCTCCAGTTCCGCCAGTTCGGACTCGTTGGGGAATTCCGCCTTCGCCTGCTGCAGCAAGTCCAGGGCGCGCCCGTAGTCGCTGGATTGCATGCAGGTATCGATGTGCTCCACCCACCGTGTTTTGGCCTCGATGCGGCTCTGCTGCTCGCGGCGTTTCTGCAACCGCTCCACTTCAAACTTCAAGCCGGGGTACTGGCTGTAGATAGTTCGCAGGATCTCCCAGTCGTTGATCGCGTCGACGAACTCAGCTTCTTCTTCATGATGGTGGGCACGCGCGACGATTGAGTTCACCAGGTCGCGCTTGTCTTTTACCAGTCGCAATGCGCGCTCGAAGTGCGTCTCCCCGGGATGCTGCTCCAGGGCCTCTTTCAGAATGTTGACACGTTTGTCCAGATCGGCCTCGGCTTCCACCTGCCGGTCAATGGTGGCAATGAACGCCGAA
This sequence comes from Terriglobales bacterium, assembly GCA_049591935.1. Taxonomy (GTDB): domain Bacteria; phylum Acidobacteriota; class Terriglobia; order Terriglobales; family Acidobacteriaceae; genus JABCZH01. The sequence goes on along the minus strand of JBAWFN010000112.1, from coordinate 3,178 downwards.
AGCTGCTGCCGCTGTTGCTCTTCAATGTCGTACTTGAGCGCCTGAAAAATCGCGTGGTTGGGATACTTCGTGAGGTAGGCTTCGCAGGTGGCCAGCGCTTTAACGAAGTTGCGTTCTCCGAGGTGCTTCTTAGCCTCGGCGTACGCGGTGTTCATCGCGTCATGCTCGGAGCGGACTTCGTTGTAAAAACTTTGGTAGGTGGCGCCGCGCTCCGGAGCGGAAGCGTCGGGCGCGCGCCGGTCCAGTTCCAGGACCACTGCCAGCTTACTGAGCGCGCTGCTGACGTCTCCCTTCTGCCAGGCTTCCATGGCGGCACGGTGAATCTGCATCTTTTCCTGACGCAGCTTGTTGTATTCGTGCTCTTCGCGATCCACTTCCGCGATGAGTTGCAATACCCGTCCTTCCTTCGGCCGGAGCTGCAACACATTTTGCAAAGCTTCGCGGGCGTGCGGGTAGGCGTGATTCTCCATGTGCTGGCGCGCCAGGCGGTACCAGTTCTCAATCTGCTTTTCGCTGCGCCGGTTTTCGATCTGGCTCTTCAGCGACAACGCCTGCGCGTTGTCAGGCTCCATCTCCAATACGTCCTGAAGTTTCTGCAATGCCAGCGGGTCTTCCTGCTCTTCGAAGCGGGCCTTGGCGGCTTCCATGAGCTGCGCAATGGTTTTGCGCCTTACGGTGTTGTCGAGCTGATGCCGCAAAGTGCTGATCGAACTGTCGATGTGGCCTTCCGCTTCCAGTTCCCCCAGGATTTCCCCGGCAAACTGGTAGTCGCCGGTCTCCAGCGCCTTGGTGGCGCGTTCCAGCCGCGGCCGGGTGCGTGCGGGATCGAAGAATTCGATGGGCTCATTGCGCAACGCCTTGTTCAGCACTTCACCGAACTCGCGTGCGCTCGCAAAACGGTGCCACGGCTGCTTCGCCATGCCCTTGTGCACCACGCGGCCTACGGATTGGCTTACTGCCGGATTGATTTCCGAAGCCGGCGGAGGAATTTGTTTCCGGATCGCGTCCACAATCTCGTCTGCCCGCGCCCGCTGGAAGGGTTGCCGCCCGGTGAGCGCTTCGTAGCACACCACGCTCAGCGAAAAGATGTCGGACGCCGCCGACAGCGGCTTCATCTCGATCTGCTCCGGAGACATGTAGACCAGCGTGCCTTTTTGTCCCCGGGTGTGGGTGTCGGTCATGTGCGCGACACCGAAATCGATGATTTTCACCGAGTCATCTTCCATGACAAAGATGTTGCTCGGCTTCAGGTCGCGGTGCACCAGGCCGCGCTCGTGCGCGGCCTGCAAGCCGCGGCAGGTCTGGGAAATAATTTCGACCGTGCGTTCCACCGTGAGCCGATGGCTGGACTTGCGAATAAATGTATCCAACGTCGTGCCCGGCAGTAGCGGCATCACGAAGTAAGGCTTGTTCTTGCCGTCTTCCTCGAACTCGCCAATGTCGAAGATCTCGACAATATTGGGATGGCTCATGGAGGCGAGCACATCGCACTCTTTATAGAAGAGTTGCAGCGAGGCCGGATCGGGGATGTCGAGGATAGTTTTGACTGCCACTTCGCGCCGAACCACGGTGTCGTAGGCGCGATACACCAGTCCCATGCCGCCTTGGCCCAAAATCTGTCTTACTTCGTAGCGGCCGGCCAGTTTTCGCGGGACTGTGGAATCCTCCATGACCCTCCCCCCCGGGAGAGGTCAACGATCTTAGCAGGCATTAGCAGCAGGTTCCAAGAGCAGTAAGTTAGGAGCAGTATGGGACGGGCAAACCCTTAGCATACAAATCTTTACGATTGGAGTCTCCGCAAACTGGCATCTTTCCAGTTACACTATGACATCGAAACATAACAACGGATCTAGGGTTTGGGTTCCTTGGCAGTCAAAGCGGAGCCGTGTCGATCTCGATCCGAGGTCAATCTGTGGGAATGCGCAGCACTGTGAACCGAACACCTTTAACTCTTCTCACTTCGTGGAGGATTCTATGAAGCATTTCAGCATTGCAATTATGCTTTTTATGGTTATGGCGTTGTCCGGCTGCGGGAGCAGTTCCAGCAGCACGATCAACGGGAACTGGTCGGCGACGTTGAATAGCGGAGACGGAACCCAGGCTCTGGCCTTCACCGTAACGCTGGCACAGAGTGGCAGCGGGCTAAACGTCACCAACCTTAGTTTTTCAACCTCGTCCTCGTGCTTTGCGTTGGGAACGACCGCGACCGGCGCGTTCACCGCCACAGGCACTTCGGGCGGCGTCACCACTGGCACTTTCCAACTGACAGTCCAGTCAGGAACCGGGAATACCAACGGGACGAACCAGCTCACCCTCCAAGGAACGTTGACCAATAATGCGATCGCGGGTAACTGGACGCTGACCGGAACCGGTGCCGGCTGCAGCGGCTCGGGAACCTTCACCATGACCGATTGATGAAGAAGCATGGATCACGGAGACCCGGCAGAGATCAAGCGTCTCAATCGACTGTGCACTTTCTTGCATCTGCGCATTTTGCATTTGTTGAGCCAAACTACCACTGTGGCGGCCTAGAACCAATGCCTGTAAGGCGTCTTAGAATCATATGATTGTGAAGAATTCTACGCTCAAGGCAGTTTGAGAGAGTGCCGGTTCTTCCCAGGCACACAGATCGTCGAATCGCATGCACATCGGTGTGCATGAAATTAAATTGTCAATTTTCTCTAGAATTCTCGAATTCCTGATCGAACCCGAAGTATAATGCTCCGCCGACGGAGCTTGGGATTTGCCACAGCTGTTCGCTCCCCCATTCTGTGGTCGATGAATCAACGACTCCGCGTTTTTAGATCCCCAAAGGAGACCGCAGAAATGCAAACGCAATGCGCGAAAAAGTTGCGATTCCTCGGAATCGCGTTGATGGTGTTGGCTTCTTCCATGATTGCCAGCGCTCAGGAACCGGCAACCGGAACCTGGACGAAGCTCACACATCAGCCAACCGTTCAGACCGACACCGCCCTCGTGCTTACCGACGGCACAGTCATGATGCATCAGTACAATAGCGGAACCTGGTGGCGACTCACGCCCACACTGGAGGGCAGCTACGTGAATGGCACTTGGACACAGTTGGCCTCGATGCAGTCTGGGTACGCACCGCTCTACTTTGCCTCTGCCGTGCTGCCCGATGGCCGAGTCTTGGTTGAAGGCGGGGAGTACAACAATC